>JAIXSK010000005.1 GCA_027484725.1 Flavobacterium sp. | reverse complement strand
GTCAATCCGGCTGGAGCAGCGCTGTAGGTTCCGCCGGCAGTACCGGTTCGAACAACCGCTTGGGCCGTGGTGAGTGATTTACAATAAGGCGTAGATGGATAACTAATCGTGGCAGCCGGAAGTACTGTTACACGAATGGTTCCGTTCAGAGTAGCATCTGGCGAACAACCACCCGAAGTGGTTACAACATAATTAAAAGTTCCGGTTTGTGAAGGACTACCACTAATGCTTAAAGCACCTGAAGCAAATGTTCCGGTAACGCCATTGGGCAATCCGGTTACCGCTGCTGTGGTTGCACTCCCTCCTACTGTGTATTGAATGGTTGTTATGGGTAAGTTTTCACAAACTGTTTGATTTTCAGTAGTGGCAGCCGAAGTCAAAACAAGCGTAGATGCCGGTTTGAGGTTGACGGTTTTGGTGCGCATAATTGGAATAGTGCACGTAGACCCGGTTGAAACAGAAACTGTTGTTAAGGTAGTGGTTGCTGTAACTGAGTTGACCGTGACAGTTCTGGTTCCGGAAGCATTGAGCGTTACAGTTTGATTGGCGCCTGAATTAATGTAGTAAGTTACTGTGGCATTGGCCGTACCTGTGATGGTAAAAACAACTTGACTCCCTGAGCACACGGGTGAAGTTGCACTAACAGACGTAATTGTTGGCACTGAAGATGTGAGCGTTATATTTGTCGGATTCGTACATCCGGTGATGTCTGTTAGTAATTGGGTATAGTTTCCGGCATTTAAACCGTTAATGGTAGCTTGCCCACTGGCGTTTGCCGTTAATGAAATGGTCACCGGAACTCCATCGTCTAAATAAGTAATTTGGTGCGTGGCATTGGCACCCAAACCAGCTACGCGTATAGAGCCATTACTTCCGCCACAGGTAGGGTTAACACCCGTAAAGGTGGGACATACAATAGAGCAATCGGTACTTCCGGCACCAGCTAGGCCCGCATTGGTTTGCTCCATGGTGATAAAACCCGGAGCCCCATTATAATTCGTAATCAAAACCATATATACCTCTCCTACTTGTGCATTAGGAATGGTGGCGTTTTCAGTTCCGGCAGGATCATAACTACAGTCCACCACATTTCCGGAACAGTTGTGGTCACCATTACAATCGCCCAGCGTAAAATCATTACAAGCAGAGGCCGGATCTGGGAAAGGGCCCCAAATGGCAAAATCTACATCTAAAGCATTCCCGGTATTATTGGGTCCGGTAGATTGTTTGATTTGTAAATTAATGACTCCGGCAATCCCAATAGATAAATAGTACCAAGCCGGATTGGGTGCTGTTTGCAAGCAAGTGTTATCAGTTACTTCTTGCGGAGCATCGGGTACGGCATCACAATCACTTAAATTGGGATACTGCAAGCCGGAATCGGCACAAAACGGATTGGCTCCGGAGCAAACAGAATTAGAAGGTGCGCCCAAATTACCGGGTACACTACTGCATGATATGGTTGCTTCCCAACCGGCACGCTGGTTGTTGTTGTTGGATGAAAAAACAACAGTGATACAACCTGAAGGATCACTTGAAATAATGCTGCCGCCTGAGCAATTCAACGGAGATGAATTATAGTAATTGGCAATGATGGTTCCGGAAGTTCCGGTACCATTGTATATGGTCATGTAATCGCGAACATTGTTGTTCAACTCTAAATTAAAAACTGAAAATTGCAACGAAATATAACTTCCGGGCGTTGCCGGGCAAAAAGTAATTTCATAATCTTCATTGGCACTGTAATTTCCGGCTGCGCCTCCTGAATCGTAAAAAGTACCGGAACAAGTTGAAAATGTTCCGTTTTGCATTAAGTATGTTTGGCTTTGAACCGAACCATACATCAAAAGCAGCAACAATAGTAATCTTACGTTCATATCTTTACAACTGCTGATTAGTAATTTCGCGCTTCAATAATGATGACATAATCTGAGTTGTCTACACAAATAACTTTGCGCGATTTAGAGAACCAATCAAAGTCATACTTAAGCGGATTAAACGTGCTCGGATCAATGACAACATCTCTTTTAAGACTCGGATTATAATCAGTTACAAGAGCAAAACTAGACAACAGGATGTGTTTTGTTGCCTGATATCGAGCGTCTTTTACGATGTGAACGCGTTGCAAAAAATCAGTGGTTAATTGAAGACGCGTGGTGTTGGGTTTAAAAAAAAGCGATTCAGCAGAGCCCGCGTAAACTTCTCTGATGAAGTTTTCAATTTGTTCTTTTGTATAAGAAGTGACCGCGTGTGATGTAGACGAAAATGTGCCAAAAGACGAATGACACAAAAACAAAAATCCCAAAAAAATGGATAATCCAATTTTTTTCATAGCTATTTAAAAATTTAGAAATAGGCAAACTTGGGACTGCTTTGCTCAGAGACCAAAACAAGCAAACAAAAAAAAACCCTACCTTGATTGATAGAGTTTTTATATTAAATGTTAATTTGTTGTTTCATTTTTGTTTTTTCGACGATAGCGCTCAGTTTTTAACAAGGTGAGTTCTCTACTGGTCTGACCCGCTACAGAGGTGTTCTCTTCAGCCCGACGAATCAAATAAGGCATTACATCGCGCACTGGACCAAAAGGCAAATATTTGGCTACATTGTATCCGTTTGCTGCCAAGTTATAGCTAATGTTATCACTCATACCGTACAATTGTCCAAACCAAATGCGCGGATCATTCTTAGCAATTCCTTTTTCTTGCATGAGTTGCATGAGTCTGTAAGAGCTTTCTTCGTTGTGCGTTCCGGCAAAAATGGCCATGCGGTCTAAATGTTCAATCATATAATCAACCGAGGCATTGTAGTTGTCATCGGTGGCTTGTTTTGAAATACAAATCGGAGAAATATAATTGCGCTCTTCTGCTCGGGCGTTTTCTTTTTCCATATAAGCACCGCGTACAAGTTTCATCCCGATGTAAAAACCTTCAGCTTTGGCTTGTTCGTGGAGTTTTTTGAGGTAATCCATTCGGTCCCAACGATACATTTGCAAGGTGTTGAATACAATCGCTTTTTCTTGGTTGTAGGTGCGCATCATTTGGGCCACCAAATCATCCGCCGCATCTTGCATCCAGGTTTCTTCTGCATCAATCAACAGCGCAACGTTGCGTTGGTGTGCTTCTTTGCAAACGGTGTGAAAACGATCCACCACTCGATTCCATTCAGCTTGTTCGGCATCGGTCAAAGTTTGTTTTGCCCCTACTTTTTCATACAAATCAATACGACCAAATCCGGTGGGTTTAAAAACCGCAAACGGAATGGCATCGCGCTCGGCTGCAAAAACCACAGTTTTTAAAGTCATCGCCAAGGCGGCATCAAATTGGGCTTCTTCTTCTTTGCCTTCAACGGAATAGTCCAACACCGACGAAACGCCTTTGGTAAACATTTTATCTACCACAGGCAAGCAATCATCTTCATTGATACCACCGCAAAAATGATCAAAAACAGTAGCGCGAATCAAACCTTCTACAGGTAAATGTGCTTTGATGGCAAAATTGGTGACGGCAGTTCCGATGCGCACCAATGGCTGGCTATCGATGAGTTTAAACAAAAAATAAGCGCGCTCAAGTTCAGTGTCGCTTTTGAGCGAAAAAGCAATTTGGGTGTTGTTGAAAATAGGTTCCATAGTGGATTTTAATACTTTGGCAAATATATAGAGTATCACATAATAATTCATCAAAAATACCTTAATTTGCAGCGCATTTTTTTACAATTCTTATGACCCCAATCCAAGCCAACGGTTACCAAGTATATTTTCACGAATCCGGATATGAAGCGCTAGACAAGCACTTGAAACAAGCCCAATATTCAGGGATATTCATTTTGGTTGACGAAGGTTCACACGAGCATTGCCTGCCGGGTTTCTTAGCACAAGTGGCTACCGAAATTCCCATTGAAATCATTGAATTTGAATCAGGAGAAACACACAAAAATCTGCACACTTGTCTTGAGGTATGGAATGCACTTTCAGAGTTGGGTGCCGACCGAAAAAGCGTCCTGATCAATTTAGGCGGCGGCGTAGTAACTGATTTGGGCGGATTTGTAGCATCGGCCTACAAAAGAGGCATAGATTTCATCAACGTTCCAACCACTCTATTGGCCATGGTTGATGCCTCGATTGGCGGTAAAAACGGGGTTGATTTAGGGCATTTAAAAAATCAAATTGGCTTGATCAATGCCCCAAAAATGGTGCTTATTGAACCTGCATTTTTAGAAACCTTGCCCCAAAACGAAATGCGTTCAGGTTTGGCCGAAATGCTCAAACACGGACTCATTTATGACCGCGCTTATTGGCAAGAATTTCTTGATTTGAGCGCTTTAGATTTTGACGAGCTTACCCGTTTAATTTATCGCTCAATTGAAATCAAGAACAAAATTGTTTTGCAAGACCCAACTGAAAACGGCATCCGAAAAGCCTTGAACTTTGGGCATACTATCGGACACGCCATTGAAAGTTATTTTCTGGAACATCCTCAAAAATCAACTTTGTTGCACGGCGAGGCCATTGCTGCCGGAATGATCATCGAAGCGTTTATGGCTTGGCGCAAAAATCTGCTCTCACAAACTGAATTAAATGAAATAAAAGCGGTGCTGTTGGATGTGTTTGAGCCTTTGCCTATAGAGGCAGATGATGTTTTACCCATCATGGATTTGCTCATACACGACAAAAAAAATGAATACGGACAAGTTCAGTTTGCGCTTATTCAAGGTATTGGTCAAGCCATCATCAATCAAACCGCTGACATAGAAGAAATTAAAGCTGCTTTTTCCTTTTATAGAACTTAATATTTTTTTCATCTAAAACATTGCACAGCAAATTTTAATTTTTTTACATTTGCGCTGTAATGAAAAAAAGAACTCCTCATTCTGCAGCATCAGCCACTAGTGGTGTCAGCCCGTTTTTTCGGTTTATGAAAAATACCGATAAAACCATTTTGATGCTCACCCTACTCAGTTGGGGAATTTGGGGCCAATACGGCGAAGAACTTCAGATTATTTACGCCAACATTAGAGTATGAATTTTAGATAAAACTTAGTTTTCTATTTTTAATCTAAAATTATCCCGCGCTAATGAATACTAAATATTACGACCTAATCAACCAAACGTTCTATTTTCCGCAAGAAGAATTTTCACTCAACAAAGACAACCTTTTGTTTCACAACATTGATTTGATGCATCTGGTTGAGAAATACGGAACACCGCTCAAGTTTACTTATCTTCCTCAAATTTCAACCAACATCAATAAAGCCAAAGGTTGGTTTAGAAAAGGCATGGAAAAAATTGGGTATGAGGGCAAATACTATTATTGCTATTGTACCAAGAGCTCGCATTTTGAGTTCATCATGAACGAGGCGTTCAAAAACAACATCCACATTGAGACTTCATCGGCTTTTGACATCAACATTGTCGAGAAATTGCTCGAAAACGGAAAAATCAACAAAAATACTTATGTAGTTTGCAATGGCTTTAAGCGCGACGGATATATTGAGAATATTGCGCGCCTGATTAACAACGGACACAACAAAACCATTCCGGTCATAGACAACTACGAAGAACTTGATTTGCTGCAAGAAAAAATCAAAGGCAAATTCAAAATCGGTATCCGAATTGCGGCCGAAGAAGAACCTAAATTTGAGTTTTACACTTCGCGACTGGGCATCGGATACAAAGACATTGTTCCGTTTTACCGCAAACAAATACAAGAGAATAAAAAGGTCGAGCTCAAAATGCTGCACTTTTTTATCAATACCGGCATCCGCGATACGGCCTATTATTGGAACGAATTGCTCAAGTGTATGAAGGTGTACATCGCCCTCAAAAAAGAATGTCCTACCCTTGACAGTTTGAACATTGGCGGCGGATTCCCCATCAAAAATTCATTGGCGTTTGAATACGATTATCAATATATGGTAGATGAAATCCTGAATCAAATCAAGATTGCTTGTGATGATGCTGAGATTGAAGTGCCGCATATTTTTACTGAATTCGGTTCGTTTACCGTGGGTGAAAGCGGCGGTGCGATTTACCAAGTTTTATATCAGAAAAAGCAAAATGATCGTGAAAACTGGAACATGATAGACAGTTCTTTCATCACTACCCTACCTGATACTTGGGCCATCAACAAACGTTTTGTCATGCTGGCCGTCAACCGCTGGAACGATACTTATGAGCGCGTTTTACTGGGTGGAATGACTTGCGACAGCGATGATTATTACAACTCTGAGCAACACATGAACGCGGTGTATTTGCCCAAATACAACAAAGAAAAACCGCTCTATATTGGGTTTTTCAACACGGGCGCCTACCAAGAAACCATAGGCGGGTTTGGCGGATTGCACCACTGTTTGATTCCGCAACCCAAACACATTTTGATTGATCGCGACGAAAACGGCATCATTGCCACCGAAGTATTTTCAGAACAACAAACCTCTGATGAAGTACTATCTATTTTAGGGTACAAGAAATAATTTTAAGAAGTTTTGCCGATTTCAAAAAAAATATTTTCTTTGGACGGTCAACCATAACAATTAAGACAAGCACATAATGAGCAAAGGACCAATTAGTCAGTTTATTGAAAAACATTACCTTCACTTCAACGCAGCCGCTTTGGTTGATGCTGCCAAAGGATACGAAGCCCACCTTTTAGAAAACGGGAAGATGATGATTACCCTGGCCGGTGCTATGAGTACCGCCGAGTTGGGGAAATCACTGGCTGAAATGATTCGCCAAGACAAAGTGCACATCATTTCGTGTACCGGCGCCAACCTTGAAGAAGACATCATGAATTTGGTGGCGCACAACTCTTACAAACGCGTACCGAATTACCGCGACTTAAGCCCACAAGAAGAGTGGGATTTGCTTGAGAACCACTACAACCGTGTCACCGACACCTGTATTCCTGAAGAAGAAGCTTTCCGCAGATTGCAATCACATTTATATGATATTTGGAACAATGCTGACACCAAAGGCGAACGCTATTTTCCGCACGAATTTATGTACCAAATGATCAACTCAGGGGTACTAAAACAATACTACGAAATTGATCCGAAAGATTCTTGGATGGTAGCAGCGGCTGAGAAAAACTTGCCGATTGTAGTTCCGGGCTGGGAAGACAGCACCATGGGCAACATCTTTGCATCGTATTGCATCAAAGGTGAATTCAAACCTACTACCATGAAAAGCGGTATTGAATACATGATGTGGTTGGCTGATTGGTACACCAAAAACTGCGCGGGCAAAGGCGTTGGATTCTTCCAAATTGGCGGAGGAATTGCCGGAGACTTCCCAATTTGTGTGGTGCCTATGTTGTATCAAGACATGGAAATGCACGATGTTCCGTTCTGGAGTTATTTCTGCCAAATCTCTGACTCAACCACCAGTTACGGTTCTTATTCTGGGGCCGTTCCGAATGAAAAAATTACTTGGGGAAAACTTGATATCCATACCCCAAAATTTATTGTTGAATCTGATGCTACTATTGTGGCGCCTCTTATATTTGCATATCTACTAGACCAATAATTATACTTAACCTATGAAACGAATCATTGTAGACTATTCAAAACTCACCAATGAAATCCTCAACCTCTTGATGGAGAAATTCCCAGACGGATATGACGATTCACACATCATCCGTTTTAGAAATGCCCAAAACGAATTGGTTGAAGCTGTTGAAGTTCGCACTGAAGACACTATTTATTTAGTAAAAGTAAGTACCAAATTGGCCAGCCGTTTGGAAAAATTTGAAGAAGAAGACGATCTGGACGATATTGTAGAACCAATTGATGTTATCAAAGACATCGAAATGGAAGACGATGCCACTGCTTCAGAAGATGAAGACGAAGAAGAAGTAGATGTCACCAAAGATCCGGGCGGTTCTGACGACGACGAAGAAGACGAAGACGACGACTTTGAAACCAGCGACAACTTTGACGATGATGACGAAGAAGACGAAGAATAAAAAACAGGAACCTTTCGGGGTTCCTTTTTGTTTGTTATGAAACTACAGAGTTTTCCGGCCCTCATTGATGCAAATGCGCACACTCTTATTTTGGGCACCATGCCCGGAACGGCATCACTGACCCAAAACCAATACTACGCACATGCGCAAAATCAATTCTGGAAAATCATCGGTACACTTTATAATGAAGGAAACATTCCTGAAAATTATACCGCCAAAAAAGCGCTTTTACAAAAAAATGGTTTGGCCCTTTGGGATGTACTCAAGCATTGCGAGCGAATAGGAAGCCTAGATAGCAACATCAAAAATCCTGAAGAAAATGATTTGCCCGGTTTGTTCAAGCAACATCCGAACCTTCAAAAAATCGTCTTCAATGGGCAAGAAAGCCATCGGTTATTTCACAAGAAATTTGGACATCTCATCACCGTCGAAAAACATATCCTACCGTCTACCAGTCCGGCACACACACTCAAGTTTGAACACAAATTAGCCGCTTGGAAAAAAGCGCTTATTGGTTCAGATATCGCTCCTGAAATACGCGTTGGTGGTGGTTCTGATGCCCAATAATCACAAAGCCCAAAGCGCGCACAGACATTGGTTGGCCCGAGGCAATTCCTATCTGGCATAAATCTTCATCAGAAAATGTTTTAAACATGGCCAAAGTAGCCTGTCGAACCGTGGCCAATTCTGACAACAAATCTTGAATGTTTCTGCTGTTGGCTCGGGCATGAACCACATAAGCATCTTCATCAAAACTAGGAAGTGGCGTGGCATCTCGACGCGCAAAACGCAAGGCTCTGTAGGCAAAAATGCGTTCGGCGTCAATTAAATGCAACAAAATATCTTTGATGGTCCATTTGTCCGGGGCATAGCGATAATCAAATTTATCCATCGGAATGTTTTGCACAAACTTAATGAGTCGATGCACTGAGATTTCGAGTTCTTCTACCAACGAGTATTCGTCAGATACCGCATGAATGTAGTTGGCGTAATAAGCCGCGTATTCATTTGTCTTAATTTGTTTGATGTTCATATCAAGCTGAATTTCTGCTCGCATTGGTATTGCCAAACAGCGAACGGGTGACTAATTTTTGATATTTTTCAATGAGTACCGTATTTGATGAGGACTCTTTCTGCAATTGAGCAATACGCATCAAGGCATACTGCTGAATCACCAGCAAAGGCTTGACAATGTGCTCGCGCATGGCAATAGATGCTTGGCCGTCGGGATAGTTTTGCATCAGCTCTTGGTGGCCGGCTATTTTTAAAAGCAAACGCTTACTCAAAAGATATTCGTTGTGTATGATTTGCCAAAACGCGCCAAATTCCGGATCGTCTTTCATGTAGGAAGTCAAGGCAAAAAATGATTTGGCCAAAGACATCATACTGTTCTCTAGCAAGGTTCTAAAAAACAACGAACTGTCATACAACGACTGAACTTCAGGCCATCTGCCCGAATCTTCAAAATGCTGCAAGGCCGAACCCACTCCAAAAAAGCCCGGAACATTTTGTTTGAGTTGGCTCCAAGAACCCACAAACGGAATGGCGCGCAATTCTGAAAACTCCAATTGCTCACTGCTTTTGCGTTTGGAAGGTCGGCTGCCGATGTTGGTTTTGGCGTAGTAATTCAGCGTACTCATTTTTTCAAGATACGGAATAAACATCGGATGCTGTTTGAAGTTTGTATACGCTTCATATCCTATTTGTGCCAAATCGTCTAAAGTATTTTTTTGATCAGAACTCAGCGCCGCTTTGGGTTCAGAAAATACTTGATTGACCGCTCCGGCACTGAGTAAATTCTCTAGATTGTATCGGCAAGAATCAAGCGTTCCAAAATTAGAACTAATGGTCTGTCCTTGAACCGTTACTTGAATTTGTTGGCTTTCAACCGCAGCACCCATAGAGGCATAAAACTGATGCGTTTTTCCGCCACCCCGCGCCGGTGGTCCTCCGCGACCGTCAAAGAAAATCACTTCAATACCATAACGTCTTGATACTTCTGTGATGCTTTCTTTGGCTTTAAAAATACTCCAATTGGCCATCAAATAGCCACCGTCTTTGGTTCCGTCTGAAAAACCCAACATCACGGTTTGCTTGTTTCCGCGGTGAGCAAGATGTGTTCGGTAGGCGGCACATTGGTAAATTTGCTCCATGATGTGGTGTGCCTTTTTTAAATCGTCAATAATTTCAAAAAGCGGAACCACATCTACCGTGGGTTGCTCCCAACCACATAGACGCAGAAGTGCATAAACTTGCAATACATGAACTGCGCTTTCGCAATTGCTGATGATGTACCGATGTGCGCCCCATACCCCATTTTGCTCTTGAATTTTTTGCATTGCCCAAACCGAGTCAAGTGCAGCCGAAACTGGCGCATCTGAAAAATCTTCTGGCTTGAGATGTGCTTTAAGCTGCGCCAAAAAATTAAGTTGGTCTTGGATTGCTCTGTGCTCAAAATCAGCCGGAAGTATGCCCAAAAGATCAAATACAGCATCGTGAATTTTGCTGTTCTGACGAATATCTAACGAGGCAAAATAAAAACCAAACAAGGTAACTTTGTTGATGAGCTCATTGATTTGATCTAAATACAACGACTGATGTTGTTCTGTTACAATTTGTCTGATTTGCAACAACTGATTTTTAAATTCATTGCAAGACAAGTATAATTCGCCTTGAGAATAAAAAACCGAACGATAAATTTTGGTCTCTAAATCGGTCAAAAGCCCATCAACATGATTAAACGTTAGCTTGCGTTTGAGTTTTCGGATGTCTTTATAATAGCATTTTAAAATAGATGAACGCAGCCTTCCGGCCACTTGAAGTGTAATATCGGCCGTAACAAACGGATTCCCGTCGCGGTCACCTCCGGGCCAAAATCCGAGTTGAATGATCGGATGGTTCATATCAGCCCCTTGGTAGACATTCTTTTGCAGATAGGTCATCATCTCGCCGGCGGTGGGGTAAAATACATTTTCCAGATACCACGTGAGACTCACCGCTTCATCATAGGGTGTGGGTTTTTGTTTTTTAATGAATGGCGTTTTGCCCAATTGCGCCAAAAGCTGTTTGATTGCTACCAAATCATCTTGCGCAATGGCCTGGGTTAAATCAGTAATAATACCCAAAACACTGCCCGGATAAAACTGCGTTGGATGTGCGGTCAATACCGGACGCACCTGAAAATGATCGAGAAAGTTTCTGTAGGCTGACAGCAAACCACGCGCCTCTGCATGGTCTTTGGTGTCGCGCAATGAACCTTTGCCTTCAAGATTATTAACGGTTGCAAAAGCAGCATCTTCAATGGCATCAAAAAGCACAATCTGACGCTCTACAAACTGTATAAACCGAAACAGCAAGCCAATTTGTTCTTCTTCTGTAGGAGCGTCTAAGTATTTCTGGGCAAAAAAGGCAACAATTTCTAACGGGGTTTCTTGTTTTTGAAATCCGCGCTCACACACCTCAGTAAACAAGGGCAGCAAAACACCTGTATTGTCAACAGAATCAAAAGGGAGCGTTAAAAAAACACTGTTGTACACATAGTATTTTGAGCGTACATGTTGGTCAAATCGTTCGGTTTTGGTGAGCGAATACATAGCCTGCAAAGTAATATTCAACAAATAAAAAACCCCAAGCTTTCACTTGAGGTTATAGAAATTTTATACAATCAAGTGATTACATATTCTTGAAAATCGTATGCATCAAACGTTTTTTATCGTTGATACTCTCTTCTAATGAAATCATCGTTTCAGTTCTGTAAACACCTTCAATATCGTCAATCATATAGATAACTTCTTTGGCGTGTTTGGTATCACGAGCGCGGATTTTACAGAAAATATTAAACTTTCCGGTGGTTACTGAAGCAACTGTGATGTACGGAATCTCATTGATACGCTCTAAAACAAATTTGGTTTGCGAGGTGTTGTTCAAGAAAACGCCGATATAAGCAATAAACGAATAGCCTAATTTGTCGTAATCCAATACCAAAGAAGAACCTTGAATAATACCGGCATCTTCCATTTTCTTCACGCGCACATGCACGGTTCCGGCTGAAATCAACAATTTTTTGGCAATATCCGTAAAAGGAATTCGGGTATTGTCAATCAACATGTCTAAGATTTGGTGGTCAACTTCGTCTAATCGAAACTTGCTCATAAAAATACTTTTGTTTGTTATAATGTCTTAAGCGATACAAATCTGAAATTGTTATTTTTATAACAGATGCTTCAAATTTATAATTTTTTCGGAACACCGTTAACAATTTCAATGTTTTTTCCTAAATAAAAATCAGCTTTTGATTCTAATTTCGGAATGTTGATTTGATTGTCAGAATATAATGCCCCTTGGACGTCAAACTCTTGATGACCGCGGAACCCTTCTAAATTGCCTATTTGCGCAAAAACAGCATTCAGGCGAATTTGATTTTCAAACAATTCTTCAACAAATTGTATCGCGAAATTCGTATTTTTTTCAATACCATCATAATTTATTTTGACATTTTTATAAACAATATCAAAAAAAGCCACCTTATTTTGAGGAATATTTAAGTAATCATCAATTTTGTTGCTAACTACAACGTTTTCGTAAAGATGTTCGATAGCCGTAAAAAGAGCTGTAAAAATCCACTTTCGGGTGAGCTCGCGCTCATAATCGTTGGGGTGATGTCCGGCTTCAAACAAAATGGTCGGTACCCCGGCAGATTGAAAAGTATCGCCCACACAATTCAAATTAAAAGCGTCGTCAAATCGGCTCACCTGCCCCGGAATGTGTTTTTGCAATTCTTGATTCATTGCTACGATCACATCAATGGCTTTGATTCGGGTTTGATTCATGCTGCGCTCAGCGTTGAAGGCTGGAGCTAAAAATGAAACCGTGGCCGGAGCAGCGGTCTCGCCTACCGCATAAATGGTGCGCTGATCGTGCAGGTTAAAACAATAATGCGGTTCAAATTTTTCAAAACAAGTTCTAAGCGCTCTGCTTTCGGGCTGTGATAAATTCTGAGCATCGCGGTTCAAATCAACACCCACAGCGTTTTCACGCGTGTAGGCTTGCGAACCATCGGGGTTGAGCATCGGCAAACACATCAAAGTAAAATGCTCTAGCCAAGCTTTGGCCCGGGGCTCATGGCCGGTTAAGAAGTTTAAAAAATCAAACAAGGCTTTGGTGGTGGTACTTTCATTGCCGTGCATTTGTGACCACATCAAAATACGCGTGGCACCGGTGCCTATGGCAACCGCATACAAAGGTTGGCCTTGAACCGAAGTGCCTACAGTGGTTACCGAGCCCTCGGGCAGTTGGTGCAAAAGCGGTTCAATATGTTGTAAACTGAGGTATCGGCCTGAAATGGTTTTTTCGCGATACTGATCGGCGTAGAAAGTTGTATTCATATATTAAAGTACATCGTCGGTTGGAATATCAAAATCAAATTGCGGATGCTTACCGCGGGCATTTTTAAAATGGGGCAACAATATTTTTAAATCGCGCTCATAATTTCCCGACGGCATCAAAGGCTGCCCAAAACGCACTTGTTTACAACTGTAATCAAAAGCCACCGGAACAATCGGCACACCGGCTTTGAGCGCTATGTAATAAAAACCTGATTTGAGTTCTGTGACTTTCTTTCGGGTGCCTTCGGGAGCAATGCCTAACCTAAAAACGGGTTTGCGCTTAAAGATTTCGGCAATGGCGTCTACTTTGTTTAAACCGCCAGAACGATCAAGAGCAGCGCCGCCCATCCACCGGAAATAAAGGCCCAACGGAAACCGAAACAACTCTTTCTTGCCTACAAAATGCATGTCAAGACCCGAAATTCCGCGGGTAAAAAGCCCCAAATAAAAGTCATGCCAGCTGGTGTGATGCAAAATCATAAACACGCATTGCGGCATATTTTCATCAACCCCACCGATGATTTTCCAACCCATGAGTCGGCAGAAAATAAAACGGTACAAGGCTTTTTTCATGAACAACTATTTCTGTAAAATTAGCATTAATCTGTTATTTTTGATAAAATTTTTCACATGCTCAAAAGACTGCTCAGCTATATAGTTCCCATCAAGATTTATGAGAAAAAATCTGCAGTGAGCAAAAACCTTGAAGTTACCTGGGCCAACGGACAACTGGTGCTTGATTCAAAAAACACCAATTACTCTTACGGAAGTTTGCAACGCGTGCTTAGAAAAGGGCTCAAAAAAATTGGTTTTGAACGCATTGCGCAAATGCAAGACATTTTAATTTTGGGCGTAGCCGGTGGCAGTGTGATTAAAACCATTACCGAAGAAATCAAATTCAAAGGCAAAATTACCGGTGTTGAAATTGATCCGGAAATCATAGAAATGGCCCAAGAATATTTTGGACTCAACCAAATTCCGAACCTAAAAATTATTGTGGCCGATGCGTTTGATTATGTACTCAGAACGCCTTTTCAATATGATTTAATTGTAATTGATGTTTTTCAAGACACCAGCATGCCCAACTTTTTATTTGAAAAATTCTTTATGAACCGCATTGGTTCACTGCTTAAACCCAACGGCTATATTTTGTTTAATACCATGATTTTAAACAAACAAGACAACGCGCGCAATGACCAATACCACGCACAGTTCAATGACAAACCTTATAGAGTAACGCGCATGCCCCGTATAGAGTCACACAACGAACTTATTTTGATTCATAAATACGTCTAAGGTTATTTGAGCATTTGCCGCGCGCGTTCTAAATCTTCGGGCGAATCAATACCCACGCCTACATGTGCAGTCACCACCATTTGAATGCGTTTGCCAAATTCTAAATACCTGAGTTGTTCAAGTTTTTCGGCCGATTCTAAAGTTTGCATGGGCCATTGGGCAAAATCCAGCAGTGCTTGTTTGCGAAAGGCATAAATTCCGATGTGTTGGTAATATGGCACCGAGGCATCGGCATCGCGCAAATACGGAATGGCCGAACGCGAAAAATACAGAGCGCGCTGGTTTCTATCTACCACCACCTTAACATTGTTGGGGTTTTGAATTTCATCAGGCAAATGAATCTCACGCATGAGCGAAGCCAAATCAATTTCATGTGTCGCATCTGTTTTAAAAACATCAATGAGTTGTGCCAATGATACGCGGTCAATAAACGGCTCGTCGCCTTGCACATTGATCACCACATCTACCTCTAAATTGGCCACCGCCTCAGCAATGCGGTCACTGCCCGACTCGTGGGTTTTGATGCTCATGATGGCTTTTCCGCCTTGGGCAACAATCTCATGAAAAATCAAATCAGAATCAGTCACCACAAAAACATCGTCAAACAGTTGGGTATTGACGGCCGCTTCGTAGGTACGGCTAATGACGGTTTTGCCTCCTAAATCTTGCATGAGTTTGCCCGGAAACCGGGTAGATGCATATCGGGCGGGAATAACAGCAATGGTTTTCATGATTGAGTTGCTAAGCGGCTGAGTGCCTGAGTTAGTGCGTTTTTTTTGGGGCTAAGATAAGGTTTTTTTTGTGTGGCTGAGCGGATCAGACTCTCAGAATCTCATCCCCTCAGACCCTCAGCCACGCCTAAAGCCACACCTAGGGTATTTCGCCTTTAAAATGTTGTTACCCTATTCTTATAACAAAAACTCTTTACTTGTATGAAGCATCTTTTAACGCTGTTGTTGACCCTGATCTGTTTTTTAAATATACATGCCCAAGATAAGCCCGTAAACCTCAAACCGGTAAGCATTAAAGGAAGAAAAAAGAACATCAAAGAACAACACGAATTTAAAAGGCATGCGCAAAGCACTGAAGTACTTGATACCGAAGACCTCAACCGAAACAACCCTGCTTTTATCGAGCAAAGTTTAAACACCATGGCCGGGGTTCAGGTAGATAAACGCACCCAACTGGGAGGACAACGCATCGTGATTCGCGGTTATGGCAACGATCAAAAATTCAACAATTGGGGCATCAAGGCATACTACAACAATATGCCGCTGACTACTGCCGATGGAACCACGATTTTAGACGATGTAGATTTTTCCATCATAGATAATATTGAAGTCATCAAAGGGCCTGCCTCAAGCCAATACGGTGCCGGTGTGGGCGGAACGGTGCGTTTTTATGTCAAACCACCGGCGCAAGAGGGTTTATCAGTAGAACAAAAAACTACTTTGGGCAGTTTTCATTTGTTTCAGTCCAACTCAAAAATCAACTACAAAAAAGACAAGGCTTCTATGTTCTTAAATTACGGACATTTAGAATCTGATGGCTATCGGCCGCATGGCAGTAGCTTAAAGAACTTTGCTTCGTATGTGGGTGAATTTGTTGTTTCTGACCGAGAAAAATGGAGTTTATTTTTGGGCTATAATAATTCATACGAACAAGTGGCCGGCCAAATTTCGTATGCTGATTATTATGCCGGCATTGACCACGGCAACAGTGCCTATATCAAAAAAAACGCGGGCAATAGCATTCAATCAACCCGTATCGGAGTTACCTATGAAAACCAGTTCACGAATCATTTAAAAAACAGCACTACCCTATTTTATTACAACGCTGATTTTACCAGAATTGCGGCCGGTGCTTATGAAGTGAGTAAAAACCCGAATTATGGTTTGCGCTCAGTTTTTAGTTGGAAAAAAGACATAAACGATATCTGGAAAAATGAACTCAGTTGGGGTACCGAGTTGCAACAATCAACTTCATTGATCTCTAACTACCGATTTCTCGGAACCGATGACAACAATCCGCTGTTGGTAAGCAACATCGCCAAAGCTTCGTATTTTAATTACACCAACAATCAGTTTAGCTTTTTTGCAGAAGATCGACTTGATTATACGCCCTACAATCTATCACTTGTTTTGGGGCTCAGCGCCAACAAAATAAAGTTCAACCGCCAAGATTTATTGGCCGTACCGGGGCTGATTGCCGATTACAACAAAGACCTCTCATTTAACAAATCGTTCAGTACGGTTTACAACCCGCACCTGGCCCTACAAAAAACAATTAAAAACCAAATCATCAATTTGAGTTACAGCTATGGTTATAATGCACCCACGGCGGCTACTTCATTCATTACCGCCACCAACCAAACCAACAACAACTTGGCGCCAGAAAAAGCCAGAATGCTTGATCTAAGCATACACGGTTTATTGTTTGACACCAAATTTGACTATCAAATTGCGGTATTCGACATGCAAATTAAAAACAAGCTCACCCAACTATCGGCGATCAATCCACAAGGCGGGGCGGCCTATACGTATTGGGCCAATACCGGCCAGCAGCAAAACCGGGGTATAGAATTGAGCTTGGGTTATGTGCACGAGTTGCGTCAAAACTCTATTTTAAAAAGCATTCAGCCTTTTGCCAGCCTAACAGTGAATGATTTTAAGTATGAAAGTTTTCAGACCAAACTCGGAAGTTCGTTTGTAGACTATAAAAATAAATTAGTGGTGGGGGTTCCGAGTTCAAAATATACTTTGGGGCTTGACTTTAAATTCAAAAACGGCTTGTATCTTCAAAATACGTTTAATTACTTGGGCAATGTGTACACTGATTTTGGCAACACAAATTCAGTCAAAGGTTTTGAACAACTCAATGCAAAAATCGGATATCAAAAAGAATTCTTCAACCAGAAAATTACCTTGGATATTTATCTGGCCGGAAACAATTTGACCCACCAAATCAATTATACTTTTTTATTCCTCGGAAACAACATCAACGATTCAGATACAGGCAGCAATTATCCGACCGGTGTGGCTACCGATGTAAACCCCGGTGCTGCAAAAGCCTATTATTTTGGTGGTATCCATCTAAAATATGCATGGTAAATACATGCTAAAACAGACAACGCACCAATAATTTAACATTTGTTTGAAACAAATTGCCTTTTATGGTTAGGGTAAAGGGTAGATGGTCTGTTATCATAGCTAGAGTATACAACAAATTCAAATTTTAGTCCCCAAACTACTTGAATTTTTTAAGCCCTTATCTTGTTAAACAAACGCACTGAATTCTATGAATAAAAAATGTACGCTATTTTTTTATTTAAACAGATGCATCCCGGGGCTTCTACTGATGATGTTCTTGCGGGGTCATGCCCAAGAATCTTCAAAAAATGTCCCTGCGGCTATACCTACTGAAGTATTGCAAAACAACAGCAAAAGCTGGGTCAGTGGTACTTTAAACCAAGCTAATTCTGCCCCAAAAATAACGGCACAAACTGTACTGGCCAACCGTGCTTCTTTCATCAAAAACATGGGGCAATACGGCCCAAGCCTTAAAGGTCATGAATCAATGGGCAACATTAAATTTGGCTACGAAGGGCTTGATATGCCCATTCTCTTTACCCCCAAGGGCGTGATTCACTTGCAACGGTCCTACAAGAGAATCTCACATGCCGAAGAAGAAAAACTTGAAAAACAAGGGGTTCGTGAAGAAGAAATTGAACGAAGACTCAAAATTACTGACCGCGTTATTACCTTGGAATGGTTAGGTGCCAATCCGGAAGTTGAAATCATAGCTGCAGAGAAAACAACTGACTATCATACCTACGGAATGCTTCAGGAAAAAGCCTATGGATATAAAAAAATCATTTATAAAAATATGTACCCGGGCATTGATTTGGTGTATAGCTTTGCCAACAAAAATGATTTGGGTTTTGAATACAGCTTACTCGTTCAACCCGGAGCAGACCTAAGTTTGGTCAAATTAAAATACGGCGGTGACATCCAAAAAATCAAAATAAATAGCCAAGGTCAATTGGTAGTTCGTTCAGATATTGATGGCATACAATCATCAATTCCAGTAGCTTATTACAGCGAAAGTTTGTTGCCCGATTCGGCAGCTGATTTTAAAGCCCTATATCATTTATCTGATAAGGTGGTTACCTTTTCATTCCCCGAAGGTTATGACCATAACCAACCTCTGGTCATTGATCCGTTTGTAAGTAGCACAAGCAATCTTAGCGGTGTCAATGCCGGCAAAGCCATTGACGTAGATTTTGACTACAATGGCAATGTATATGTAGCCGGAGGAGGAAGCTTGGTTACAACCTTTGCCGCTGGTGCCAGTCACAAACATGCCAAATACAACAGTGCCGGTGTTTTAGAATGGACTTTTAATGGTGTACTCACCATTCCTTCTTGGCAAGCAGATTTTTATTATGGCGGTTGGGTGGTAGATAAAGCCACCGGAAATTTATACATCGGTCAAGGCTACGCTACCAACGGATTTAGGGTCATTAGGCTCAATACCAACGGTTTGTATGACAATTATATTTCAGATGGTAATCCTGCTTTTCAAGAAGCCTGGAAGATGTATTGGGTATGCAATAGCGGAAACCCACAAATTATTTGTGCCGGAGGTGGCACTACGGGGCCGACCAATTTTGCTTATTGCTCGCCGCCTGCCACTGCGCTCAGTGCGGCCGTGAATCTAACCGGTAGCAGCGTAGCCGGTCAAGACATGACTGATTTAATTGTAGACCCGGTTACCAATAGTTTGTATACTATATATGCCTCTCCGCTAGATCCGTCTACCGGTAACAAATTGTACAAAACCAATGCTCCGTATAGTTTTGCTTCAACGGCTTGGAGCACTGCTACAGGATTCCCAAGTGTGATCAATGAATTGGCCAACCGACCTTATTTGGCTACCGGATACAACGACAACTCATCTAACATTTTGGCACAAAATGCCTCTTATGTTTTTTATTGGGACGGACAACATCTAGAAGCTTTCAATAAAACTACCGGTGCCATTGCCGGAACATCGGTGACCATAGCTACCAATAGTCTTTTGATGCAAGGCGGTATTGTAGCCGATGCTTGTAATAACGTATACATTGGCAATACCAATGCAACCATTAAAGTCTATCAATTCAACGGCACCACTTTTAACGATGCGGCGGCTCCGGACATCAATATTGCCGGATACAATACAAGTGTATATGATTTGGCTTTGGATGAATCTAAAAAATTACTCTACGCCAGCGGTAATGGTTTTGTGGCTTCAATTGATATAACTTCTTATTGTCCGGCCACTATTTATACTGTAAATGCAGTTCCGGATTGTGCCACAGCCAGCGCGAGTGTATCCATCAGCCCTGCACCCACAGCCGATGCTACCGTGAGCTATGTATTATTTTCTGGCACAACCCAAGTAGCAACCATGAACACCTTGGGTAGTAATCCGGTCGTCTTTTCAGGACTTAATCCGAATGTAACTTATACAATTATAGCCACCGTCAACTCGGCTTGTAGTGGTTTGCAGGCTACAACCAACTTTATCCTTCCAGGGCCAACCATTACTTTTACACAAACCAATACCAACTGTGGTGCCAACACCGGTGCCATCAATGCCAGCGGTTCAGGTTCAGCAGGACCTTATACATATAGTTTAGACGGTGGCCCTTTTCTATCAAGTGGTATTTTTACTGGTCTGGCTGCGGGCATACATAACTTAGCGGTTAAAGGTGCCGGCGGATGCCCAAACAGTGCTACCGTGAATATTCTGAACAGCAATGGCCCAAGCATTAGCTTTACGCAAACCAACGCTACTTGCGGTAACAATTCTGGTACAGTAACCGCCAATGTAACGGGAGGCACAGCGCCTTATCAATACAGTATTTCTGGCAGTGTGAGTTATCCGTATCAAACCGGAAATTTCTTCACCGGACTCGTTGCAGGTTCGTACGTTTTAACGGTGAAAGATGCCGTCAATTGTACCAATAGTGCCTTGGTAACTATTACTACGAGTGCAGCCATTGTGTTTAATGCTATACCCGCCTCAGCCACTTGTGGTCAAAACAATGGTACCATTACCGCCTTTGGTAGCGGCGGTACCACCCCTTTAGAGTACAGTATCAACGGAAATACTTTTCAGCCCGGAAATATATTCAGCAATGTAACTCCGGGCAATTATACCGTTTATGTTCGTGATGCTATTGGCTGTACAAGTTCAATGGCTGTGGAGGTTGCCAGTAATCCGTTGCCTACGATCTCTGTAACTTCAACAACCGCAGCCTGTGGAAACATCAACGGAAGCATTACCGCCAGCGGTTCGGGGGGAGTGGCACCGTTACAATACAGTATAGACGGTACTACTTTTCAGTCGAATCCTTTATTTACCGGATTGCCAGCGGGTAGCTATACAGTGACGGTAAAAGATGCCACCGGATGTATGGATGCCACCACGGTACTCATTGCAAGCACCGGAGGCCCGAGTGCCAGTGGTACATCTACCCCGGCCAATTGTGGAACAGCCAACGGAAGCATCACCATTACACCAAGCGGTTCCGGACCTTTTACCTATAGCATTAATGGAACAAACTATCAGGCAAGCAATACCTTCACAGGCATATCAGCGGGTAATTATTTTGTGTTTGTAAAAGATGTTCAAGGTTGTATAGGCGCAGCTCTAGTTGTTGTAAATCCGGTAGCCGGACCCAACATAACTGCTGTAAGTACACCAGCTGCTTGTACGGTCAACAACGGAACCATAACTGCAAGCGGAACCGGTGGTACAGCTCCGTTGCAATACAGCATTGATGGTACAACCTATGCAGCAACTACTACCTTTACCAATTTAGCACCGAATACTTATACCGTTTACGTAAAAGACGCCAACGGATGTATCAAAACTACAACTGTAACGGTTGGCAATGCCTCGGGGCTTTCACTTGCTTTAAGTGCCGTGTCTTCCTCTTGCGGCAATACGGGTATCATTACCGCTACTGCCGGTGGCGGAGTTGCGCCCTTGCAATACAACCTCAACAGTGGTGCCTATCAATCAAGTAATATTTTTGGCGGGCTATCTCCGGGAACTTATACCATCAATGTAAAAGATGCCAATAATTGTGTCATTACCAAACAAGCCGTGATTGCTTCTTTGACCGGATTAAGTATGAGCGCTTCGGTAGTACTCCAAGGAACTTGTGCCTCAAACAACGCGGTAATTGTGGCCAACGGAAGTGGTGGTTCGGCTCCTTTAACCTATAGCATCAACGGAACCGCCTACCAATCATCGGGTACCTTTATCAATGTGGCCGCAGGAACTTATACCGTTTACTTAAAAGATGCTACAGGCTGTATCATTACCCAATCAGGACTGGTTGTCACCAACACAGGAAGCGGCCCGGGCATCAGTACTTTTACTTTTACCCTCAAAGATGCTTTGGTTTGCGATGGTACTTTGGGCAAAATTCAAAATTTCAGAGTCAATGGTTCTTCTTGTAGTTCGTGCACGTTTAGTTTAGATTTTGGTCCGTTTTTAACCGGAAACAATTATACCAACATCAGCCCAGGGCAACACTATATTATAGCCAAAGATGCTTCGGGTTGTACCAAAATAGTTCCGTTTACCGTCAATGACACCAACGGAGCTACGGCAACAGTGGCTGTTATTGGTTCGCCCTGCGGATCCAGCACCGGACAAATCACCTTAACCGGAACCAACGGAAGCGGAAGCCCACCCTATCATTACAGTACAGATAATGGAGTAACTTGGTCGCAATTTAATACCACGGTAACGCTAACTGGTTATGCTCCGGGTACTTATACCATACTCATGGCCGATGATTCTGGCTTTGATCCGGACCCCCCCGGGCCTAATTGTGTTACGCCCTTGACGGTTGTGGTACCCGCAACCACCGGAAGCCCTGCGTTATCAATTACCACAACCAATGAATCTTGTAATTTGGCCAACGGTACCATTACTGCTGTAGGTTCAGGTGGTAGTGGTGCACCTTATTCATACAGTATTGACGGAAACCCTTATGACACTAGTGGTGATTTTTCTGGACTAACAGCCGGAAACTACAGCATAAGTGTGATGGATAGTGCCGGTTGCATCAAAACCACAACGGTGACCCTTAGCAACAGTGGTGGCCCCACACTGAGTGTTGTGACATCAGATACTTCCTGCGGGCTAAACAATGGAATCATAACTGTAACCGGCAGTGGTGGTTTAGCCCCGTATCAATACAGTATCAACGGAACGGTTTATCAGACAAGCAATTTATTCAACAACTTACCGGCAGACCTATATACAGTTTATATCAAAGATGCAGCGGGTTGTGTAAATACAACCACAGAATTTATATTTGAAGGCAGCATACCCATGGTGACCTCATTTACGGTTGCAGCCTCATGCAACAATAGTGACGGAGCCCTATTTGCCACGGGAACTCTTGGGATTACTCCTTATCAATTTAGCTTAGACGGAAGTGTTTACCAAAGCAGTAATATATTTACCGGTTTAGCTGCCGGTTTTTATACCGTCTATATGAAAGATGCCCGAAACTGTGTGGTAACCACCGGAATTACCATAGGCAATTTGGCAGCAGCTAATTTTACCACTACAGTAGTTGCGGCTAGTTGCGGAAATCAAAACGGAAGCATCACCGTGGCTGCCTCAGGAGGATTACTCCCATACACATATAGTTTTGACGGGGGGCTTACCTTTTCTGGCAACAATAATTCAGGTGCATTGTTCCCGGGTAGTTACACGGTGGTCGTAAAAGACGGAAATGGTTGTTTGACCACCCAAGTAGTCTTGGTCAATAATACGGTAGGTCCGCAAAGCTTGACTGCCCTGGTAAATGATGCCTCCTGTGGATTAACCAACGGAACCATCACACTCAACGCTCTTGGAGGCACACCAAATTATGAATATAGCCGCGATGATATTTCTTATCAGACCAGTAATGTACTCACCGGATTTGGTGCCGGCACATACACGGTTTGGGTCAGAGATGTATATCTGTGTAAAAGGTCACTCACGGTTACTGTCATTGATTTAGAAGCAGCAACAGTATCAGCTACAGTTACTGCAACCAGCTGCGGATCAACCGACGGTACCATAACTGCTACGGTTATTGGCGGAACACTCCCTTTTGATTACAGCATAGACGGTGGGACAACTTATCAGAGCAGTAATATTTTTACCGGTTTAGCAGCTGGAACCTATTATGTAGTAGTGAATGACGCTTCAGGCTGTCCAAGTAATGTGGTGAGTGTAGATGTTGTTGTAAACGGTGGTTCTTTGAGTCCGTCAATTATTTGCGGCACCAATACTGCAAACTCAGTAACCTTTGACTGGGGCGCTTTGGCCGGTGCTAATGATTATGAAGTTAGTTATCAAATCAATGCCGATGCACCCATAACTATAGGCTCTATCGGAAATGTACTTTCTTATACCGTAACGGGTTTGAATGAAAATGATGTGGTGGTCATTACAGTAACGCCCACCGGTGGCCTTGGCACTTGCTTTACTGCATCAACCGCCAGTTGTTCGGCTTCACTCTGTACGCATCCTTCGGCGGTATTGGGTCCGGATCAAAATATTTGTAACCACGGAACCGCTACCTTTAGTGTTACCTTAACAGGTACTGCACCTTGGAGCCTTACCTACAGCAATGGCAGTACACAAACTACGGTAAACAACATCAATACAAACCCCTATGTTTTTAGTGTCAATGACATAACTGCCGATGCCTTATACACCCTTACTGCTTTGAGTGATGTTTCGTGCAACGCAACGGCAAGTGATTTAAGTGGTATGGCATCGGTCACGGTCATCAACGGTATCCCAGGACTATGGACCGGACTGGTGAGCAATGATTGGTTTGATTGCAGAAATTGGGCAGGCGGATTACCTTCGCCCACCATTGATGCACAAATTCCTTCGGGTGCAATACGCATGCCTCTGATAGATCCGGCGACATCTCCTTTTGCCATTTTATACAACAATATAGCCGATGCGCAAGATCTCATCATTGGGGCTACAGCCTCGTTGAGCATGGCCACAAATTCAGATTTGTATGTAAGCAGAGACTGGAAAAACAGTGGTTCCTTTATACCCGGACAAGGAACCGTGAGCTTTACTGGTGCAACACCCAATCAAATTCAAACCATTAATGCAGGAATCAAAAACAACGAAACGTTCTATAATGTAAACTTGAATACTTCAAACGGAGCCAAAGGAGTCAGTTTGGCTGATGGCTATGAATTAACTGTTTCAAACTTATTGACATTACAAAGTGGTGATATTCGACTCACCGGAGAAGCGCAAATACTTCAATTGGGATTGGTGGCTAACCCTACCGGTGGTAACGGCAAAATTTACCGAGATCAACAAGGAACCCGAAGCAGTTTTAATTATAACTATTGGTGTTCGCCAGTGAGTGAAAACGGAATAGATTATACCATTGGGGATGTTTTAAGAGACGGTACCAATGTAACTACTAACCCATTTGCTCCGGGCTTGATTAACTTTGGTGCAGGTGCCTATTTTGCCGATGGAGCGCTTTCAAACCCCATCAACATTAGCGAGTATTGGCTATATAAATACACCAGTTTAAGCACCGTTTATGCCGGTTGGCAATTTACGGGCAGCACCGGAAATATCAAAGTAGGTGAAGGTTTTACTATGAAAGGAACAGATGGTACAGCTACTATATCAGACACACAAAACTATGTATTTGCCGGAAAACCCAACAACGGTACTGTATTTTTAAACATTGCCCCGAATCAACTTTATTTAATTGGGAATCCGTACCCGTCTGCATTAGATGCCGACGAATTTATCAAAGACAACATCAAAGACGGCGCCGGAAGAAATACCACCAACATCATCAATGGTGCACTGTCATTCTGGAATCACTTTGCTGGACACACACACATTTTAGCGTCTTATGTGGGTGGGTATGCTACCTATACCTTGATGGGTGGTGTTCCGGCAATTTCAAATGATCTTTTGATCAACCACAATGGTGCCATCGGAACCATGATTCCCCAAAGATATATTCCGGTAGGTCAAGGTTTCTTTGTGGGAACAATTCTAGACCCATCTTTGGTGACCAACAATCCAAATCTAACAACAGCCGTTACCGGTGGGCCAATTGTCATAAGGAACAGTCAACGCGTCTTTCAAGTTGAATCAGTAGCCCAATCAGTATTCATGCGCACGCAAAACAATGCGGCTACAACATCAGTTCATGAAGACCTTAGACCCAAAATCAGATTGCGTTTTGATGCGCCAAGCGGATTGCATCGTCAATTGTTGGTGGGTGCTGATGCAGCGGCTACCAATGCTTTTGATTTGGGTTATGATGCCCTGATGATGGATGTAAACAATGACGATATGTATTGGGCATTGAGCAACCATCAATTTGTAATTCAGGCGGTTTCAGATTTTAATGACAATCGCATCATTCCGTTGGGTATTAAAATATTAAATCCGGGCGAGGTTACCGTTAAAATAGACGCACTTGAAAACATTCCTGAGACCACCGAAATTTATATTTTTGATAACGTGACCGGACTTTACCACAACTTAAAAAATCAAAATTTTGTGATAACGCTAACCGAAGGTACTTATGACCAGCGATTTTCAGTGCGGTTTACAACTGAAACACTGGGCAATGAAGATTTTACTGTGCGCCCAATGCTCATTAATTTTAGTCACAACAACTACTGTATCAACATCATAAACAACGATATAAAAACCACCGTTGAAAAAGTGTATTTGTACAATTTACTTGGGCAACTCATTGCCCAGTGGGATGTTGAAAACAAAACGAACATTCAAATCCGGATACCGCATGTCAGCCAAGGAACCTATCTGGTCAAAGTGAAAACATCTAACCGCTATGTGAGCACAAAGATCATGGTTTATTAAAGCGGCTGAGGTACTCAGAATCAGGTAATAAAAACCCCAAATTCATTACACAGCGTTTGTGATTTGTGGGCCTGCCTGCCGACTGAGGCTTGTGGACTCGGCTGTGCCTTTGGACAAAAGGGATTGTCGGTTTCACAAATTCAATTACTTCAAAAATCAACAATCGTTAATCCTCAATCGTTAATCGTTAATCATTATTGACCGCTGAACTATAAGACCGCTACGCTTTAGGACAAAAGTGATGTTCTCATTGATAAAAATGTTTCCGGAAATCATTCAGGAAAACACAACAATCAATAATACGCGTGCTATTCGTGGAGCGCAGCTACTCAGGAACTCAGGAACTCAGTCTCTCACCTTCTCAGGTACTCAGATACTCAGATACTCAGCCACTCAGAAACTCATTCAACATTCAACATTCAGCATTTAACATACAACATAAAAACCTTCCCTTATGTCCCAAAGCGCAGCGGTCTAAAGGCGCAGCCGTTCCCCTTCACTCCTCCTCAAAAAAATCCTCCTTAAACCCAATCAAATACAATTTTTCTTGGGCGCGCGTAACGGCTGTATATAGCCATCTGAAGTAATCGCTGTCTAAAATTCCGTCGGGCAAATAGGGTTGCTCGATAAAAACGGTCTTCCATTGCCCCCCCTGTGATTTATGACACGTCATGGCATAGGCAAACTTGACTTGCAGGGCGTTGAAGTATTCGTTCTCTTTGAGCTTTTGCATTTTTTTGTACTTTGAGGGCTCATCGTCGTAGTCTTTGAGTACTTCTTCATACAAGCGGTTGGCATCGTCATACGAGAGCGCCGGTGATTCGCTACTCAGGGTATCAAGCAACAAAACGGTTTCAATGGGGCGCTGTTCGGGGTAATCAACCATTCTGATTTTGACTTGGGCAAAAGTAAATCCGTAGAGTTCTTTAACGCCAAAAACCTGCATCACTTCAATAATATCACCATTGGCCACAAAGCCGGCTTGATCGGTTTCGTTGAGCCAGAAGTAATTGTTTTTAACCACCATCAAATAATCGCCGGTGGCTATTTGGCTTTCTTTATCCAAGATGCGCGAGCGAATTTGCTGGTTGTATAAATTGGCGCGTTTGTTTGACCGCACTATAAAAGCGGTGTCTTCCATGCTGTATTGGCTGTAGGCCGTGTGAATGGCATCTTGAATGTCATAACCATCGGTGAGTTTTACCACATCCGGAAAGCCTTTGATCTGAAACCTAAACTCTTCAAAAAATTCCTCGAGCAATTGTTCGCGCAACTGGGTGGCGTTGTACAAAATACCGGAGTCTTCTTCTTGACGCATCACTTCATCAAGCTCAATATGGACCACGCGTTTTTGGTAGTGCAAACCCAGCAAATCAATATTGAGTGCTGGCGATTCTGAGGCATTCACCGGAGGCAACTGCGCCGAATCACCCAGCAAAACCAGTTTACAGTTGGCGCCCGCATATACATAAGAAATCAAATCATCCAGCAAAGAACCGTTTTCACCGGGTGCGTCAGAAATCATCGAAGCTTCATCTACAATAAACAAGGTGTCTTTGTGCTTGTTGGGTTGCAGTGTAAAACTCATGCCGCCGCCCGAGTTCTTTTTGGGGAAGTATATTTTTTTGTGGATGGTAAAAGCCGCTCTGCCCGAATACTGCGCAATGACTTTGGCTGCGCGTCCTGTGGGAGCCAGTTGTACTGATTTGAGCCGAGCCTCAGACAGCGAATTTACTAAGGTAGCAATGACACTGGTTTTTCCGGTTCCGGCGTAACCTTTGAGCACAAAAATTTCGTCTCGACGGCCATTGGTGGCAAAATCAGCCACGAGCTGAAAAAAAATAGCTTGCTTGACCGTGGGGCTAAACGGAAACTTTTGTTGCAAGATTCTATAAAAAGCGTTGGCGCTCATAGGAAAAATTTGGCGGCTGCAAAGTACATTTAAGATGAAGTGAACGAAATCCGGCGGAATTCAGGTAGTTTTTGATTTTGCAAATTAAGCCTCAAAAATAAACAAAAAGTCTTCTTTAAAATTATTTAAAAACTAGCTTTTGAAGATTTTCTGAGTATGCAAAACCTGATGCTGACTGTTGGTTATTTTCACGATGTAAACTCCGGGACATAAATCTGACAAGCTGAAAACTTGAGAACTGCTGACGAGTTTTTTGTTGGTAATAAGCAATTGCCCAACCGTGTTGCAAACGGTAACAAACATTTCTTCGATAGCATTTTCATACCTGATCTTAAAATCATTTTGTACCGGATTCGGATAAAGCACAAAGGCTTGGCTTTGGTTTTCAAGAATATTCAAATGGGTGGTGTCTTTAAAAAACAAAACCTGACTATTGGTAAAAGTGCCCCTCAGTAGCGTTTGTGCATTTTGCGCATTAATCCAGGCGTAGGTTGTGCCGCTTGGCTTTTCTATTTTTTGACGAATCACATCGCTAAAAGTTCCATAAGGAGTAATTAACGTACCATAGGCATCGTAAGTTTTGGTCACCGTTTGGTCAGAAAAACTATAGGAATCTGTAAAAACCGTATTGTAAGTATACGGAAATGTATAGGTCAACTCAAAGTCTTCATAAGCCGCAATCAAGTCCCAATCAAGATAGCCAGTGTAGTCAAAAGAAGTAGCACTTAATTGATACGTGTCATAATATGGATACCCGTTGATATCCCAATAATAAAAATAATTAGCTTCGGGAAACATCAAACCGAGTTGTTCGGTATCATCTGAAACCAAACTGATATGCCAGTTCGATGAAAGCAGTTCAATATCTGAATAATCCCAAATCTGGTTAGGCCCACTGTTGCCATTGGTGTAACCGGTTGTGTATGCTTTGTATACATCAGCGGTATACTGTTGCGGAAAATGCGTGGCTTCTAAAACAGGTTGCGCCTGCAGGTTGTATACCAAAACCAAAAAAAGAACCCTTATTTTTTTCATACAGACAAAGCTAAGTTATTTTTTTATAGATGGTTAGAAAATCACTGCTCGTTTCCCTAGCCCTGATCGAAATAGAAATCCTTTTGTGGCGGGGTTCGCCGCAAAAGATTGTCATGTAGAGCAGGAATGAGCTACTGAAAAAAAATATCATCAGTCACAAAAAAATTGTAAGTTTGTCAGGGTCACTCAAAATAGTGGCTTGTATAGTTCTATGCTTGTTAATGCAGCAAATATCACCGAAAAGAAATACAAAAAACTGACGCTACTGGTGTCAGAAAATGGCTTGTCCTATTGTATCACTGATACGCTCAACAACCAAATTCTACAGTTTGATGCTGTGGGTTTTGATACCGCGCATTCGGCCAAAGAACAATTGAATGATGTTTTGCAAAGTCGCTCGGTTTTTTCAGAGGCGTATGATGAGGTTGGGGTATTGCATCAAAATAACTTGTGCACTTTTGTGCCCGATGCCTTGTTTGATGAGCAGCATTTAGGGGCTTACCTACAATACAACAACAAGGTATTTGCGCACGATGTTTTTTGCAGTGATGCATTGGCCAATTACAGCATGCATCAGGTTTATGTACCGCAGAGCGCTCAGCTGGCGGTTATTGAAGAGCGTTTTGGCCCGGTCACCTTTAAACACGCACATTCTGTTTTGGTGGGCCGTTTGCTGGATTTGTCTAAAAATGTTGATGACAAGCGGATGTTTGTTCACTTGGCACAGGGACATTTTGAAATGGTCATTGTACAAAACCAACATTTGTTGCTCTACAACAGTTTTGACATTAAAACCCCCGAGGATTTGGCCTATTACATTTTGTTCAGCGCTGAGCAACTCAATATGAATCCGGAAGTTTTTAAATTAGAATTTCTGGGCAAAGTTTCAGAAGACGATGCATTTTTTAAAATAGCCTACAAGTACATCCGCAATGTTCGCTTGTTTGACCCTGAAGATGCGCGCATCAACAATGACTTTTCGGCCCAAGACAACCGCGAACACTTTATTTTGTTTCAGTCGTGAGAATCATTTCTGGTGCCTTCAAAGGCCGACGCATCAACCCGCCCAAAAACCTTCCGGTACGCCCTACGACCGATATGAGCAAAGAAGCTTTGTTCAATGTGCTCAACCATCATGTTCACTTTCAAGATATAAAAGTGCTGGACTTGTTTGCCGGAACGGGCAACATCAGCTATGAGTTTGCTTCGCGCGGTTGTACTGATATTACTTGTGTTGATGGGGATTTTGGCTGTGTGAAGTTTATCAAACAAACCGCCGCTGAGTTTGACTTTGCTATTACGGCCATTAAAAGCGATGTGTTTAAGTTTGTAGAGAAATGCGGTGTTTCATACGATTTGATTTTTGCCGACCCGCCTTATGATTTATCTCAGGAAGTTTTTGAAAATCTGGTGCTGGATATTTTTAAATATCAGCTTTTGGCGCAAGACGGTATGCTCATCATTGAACATTCTAAAAACACGCACTTAGAACATTTACTGCATTATTCTCAAGGGCGCCATTACGGGGGTTCGGTATTTAGTTTTTTTGAAGTGCCCGCTACCGATGACGAATAAAAACCTGAATCAATATATATTTTTGCTCCCTTGGCTATGAGAACCACAATCAGTCTAATTTTTTTATTTTTTAGCGGGTTGTGCATGCACGCCCAAAGCTTTACGAGCAGTAATTTGCCTATTGTGCTCATCAATACAGATACCAATGAGGCCGGCGTTCCGCAAGAAATTCAAGATGAAATACGTATAGGTGCCAACCTTAAAATCATCTATCGGCCCGATGGCAGCCGCAATTATCTGACTGATCAAACCAACGCCAATTATTTAAATTACAATGGGCGTATCTCTATTGAAATAAGAGGTTCATCTTCGCAATCATTGCCCAAAAAACCCTATGGTTTGACCACTTTAGAAGCCGATAATACCAGCAACAACAATGTTTCATTGCTGGGTATGCCCGAAGAAAATGACTGGATACTCAATGCCTTGGCCTATGATAATTCGCTCATCCGTGATGTGTTGTCTTATGATTTGGCGCGTTCTATAGGTGAATATGCTCCGCGGGTGCAGTTTTGCGAAGTGGTCATCAACGGCACTTATCAAGGTTTGTATTTGTTGTCTGAAAAAATAAAAATTGACGCAAACCGCGTTAATATTGTTAAGCTCACCTCTACTGATAACACCTTACCCAACATCAGCGGCGGTTATATTACCAAATGCGACAAAACCACAGGCGGCGACCCTATTGCTTGGGAATTCTCAACTTATATAGGCAACACGGTCGCTTTTATTCACGACGTGCCCAACCCGACTGAAGTTACCACCCAGCAAAACAATTATATATTCAATCGGTTTACGGCGCTTGAGAACGCTGCGGCCGCACAGAATGCTTCGGTGGGGAATGGTTATCCGTCTATGATTGATGTGCCTACTTTTGTTGATTTTATGCTCATAAATGAGTTGGCCTCAAATGTGGATGGATATCAGCTGAGTACGTATTTTCACAAAGACCGCAATGGCAAACTCAGAGCCGGCCCCATTTGGGATTTTAACCTGGCCTATGGTTTGGATGTTTTTGGCAACCGAAGCTTGACCAACGTTTGGCAATTTGACAACGGTGATAATGTAGGGGCTAAATTCTGGAAGAACCTCTACAACAACTCTATCTTTAATTGTCACCTCAGAAAGCGCTGGACAGAACTCGCCGCTGCTAATGCGCCCATGAATTACAACAGCTTGCTAAGCAAAATCAACAGCTATACAACTTTGATTGCTGAAGCCCGTGTGCGCGAAAACACGCGTTGGGGCACCATTGGCAATTATACCGGCAACATCAATACGCTTAAAAGTTGGTTGCAAACCAGAATTAATTGGCTCCAAACTAATTTGGGAACACCGGCCAATTGTACTTTTCCAACGCCGGCGCCTGTTGTGATCAGCAAAATCAATTACAATCCGGTGGCGGTAGCGCCCAACAGCAGTAATGCGCTTGAATTTATTGAGCTCACCAACAACAGCGCACAAACCGTAAATGTTTCGGGTTATTACTTTAAAGAACTGGGCGTTACTTATATTTTTCCGAACAATGCAACCCTGGCGCCCAACAGTAAAATTTATTTGGCCAGCGATGCCACTGCTTTCACTGCTGTATATGGTTTTGCACCTTATGCAACCTTTACCCGTAACTTATCGAACAAATCAGAGGCCTTGGTTTTGGCCGATGCCTTTGGCAATGTGGTTGATTCGGTCACTTATTTTGACAACACCCCTTGGCCTTCTGAAGCCGATGGCAACGGTGCCTATTTATCGTTGATTGATTTAAATGCCGACAATGCGCTGGCCGAAAACTGGACTGCCACCAGCACTCCCCTTTCGGCCAATGAATTTGAATTTGATCATACACCACAAGTTTATCCAAATCCAACCACTGCTACCTTATATATATACCATCCGAAGGTTCGCATTAAAACCTATGAAGTCTTGGATCTTTTAGGACGTAGTATGATGGGCCAAAACCTTTTGATGAAAAACGAAATTAGTATAGATTTATCAGCACTCGCAGCACAGCAATACTTTTTAAAATTGCTTTTTGAAGACGGAAGCTCGGTGGTGAAGAAGATTTTGAAGCAATAAGTTTTCAACAAAACGGACACTTCTCAGCTCCTCAGGCACTCAGCAGCTCAGTTACTCAGAAAAAAAAGCAGGCCTATAAGCCGGATTCTGTATCCCATGGTTGGAACCCTTATCATTTATCTAGGCGATCAGTTACCCAAACGCTCTATCTTTCTACCCTCCGGCAACGGACGAGAAACCCTTAAATGCCGGTATACTTGAAATTTCACCACATAGAGTTTACCTGATTTCACTACAGCCGAACTGTACATCCTTTCTGTTGCACTGGTCCTTCCGCCGCGGCGGAGACGGGCGTTACCCGCTATGCTTCTCTACGGTGTCCGGACTTTCCTCTCCTCATAAATGAGCAGCGATAAGGCGGCCTGCGGCGCAAAAGTAGTTTTATTATTTTGATTTTTGCGCATTAAATATTTCATGAGCAGCTATTTCCCGCTCTGCGCTCATATCTTTTGTTCTGAACCCCAGAACAAAAGGATAACCGCTGCGCTCGGGGCTAGGGTTTGGCGTTGGAGAACGTTCTGAATAAAAAATGGGCTTCAAGTAAGTTATATGTTTATCTTTATCATCACATGTATTCTAAACCAATAGATAAATGTATCATCCAAACTTTAAAAGCCATCAATAATGAATCAAGAGCAACTTCTCAACCTAGCGTATCAATATTATCCGAAAAACATCACATTCAGAGATCGTGAGATTAATAATTATCTCAACACAGATGAATACAAGAGATTGTCTCAAAAAATTAAAGAGTTTACGTTCCAAAAAAAGTATATTGATTTTCATCAATCTCTGATTGAAAAACTCAGCAATCATGAAAAGTTGAATAACCTCCGTGAAACATCACTGTTGGGTTGGGAAGATCGCTGCCTGATTTTTGAATTTGATTTTATAGAAAATGAAGTTTTGATCAAAATTAATCTTCAAGTTAGTGTTATCACTGAGTTGTATGTTTTATTCATAACCACCAACAAAATCAGTATCCATCCATATAAATGGCTAAGCTTACCGCAAAGAGATAAATCAATCGAGCAACAGCAAAAATACGCTTCAATCTTAGAATTCATCAACCAAACCATGAAAGATGATTTTGGATACACAGCGCTCAAAGAAGAACAAGCACATATTATATTAGAGGATGTATGTTTTCAAGATATCGCTATGGGGCAATTTAATTTGTATCATGCCTTTTTTTTAAATGACAATAAATTCGTATCATAAAAAGGAATTGCATTTAGAAGGTAAATCTCAATATCCATCAAAAAAAATTTACACCATTCAACTAGAATTCCATCAAATGAAATACACCTTTTTTAAATTGATAACCGTGATGATTTTGGTGAGTTCATTTATAAATGTACCGCAAAAGACTACGCTTGATCAAGAACAAATCCTAAATTTATATTTGAAAAAATATCAGGAAAATAGTTTTTACAGAGATAATGGGGATATCCTAATAATTGATAAATCTCAAAAAAAATTAAGAAAAGAGTTTCTAGCCAATATCGTTGATAAGATGAATAAGTACAAACGTTTAAAAAAGCTTTGTACCGATAACCCGAAAAATGAAAATTGCGGTTTGATGCCCACTTACGCAATATTTGATAATTTTTTAAATGATGCAGAATTAGATTATTTTAAAGAATATCAAATGAAGTCAAACACAGAAGACTATAGCATTTTTTTTAAAAATAATTCTAAGGTAAAAGTGGTTGATTCAGCGTCATTTTATAGTCGTGCATTTAATGATAAGGGCGTTTTTTTTAATAGATTATCTTTTAAAGGACCCTTTTTTTCAAAAGACACCACCAAGGCGCTACTAGAAGTATATGATTGTAAAGAAACAGCTGCATGCTATTTTATGGTTTTTAAGAAAGTAAAAAAACAATGGGTGATGTTGGGAAACGTGAAGTTCTAGGTTGGATGAATTTAGAATTTGAGGGTTTGCCCGCTCTGCGCTCTAGGACTGAAGATAATTTGAAAATTTGGAAATAAAATGACGCGTATAACTGAATGTTTCAGCTAAACTTCTTAAACCTTTTAAACTTCTTAAACAGTGTCGTCCGCTGCGCACTAGGACTGAAGATAATTTGGAAATTTGGAAATGAAATAATGCGCATGACTGAATGTTTCAGCTAAACTTCTTAAACCTTTTAAACTATATAACCTGAAGGGGCGCAGCCATATCTAAATTGTGCAAAACTTTTCACCAAAACCTCCAATTCAAGAAATCAACAAAACAACAAATCCATTATATTTGTTCACCAATAAAAAAGCATGGAACAATTTGTAGTATCGGCCCGCAAGTACCGCCCGCAGACGTTTAAAGACGTCGTGGGGCAACAGGCCATTACCAACACTTTGCTCAACGCTATTGAAACCAACCACTTGGCATCGGCCTTGCTTTTTACCGGACCGCGCGGTGTGGGCAAAACTACTTGTGCCCGTATCTTGGCGCGCAAAATCAACCAGCCGGGTTATGACGATCCGAACGAAGATTTTGCCTTCAATGTTTTTGAACTCGATGCCGCGTCCAACAACTCCGTTGAAGACATCCGCAACCTGATTGACCAAGTGCGCATTCCGCCACAGACCGGACAGTATAAAGTGTATATTATTGATGAGGTGCACATGCTCTCGCAAGCGGCCTTCAATGCTTTTCTAAAAACCTTAGAAGAACCGCCCAAGCATGCCATCTTTATTTTGGCTACGACCGAAAAGCACAAAATCATCCCGACCATATTATCGCGTTGTCAGATTTTTGACTTTAAACGCATCACCGTGAAAGACGCCAAAGACCATTTGGCCGAAGTAGCGCGCAGCCAAAACGTAACTTTTGAAGACGATGCCTTGCACATCATTGCGCTCAAAGCCGATGGTGCCATGCGCGACGCTTTGTCTATTTTTGATCGCGTGGTTTCATATTGCGGCAACAACCTGACCCGTGCCGCCGTAACCGAGAATTTAAACGTGCTCGACTATGAAACTTATTTGCACATGACTGATTTGATTTTGGCCAACAAAATTCCAGATTTGCTCATGGCTTATAACGATATTTTGTCGCGCGGATTTGACGGTCATCATTTTATTACCGGCATGGCCTCGCACTTTAGAGATTTACTCGTGAGCAAAACGCCTTCAACTTTGATTTTGCTTGAAGCTGGTGAACAGGTGCAACAACTTTACGCCCAGCAAGCGCAGAAAACTTCTGCTGAATTTTTGCTCAAAGCCATTGAAGTGGCCAACGATTGCGATTTGCGTTATAAAGTCTCGCAAAACCAACGTTTACTCGTGGAGCTTTGTTTGATGCAATTGGCCTCTATCACTTTTGATGGAGAAAAAAAAAAGTTGACGGATTTATAATTCCTTCCAAATACTTCTACGGCCGAGTGCTGGAATTGTCAGTAGAAGCTCCTGAAATTGTACAAACACCACCGGTTATTGAACCCGCAAAGACGCAGCCTGCTCTTGAGACTGCTCCAGCAAACTCTGAACTTCAAAATACCACAGCTGAAATACCCGTTGTTGCTGCCCCTGATCCAAAGGCAGTAAATACTGCCACCACTACTGAACAAAACAATTCGCCCAAAGTTTCGGCTTTATCTTTGGCGAGCATCAAAGCCAAACGCGAGATGCAACAAAACAGCCAGACCGTTGTAAAAGAAGCCGCACAACTGCCCACCGAACCGTTCACCGAAACCGATATGCGTTTGTATTGGACCAAATATGCCCAGAAACTCGGTGAGAAAGGCTACAAGATTATGGAGTCATTACTGACCATGAATGATCCGGTTTTAAACGGCGCCCACATCAGCATTGAATTGCCCAATGAAGGTTCTAAGATTGATTTTGAATCTGAGAAGAATGGTTTGTTGGGTTACCTCAGAGGTCATTTACACAACCACGATATTACCATAGAAGTCATCGTGAATGAAGCCATTGAAAACAAATTTGCCTTTACACCGCAAGACAAATACAATCGTCTAAATGAAATCAATCCGAATTTAGAATTGCTGCGCCGGACTTTTGATTTGGATTTTTAATGTTTTGCCTCGCTGTGTTCCAACATGCGCTCTATGCGTTTGTCGGGCACGAGCCACATGAGCGCCACAAAAGCATACACGGCACCGGCCATCCATACGCTGTAAAATGATACAGTAATACCTATTATATATAGTATGGGCGAAGCCATTCCTTTGTAGTCTTTGCCGATGGCCTTTTTCAGAATAGAATTCGGACCTTGACTTTTGATGATGAGGCTTTGCAGTATGTAATATGCAGTTCCGGCCATGAGCAAGAAAAAACCGTATAAGGCCATGGGCAGCTGCGCAAAATGATGCTCACCAATCCAGCCGGTAGCAAACGGAACCAGTGACAACCAAAACAATAAATGCAGGTTGGCCCACAAGATTTTGCCGTTTACATGCGTCATGCTGTGCAACATGTGGTGGTGGTTGTTCCAATAAATACCAATGTAAATAAAGCTGAGTACATAACTTAAAAATACCGGAATCAACGCCAACAAATCAGCCCAAGTATTGCCATGCGGCACTTTGATTTCAAGTACCATAATGGTCAAGATGATGGCCAATACTCCATCGCTAAAAGCTTCGAGTCGGTTTTTGTTCATACTATATTTTTCCGTGGTACATTGCCTTGATGATGCCGTCAGACAAACCAATTTTGGGTACAAATATCTTTTTGGCACGGCTCCATTTCATGGCATTAAGATAAATCTCGGTGGCCAAAACAATGACGTCGGCGCGGTCCATGTTCAAGTCAAGTTCTGAAATTCTTTGCTCATAAGTAAGCGAATTCAAGAAATGATACCGCTTGTTGAGATACCAATACGAAAGCGGCTTATCAACTTTTCGTCCGGACATTTTGAACAATTTGTTGATGTTGCCACCTGAACCAATCAGAATTACCTCTGAATAAATGCGGGTTTGTTCTTTGATCCATTGCTCAATTTCTGTCCATATTTTAGGGTCAACCATTTCATTGAGCAAACGCACGGTACCAATTTTGAAAGACTTTGAAGCAACCATTTTTCCGTTGTCAAACAATGAAAACTCGGTGCTTCCTCCGCCCACATCTACGAACAAATAGGTCTGCTCTGTTTGTACCAAATGGCTCAAATCGGTCGAGGCAATAATTGCGGCTTCTGTTTTTCCGTCAATGATTTTAATTTCTATACCTGCTTGCTCTTGGATGGTTTGAATTACCTCGGCACTATTGTTAGCCTCGCGCATGGCTGAAGTAGCCAAGGCAGCATACTTTTCAATTTTATGTACTTTCATGAGCAATTTGAAGGCTTTCATACCGTCTATCATGCGCTCGATATTTTCTTGTGAAATATGGCCGATAGTAAAGGAATCTTGCCCCAAACGAATAGGCAAACGCACCAAGGCACTTTTGCTGAAATGGGTAAGAACGCCGGGTTCTTCAATGACATTGGCCACTAGTAAACGCATGGCATTAGAACCAATATCAATAGCGGCGTATTTGCGAATGGTAATCATAGTTTATTTAGATTCGGGCATTTGAGCAGAAGCTTGTTCTAAAGCTTTTTCGTATCGGTTTTTGTAAAAATTATAGGTTTCAAGTTGCGCTCTAAAGACTTTGTTGTGTCCGCGCGGGCGATATTTATTGTCAAGTAATTCTGAATGAAAACGGGCTTTTACGTTTCCTTTCCAACCAATATTAAAAACTTCAATGAGTTCATTTTTGATGTCTTGATCATAAATCGGACAAGTCACTTCGACCCTGCCGTCCAGATTGCGTTTCATAAAATCAGCCGAAGAAATATACACATCCGGTTCGCCCTTATTGGCAAATATATACACGCGCGCATGTTCTAAATAATTATCAACGATGCTCAAAGCTTCGATGTTTTCACTCATGCCCGGAACGCCCGGAATCAGAGAACAAATACCGCGCACCTGCAGTTGAATTTTGACTCCAGCCCGACTCGCATCGTATAACTTATCAATCATATCAAAATCAGAAAGGCTGTTCATTTTGAGTTTAATAGAAGCCTCAAAACCTAATTTGGCATGGGTAATTTCGCGGTCAATGAGTTTCATAAACCGAGAACGCGAATAATGCGGTGATACAATCAGATGCTTGTATCTGTGTACTCTAAAGTTTACATCAAAGAAGTCAAAAACCTTGTTGACATCTTTGAGAATCTGATCATGACTGGTAAACAGCGTTACATCAGTATAAACTTTGGCAGTTGATTCATTGAAATTTCCGGTAGAAATAAAGCCATAACGTTTGAGTTTTCCGGCTTCAATGCGTTCAATGACACATATTTTACTGTGTACCTTGAGGCCTTTGATGCCAAAAATCAGGTGAATGCCTTCGGTTTGCATTTTCTCGGCATAAGAAATGTTGCTGGCCTCATCAAATCGGGCTTGCAATTCAATTTGGACAATCACTTTTTTACCATTTTTGGCTGCATTGATCAGTGAACTGATGATTTGCGAATTCTTGGCCAAACGGTATAAAGTGATTTTGATGGTGGTAACTTTTGGGTCTAACGCGGCCTCGCGCAAGAACTTAATCAAGTAAGAAAATGATTGATAAGGCGCGTGAATCAGATAATCTTTATTGTTGATTTTCTCGAGCATGCTGCCTTCAAGCGTAAGGCCGGTAACTGGTAGTGGCTCATTGGTTTTGTAGAGCAAGTCATATCGACCCAAATTCGGGAAGCTCATATAATCGCGACGGTTGTGGTATCGACCTCCGGGTATAATACTGTCGGTTTCGTGGATGTGCATTTTATGCAGGAAAAACTTGAGTGTATCTTTGCCGATTTGCTGATCGTAAACAAAGCGAACCGGTTCGCCAATGCGGCGTTCTTTAACACTGGTGGCAATTTTTTCAATCATGCTCTTACTCAAATCGCTGTCAATTTCAAGCTCGGCATCACGCGTAATTTTGATCATGTGCGCAGAAATGCTTTCATAGTCAAAAATGCTAAAAATACTGTGCAAATTATAGCGAATCACATCGTCCAAAAACATAATGTATTGCTTGTCATCATGCGAGGGCAGCACTACAAAACGATTGATGGTTTTGGGAATTTCAATAATGGCATAGGTGATTTCTTTTTTGGGTTTGACCAAATCTATCAAAGATTTTTTGGCTGCTTTTTGGTTCATGACCAACTTCACGGCCAAATATCCTGAGGTATCTTTTAAAAGCGGAAACTCGGCCAAATCATTTAAGATAATGGTCACCAAAGCCGGACTGACCTGTTGAATAAAGAAATCTTTGACAAATGTTTTTTGATGTTCTAACAGTTCATTTTCGTTGATCATGTAAATCTTTTCGGCTTCGAGTTTTTTTTCAATTACACTCAAAATACGCAAACTTTCTGACTGTTGCCGAATTACAATTTGGGTGATTTCATGCAACAATTCTTGAGCACCTACGCCTCCTAAAAGTTTTTCGCCAGATATTCCGGCTTGGCTCAAACGACGAATAGCCGCAAAGCGAACTCTAAAAAATTCATCTAGGTTGTTGGAGAAAATCCCCAAGAATCTGAGTCTGTCTAAAAGTGGAACTGCATCATCTCCGGCTTCTTGTAACACACGGGCATTAAAGGCTAGCCAGCTTTTTTCTCTGTCTATATATCTATTTTCTGACATATTATCTTAGGTCTTTTGGAGCAAGTACTTTTAAGGTTTTTCCGCGGCTGATTTGTTGCCAATCGTCGGTTGAGAACTCAAGCATAGTAAAGCCTGATGTAGCAACATTCGGAATAAAAACGTCGCCAAATTTATTAACAAAATTCGTAATGGCCTCATTGTGACCAAAAAGAATTACACGGTTGTGTTGGTTGTTTATTTTTTTTACAATACGTTCAAGCTCATCCGCATCAAAGGTGTACAACTCTTGCCTGTAGTCAATCGTATCTATTTCATAAATGCGGGCAAAAATCTGAGCTGTATGACTGGCTCTTTGCGCAGCACTTGAAATTATCTGATCTTGAGGTTGAATCAATTCTTTGGTAGCTTGTGCCACCAATTCGGCATCTTTAATACCCCGCGGCTCTAAAACTCTGTCAAAATCTCGCAGCGGTTCTCCCCAAGATGACTTGGCATGCCTGACAACAATTAATCTTTTCATATAAAATCAAATCGGTTACAAGTTACTCATATAATAAAATAATCAGTTAGATACTTCTGAATAGTTTTAAACAGAAGTTTGAGCAAGAATTTTGTATTTATTGAATGCAATCTCAATCAAAGAGAATCAAGCTAAAACGAATCTAATTTATAAGATATATCTGTCTTAAAATATTGAAAATTGCTTTTAATCGATGTTTTTTGCATTTTATCGATATTTTTTTTGGTCAAATGAAATAGAAAAACTAGTTTTGGATTGTTAAACACATTATTAATATAACATCGAAGCATTTTAGCTATAAAAAAGCGTGCATAAATGCAGATAAAAAGTTTAGGTTCAGTGTCAAAAGAAACTATAATTATGTTAAAAATTGGAGTTGTTTTTATTAAAAATTGTGCGTTTATCGAGTTTTCAGGCTTTTTGTGGAGAAAAGAACGGGAGAAATATTTATGTAAGTAAATTAGCCCCAGAATATTTTTCGAAGGCCCCAATCTGCTAAAAATATAGTCTAGAAACTATTGAAATTAACGTTTTAATCTTTTAATGTGATGGAAACTACTGTCCCAACAATTTTAATTAATCTTAAGAGCAACGTTCTGTTGTCTCTGTTTAAACCTCAAATCATAATGAAACGACTACTACTTGTACTAGTATTGGTATGCTTTTGCTTACCATCTAAGGCTCAGGTTTCACGTGATGCCCATCCGAATCCAATCATGGAAGTAAGTGCTTATCTAAGTTCGCTTAGAAATAATAATGCTACTTCCAGAACTACGACTTCAGGTTTGGAACATCTTGAGAACCTACTCTATGAAGTACAGCCATCTGTTTACTTGTCTTCTGGTCAAGCGAAAACTTTTGGCGACGAACCAACTGCTTTATACACCGATGTTAACTCATTGGCCAATGTGAGCAGTTTGGTAGCCTCAAAAGAATCAATTGAGATTGTTACAATTCAACTAGAGCGTTCTACTGATTTGAGAATGATTGATTTGTCGTTGCTTTCAAGTTTCCCTAACTTGAAATACGTTTATTTACTCTCTACAGTTGAAACTACATCTAACACTTTGGTCAATCTGATTCAAAACTCAGAAAACCGATTTGTTATTTTCTATAAAATTTCAAAAGGAGCTTAATGATGCCTCAGATCTTTAAAAGTAATCTTATGAGAAATATATACTTTACCCCAAAAACTAGTGTCAAGCATTATCTACTGACTGTTTTCATGCTCACATTGGCATTGACTGTAAAAGCTCAAGTTCGCGTTGACTTTGCACAAAGAGCTTCTCAGTACACTCCGACCAAGAAAATTTACAACGTAAAAGGTGACTTTACCATGATTGGTAATACCAACTTGACGCGTCAAAGTTACAGCGATACCGGAAACAACAACAATGTGACCATGGTCTACGTGGATGTTGATGGAAACTCATCTAATGGAGTTGACGGAAAACCAACATTCAATTCATCTTCAGCTAATTTGAATTTTTCATCTGAAAACGGTGCAACTCCAAGCTGTTCAAACATTATTTATGCGGGTCTGTATTGGACCGGTAAAGCAGCTTCTGATAATGCATCCAGCAGTCCGGAAAGCTTTAATGTAACCAAGACTATATCTGGAACTTCATATACCAAAGCCTTTAACAAAAGACAAATCTCTTTCAAAGGACCAAATTCAAGTACTTATACGCAATTTACTGCGGCATCAACCAACATCTATTATCCATTAAGTACAGATGCTTTTATTTATTCAGCTTATGTTGAAGTTACTGATTATGTGCGTCAAAACGGTTTGGGTACCTATACAGCTGCTGACATTGCCATCAGAGATGGTAACGGAGGTAATACCGGTTATTCCGGAGGATGGGGCTTAATTGTTGTTTATGAAAATTCTAAAATGAAATACCGTGACGTGACCATTTTTGATGGACACGCTTTTGTATTGAGTTCAAACACCAACGGAAATAATCTTCCGGTTTCAGGCTTTAATACCGTTCAAACCGGAAATGTGGGTGTCAAGTTGGGCATCATGGCTAGTGAGGGTGATGTAGATTTGACGGGGGATTACCTCAAAATCCAAAACCTAAACTCTAATACATATACTACCTTAAATCACTCGCTCAATTCAGGTACAAACTTCTTTAACAGTACAATCAATACAGGCGGAAATTCAAGAAATCCAAATTTATTGAATAATACAGGTATTGATATCAGCATGTTCAATGTTCCTAATAACGGAAATTCTGTCATCGGAAATAATCAAACATCTACCAATTTTATCTATGGAACCGGTGGTGACACCTATGCGATTTTTGCCATTGCCATGGCGGTCGATGCTTATAAGCCAGAAGCTGAAAGTATCATCACAGCCACAACCATCAACAACGTTCCGGTAACTACTGAACCTTATGTAACTCTACCGAACCAAGAAATCGGATTCAATGTAGATGTGCGCAACTTGGGTACAGAAGCCATTAACAACTTTAAAGTAGTGGTGCCCATTCCGTACAACGCTTCTTATGTTCAAGGAAGCGCGGTAGGAACAGCATTGTTTACTCCACTACCAACACCAAACAATGTATATTTTGATGCCAATTTGGGCGCAACCGGTTCTATTGTTTGGGATATGGGAACTTTGCCATTACCAGCTAATCCTAGTGTTTTACTAGGAAAATTAAGATTCAAATTAACTGCTACCACCAACTGTTCTATTTTATTGAATCCAACTTGTGGTAGCCCAATATATATTAATGGTTCAACCAACGGAACCGGTGCAACTACCGGAATCTCGTTTAGTGGCGCAAGAGCCATTAAAGGCTACACGCAAAACGGTAACTGTACCGGTCAGCCTTTGCCAGAAACCTTGGCCATTAAAATTGACGGTGCCAACTACGTTGCAGCCAACTGTCTCAACACACCGGTGGTTCAAACTTTTGGTTTCTGTCAAGCAGGAAGCACTATTGGAACAACTCAGTTAGCTCCTAACTTCCCTCCGGGTTCATTGTTTTATAATGAGTTTCCGGTAACCGTCAATTCAATTCAGTATTCTGACGTGAATCCGATTCCTTTAGTGGCAGGTTCAACGGTTACGTATTATGCGGTTCCGCCGAATACGACAGGCTGTACTTTCCCATTCATTGTTACTAAATGTAAATTGATCGATGCTAAAAACGATGCTTTTGGATCTATCAACGGAACCATCGGTAACAACAATGTAGGCAACATCTTCAACAACAATGGTAGTGGAGCTGATACCCTTGACAATGTTCAAACCAACTTATCGCAAGTGAATTTGAGCATCGTTACTCCGGCCACAGCCATCAATGGCGGACAAGTTCCTTATATTGATTTAGCAACCGGAAATGTTGTGGTTCCTGCCGGAACTTCTGCCGGAACGTACACCATTACGTACAAAATTTGCGAAAAAACAACTGCTAGTAACTGTGATACAGCTGTAGTAACTATTACCTGTCCAAATCCGGTAATCGATGCGGTTAATGACACTATTCTCGGCGGAAACGGTGTTAATGGTAATCCGAATGCGGGTAATGTTTTGGCCACCAACGGTAATGGTCCTGATACCTTAAATGGTACTCCGGTAACTATTGCACAAGTAAATATGACGGTCACTACTCCTGCCACTGCTATCAATGGTGGTCCGGTACCGTCTATCAATACAACTACTGGTCAAGTGATCATTCCTGCCGGAACACCAGCGGGTAACTACACTATTGTATACCAAATCTGTGAAAAATTGAATCCGACCAATTGTGATTCTGCCACAGTAACTATCAATGTAACTGCTCCGGTAATCGATGCGGTTAATGACACGATTTCTGGCGGAAACGGTGTTAATGGTAATCCGAATGCGGGTAACGTTTTGGCTACCAACGGTAATGGTCCTGATACCTTAAATGGTACTCCGGTAACTATTGCACAAGTAAATATGACCGTGACAACGGGTGCTACACCAATCAACAATG
>JAIXSK010000002.1 GCA_027484725.1 Flavobacterium sp. | reverse complement strand
TAGTAATCACCTGCTGCTGCCGTGTTAAAAGTTACAGACAAGGTACCATCGGTATGTAAAGTACCTGTAGCAGTATCTACCAAAGCATAGGTAGTAGCATCGTGCAACTCTACAGTCATATCCTCAACATCGGTATCAGGAGATACATAATCTTGATTCAATTTAACTGAGTTCATCAATCCACCACCTAAGTAGTATCCTTGGATGAACATATTCAAGTTCACCACTGAACCGCCACCACAGTTGTCAGTCAAGTCAGCATCTGCATCGTTACAATCTGTACCGTTGGTCGTAGCTGAATATCCAGCAGGAGCTGAAGTACCTGAACAAACCGAAGCCGTTCCGTTGTCCCATCCATCACCATCAGCGTCTACATAGAATGTAGCCAATTGGTAGATTGAAATGTTCGTGTCGTCACAATCAGTACTGTTAGAAACATATCCTGACGGAGCAGTACATGCAGTAGTTGAAACCGCAGCATTACCAAATCCATCACCATCAGCATCAGCGTAGTAAGTAGAACCAGCAGTGATTGAAGCATTGTTATCATCACAATCTGTACCCGATGTAGTAGCAGAATATCCGGCAGGAACTGAAATACCTGAACAAACCGAAGCCGTTCCGTTGTCCCATCCATCACCATCAGCATCTACATAGAAGGTAGCCAATTGGTAGATTGCTGAATCACTATCGTTACAATCAGTGTTGTTAGAAGCATATCCTGATGGAGGAGTTGTACTGTTCACAGCACACACGCTTACTGCGCTACCAGCACCGTAAGTATCACCATCAGCATCTACATAGAATGAATAAGTTGCATTCTTAGTAGCATCTGCATCATTACAATCTGTATTGTTGGTTGAGTAACCAGCAGGAGCAGTAACAGAATCAACTGCACAAACACTTACAAGTGAACCAGCACCATAAGTATCTCCGTCACCATCTACATAGAATGAGAAAGTAGCATTCTTGGTAGGATCAGCATCATTACAATCTGTATTGTTGGTTACATATCCAGAAGGAGCTCCTGTACATGTTACTTGAGATACAGCTGCATTACCAAATCCGTCACCATCAGCATCTGCATAATATGTTACAATTGGTTGAACCGAAATTGTTACAGTGTTATTAGATGTTATAGCTGTAGTACAGTTTGGTGTAACATCAGTTCTAGTGATAGAAGTGATTGCTAATGTTTGACCATTAGTAAACGCTGCTAAAGAAGCAGTGAATGTTGCTGAACCAGCACCATTAGCTACAATACCAGTTACAGTTACAGGAGCACCTCCGTTTACTGTATAGGTAATTGTAGATGTACTGCTAGGAATCAAACCTGTTAAGCTAAACGTAGTTTGAGAACCGGCACAAGTAGTAGCTGGCTGTGTGATTGAGCTTAAAGTTGAAGGCGCAACCAAGTTTACCGAAACTGTAGAAGAATTAGTACAACCTAATGAATTACTATTAGTAACGGTATAAGTTGTGTTTACAGTTGGTTTGGCATAAACCTGAGCAGTTCCTGCACCTGTGTAAGCAACTGTTCCGGCTGCATCAGTAAACAATCCGGTTGTTGGAGACCAAGTTGTAGTAACCGGAGCAACTCCAAAACGCATGTTGTTTCTTGAAGAATAACTGTATGTAGCTGTTGTAGCAGCAGCAACAGTAGCAGCAGAAGTGCTATCAGCTCTGTAGAACAAAGTAGAAGTATAGCTAGTTGTACTAAAGAAAGCAACACTAGTACCTGAACCTCCACCATCAGCGTTAGAGAACGTAACCTCAACAATTAAGTTTCCACCGGTATAGGTGAAGTTAGAGTCAAAGTTAATTGTGTTCCAACCTACTGCAGGGGTGTAGTTTGCAGCGTTTCTAACTGTAGTTGCTCCTGTTTCAAAAGTAGTAGTAGCAAAAGCAGTAGTACTAGTATTCTTCATTTTAACTGCATAGTTCTGAAGTGTTCTAGTAGTCTCAGCAGCATTTAAGTTGAAAGCAATTGATCTAATAACCGCTCCATTTGAAATACCCAAAGCAGACAATTCAGCAGCAGTAATCAACATTTGTTGTCTTGTACCGCCATAGTATGACTGGAATGGGTTTGGACCTAAGCCTGAACCTGTTGTTGAAGCTGTAGACAATGATGTACCTGTTCCTAGAGTTAAGATAGTTGGAACTCCAGCTAAATCATAGGTAGGATTTGTTACAGTTAACAACTGAGCTGTACCTGGGCAAATATCATAAGTTAATGATGATAAAGCAGGAGCAGCCGGTTGGCTAACGGTTAAAGCAGCACCATTTGAATTAAGTGCAGCACCACATCCGCTCGCATCTGAAATTACTGCGCGGTACAAGTTACCATTCATAGAATTAGTAACCGCTGTTAAGTTCAAGGTAGCTGCAGTCTCACCAGAAAGATCTGTATAAGACGTACCACTGTTAGTGCTTACTTGCCATTGGTAAGTAACACCTGAACCTGAACCAGCAACTGTAAAGCTAGCATTAGCACCATTACACACAGTAGTAGCTACCGGTTGTGTAGTAATTGAAGGACCTTGGTTTACAGTAATTGTAAAGGTTCCCACCAAGTTTTGGCTACACTCAGTAACTGTATTGGTAACGGTATAAGTACCCGGAGTTGAAGTTGCTAAGTTAATAGCACCCGTTACACCATTTAAAGTTAATCCCGCAGGGGTAGCTGTAAACGCACCCGCAATACCATAAGAACTAAAAGTTGGTGTAATAATACCTCCTGAAGTACATACTGTAGATGAGCCATAGCTAAAGTCTGCAGTACTTGACAAATACGCATCAGGTTTAACTACAACATTCACAGTAACCGGCTGTGCAGGACAGTCTCCTACTGCTGGAATAGTATAAGTAATAGGATATGTTTTGGCTGTGATACCAGGAGATAAAAGTATTGTGTTAAATGAACCATTATTACCCTCTACTCCTAATGCAGCATTCATTTCAGGGTCAGTCGATGACCAAGTACCTCCCGTGTAGGCGTTGGTGCCTGTAATGGTAGGAGTAACAAGTCCTGTTTCCCAACAATATGGAGAACCTGAATAGGTAATCGTAGCTGTTGGCTGTGGAGTTACTGTAGCAGTAACAGCAGTTCTTGCTGATGAACAACCTGCAGATACTTTCCAGTTATACAAGTAGTAATAAGTAGTAGAAGTACCACTGATGTAACCACTAGTAATTGAACCCACAGAACCAATTGCATAAGGGAAACCTCCTAATGAAGATTCTCTAACAAGCGAAGCAGTTCCAGAAGTTACCAATAATCTGTAACCAGTTCCTACTGGGACATTCCATCCAAGGTTAGCTGTATATGGAACTGTTGTTCCAATTACACCAGTACCGGCAGGAGCTGTGAAAGTACTTGATGTTTGCAGTACTGTACCAGCACTATTTTGTAATTGAATTACAAATGTACCTGATGAAGTAGTACCATTGAAAACATCAACAGAGTTCAAAGTGAAAGCTGTAGTTACATCGAATACTAAACCATAACTAGACGGAGTCGTATTAGCAATGTTTGTTGGAGCAGTTCTACCACCAGTAATTGAGCCTGAACCTGTAAAAGCTTCAGCATAATAAGTAGTTGTTGTAGAAATGCTTGGTGTAGTAAAGCTAGCGCCTGTTCCTAAAGAAGAACCTCCGGTTGCAGCGGCATACCAATTAATTGATGAGCCAGCATTAGCCGTAGCTGATAATGCAACTGTACCTGTACCACAACGAGATCCTCCTGTAGAAGAAGTAATTTGTGGATCTTGTACCGTTACAGAAACCGTATTTGAATTAACTGTAGTACTGCTATTTGAACATGTTACTGCTAAATAGTAATAGGTATCAACAGTTAATGCACCAGAAGTGTATGTAACTGAGTTGGCACCAGAAATAGGTGAGAAATCAACTCCGTTGTTTGAACTATACCATTGGTAGCTCAATCCAAGTTCACCTGAACTAGCACCAGTAGCAGAAACAGTAACTGTTCCGTTAGCACATATAGTTGATTTACTGATAGAAGCAGTACCTGCTACAGGACTACCTGAACAAGTAGGTTGCGGATCAATCGTGATTGAATAATCTTCAGTTTCACCATAACCATAAGTACCACAAGGAACTAAACCTGTACCTGACAAGCCTTCCGCAGCAATTACACGCATTCTTGTAAGACCAAGAGACGCTGTTGTAGGAATGGCAATAGTGCCAGAAATGATTCTTGAACCAGCGGCAGACGCAGCAGCCGTTGCGTTTTCAACGAAAGCTTTTTCACCGGCATCATCAAAATCACCGTCTTTGTTGTAGTCAATCCAAATGGCAACACCGTTTGAATAATAAGTAGCACCATCACACTCATTTTGCTCTACAGTAAACGAAACATTTTGACCGCGAGTAACGCTTGTCAGTGATCCGAGTGTAGTAAAGTTTGAGTATTGGCTCAATAATGAACCAGGTCCTGGAGCTGCTGTAGTACAACCGTTTGCATTAGAGTAACCTCCGTCAGTAGAAGCACCATTGAAAGTTACGTTGTAAATTTCTTCATCACCTGTATTGGTTGCATTTGAAGCACAATATGCTACAACTGTAAGTTGAGCAGGAGAAGAAGTTGTTGTACATGAACTATTGGTTACTACACAACGGAAATAGTTGGCAGTACTTCCGGCAGCAGATAAATCAGCATTAACCGTCAAAGTAGCAGAGTTTGCTCCAGAGAAAGTAATACCTGCTGGTGTTCCGTCAGCAACGCTGGTATAAGTACCTCCAGCCGTGGTAGCGTATTCCCACTGATAAGATGCAGCAGGGCTAGCAACTACTGAGAAAGTAGTAGAATTACCAATTAGTACAGAAGAGGCTACCGGTTGAGATGAAATAACCGGAGTCAATATAGAAAGTGTAGCTACATCAGATGTAACAGACGAACATGGAGATACACCATTCACAACCAAGCGATATTGATATCCGTTGGCAGCTAATGAAGCCGTGAAAGATAATGAAGCAGAATTTGCACCACTTACATTGTTCCATGATGAACCATTGTCAGTACTTACTTGCCATTGATAGCTGGCTGCATTTGAAGCAGCACCTGTAAATGTAGTCGAAGCTCCATTACATACAGAAGCGCTTGAAGGCTGAGTAGTGATTGCAACTGCAGCATTTACAGTTAATGTAACTGTAGATGAATAAATGTAACCATTAACAAGAGTTCTAAATTGAATTCCTGTATTGGCAGCAGTTGTTCCGGTCATTGACAATACACCGGTTTCAGAACCAGAGAATGTTAATCCGGTAGCAGAATCTAAATCATCTGTGATAGCAGAGAATTCAGTTTCACCTACTCTCTTGATTTCCCAAGCGTAAGTGATTACTTGCTCAGGGTCAATCGAAGAAGCTACTGTAGTAAAGGTAGCTGTTTGACCAGCACAAACGGTTGAACTAACCGGTTGTGAAGTAATACCTGTAGAATCAACGTTTAATGTTCCTGCAGGAGAAGTTGCCGGTGTAGAACAAGCAGCTGTACCTGAAACAATACATTGATATTGGAATCCGCTCATTTCAGCTATTGGATTCGAAATGGTTAAAGTAGCTGTTGTAGCACCTGAATATGTAGTATCATTGGTGATATTAACAAATCCAGAACCATCGTTTACTTGCCATTGGTAAGTAATACCTGTACCAGCAGCAGTAACAACAAATGAAGAGGTTTGACCTACGGCAACGTTATTCGTCTCAGGACTAATAGCAGTTGCAGTTGGAGGAGTGTCAACCGTTACTGTTACTGTTCTTGATTTAGAACAGCTATTTGTAACACTAGTACCTGTAACTGTATAAACAGTTGTAACCGAAGGGTTAGCAGTTACTGAAGAACCAGTTGTAGATGACAATCCGGTAGCAGGTGACCAAACATAAGTGTTGGCTTCTGAACTAGACACTGTCAAATTAACTGGAGTACCTTGACACATGGTTACATCTGTCAATTCAAAAGCTGGCAAAGCCAAACCTTCAACAGAAACACTGCCTGAAGTTGTACATGAACCATTTGAAGCAGTAGCTGTATAATTTACAGTTCCGGCTGTTGATGGCTTAACGTAAACAACACTAGCATTACCACCAGTATATGGTGTTGTAGCACCCGCATTGGTATACAAATCAGTTGTAGGAGACCAAGCAAAAGTGGTAGGAGTTACTGAACTATATACAAACTGAGTGTTAGGTCTGTTAACACTTGCACCAGAAGTACCATAAGTAGATAGTGCATCAAAACCGGCAATACCACCAGCAACGTTGTCAGACGCACCATAATATACAGTATTAGCAACAGTTGCAGTGTATTTAGTTGTAGTACCAGAACCATTACCACCATTACCTGCGTTATGAACAGTTTCAACAATCAAGTTTGAAGTTCCGTTCCATACATAAGGCGTAGTCAATGTAAATGTAATTACACCTGTAGCAGATGGTGTAAATGTAGTTGGACCATAAACCGTAGTCGTACCTGTAACAAATCCTGTCAAAGCAGTATTTGAAGTTGTACCCATACGAATAGTGAGGTTGGTACAAGCAGCACCTGTAAAAGCAGCTAAATCAAATTTTAACTCATTAATGGTAGAGCCAGCAGTCAACCCTTGAGCCTGAAGTTCAGCAGCAGTATACAACATTTGATGCTTAACACCGCCATAATAAGCACTAAAAGGGTTTGGATAACTTGTTGTGCTTACAGCAAGAGTTCCTGTACCTACTACAGCTGTTCCTGTTGAACCTACTGTACCACCTGTAGCAGTCAAAGAGGTTACCGAATCAACACAAAGTGATGAAAGACCAGCAGTTGCAGTTACCGCAGAAGGGTAAGCATTTACTGTAACGGTTACAGTAGCAGTTGAAGTACAACCATTGGCATCAGTACCTGTTACAGTATAGATTGTTGTAGCAGATGGAGTTGCAGTTACTGTGGCACCTGTTGTAGCAGATAAACCTGTAGCAGGTGACCATGCATAAGTAGAAGAACCATTCGCTGTTAAAGTAGCTGAACCTCCGGTACAAATTGTAGTGTTTGGAGATACTGTAGTAACAGCAGGTGTGTTCTTGATTAAACCAACAACATTAGAATAAACAGCAGAACCACCATCACAAATTACTTTCAAACGATAGTAAATGGTAGAGCTCAATGCACCAGTGCTTAAATTAGCATAGTTTGTCAACACTGACCCAACATTTGTTGGTGATGTAAATGCTAAATCAGTAGCGCTTTCCCATTGGTAAGTTGTACCAACACCAATAGTGTAACCATTCGCTGAAATAGTAGCACCTGATGTTGTGTTACAGAAAGAAGATACTGTTGAAGTAATAGTACCTCCGGCAAGTGTTTGAGAAGCACAAGTTAATGTTGCAAACTCATCAGCTCCCATATCAGGAGTAGTGACTGAACGAGTATCACCATCATAATCTAGTGCAATGCCTGAAATAGCAGTACCCAAATTGTCTAATGTAGCATTAGTTCCTACATTTAAGTGTAAATCAGTCGAAGAAACAAAGTTTGGCGCAATGTTTATTGAATTAGCGTTTCCACCAAATCCGGTAACAATAGCTGCCAAAGTAGTTCTATCTGAAGTTAAGAAACCTAATTTACCTGGAGTTCCGCTTACAAAATAATCATTGTAATCAATAGCGCTGAATGCAGTGTTAGCTGCAGCACTATAAATAGCATAGGCACTGTCAGATGAAGATGCAGTGTTATCAAGGGAGTTAACCAAAATGTTGTTTCTCACATTAATAGCAGTAGCTGTTGAACTGATGTACAATGCAGCAGACAATGTACCTGAAGAATTTCCGGCAAATGAACCAGATAAATTAACTGTATTGTTGTAAAGATTAATTCCACCCGTGGTAGTTGTTGAACCACCGGTAGCACCAATACGAATACCTACAATTGAATCACCTGTAAGGCTACTCCAACCGTCGCCACCAATATTACTAATCATATTGTTGCTGATGGTCAAGTTACTTGTGGCAGAAGCTGGGTTAACATCAAAACCTTTACCTCCATATCCACTAGTTCCAGTATATCTAACTGAGTCAACTCTGTTCGCATTGAACGTTGAATTGATAACACCTCCTGAGATAACTATACCTCCAGGATTGGTAGAAGTCGTGATGATATTAAAGATATTATTGTTGTTAACAAGCGCTCCATTTGCATTAGAGATAAAAATACCTCTGAAACCAATATAATCAGCTGCAGTGTTTGAACCAATAATATTACCTGAAATCACTGTTCCGGTTTGCGCTGTAGCACTACCGGCAACACCAATACCATACTGAGCATCACTAACCGTATTGTTTTGAATAGTAAGATTGTTGTTAGCGGCTTCAGCAACAGCGCCGATAGTTGTACCGCTACTTGCCATAATCGCAGCAAAAGTAGTAGCCGGAGCATTACCTTTAGCAATGATATTTTTAACAGTAACATTGTTAGCTCCATTAGTTGATGAAGCACTACCTACCCAAACAACCGAAGATGAAGTTCCGGTATTGCTATTTACAATCGTTAAACTCTTATCTGAAGCACCACTGTTAGAACCATCAATGATTATGTTGTCAGCACCATTCAATTTAATGATGGCAGAAGCTGAAGAACCAGTAATAGTTGCAGTAGTAGCAGGTTTAATAGTCAATGTATATGAACCTGCGTTTGCATTAGAGTTAATGTTGATTGGGAATGTTTCAGCAGTTGAATAATTCGTATCAATCAAATTAAACACCACATTACCTGTAATACAAGTTGAAGCATTATAAGCAGCAACCGCAGCTGTTAAAGTTGCGAAATCACCACCAGCACCAACTGTTTTAACTCCTGCCAATTGCGGAAGAACAGTTAATGCTACTCCATTAGATGTTACTGAAGCACAAGGCGCAGTACCCGAAACAACAACCTTAAATGTATATCCGTTATAAGCAGAAGGATTTAATACACTCAATGAAGCAGTATTGGTACCTGAAAAATCAGCACCATCAGTTAAAGTAATGTCTGAACCATTATTGGCTACCCACTGATAAGTCAAACCTGAACCATTAGCCACCACACTGAAACCAGTTGAAGAAGCATTACACAATGATACAGCTGTTGGCTGAGTTGTGATAGAAACGGCTTGATAAACATTTAAAGTAGCCACATCAGAAGTTACTGAAGAACATGGAGCAGCACCACCCACAATAGCGCGATACTGATAACCATTCATTGCAACTGTTGGTGTTGCTATTGAATAACTAGCTGAAGTTTGACCAGAAATATTTGACCATCCTGAACCGGTATTTACTTGCCACTGATAAGTTACCGAAGTACCAATACCAGAAACAGAGAAAGCAACTGAACCTCCGTTAGAACAAACCGCTTGGCTTGATGGTTGTGTAATAATAGAAACCGCATCATTTACAGTTAATGAAGCACTGTCGGTATCAACACCGCCAGAACCTGAACCACCGTTGATCAAACAACGATAAAGGTTACCGGTACTGCTTGAGTTTAATCCTGACAATACTAAGTCATGAGAAGTCTCACCAGAAAGATTAGTCCAAGAAGCACCAGAATTTGTGCTTACTTGCCACTGGTATGAAGTATCTCCTGTAGCTGTGAAAGTAAAAGTAGCCGCACCATTACTACAAATAGTTTGGTTCGTTGGTTGAGCACTGATGCTCACAGAGCTTACTGTTAAAGTTTTCACATCAGAAGTTACTGAACTACATGGAGCAGTTCCTGAAACAACACAACGATATTGATAACCGTTCATGCCGTTGGTAACTGATGAAAGTGTTAATGAAGCACTGTTAGCACCTGAAATAGCTGACCATCCTGAACCTGTGTTTTCTTCCCATTGATAGGTCAAACCGGTACCGGTAGCAGTCAATGTAAAGGTAGCATTGTCGTTTTCTTGAACAATAGCATTGTTTGGTTGCGATGTAATAACTACTGGCTCATTGACTGTAACCACTAAAGTAGTAGTATTGCTACATCCGTTGCTGTCAACACCTGTAATAGTATAGGTGGTGGTAGCTGTTGGATTGGCTGTTACTGAACTGCCTGTAGTTGAAGACAAGCCTGTTGCAGGTGACCAAGTATAAGTTGAAGCACCGTTAGCAGTTAAAGTAGTTGAACCTCCGTTGCAAATTGAAACATTACCGCTAGAAGTAATTGTAGGCAATGCGTTTGGAGAAACAGTAGCTGAACCGGTTGAAGAACATGATCCTAGAGTAGAAGATGCCGTAAAGGTAACCGGAGTTGTATTAGGCAATTTAGCGTAAACTGTCGTTAGATTTTGACCAGTATAAGCTGTAGTCGCTCCTGCATCTGTATACAATCCTGTAGTTGGAGTCCAAGCAAAGGTAGTTGGAGTCGATGTAGAGTAACCAAAAGTGAATCTAGGTCTGTTAGATGTAGTTGAAGTTGCTGTATTGGTACCACATAATGTTGCAGGTGTTAATGTATCTGCTCTGTAATATCCGCAAGAAACGAAAGGAGTGGTATCGATTAAAGCATAGTTTGATGTACCACCTCCGTTGTTGTTACTCCAACAAAATTGAATCACTATGTTTGAAGTTCCGTCCCATGCAAATGGTGAAGAAAAAGTGAATGTGTTCAACCCAGTTGTAGGTGTGTAAGCAGATGAAGTAAACACTTGTGTTAATCCGGTTGAAATTAACGTGGTTGTCATAACAGTTTGTGCTGTTGAGCCAATATTAACTGCAAAACCTTGATATGCTTGCGCTGTTACAGCTGACATATTAATTCCAATAGAATTAATGTTACCAGCTGTCATACCTAATGCAGTTAACTCAGAAGCTCTAACCAAGAACTGTGTTTTGTTACCTCCAAATAAATGATAAAAGATACCATCATAAGAAGTAGCAGTTGTTCCACCAGCTCCTAAAGTTGAAGTACCTGATCCTCCAACTGTACCTCCGGTAGCAACTAAAGTAGTAACACCGCCGTCACAAACGGAAGAAGGTGTTTTATTAACCGTTACTGCACTTGGTGTGGCATTAACAGTTACCGTAACTGTAGCCGTGCTTGTACAACCGGCCGCACTTGTACCGGTTACGGTATAAGTAGTAGTGGCAGTTGGGTTGGCCGTTACAGTAGCACCTGTAGTAGCTGACAAACCTGTTGCCGGCGACCAAGTATAGGTAGATGCACCATTGGCTGTTAATGAAGTTGATGAACCAGAACAAATTGTGGCACTGCTTGGAGACACACTAACCGTTGGTGTAGCGGCCGCTGTAAAAGCTAAAGTCCCTGTTGTGTTAAATGAACCGGCAGGATTCGTTACAATAATACCTCCATCAACCACATTGGCCGGAGCTGTAACAGTTAAAGTTGTTGCCGTAGAACCTGTAATGGCACCTGGCAAATTAACGCCAGTTGAACCATTGAACAATACTGTAGTAACTGTATCTAAATTTGTTCCTGAAATCGTAACCGTTTGACCACCTTGAACACAAAGTGTTGTTGGTGAAAAACTTGAAACTGTTGGAGGAGAAACCGTACCGTTCGCCCACTCATCGGCACCAATGTCCGGAGTAGAAGCATCACGTGTGTTTCCATCAAAATCAGTAGTATAACCCGCAATAACCTGACCATTACCACCTGCTAAATTAACAGCTCCTGCAGTAAAATGCAAAAACGTTCCGTCAGCACCATTAGTACTTGTGAACGTTGGATTTTGGGATTTTGACGCAGATTCTCTCGTACCAACTGCTGCCTGATATGTAGCCAACGAATTGTAAGTTGTCGTTCCGTTGCTATACAAGCCGCTGGTTCCGAAAAACAAGTTGTTGTTAGAAGTTGAAGCGTAGTTATTTAAATCTGTAGCCGCACTTCTTCTGAAAGCAACCGCTAAACCAGTTCCATTTGCTCCAGATGCATTAACAATAATATTGTTTCGCATATCAAGGGCAGAAGTAGTAGCGGTAGCACTATAAGTATGGAAGATACCCGAAGAACCAAAGTTGGTTCCGGTCGAAGTAGCATTCAAATAAATAGTGTTGTAATAAATATTTCTGGTTGAACTAGTTGTTGTAGAAGTAATACTGATACCTCTAATAACATCAGTCCCAGAAGCAGCTGTAGCTCTTAAATCACCTATAAGGTTATTATAAGCGTTAACTGTTGTACCTGCAGATATTAACAAACCGTTCACTGTGGTTGATGCGTTGCTACCAGACAAATTGTAAATTTTATTCTGATAAACATTAAGTGTACCACCGCCGCTAATACTAATACCAGTAACAGCAGAAGCACCCGTAGAACTTAAACCAAAAACCGAGTTGTTAAAAATATTTTGAGTACCACTTGGGATAGACAAACCTGTTATGGCACCACCCCCGGTCACATTACTAAAAGTATTGCCTGAGAAGTTGTTTGTACCAGCATTGTTTGCGTAACCAGCAGACATCAAAGTAATACCATTTGTTCCTCCGGTAATATTATTGAATGTATTGTTGGTAATAGTTTTATTTGCACCAAATGGAGACGTTCCACTACCATCTTGGCTAATCCATCCAGCAATTGTTGTAGCTCCTGTAACTGTAATGTTTGAGAAGTTGTTGCCAGAGTTAGTTTCAGAAACTGTAGTAGGAGAACTACTATTGGAATTATAAAACGTAACAGTACCTCCCGCACCTGTTTTGTTGAATGCGGTAACTATTGAGTTGTTATTGACTGTACAAGTAGCACTTGCCGGTCTGGTAACATTATTACCAATAAATGTAAATGAACCTGTAGTATTTACAGATAAATTAGTAAAAGTATTACTACTAATTGTTGTGCTAGCCAAAGCAGCAGCATTAGATATACAAGTAACCGACCCAGAAGCAGCTACTGTATAGGTCATAGAAGTAAAATTATTACTGCTAATAGCTAATGAAGAAGCTGAAGAAAATGAAGTTGAGGGCACAATTATACCTTGCAAAGTTCCACCAGCTACAGCATACGTCATAGAGATGGTGTTGTTGCTGATGGTATTTGTAGAAGTAGCTGTTGAAGCAGCACTAAACGCTGGGAAATTAATAGCTGTGAATGTAGCTCCAGCAGTAACTCCGCCATTTGAAGTAGTTATATTGTTGTATGAACAATTAACATTATATGAGTTACGAACAACAACAATGTTAGGTGTCCCTGTTAAATTGGCATAAGCTGAAAAAGTTCCAGTTGTACCAACATTAGTTATTGTATTTCCAGTAGCTGAACTACTACCTCCAATATCAATACCATTGTTTTGATCTGCTGCTGCAGTTGGGCCAACTACAACAACCGCCATATTGGCATTTGAAATGGTGTTCCCGTAAATCTTCAAACCACTATTGCCTCCAGCAGCAGTTGTTGCAGAAACACTGGTAGTAGCCGTAGTGGCAGAGTGTGTTGAATTGCTGTAAATAGCAAAAGTGTTTTGATACGTACGATTCAACGAGATGGTGTTGTTCTGTATCGAACAGTTTTGCGCACCATTGGTTGTCGTAGCATAAAACAATGCCACACCAAACTCCGTCATGTTGTTGGTTCCAGCAGCCGTCGTAGTGTTGGCAGCATTCTCCTGCATGGTGAAGTTTTGGATGGTGATCCAGTCACCTCCAGTAATTTTGAAGATCGCATCAACAAGGGAACCACTCGTCAGAGTCGAAGCAGCAGTAATTGTACTGCCACTACCCTGAATGGTAATGGTGTTTGTTGATGTACCCGACGCGGTTATGTTATAACCGCCCACAGGCGCCGTTTCATTGCCCGTTAACGTAATCGTAACAGGTGATGTAATGGTCGCCGAGTTCAAGGCAGTAATAGCAGCAGATAAAGACGGATAGGTAGCCGATAAGCCGGAACCAGACGCCGTAACCTGAGCATTAACTCCCAAAACCCCGAACAGCAAAAAGACAGCCAGCAGAGCTAGTTTCTTCTTGAATGCTCGTTTGAAGCTAGTATCCTTACTATGCTCCAAAGAATTGTAGTCATTCATCATAATTAAAAAATTGGGTTAAATAATAGGTTAAGATATGAATAGTTAATTATACGTTAACACGACTTTGATTGAAAATCGACAAAAAACATAAATTACCGACAAACAACACAAAATTTTCGAAGTACAAAACGTATAAAATTTTTCAATCTTGATTTAGACAACGATTCAAAACTTTAACACGAAATAGATTAATAGTAAAAAACAAAAATCAATCAAACATTTTTTGAAAATAAAAAAAGCTTCACAATTTGAACTGTGAAGCTTTTTCTATTAAAGCGCGAAAATATTTTATAAAATAATTTTTTTGCTCACTTTTTTACCATTAATTGATGTCACATGAACAATTAAAACTTGATGAGCAACACCCATATTGTTAAATGAAGTTGTCAGATTGTTTATGTTGTCTTTTGACAATATTAATCTTCCACGCACATCAAATATCTCAACTGATTTAAGCTGATTATGAGAAGATTTTATGAAAATATTGTCCGAATCATTAGTGACCAATACTGTATTTTGATCAAAAACAGGATTAGCAACACTTAAATTTGAAGTATATTTGATTTGAAAACGGTTGTTAAATGTTCCTATCTCAGACACAAAAGTATAAGTCCCTTGTTTAAGATTGTGCTCAATATTTAAAAGATTATCTACTAAATAAACATCTTGACCTTCAAACAAACCATCGAAACGAGCCAAAGAAATCTGATAGGTATTAGCCACAGTAGTTGAATAACCCATTGGGATTACCTCGCTTTGATCAAAAGGAATTGATCTGCCTTGAATGGCTAATTTAGTATCATTAAGAAGTGAATAGAAATTTAATGAATTTCCAAAATCAAGCAACTCACCATCATATCCGTTATCAAATGAATTGGTAGCACCCTGAATGTATCCAATCAACGTTTCTTTAAAGCCACCGTCAGCACTAGTCATCTGAAGCCAAAATCTATTTCTTTCTAGACTTTGAATGCGCGATAATTCAGACTTAGCTTGTGCAAATTCATTGTTCAAAAATCTAAAGTGATTGCTAAAGAAATTCAAGTTATTTCCGGCAATTCTCATACTATTCTTGAAAGTTGCGGTTGTACTACCCGCCACAACACCTTTAGCCATAAAGGATTGACCAGCTGCTATATTTCCATCAGGAATCTGTAAAGGATCAGGTTGAGAGGCTCCAGCAGTTCCAGAACCAGAGGTTCCTCCGGTAAAATTATATGCCGCATAATCACTACCCAAATAACTTCCTCCTGTGTAGAGTGTTTTATGAGTCCAAAAATATAAGGTTGTCCCTCCTGTTGAAGAAGTTAAACTAAAAGCCGTGGGATTTTGTGCAATGAACAAATCAGCACTTATAGCACTCGGATAAGGATTCCCGATAAGATTCAAATCGTTGGCTCCGTTTTTATTAATGGTAACAGAATAGTCTCCGTTGTTTGGTTTACCGGTAAAAGTTCCAGACCAAAATGTAAGAGTGCTTGTAGAAAAAGTTTGCGGAGCACGAATGATATAACCTTTAGCTACATCCATCGTAGTAATTCCCGGAGCAGCAACATTCACCCAATTGTAAACCAAAGCACTTGAATCAAACCAATAATACTTGTCAGGCTGAGTAAGTGGTGAAAAATTAGCTAAAATCTGATTTTCAACCGGAGCTGACCAATAGGTATAATCAAATCTACGCATCCACGTGTCTCTTTTATAGTTGATGTTTCCTGAATTTGGATTCGTAGATACTGGTGGTGTATTTAACTGAACTAAACTGGCTCCATTGTCAAAACTTAAACTTGCTGAAGGCGAAACGGTAAGATTACCAACCACAGTCAATGTTTCACCTGATGCAAAAGAAACCACCGATGAACCATTTACAGAACAAGTACAAGCTTGAACGCTTCCACCAGAATAATTGCCATTGAAAACAACATTGTCAGACAGTGTAGGTGCCGGACCTCCCCAATTGGCACCATTCCATATTTTACCTCCTCCACTCACCGTGAGTACAATACTCGAGGTGATTGAACAAGTTGTAGCAGTAATAGTTCCGGTAACTGTAATTGTTGCTGTTGCATTTGTTTTAACATAAACCGTAGATGCATTTGTCCCGGGAACATAGTTTATGGTAGCGGCAGAATCAGAAAACAAAGTATTGGCTACCGTTGATGTCCATGTGTAAGTATTGGCCGTGCCTGTAACACTTACTGGAGTAACAGCAACAGAACATACTGTTGAAGAAGGAATACTAAAATTTATAGTTGGCAGCGGATTAATTAAATAATTTGTCAATGTTCTACATGCCGGAGCTAAAGTATTTGATGCGTAAAAAGTATAAGTCCCGGGTGAATTTGTATCCACCAATCCAGAACCTGCAACACCAACAGGGTTAAACGAAGTACCTGTGCCGATTGCTGAACCTCCGGTAGGCACAGTATACCATTCAACTACCCCCAACTGAACTCCACCTCCTGTTGGCGGTGTTACACTTATGGTAACACCTGAGAGTGAAGGAACCGTAGCTACGCCACTGTATGTTGTATACACCATAGTGTAGGTTTGTCCGGCTGTTAAAGTAACTGTCAATCGTGGATCAAGATTACATGAGACGGAAGGATTTGAGTCATCATTGGCAGCAAGAAAACCTGTTCCCGGTGATAGTGGATTAAAAGTTCCTGTGTAAATAACCATGAAAGTATCTATACTTCCCGGATCACAACCGTCAAAAGTATAATCACCTGTTACGGTAGGAACAAAAACTTGAGTTGAATATATTGCGTTTGTACCTGAAGTAACATAAGTTGTTCCCGAAATAGGTCTAATAAAAGTTGGAGTCCCACCCGTAATATCCGGCATTGGGAAAGTACTTAAAGTGGCTAATGACGCTGTTAGATTAGCAGATGGCGCTCCTTGACATGAGGTGACTCCTGTTGTTACGACTGGTGTCGATGTAGACACAGACAATGAACTTACCGGACTAACCCCACATGGCCCATTAGCTACCACCGATACAGTTCCTCCTGTTGTATTTGGAATTACTGTGATTGTATTGGTAGTAGCTCCAGAGGTAATACTCCAGCCTGCTGGAACTGTCCATGTATATGATGTTGCTCCTGTGGCTGAAGAAGCCGTATAAGATACCGATGAAGTAGAACCACATAAATCGGCCGGTCCAGTGACTGCGCCTGGAGGAATTTGACCAACAGTAACCAACTTAGTTGAAGTGGTACTATCACCACAAGGCCCTGAACCATAAACAGAGATGGTACCAGCTGTTGAACCATTAGATCTAATAGTAATAGTGTCTGTACCAGCTCCTGAAAGCAATACCCAACCTGCAGGTAATGTCCAATTGTATGTTGTAACACCCGCTATGGGCGCTACAGAATAATTCGTTATCGTTGTTGAAGAACAAGAAATACTTGAAAATCCTGAAATTGCACCTAAGGTACCTATGGAAGTTGAGGCAACATTTAAATTAAATGTTCCTCCATTTCCGGCGGGTGTAACAAACTCATAGACTCTCACATAATAAGGAGTTCCGGCGGTCAATGTGACGGTAACAGATTCATTCGCTGAGCCAGTTTGGCCTGAGCCAAGTGCTGTACCTACTGGGCATGAATTGTAGATAAACAAATCAATATCACCTCCGGTTCCACTTAAATTAAATTTATACGCACCGCTACATGCAGGAGTAAATACATACCAAAAATTTCGTTCACTACATCTAAAAGTATCTGTTGCTGTACTAGTAATGGTTGCAGCTGTTGCACAAGCATTATTAGTAACTGAACCGATGATTACACTCTTGGTTCGAGGTGTTCCTGCACAACCTCCAGAAATATTTGGCGTGACAGTTATTGTTCCTGAAACAGCACCGGCAGTTGCAGTGACAGTTACTGAACTTGTACCGGCACCAGAGGTTATAGTCCAACCTGCCGGGAAGCTCCAATTATAAGTAACTCCAGAAACGTTCGTAACTGAATAAACCAACCCGGTAGTAGGTAAAACAGTACAAACTGAAGCTGAACCGGTAATTGTACTTGGCTGAGCAGGGATGGGCGAAACAGTAACTCCATAATTTGCCGCAGGTGATGAATCACATCCAGTTAAATTACCAACTACAGATATATTACCCGTGAGAACACTTGTTGTTACATTAATACTAGAGGTTCCTTGACCTGATGTGATGACCCAACCTGAAGGAACAGTCCAAGTGTAACTATCGGGCGTACTCGAAACAGCTGTTGGCGTAGCTGTGCATGAGTAGGTAGCAGTGGTTGCCGGACAAGGCGATGTTGGCGGACCAGTAATGACCGGAGTAGCCGCCGGGAAACAAGGCACCTCTCTAAGTTCAACGTTGTCTAGTTTGAAAGCTCCTCCTGAAAGTGAATTAAGTTTTATACCTATATAATAGGTACCCGCAGAACTTGGCTGAAAATAAGATCTTGAAGTAGCATAAGTAGAGCTATTGGTAGAAACTGTAGTTAACAAATTTGTCAAAGCTGCACCGGTAACTGCATAATCTGTTTTACCATAATAGGCGCTTACTGAAGTTGCTGCACTTGCCGAGTTTGAATAGTCAAATGAAAGTCTGTAAATTTTTGATGGATCGAGCGAGAGCGGATTGGTAAAAAACCAAGTTCCAGCTGCAGAGTTAAAAAAGAAGGTAGTAACACCGTACGATCCCGAGTTGGTTGATGTACATGTGGGTAAAACACCCCCATTAAAATCTACTGTGTATGTTGGTGGAACCGCTATAGGCGGACATAAAGTTCTGAATGTTCCGGGAATTTGAAACCAAGTTCCATAAGTAGAACCACAATCAGACCGAACCCATATATAATATTGAGTATTACCTGCAAGACCTGTTACAGTTACCCCAGTAGATGAACCACTAGGAACATTTCCTGCTTGTAAAGATGTCGTAGAAGAAGGAGTCAATGCGCCATTGGATGGTGGTGTATTGATATCAGAAACATAATAATCATAACCATTACTAGGTGCGGTACACCCGGTTAAACCTGTCCAAGTAAGTGGAATTTCATTGTATTTTATATTTGAGCTATTTACTCCATAGCCTGTAATTTCTGTACAAGAAGCTGGATCAATAGAACTCACGGTCAGAGCAAAACCAGTTCCTACAGTACCAGAGTTGGTTACATACCGAACCGTAATGGTGCCCGCACATCCCGGTGCTGTTGAAGTATAAATTGTAGCAGGGGCAGAATTAGTAGTGTAGTTAGTTATGTTATTATCTGAATTTGAAATCGTAATTGAACCTGTAGGTGTTGCACCAACATTATAAGAAGAACCACTTGTTATATTTGTTGGAACAGGATTGGCAAATTTCATCTGAATTCTTTGTCCTGGAAACGGTGTAAATGTGACTGTGTGATCTTGAACAATCGCATTGTTATATGTATCTGACAACCCTCCATTATCACTAAAAGTAATTATTCCATTTTGTGGCATTGCAATCGTAGTACAACTCGTAGCTCCTGCTGAAGTTTGAGTTGGCAAAACCACTTGGGTGTTTTCTGCATCGATATTTGATGACCAAGCTAAGTCATCTATAATTGGCACCGAACCTACAGCGTTAGTTCTTCTGATTCTAACATAATATCCTCCGGCACCTGGAGCAAAAGTTGGACTGGTAAATTGAGAATAGGCCGTTCCATTGGCTGCCGTCATAGTTACTGTACCCAGCGAAAGCCATGAGGTAGTTAATGCAGGATTAGCAGCATTATCAGTCGCATCATTGGGCAAGCCTGCAGGCTGAGTCCCCACCGGGCAATACTCAACAGCAAAAGATGAGTTCCCGGAAGCTGTATTTCTGTATCTAAAAGACAGCGTTACATTACCCGATGAGTAGATGGCAGGTGTAATGATGTATCCCGTCGTACTGGTGTACTGCAAGGAACTACCTCCGGAATAAGAATTTCCTGCCAAACGTACTACTCCAAAAGCTCTCCAACTATCACCAACCAAAACACCTTGATTGTAATTGGTCATGGTGCCCGGATTAGTAGCCGTTGGCGTAACTGGATTTGTATACGTTATTGCCGCACTTCTAAAACTCTCAAACACCATATAATTATAACCGGCACACTGCGCGCTGGCTTTGAGTCCGGATAAAAATACAACGCTCAATAAAAGTAGCGATAAACGAAATTTCAAATAGTAAGACTGTTTCATAATCAGAAAATACAGTTGGTTAGTTTTATGGTGGTATTTCAGCACAGAGTACTGTTTTGTATTTTGGTTTATTGGAAATACATATCCGTTCATTAACAGATATGTAACACAAACTTAATAAAAAAAACGATTAATTATACTTAAAGTTTCATCAGTTGATAAAAACAAAAGAATTTTAACGAATGTTTCTATTATTATTTTTCAAAAATAGAGGTAAAATACATTTTTTTACAAACACAAAATCAAGCATCGTTATACCTATATATTATACTCCTCTATAAAAAGTGAAAGCCTCCCTTGACGAAGGAGGCTTTCTGAGTTAACCTAACTATGTTAAAAATAAAACTATGCGATGTTAGAGGCGTATTGTGATGCTTTTTTCAACAATACTTTAATCAACAAACGATTCGGAGCAATGCCTGAAGTAATCATTTGTTTTTTAGCGGTGTTCTCTTGTGTGTTTACACCGTTAGCAGTTTGTTTGGTCATCATAAACCATGAAACCATGTTCATGTTGCTGTTTGACTCAACCGCTGTAGTTGAAGCGGCTACCGCTGCAGGAACTTCAATCGTACTTTGAGCAACTGCTCTTGAACCTGAAAACAACACAACAGCTACAACCAATAACATTTTCATGTTTACTGAAGTGGCGATGGTGTTGATGATTGATTTCATAATTCTAAGTGTTTGTTGTTTCATTTGTACATGACAAACTTATCACCAAC
>JAIXSK010000024.1 GCA_027484725.1 Flavobacterium sp. | reverse complement strand
CCACTGACCCCCAAAGGGAACACCGCAGGTAATCCCTTAAAAACCATCCGCGTCGAAAGTTCACTTTCGTAAGCACGTGTGCTCATAAAAAACCCCAGCTTTTGCAAAAAGCTGGTTTTGGTCTTGACCACTGCTCCCCCCTCAGGGAACACCGCAGGTAATCCCTTAAAAACCATCCACGTCGAAAGTTCACTTTCGTAAGCACGTGTGCTCATAAAAATCCCAGCTTTTGCAAAAAGCTGGTTTTTATCTTGACCACTGACCCCCCACAGGGAACACCGCAGGTAATCCCTTCCCAATCCCTAAAAGACATTAGCCTCAAAAATCCCAAAGTTGTTTTGTAAGCGAATGGATATTAAAATCACCCCGTCAAAAGACCGCAGGTCTTTGCAATCCTCACCCAAAACACCACCCAGCCCCCAGCCGTCGCAAAAAAACACCCTATTGCTCACACGATTTGTTAAAGTTATGGGGTATATTTTCTGTAAAAACACCCCCAAAAGCTAGTTTTTGCACCTGTTTTTGAGGGTTATAAATACCTAAAAAGACCTGTAGGAAAAGGCTCTGACAGGTTTTTTAGGATAGGGGAGGTTGGGGCAGAAGAGCCGTTTAATTTTGTTAAAGCCATCGACAATATAATCACCCAAGTGACTTATTTTGCGTTTAAGCGGTGGTCAGATTGTAGCACCTTTGTAGCAGGAAACGGCCTTTTTCTCGAATAAACGGCCTTGATCCTGCCTTCATTTTGCTACAAACCCTTTCCAATAATGCCGGAATTATCACTCTTTTCGTAAAAAATGGCCTTTTTGCTAGATTTAAGATTTTTTAAGTGGCTGCTGATGCCCAGTTTAAGCGGGTATAGAACACAGCGGGTGGCCACCATAAGCTTGGGTCTGTTACCGCAACTCCCGACGGGGTATAGTGCTCCAAACACTGACTTGAGACCGTGTGGTTTGGTGCGGGGTGTTGGGTTCAAGGGTATAGTTGTTTTGACTTCGGAGTATTTTTGAGTTTAAGTGAGCGTTATGAGTTTGTTATCATCATCATATTACAGCATATAATTGAATTCTAATTTAAAAATTAAAAACTTGTTCCGCTTGGTTGATACACATATTTAAATGTAAAATATCTTGAACCTACCGCCGGGTCTGGATTTGCTGGAGCATCTTTGTAATAACTAATGATTTCCATTTTGGCATATTTTCCGTCGTGAGTTTTTACTACAAATATTTTACCGGCAATCGGGGTAATTAAATTGTTTGTAGAATTATAGTTATACCAACCATTTCCGCTTCCTGTTGGAATTGCATAAGTATTGGCTCCATCTTGAACAAATGTTGAAGCATTTGGAATTGTAGTTACCGCACTTAAAGTATTTGAAACAATACTTACCGCTCCGTTGCCTGTTCTTGTTGGTTCATCTGAAATCCCAATTGCTGTTCCGCCGTTTACAATAATTGTTGTTCCACGAAAGGCAATATCCCAAGATTCATCTGTAACGATAGCGTTTTGAGAGAAACTAAATTTTGTGAAAACGCCACCAACGGGTTGTCCTTGCCCGCCTGTTTGTGGAGCGTACAAATTTGAATATGTTTTTGTTTCTAAAGTTACGGGTTTTGATGTAGTATCGTCATCGTTAGAACATGATGCAAATAAACTAACGATTGAAAGTAATAAAACTGATTTAAAAAAAGTTGATTTGAACATAATGGTAAAATTTATCGATTGTTATTTTTTTTAAAATTGATATTGAATTCTGGTAAAAAATTGTCTTCCTGCCAAGTTTGGAATATTGTTTTCGTCTTTATAATCAAATAAGTTGATTACTCCAACTTGCGCCGAAATTTGGTATTTAAAATCTTTGTTTAAGGTTAAGTTTGTTAAAAAATATCCTTTTACGAAGTCGTCGTATTTGTCTAAAATGTTATTGTTATTAGAGTCAAAAATTCCGTATTTGCTTCTGTAAAAAACTCTTGCATTTACGGATGTCTTTATAGCAGGAATTAAATAATTTATTTTAATGTTTGCGGTATGCTTAGAACGATTGTACAAACCAAAATAATCGCTGGGTTTTAGTTTGAAAGATGACAATGTAATTGGATCTCTTGCAAATACTTCGCCTCGTTCAATTTTTTCTACAATGTTTTGGTCTTTAGCAATTAAGTATTGATAACCTGCTGAAATGGAAAAATTTGAATTTGTCTTATATGCTGCGTTTAATTCTAAACCATAAGTAAAAATCTTGTCAATATTGAAATAAGAAAATACATTTTGACCATTTGTTTTCTGTGCAATTGCTCTTGTATCAATTAGATTTTTTATGGTATTGTAGAAAAAATTATAATCAAAAGACCATTGATTTTTTTTGTAATAACCACCAAAATTTAAGTTTACTGAACTTTCAGGTTTTAATGGATTAGAAAAAGTAAAACCATTGGTAAATAATATTTGCCCTTGACTTTGTAACAATGCCAATTTTTCTTCTGCCACATTGTAACCTAAAACGGTGTAACCAACGGATGAATTGGTAAAATCAAAATATAATTGTCTTAAATCGGGTGCTTTGTATCCGTAACCAACAGATGATTTTATTGAAAAATTATTATTCCATTTGTAATTTATACCAACTTTAGGACTAAACTGTGGTTGGTATTGATGATGGTTGTCATATCTAAAACCTGCTAAAACATTCCATTTTTCTTTAATGAACCATTCAAATTGTCCAAAAATATATTCTGAATTTAGGGTTGCTTTATTTTCAAAATAGGTTCTGTCTAGTGTTTCATAGTTAACTCCAATTCCGGTTGACAAAGTGTTTTTTCTAAATCTATAATGAGAACGAATTTCTGGACGATAATACCATTGATTAAAGTTACTTTCATCAAAAAGTTGATCGTTTTCGTCTTTTAAAAATTCGTTTGCTTTGTAATTAGTTGCATATAAATCATACACTAATTTGAAACGATCAGAAACCGTTTGATTTAATACTATTGAGTTATTCCATTCATTAATTTGACTTGCTCCGTAATATTTAGATGTTGTGATTTCTGATTTGTAATCTTGATTTTGATGATAAATTCTTGAATTTAATGAAAGGTCTATTTTATCCGAAAAATTAATTTTTATTTTAGGCTGTATTGTAAAATTGTAATAGGGTTCAACGGTCCGCAGAAAATCACTTTCTGAAATATTATAACCATTGGTTTTAAAATAATTTCCAAACAATTCTGCCCCTATTTTTTTCTTACCATATTCTAAAGTTGTAGAAACATCGTGCGTATCAAAAGTTGCTCGTTTATAGTTCATGTTTCCTTTTATTTCATTGGTAATTGCAGGCTTTTTGGTAATAATATTTACAACACCTGCCAAAGCTTCTGAACCATATAAACAAGAAGAAGCACCTTTGACAATTTCGATACGATCAATGTTGTTTACTGAAATTCTATTCAAATCCAATGTTCCTGCACTTCTGCCCAATAATGGTTGACCATCGATTAAAATCATGACATAAGTAGCATCCAAACCTTGCATTTGAATGCCTTCACCACCACCAAAATCAGGAACGGTTATTAAACCCGTTTGTTCTTGAATAATTTCGTTTAAACGACTTAATCCAGATTTTTTAATACTTTCTCCAGTAATTATTTGGGTTGGCAAAGGCAAAGTTGCAACGCTTCTTTCGGTTCTTGTTCCTGTAATAATCACCTCTTGAAGTTTAGTTGATTTTATAGAATCATTTACAACTTGAGCCACTGAAAATTGATAAAAAGAAATAGAAAATAATGCAACAATTTTTTTTATTAAGTTCATTATTTTGTAACTATGAAACTATCAATTACGCTATTGATTTCTTCTTGACTTGCATCCGTTTTTAGTTTTTGCAAGTGCATATACAAGGGTTTGCCGTCTAATTCTGTTAGCAATTTGATGTCTTTATTTTTAGCAAATTCAACATCCCATTTTGTGCGCACTTTTTTCCAAAAGTCTTTGTTTTCTTTCCACCAATTTTTGGCTGATTCACATCTAGAATCGTCTACTTTTGTATAAGTGTTGTGACCTTTTTCTTGAGCCAAAAGATATTCGTTTCCTTTTTCGTCTCTGATAATTTTGTCGTTATCTTGGTCGTGAATCCAGCCATTTTTTACAATTTCGTGTACGTTTGTTCTTTTGGTAATGTTGTAGTCACTTCTTTGTGTATATTCTCTTCTTGGCAGTGGTGCAACAGTTGTATTTTCCCAAAAAGTTCTGCCATCAATATGAATCCAAGTTGAAGAACCTGTATATCTGGGTTTGTCATCTACCTCAAAAACATTTTGCGTCCATTGTCCTGCTACTTTGTTTTTAGAAACTGTTTTATATTTCCAATCTTCAAAACCATTGTAATCGTAAAATCTTGTATTTTCAAATAGCCAATCTTGTCGCCAGTGTTTCACAATCATTCCTTTTCCTACAATCAATAAATGTTGAATTGATTTTTTTCCTGGTTCATCCTCAATTAATTGTGCCCATTCTAAAGCTGTTTCGTGTTTTACTTTTGACGCTTTGTAATGAGCAGAGTCTTTAGGATAATTGAACGTTTCTGCAAAATTGAATTTGATTTCATAGCAACCGCACATGGATTTAATCGCTTTTTCATCTTCAGTTTTTTGGGCATTCATTGAAACTGATAAAAACAAGACAATAATTACTAAAAAAGGTTTCATCTTATGTATTTTTAATTAGACTAATTATAAACAGCGCAAATGTATAATATTATTTAGAATAAATCCAAACAATATTTTGAATTATTCTAAATAGTATTTATCCTTAAGTTTTTGTTTTTTTCGTTATAGTGATAAAGGGTTGCCACCAACGTGTGCGTATCTTAAACTCAGTAATTAAAATAAACCCCTCAAAAGTCTCCGCTCAAGCGGCGGTTTGAATGCAGTAAATCAGGTGGTGTTGTATAAATTTACTAATTCATCTAAGCGAGACATTTTTTAAGTTGCATGAGTGCCGGTGAAGTTATAAGTTTTAGGACACGGCTGCTCCTACAGACGCACATTGCTACAGACCGCTTTGCTTTAAGACAGAAGGGATGTTGATCGGTTTCACGATTTCTATTACTTCAAAAAGCAAGATTTATTCCGTTGCGCTCCATACAATTCGCCTAAGGCTCGGGTCGTTGATCTTCATTCGTTGATCATTACGCTCATTATCTCAACAAAAAAACCCCGCTCATTGAGCGGGGTTTCTATTATATCAAAGACTTAATTATCTTTTGATTACTCTCACGGTTTTCACGTTGTCTCCTTGAGTTACAATGATGTTGTAAACTCCTGAAGGGAAACGAGATCCGAT
>JAIXSK010000015.1 GCA_027484725.1 Flavobacterium sp. | reverse complement strand
ACCAAACGGCGACGGGTATAACGACACATGGAATATTTTTGAAATATCTAACCAAGTCGATGCAAAAATTTATATCTTTGACCGGTATGGAAAATTCCTGAAAGAAATAAGACCTTCATTCGAGGGCTGGGATGGAACCATCGACGGATCACCGGTTCCGGCTACCGATTATTGGTTTGAGGTGTTTTATAAAGAAAACGGAGTAGAGAGAAAGTTCAAATCACACTTCTCGATTAAAAGATAAACGCTCAGTAGAGCAAAATAAAAAAAGCAACTTGAAAAAGTTGCTTTTTTTATGCAGTTCATTTTGGAATCTGTTACCCTAGCCCCCTGCCTGCGGCAGGCAGGTAATGGAAGCGGCATCCTTTTGGGCTGACATTAGGTTGTCAGTTTGGCACAGGCCAAGAGAGCGGCCCAAAAGATATAGCGGACAGCAGGATGAGCTTCTGAAAAAATTACTTGTTATTATATTGATTAAGTGCCTCTTTTAAAATTTGTACCGAACGTACCAGATCTTCTTTTTTGAGCACATAAGCAATACGCACTTGATTCAGACCCACACCCGGAGTTGAGTAAAACCCGGCAGCTGGGGCCACCATAACGGTTTCATGGTTTGAATCAAACGATTCTAAAAGCCATTGTGCAAAATGATCGGCATTGTCAATAGGCAATTGAGCGATGCAGTAAAAAGCACCTTTGGGAACTGCTACTTTGACGCCCTCGATTTTTTGGAGCTCAGCCACCAAAGTGTCACGACGCTCGCGGTATTCGGTAATCACTTCATCAAAATAGCTTTGAGGTGTTTCAAGCGCAGCCTCGCTGGCAATTTGGGCAAAAGTAGGCGGGCTCAAACGCGCTTGGGCAAACTTCATCGCGGTAGCCATGACTTCTTTGTTTTTTGATACGATACAACCAATACGAGCTCCACACATACTGTAGCGTTTAGAAACCGAATCAATCATGATGGCGTGTTCTTCGAGCCCAGGTAAATTCATCACAGAATGATGCTCATATCCGTCATAAGCAAACTCACGGTAGACTTCGTCGGCAATCAAGAATAAGTCGTGCTTTTTGACGAGTTCGGCCAATTGAAGCATTTCGTCTTTTGAATACAAATAGCCCGTAGGGTTGCCCGGATTACAAATCAAAATGGCTTTGGTTTTGGGTGTGATGAGTTTTTCAAAATCGGCAATAGGCGGAAGTGCAAATCCAGAATCAATGGTTGAAATTACCGGAACTACCTTGACGCCCGAAGCTGTTGAAAAGCCATTGTAGTTGGCATAAAAAGGCTCGGGAATAATGATTTCATCACCATGATCCATGGTGCTGCCCATAGCAAACAATAAGGCTTCAGAACCACCGGTGGTTATGATGATGTCAGCTACTTCAACCGGTAGGCCATGTGATTTGTAGTATTGAGAAAGTTTATTTCGGTAGCTTTCAAAGCCGGCTGAATGACTGTATTCTAAGACTTTGATATCTGCATTTTTCACCGCATTCAGGGCTACTTCAGGCGTTTTAATGTCGGGCTGACCAATATTTAAGTGATATACTTTGTGGCCTTTTTTCTTGGCCATATCGGCATAAGGAACCAATTTGCGAATCGGTGATTCGGGCATTTGTTTTCCTTTGTTGGAAACTTTTGGCATAGTGCGGTGTTTTTAAGTGATGCAAATTTGCGAATTTTTTAATCGCATACCAATTCTAAAGGTTAAATATTGAAAAGCTAGGTTTTTATCCGTCGTTTTTTATTTAAATTTAAAATCTAAACCAACTGCATGAAACTTCGGATAGCTTTTTGGCTTGTCTTCTTTTTCTATTTTTGCCAGCTCAATGCGCAAGAAGGTTTTGTTTTTGAGCCCGGAAAGCACAAAGCGATTATACCATTCAAACTTATTAATAACTTGATGTTTATTGAACTTCAAGTCAATGGTGTTCCACTTAATTTTTTGCTCGATTCGGGTGTTGAAGAAACCATTTTGCTCAGTTTAGAAAACAAATCTGAAGTGCGTTTTAATCAAGTGCAGAAAATCAAACTGCGCGGGTTGGGTAGCTCAGAAGCTATTGAAGGACTCAAATCGTCGCACAATCAATTGTCTTTTGAGGGTTTGTCTGACTACAACCACGATTTGTATATTGTTCTTGATCAAGATTTTAACTTTTCATCGCACGTGGGTATTCCGGTCAATGGAATCATTGGGTATCATTTCTTTAAAAATCATTTGGTGCAAATCAATTACAGCAAACGAAAGATAACCGTGTATAAAGATCCAGTAAAAGCACACCAAAAGCTTGATAAAAGGTTTGAAATTTTTCCCATCACCATAGAAAAAGCCAAGCCCTATTTTGAGCTTGACGTTTTGTTCCATCACCAAACACAAAGTTCTAAAATGCTCATTGATACCGGAAACAGTGACGCCTTATGGATTTTTCAAAATACCCCACCGTTTACCCAAGTGCCCCAACCCAATTTTGAAGAATACCTTGGGCGTGGGTTTAGCGGAGACATCAACGGTAAACGCGCCAAAGTCTCAGAGATTCAAATTGGCGGCTTCAAGTTTATAAAGCCTATTGTTTCTTTTCCGGATTCGGTTTCGGTCAAAAGTGTAAATCTGGTTCCCGGAAGACGCGGTTCTATAGGCGGCGAACTACTCAAACGATTCGATATTTTACTTGATTATACCAACCAAACCATCGCCTTGAGAAAGAGCAAATATTTTTCTGAACCTTTTCAATACAATATGAGCGGAATTGAGCTTCAAAACGACGGAACACAATGGGTACAAGAAACAGTCCGATTGGCCACCGTAAAAGACGATAAAAACAATAGTGAAAACCAAGTCGAAGCTTTTAAGTACAAGTTTTCACTCAAACCCATTTACTCCATTTCCGGAATTAGAAAAAATTCGCCAGCTGAAAAATGCGGATTGCAAAAAGGCGATATTTTGGTGCGTATCAATGGCGCGCAAGCCTACAGATATACTTTGCAACAAATCAATGATATGCTCAAAACGCACGAAGGTAAAATCATGTATTTTACGGTTGAGCGGGCGGGTAAAAAACTTGAATTTCAGTTTGAATTGCAAAACGAACTTTAACAGCAACAAAAAAAAGAGCCTCAATTTCTTGAAGCTCTCTCTTTATTAATTATCGCTTGTGGTCATTGTCTTTTTCTTTTCAAGGATGTTGATTTCTTCCTTAACCAAAACTTCCCCTTTTATTTTTAAAGCTACCCGACCGCCTTCAACATTCACGGCATTTGATTCAACCGTAATGGTTTTGCGAATCGGCCCCGGACTCATATTGTATTTCACATCAATCTTTCCGGTTTTTCCGGGCATCACAGGTTCAGTGGGTTTTGAGGGCACGGTGCATCCGCAAGTTGATTGAACATTTGTAATGATCAACGGAGCGTCACCGGTGTTCTTAAATTCAAACGAGCGCAAACCGCTGTCCGTATCTTTATACACTTTGCCGTAATCAATGGTGTTGTCTTTGGCAATAAATTCAATTTTAGCACCTTGAGCAGCAGCTGTTAGGGCAGAACCCATAAAAACAGCCAACAGTATTAATTTTTTCATTTGTGTCTCTTTTTGGTTGGTTAAAAATACTTTCTTTTGATGAATGTGCAAATAATTAATTCTTAATTTTTTATCAGCCTTTAATTAATTACTTTTGCGCTACCAAAAAGCATACCACGCGGCCTTTGGCAGCTTTTGTCAGTGGTTTGGGTTTTGTTTTTTGGGTCGCCATTGCCCGCTTTTCGCTGTATCTTTTGGGCTGAACCCCAACCCAAAAGGATGCCGCTGCAATCGGGGGCGATAAAGTTTACCATCAATATTCAGAAATTCAATTAATATGTCTATTCCTGCGCAATTTGAGGCCAAAAACATCGAGAAAAAGTGGTATGACTACTGGATGAACCACAACTACTTTCGTTCCGTGCCTGACCACCGAACACCGTATACCATTGTAATACCACCGCCCAATGTAACGGGTGTTTTACACATGGGACACATGCTCAACAACACCATTCAAGATGTGCTCATTCGCCGCGCCCGACTCAAAGGTTTTAATGCGTGTTGGGTTCCGGGCACTGATCATGCCTCAATTGCCACCGAAGCCAAAGTAGTGGCCAAACTCAAAGCCGAAGGCATCAACAAAAATGACCTCACGCGTGAAGAATTTCTCAAACACGCTTGGGATTGGACCGAAAAATACGGCGGAACCATCCTGGAACAACTCAAACAATTGGGTTGCTCATGTGATTGGTCACGCACCAAATTCACCATGGATGACGATATGTCTGCCTCGGTCATTCATTCGTTTGTTGATTTGTACAACAAAGGTTATATCTACCGCGGTTATCGCATGGTCAATTGGGATCCCGAGGCCAAAACCACCCTTTCTGATGAAGAAGTAATCTATGAAGAGCGCAACGGAAAACTCTACCATTTAAAATATCAAATCGAAGGTTCTTCAGAGTTTGTCACCATTGCCACCACGCGTCCTGAAACTATTTTGGGCGATACCGCTATTTGTATTCATCCTGAAGATGAGCGTTATGCACACCTCAAAGGCAAAAAAGCCATTGTGCCCATTTGCAACCGCGTGATTCCGATTATTTTTGATGCATATGTCGATAGAGAGTTCGGAACCGGTTGTCTTAAGGTAACTCCGGCGCACGATGTCAATGACAAAGAACTCGGCGAGCGCCACCACCTAGAAATCATTGATATTTTCAATGAAGACGCCACTTTAAATAGCTATGGTTTGCATTATGCGGGCAAAGATCGTTTTGTAGTTCGTGAAGAAATTGCAAAAGAACTCGAAACCATCGGCGCTTTGGCCAAGACTGAGCACCACCTCAATAAAGTAGGAACTTCTGAACGAACCAAAGCCGTGATTGAGCCAAGACTTTCAGATCAGTGGTTCCTCAAAATGGACGAGCTCGTGAAGCCCGCCATCAAAGCCGTGTTAGAAACCGAAGAAGTAAAACTCTATCCGAGTCGTTTTAACAATACCTATCGCCACTGGTTAGAGAACATCCGCGATTGGAATATTTCGCGTCAATTGTGGTGGGGACAACAAATTCCGGCCTATTATTACGGCGACGGTAAAGAAGATTTTGTGGTGGCTGAAACGCCTGAAAAAGCTTTAGAATTAGCGCGCACCAAAACCGGAAATCAAGCCTTAACCGCTACCGATTTGCGTCAAGATGCCGATGCGCTCGATACTTGGTTTTCATCTTGGTTGTGGCCTATGGCTGTTTTTGGCGGTATACTCAATCCTGAAAATCAAGATTATAAATATTATTACCCGACCAATGATTTGGTCACCGGCCCGGACATTTTGTTTTTCTGGGTAGCCCGTATGATTATTGCCGGTTACGAATATGCCGATGCCAAACCATTTACCAATGTATATTTGACTGGTTTGGTGCGCGACAAGCAAGGACGTAAAATGTCTAAATCTCTCGGAAATTCACCCGAGCCACTAGAACTCATTGAACGTTTTGGTGCCGATGGCGTGCGTGTGGGTTTGCTCTTGAGCGCTTCAGCCGGAAACGATATTTTGTTTGACGAAGAATTGTGTCAACAAGGAAAAGCTTTTGCCAACAAAATCTGGAATGCATTCAGGCTCATCAAAGGTTGGGAAGTAGCCGATATCGAGCAACCCGAAGCTTCAAAAGCGGCCATTGCTTGGTACGAAGCCAAATTGCAACACACGCTGATTGAAATTGAAGATAACTTTAGCAAATACCGCATTTCTGATGCGCTCATGGCTATTTACAAATTGTTCTGGGACGATTTCTGTTCGTGGTTCTTAGAAATGATCAAGCCGGGTTATCAGCAGCCTATTGATCGTGTTACTTTTGACAAAGCCATTGAATTGCTGGAGGCCAACCTCAAATTGTTGCATCCGTTTATGCCGTTCTTAACCGAAGAAATCTGGCAACATATTGCCGAGCGCTCGCCGGAGCAAGCTTTGATTGTTGCCGAATGGCCTGCCGCTAAAGCTTATAATGCTGCACTAGTAAGCGATTTTGAATTTGCTTCAGAGGTAATTTCGTGCATTAGAACTATTCGCAAAGACAAAAATATTTCGTTTAAAGATGCCATTGATTTGCGCATCCTAAACAAAGAAAATGCTTCAACATTCTTTGATGCTATTGTGGCTAAACTGGGTAATGTGGTGCGTATTGAATACGTTCAGGATAAAGTTGAAGGTGCGCTTTCGTATCGTGTAAAATCAAATGAATATTTTATACCGATTACCGGAAACATTGATGTTGAAGCCGAAGTCAAAAAACTTACCGAAGAACTTGAGTATACCAAAGGTTTTCTCAAATCAGTACAAGCCAAATTGTCTAACGAAAAATTTGTGAGCGGCGCTCCTGAAAAAGTCATCGAAATGGAACGCAAAAAAGAAGCCGATGCGCTCGCCAAAATTGCTACGCTTGAACAAAGTTTGGCATCGCTTAAATAATACCATCAACATGACATGATAAAAAAAGCACCTTTATTCGAGGTGCTTTTTTGTTGGGTTTTATTCAAATTTTACTTTCACTGTTTGTGATGTTCCGTTGCGACTATAGGTTACATCAACTTCATCACCGGGATTGATTTTACCCAGCGCTTCCATATAACTGTATACATCTTTGACGTTGGTGGTACCGATTTTGGTAATCACATCGCCTTCTTGCAAGCCTGCTTTTTGCGCCGGACGATTATCGGTTACACCATCAATATGCATACCGTCGGGATGTTCACTATAATCAGGCATCACACCCATAGTTACTTTGTATTTTGGACGAATTTTTTCGGCGTTGGCTTTGGTTTTGGTAAAAACTACCGCGTCTAAGTTGGCAATTTCATTGACGCATCTGAACACATATTCTAAGATGTTTTTGATGCCGTAATAATTGATTTTATCTTCGTCATCGCTGGGTTTGTGGTAATCGGTATGCGTTCCGGTAAAGAAATTCAACACCGGAATATCTTTAAGGTAAAACGAGGTATGATCGGTAGGGCCGGTGCCGCTTTCGTCCATAGTAACATGAAATCCGGCGGGTTTGTTGTGATCTACTATTTTTGAAAATTCCGGGCAAGTTCCGGTGCCGCCCACTTGTAGATCTTTGGCAGCATTGAGTCGGCCAATCATGTCCATATTGATCATGGCAGCCACATTTGATGTCTGTTTTTTGATGACATCGACCAGTTCTTTTGAGCCCAACAAACCGTCTTCTTCGCCTGAAAATAGGGCAAAAATATAGTTGGCTTTTTCAGTGGTTTTGTTTTGTGAAAGCATCCGCGCCAATTCAAGAACACCGCTCACGCCCGAAGCATTGTCATCGGCTCCGTTGTGGATTTCGCCCTTAGAGTTCATCTTGGTTGAATTGCCGTGTTCATTGAGCCCTAAATGGTCGTAATGCGCACCAATCACTATGGTTTTGGCGGCTTTATTATCCAGATAAGCTACCACATTGTTGGCCTCAATGTTTACTTTTTCAGGGTTTATAGAATCTTTTGGGTTGAGTTTATAGCTATATGTAAACGGAACTGAGAATGAACTTCCGCGATACGGTTTTAAACCTAATTTTTTGAATTGTTCTCCGAGGTATTGCGCTGCTTTTTTCTCTTCGGGTGAACCGGCTAAGCGTCCTTTTAAAGCATCTGAAGCCAAATAACTAATGTGTTTTTTGAGGTTGGTTTCGTTGACATATTCAGCTGCATCTACATCAACCCAATCGGCCATGAATACATTGGTTTCATGCGCTGCCTGTTGCTGGCGATTGCTTGAAAAAACGAGTTTTTTTCCGTCGGGGGAAAACATCGGAAAAGCGTTGAATTCGCTGTCAAAGGTTATTTGTGTAAGATGCGTTCCGTCTACATCAATCATATACAACTGAAAATCGTAACCACGCGTGGCATGATGATTTGAGGAGAATATGATTTTTTTGTCAGATGGATGAAAAAACGGCGCCCAATTGGCCTTGCCTAAATGCGTGATTTGTTTGAGGTCAGAACCATCAACATTACAGGTGTAAAGTTCCATCTCAGTAGGCGCAACAACATTTTCTTTTAAGAGTGATTTATATTCTTCAATTTCGGCTTCGGTTTTTGGTCGCGAGGCTCTGAAGACTAATTTTTTGCTGTCGTGTGAGAAAAAACTTCCGCCGTCATAACCCAATCCGGTGGTTACTTGTTTTACGTTGGTTCCGTCAATGTTCATTGTCCACAATTCCAAATCACCCGAGCGGGTAGAAGTGAAGGCTATTTTTTTTCCGTCGGGCGAAACCACAGCTTCGGCATCATAACCCGGCGAGTTGGTGAGTTGTTGGATGATTTTTCCGTTTAAATCGGCCATATAAATATCAAACTCCGGATAAACGGCCCAAAGATATTTCCCTTCGCGCGGTTTGGGCGGCGGCGGACACTCGGTTTGTGAGCCATGCGTTGAAGCAAAAATAATGTGCTTTCCGTCGGGCATAAAATAAGAGCAAGTGGTGCGGCCTTTTCCGTTGGAAATGCGTTTGAGACTTTGCGCGTTGAATTCTTTATCGGTCAAATTCAATGTGTAAATCTGATCGCACTCGGCACCAATAGCTTTGTTGGTAACTTGCATGGTGAGCATTTTGCCATCCGGGCTAAAATAAGCCTCAGCATTGTCACCACCAAAGGTGAGTTTTTGAATGTTTTTGAGATGTGTTTCTTGCGCGTATACTCCAAAAGTAAGCGACAGAATAAATAGGGTTAGTTTTTTTCTCATGTTTTATGAATTAAAAAAGGCCTATTTCGCAATGGCCTCTTCATATTTTTCATTCACTTTTTCCCAATCGATGACGTTGAAAAAGTTTTCGATGTATTTTTTTCTTTTGTATTGATAATTCAAATAATAGGCGTGTTCCCAAACATCCAAGCACAAAATCGGTGTGCCTTTAATTGTAGCGTTGGGCATCAGCGGATTGTCTTGATTGGCGGTGCTGGTGATTTGTAATTTTCCGTTTGCATCGGTTACGAGCCAAGCCCAACCTGAGCCAAATTGTTTTGATGCCGCATCTTGAAACTGAGCTTTGAATTCATTGAATGAACCAAAATCTCGGTTGATGGCCAACGCCAAAGTATCTTTAGGTTGCTTGGGTGCTTTGGGTTTCATGACCGACCAAAACAAGCCGTGGTTGTAATATCCGCCTGCATTGTTGCGCAAATCGGCATTGTTGACGTCTAATTTTTTGAGTAAATCTACAATTGATGTTTCTTCAATTGCTGCTTCTTTTACGGCCTTGTTCAGATTGTTGGTGTAGGTAAGATAATGTTTGGAATAGTGCAATTCCATGGTCAGCGCATCGATGTTGGGCGCTAAATCTTCATACCCGTAAGGAAGCGCTTCCATTTTGAACATGCCCTCATCCGCTTTGACATCTTCCGGATTTCCGATGACCATTTTATCGTCTTTAGAGGGCAAGGGAACTTCGACTACTTCGGTCAGTTTTTTTCTATGACATGAAGTTGTCGCTACCAAAACAAGTCCTAAGCATATGAAGTAAAGTTTTTTCATGAGGTTACTTTTTGTTCAAATCAAGAATCATTTCAATATACATTTCTTTGGCCTCATCTGAACTTAAATGACTGATTTGCATCCAAGCATTGGTTTTAAAAGCATCTCTGATGTGTGAGGCACTTCCTAAACTAAGCGGTTGAATCATACCCAAGGTGGCTTGTTTGTAATACGCATACAAGCGCAACGCCACATCTTGCGGTAAGTCAGCCTGTGACATAGTTTCGGCTATGGCAACAGCTTCTGCAAAACGGGTATCTAAATCTTTTGGATTCATGCTTCTTTGGTGGCAATAATGGTTTTTCCGCCAACGGCTTTTTGATTTAATTGAACATTGACTTGAGTTCCGAGGGGCAAATACAAATCTACCCGTGATCCGAATTTGATGAATCCGGCATCGGTTCCTTGAACTACTTGCATGCCCGGTTTGGCATAATTAATAATTCTTTTAGCCAAAGCTCCGGCAATTTGTCTGTATAAAATTTCTCCAAAAATGCGATTCTCGACAACAATGGTTGTGCGCTCGTTTTCTGTACTGGCTTTTGGATGCCACGCCACAAGATATTTCCCCGGATGATATTTGCTGAAATTGATTTTTCCGTTCACCGGGTAACGCGTCACATGCACATTGATGGGAGACATAAAAATAGATACTTGAAGTCTTTTGTCTTTAAAATATTCTTCTTCAAAAACTTCTTCAATAACCACTACTTTTCCGTCAACGGGCGCTATGATATGATGATCATTGATTTCTACGATGCGTTTCGGGTTTCTGAAAAACTGAAGCACCATAATCAATAAAAATAATACTAAGATTTGAATGGTTTTTCTGAGCCACATCAATTCGATTAACCTATCGGATGCGAGCAATAATACTACGGTCGTTGTCGTAGCAATTAGGATGATTTTTCCGCCTTCTTTATGAAACATAGTTTATTATTTGGTACAACAAAAATACAAAAGGTCCGACAAATATAATGCTGTCTAATCGGTCTAAAATTCCGCCATGTCCGGGCATGATTTTGCCGCTGTCTTTTACGCCGGCCATTCGCTTAAACTTGGATTCTATCAAGTCGCCTATGGTTCCAATAACGCCCACCAATAACGCAATCAAAGCCCAAAAGACCAACGATTGTTCAAAGTAAAAATAGGCCATAAGTACACCTGCCAGAACGGCAAAGACAACACCGCCCAAGAAACCTTCTATGGTTTTTTTAGGTGAAATGCGTTCGTAAAGTTTGTTTTTTCCGATAGATTTTCCGACCACATAAGCCATGGTGTCATTGACCCATACCAATATATAAATTCCAATCATGGCTGCGGGTACATAACCTTCAGGCCTTTGCGGAATTTTAGACAATAAAATAAATGGAATAATGATATAACCCAGCAGATAAAGTTGCTGTTCGGTTTTGCTTAGGTTGGTGGCCTTGTTGTTGAACAAAAAAAGAGTTGCTTTCACTGAGCTTAGAAGTGCTATGAACAACAAAAAAATATTGATCCAATCAGGTGTTTTTCCTACGGCCAATAAGGTGTACATAAGCACTGCTAATGCAAACGGAATGGTTTTGGGCATTTGCATTAAATTGGTGAATTCGTGTATGGCCAATAGCAACATGAACCCGAATAAAATCAGGAAACTCTGATGAAATAAAGTCGCTGAAATTAAGACAACAACATATAAAACCCCTGAGAGCGCTCTGGTTAGCGTTTCGTTCATTTTACAGGTCTTCTAACAGAAGGAGATACAAGTTTTTAGCACTGCTGCCATATTGTAGAAAATCTTCTTCTTTGGCTTTTTCAAAATATTTAATCGTGGTAATATTGGTTGGATAGTCTTTATCGTATTTCTTTTTAATGGCTCTAAGACCATCGCTTTTGCTTTCGAGAATTTGACTCGTAGTAGCTACAATGACCATGTTTACCGGTAAATCGTTGGGTTTGAATTGTTTGATTTGATTAGATGAGAACAATATAGAGCCTTCGTCAGCAATTAGATTTTCACAACTGGCCAACAAGAATTTGGGTTCTGAAACGTTTTTGTATTCAAGCTTGTTTTCATCTAACATGGAATAGAGTTTTGGCTCATAACATGCAGCTTGCGATTCAAACCAATCATTTTCTTCAAGAATGTGTTCAAAATGGTCTTTCATTTCGGCTAAATCTTCGCAATACAAAAATTTACCGCCGTTTTTTTTGAAGTTAAAAGTGAACTTTTCGTCGGCTGGGGCAGAGGAATAGGCTTGCGGAGTATTGTATTCGCTCTGCTTTTCCTCATCGGAAGAATCATTGCCTGAACCGAAGAATTTTTTGAAAAGACTCATATATAAAACGCGGGTTTTAGATTTTTTGGAAAACACCCAAAGATAAAAAAATCTTAATTCAAAGCGTTATTTTGAATTAAGATTTTTTAAAAAGCAAAATGATGTTTATTTACGATAGTTCCGTATTTTGAACCTCAGGGTTTTCTTCTGTTTGTGCAACAGTTTTTTCAAACGGACGTTTGCCGAAAATATCTTCTAAATCATCTTTAAAGATGACTTCTCTTTCAATGAGAATGTCGGCTAATTTATTGAGCTTATCTTTGTTTTGTTCAAGCAATTCAATAGCTCTTTGGTATTGACTTTCAATTAGTTCAGATATTTCTTTGTCAATAATAATTGCCGTTTCTTCTGAGTATGGTTTAGAAAAGTTATATTCATTTTGACCACTTGAATCATAATAAGTAACGTTTCCGATTTTGTCGTTCAAACCGTAAATAGTTATCATGGCGCGGGCTTGGCGTGTTACTTTTTCAAGATCGCTGAGCGCTCCGGTTGATATTTTATTGAATACCACTTTCTCAGCAGCTCGTCCGCCCATGGTTGCACACATTTCATCAAGCATCTGATCAGGTCTGACAATCTGGCGTTCTTCAGGTAAATACCAAGCAGCACCCAAACTTTGACCACGCGGAACTATGGTTACTTTAACCAACGGAGCTGCGTGTTCTAACATCCAACTAACAGTTGCATGTCCGGCTTCGTGGATGGCAATGGCGCGTTTTTCTTCAGGAGTTATGATTTTATTTTTCTTTTCTAATCCACCCACAATTCTGTCAACGGCATCTAAGAAATCTTGTTTGTCAACGGCTTCTTTGTTGTTTCGAGCAGCAATCAGTGCCGCTTCGTTACAGACATTGGCAATATCAGCTCCTGAAAAGCCCGGAGTTTGTTTGGCTAAGAAATCAGTATCTAAATTGGCTACTTTTTTGAGGGGTGCCAAATGAACTTCAAAAATTTCCTTGCGCTCGCGAATGTCCGGCAAATCAACAAAAATTTGACGATCAAAGCGACCTGCTCTCATAAGTGCTTTGTCTAAAACATCGGCGCGGTTGGTAGCTGCCAATACAATTACATTTGAGTGTGAACCAAAACCATCCATTTCTGTGAGTAATTGGTTGAGTGTGTTTTCACGCTCGTCATTTCCGCCTGAAAAATTGCTTTTTCCTCTGGCTCGTCCTACAGCATCAATTTCATCAATAAAAATAATGGCCGGTGCTTTTTCTTTGGCTTGTTTGAACAAATCACGCACACGTGACGCTCCGACACCCACAAACATTTCAACAAAATCAGAGCCTGAAAGTGAGAAAAACGGAACTTTTGCTTCGCCGGCCACCGCCTTGGCTAAAAGCGTTTTACCGGTTCCCGGAGGGCCCACCAACAAGGCTCCTTTGGGAATTTTACCACCTAGATTGGTATATTTTTCTGGGTTTTTTAGAAACTCTACAATTTCTTGAATTTCTTCTTTGGCGCCTTCAAGCCCGGCCACGTCTTTAAAGGTTGTTTTGATATCGGTTTTTTCATCAAATAGACGTGCCTTTGATTTTCCGATATTGAAAATTTGTCCTCCGCCACCCGGACCTCCGCTGTTCATACGTCGCATGACAAATATCCACAAAGCCACAATAATCAGTACCGGCAAAAGACTCAAAAATATTTCTGACCAATTGCTTTTAGGCATGAAGTTGTAATCTTTGAGTTTGCCTTCAGCAACAGCTTGTTCAAGTTTTTTCTGGAATATTTCGTCGTTGCCAATGTCAAAAACATAATGAGGTCCTTTGACATTGGGGCGGTTGAGTAGATCTTTGGCAACAGATTTATGTTCTGGTTTTTTGAGCGCCTCAGGAGTTAGGTATACTTCAGCTTCAGCTTTATTGTATACGATGACTTTTTGAACATCGCCGTGCTCTAAATAGTTGTTGAATCTTGAAGAAGTGGTTTTGGCCAATTCTTGAAAATTAGAACCGCCTGTGGTATAGCTGATAAATAAGAACAAGCCAAGTACCGCTGCATAAACCAACCAAGGATTGATTTTGATTCTGTTAGAATTTTTATTTTCGTTAGACATGGTCTATTTTTAATATTTGTTTTCGATTGAAGTGATTTTGGCGTCGCCCCAGAGGCTCTCAATGTTGTAATATTCGCGGATGTGTTTTTGAAAAACGTGCACTACAATGTTTACATAATCCATCAAAACCCATTCGGCGTTGTCGGTTCCTTCAACGTGCCAAGGCTTGTCTTTGATGGCTTTAGAAACGGTTTTTTGTATTGAGTTAACAATGGCGTTCACCTGTGTATTAGAACTTCCGTTGCAAATAATGAAATAATCACACGCGGAATTGTCAATTTCTCTGAGGTCTAAAATATCGATGTCATTCCCTTTTACTTCTTCAATTCCTTTGATGATATGAGCCAGTAAGACATCGTTATTAATGTTTTTTTTCGTCATTTATTATTTTGTAAGAATGTGTGCAAAGTTATCATTTTTTGTATTTAATTTGGATTCTTAACACAAGATTAAATTCTGTTTTTAATTCATTTCTATGCGGCTTGTCAAACTCGATGCCATAGACTCAACCAACAATTATCTAAAAGAACTTATTCGGTCAGAAGAGGTTGAAAATTTTACAATTATTTCAGCCTATGAACAAACCCAAGGACGCGGACAAATGGGCTCATCGTGGGTTTCTGAAAAGGGTAAAAACATTATAATGAGCGTTTTAGTTAAAGATTTTTTAAGCAAAGCCGAACAGGTTTTTGATTTGAATATTTCTTTTTCATTGGCCGTTTTATCCGTTTTAAAAAAGCATCAAATACCTGACTTGGCAGTGAAATGGCCCAACGACATTATGTCAGGAAACAAGAAAATCGGTGGCATTCTGATTGAAAATAACTTTAAATCAGAGGGTGATATTCAATCGGTCATTGGATTGGGGTTGAATGTGCATCAAACAAATTTTAGTCAATTGCCGCAAGCTTCTTCACTTTCTGTGGTTGCTCAGCGTGATTTTGATCTGGATATTTTGATTTTTGAAATAGTATCTGAATTAAAATCAATCATAAATCATTGGACTTTGTCGCGTGAAAATTACCGAGCGCAATATACCGATGCTCTGTTCAAGTTCAACCAAAAAATAGGGTTTATAAAAGCTGATCAAACGCACTTTGAAGGTTGTATCATCGGAATCAACCAAGCCGGGAAAATTTTGATCAAAAGCCAAGGCGATATTTTTGATTTTGACATCAAAGAAATACAGATGATTTATTAGGTTTTATGATTGATTTTTTAAAGATTAACCCTGTTAAAACGCTCAATCAAAAAAATGATTTCATTTTAGCAATTGGTCATTTTCTGTTTGGAATAGCTGTTTTTTACGCTCATTTTTTGGCGTTGATTTATTGCTGCTCGATTTTTTTGATGGGATTTTTCTATGTATTTCAAAATAAAGACCATGATTATCGTGTCTTGTATGTGAGTGCTTATTGGGTAGGTGCTGAAGTTTTTCTCAGAATGACCAATGCGACTCCTTTCTATGAATTGTGTCGTTATGGATTGATTGTTTTGTTTGTTGTAGGGATTTTTTTTCATCATTTCAATGTGAATGCAAAATGGTATTTTTATTATTTGGCAGCATTAGTTCCGGGACTTATTGTGGGTTTTTGGGTGCTTGAAAGCCCCATTTATTCAAAAATAGTTTTTGATTTTTTAGGACCTTTATTGTTGGCAGTGGCTTCAATATATTGTTTTAAAAAAAGGGTTCGTTTTGAAGATATCCATCAAATTTTATGTTTTATAAAATGGCCAGTATTTACTTGTGCTGGGTATTTGTTTATTTTGAACCTTAACTCAAGCTTTCTAAAATTCAACACAGAATCAAATTTTGATATTACTGATAACTACGGACCCAATCAAGTAGCCACCTTGTTTGGATTTTCTGTTTTTATTTTGTGTACACAATTAACAACACAAGCCATCAAGAGTTGGTATGCTTTGTTTAACGCAATGGCTTTTGCTTGTATGCTCTACTTGTGTCTGCTTACTTTTTCACGTGGGGGAACCGTTGTTTGCCTCATTATAAGCCTGATTTTTATGGTTCAGGTTTATCTTGCGAGAAACTATTTTTTTACTCAAAATCAGATTCTTTTAAAATTTGGAGGATTCTTTTTTTTAGGAATATTGGTTTTTGTTTTGGCCACGCTCAAAACCGATGGTTTAATCATCAAGCGATATGCAAATCAGTTTTCAAACGGAAAAGTTCGCTCAGAATCAAAATACGGCCGAAGAAAATTGGCCGCTTATGAATTGAGTTTATTTGCAGAACATCCAATTTTAGGCAGCGGTTTGGGTTACGGAAAGCAAAACAGCACAAATGTTTTCGGAAAAAAAATATCGACACACAATGAATTTTCAAGATTGTTGGCAGAACACGGATTGTTTGGACTTTTAGCCGCATGCTTGATGTTATGTACCCCGTTGGTTTTTTATGAGACCGATAAACCCAACTTATATTTTTGGGCTTTTTACTTATTTTGGTTTTTTACCATTGTGCATTCTGGTCTGCGATTGGCACTGCCTTCGTTTATTTATGCCTTAGGTTTGTTATCGGTACAGAAAAAAAACTAAAATGAATATGATTTTAGATAATCTTCTAAATTTAGATTTGTTTTTTTGGCCACCCAATAAAATTGAATGATGTCCTGACTGGTCTTGATTTTTTGCGCCAAATGTGCCGCTAAATCAGGGCGGTTGATTTTTACAAGAATCTGATTCATTTCTTTCACCAGTATTTTGACTAAATATTTTTTGTATCGCTCATTTCTGCTTGCAACATTTACTTGGTCAATGGTTTTAAATGCCATATCAAATTGTTCTTTTTTATAATAACAACCGGCCAGGCTTAGTAAGCCGTCTTCAAATTTTGGAGATATTCGGAGCGCTTGTTTATAGTAATCAATGGCTTGATCTAATTTGTTGTTTTGTTCGTAGACGGTTCCTAAATTGTGAATGACTTGTATTTGATAAGGTGCCAATTGATAGGCATGTTCAAAATGGACAGTGCTTTGCTCGACTGCTCCGCTTGAAAAATAAGCAATCCCTAAATACCAGTCAATCGGAATGCTTTGTGGGTCAATTTGATAACATTTGCTCAGTGCTTTTTGCCCAAAATAGACAACATTACTCCAGTCTTGCTGCGCTTTTGCCTGATACATTTTTACGGTATTTAATTCGCCTTGCATGCGCAACAAAGTTACCCATGAAGCAAACAATGCGGTAGTTACCAAAAGTGGTTTGAGATATAAATAACCCACCGCTGATGGTGTTTTTTTTCCAATGAGCGCATCATGGGCAACCACCCAAGCCACAAGAATAAAAAATAAAACTTGATGCTCAATTCGTTCCATCGGAAAATCAAAAAATGAAATAACAGCAAAACCCAATATCGCCGCCAATATAATGGCGTTGTCGCGTTGTTGGTGCCAAGACTCTGCATTTTTTATTAAATGTAATAGTCTCGTGATGACAAATCCCCAGATTGCCATATAAGGCAGCCAACCAAGAATTCCTGTTTCGCACAAAACGGTTAGAAAATCATTGTGCACCCTTTGTAAAGTCTCGGTTCCGTTCATCAAGCGCACATCATTATCAACAAAGCCGTATTTAGGAAAATATTTGCCAAAATTCCCGGGGCCAACCCCCAGCCATGGATGTTCTGTAAACATTTGCCAGGCGTTGTTCCAATAGTCTGTGCGGGCAGAAATTGTTTTCAAATTGCCCAATCTAAACAAAAAGCTTTCTACTGCACCTTCAGGTTTTTTTGTCCTGAAAAGAGGCGCCAGGTATTGGCAAAATAGAATAATTGCCGATGTAAAAAAAAGAGCTATGGCACCGATGGCTTTGTAACTTTTTTTGTATTTGATACTAAAAAATACAGCGGCAAAAACAGCGATGGCCAGCCATACTGTTCTGGTTTGTGTCAGTATAAGCAGCGGAACGGCTAAAATTAAAATCAACAGCGCGAATTTTCTGCCTATATTTTTATTGTCTAAAGCCATCCATAAAAACGGAAAGCACAAAAAAAGGACAGACGAAAAAAGGTTTTTATTGGCAAATAAACTTTTAATGAATCTTATTTTTTTCATCAACGGAACATCGCCCTCAAGAATTAAAACAACATCCCAATAACCCGCTAATAGGGCTATAGAAGCAAAAACAACCACTCCTTGAATAAGTGTTTCTCGAATAATTATTTTATGGTAAATCAACAGAGTAGTCAAGACAAAAAACAACGCAACAATCAGCCATTTTGAAATCACATACAGACTTTCACTATTCATTTCTGAGTTAAACCCACTGATGATTATAACACCCAAAAATAGAGTCATGATCCGAAAAGGAGTTGTTTTTAAAAAAGTTGTTTGAAACTTTATTTTTGAGAAAAATACGATTCCCAATAGGAGCCACACAAATACACATAAGGCCAGTTGACGCGGAACCAACGCCGGATCAACCACATATTTTGGCACAAATACCAAAGGCAATAAAGCCAGGAATGCAAAGTAAATTCTATTGATATTTTGGGTGCTCATTTTTTTGTGAAAACCCAAATATAAGAAGTGTGAATCTATTATAGATTAAATTTTTCGCCCAGATAAAACTTGATCAGCGCGTTGTTGAACATCAACTCATATTTTGACTGTATAAGTTGCGCCTCAGAATTGTTTAAGTTGGTTTTGGTAAAGTTCAGTTCGCCGATGTTGATTTTGCCCATCTCAAATTTAAGTGCATCTGCTTCATAGCTTTTTTGCAAAAAATCATAAGCAATAGAGGATGCTTCTTTTTTCTTGATAGAGGTTTTGGTATCGGTAATGGCTTGCATGACTTCTTTAGAGAGTTCATTGCGTTTGATTTGTGTATCAATTTTGGATTGTTGGTATTGAATTTTAGCCGTTTTTATTTTAGCCCTATTGTCTAATTGACTAAAAATCGGCACAATCAAATTCACTCTAAAAATATTCACTTCGTTGTTTCTGAGCTGATCTTCTATTGGAAGTAAATCTTGTTCATCGTCTTGATAATCGGTTTTGGTGTATTGAGAACCGTATTGCGCGCGCAAGGAAAGCACCGGTAATCTTCCGCCGCGGGCAATGGCCAATGAGGTTCTGGCTGATTTCTCGCGCATTTTAGTTAAACTAACTGATGGGTTGATTTCAATGGCTTGATGAATAATGTCATATGGATTGCTCACATCTACATTTTGATCGAGTTGAAATATAGGTTTGACCAAAACAATTTCTTTTTCCAGCGGAAGATTCATAAGCTGTTTGATGTTGACCATATTATCCGTCAAACGATTTTGGTTGGTCAGCAAATTGAGTTCTTCGGTTGCTTTTTGGGATTTAATTTTAAAAACTTCGCTTTCAGCTATGCTTCCGGCCGCAAACTTAAGCTCTGCTATTTCGAGTTGTTTTTGGCTGGACTCAATTTGTTTTTCATTGGCCGCAATAATTTCTTGTAAATACAAAATGGTAATGAATCGTTGTGCGAGCTCTATGGTTATTTGGTTTTGTACTTTTTGAATATTGACTTGGCTGATTTTGTATTCTTGTTTGTTGCGTTTAATGTTGTTGATGGCCGTAAATCCAGCAAATAAGTTGTAGGTAGCATTCATATAACCCACATAAGTTTTGATATCAGTATTGACAAATAAGTTTGAGTTCGGATCAATTTCACGTCCCCATGAGTTTTTGTTGTCAATGCTTCCGAATACGTTGGGCAAAAGTTTTCCGTAACTGGTTCTGTACTGAACTTTGGCTATTTGCTGGTCATTGTAGGCAGACTTAAGATCAAGATTATTCTTCATTGCCAAATCAAGACAATCTTTAAAAGTCAACAAATCTTGCGCAAAAGCTGAACTTGTAAGCGTTAATAAAAGTATGAGTATAGATTTTTTCATGGGGCTAGTTCATGTTGTTGTCTATCTTGTTGAATAACTTTTTGATGATGTACTGATACAACTGCATGCGCTCAATGATTACTTCCCCTTTGAGTTTATAACCGGCTTTAAGGGTAATATTCGGGTTGTATTTTTTGATGACGGCCAAGCAGTAAAACGTTCTGTCTACATCTGAAGGCGATACATAGGTTATTTTTCCTTTAATGGCGCCAAAGCGATAATAGTTATAAGCATCGAGTTTGAGGTTGATTTCTTGCCCGTTTTTTACATAAGCCAAATCTTTTTCATTGAGTGTTACTTTGGCGTAGAAATTCTCTTTTTTGGGCGCAATAATCCCCAATAAATCGCCTTTAGCCAAAATTTCAAGATTTTGACGTGAGTTGTATAAATTTGAAATGGTTCCATCTACCGGACTTACGACCACTAATTTTTTGAGTTCATCACTCATATACGTCATGGTGTATTTCCCATCTTGAATTTCGGTTTCTAACTCAACCAAATCGCGCTGATAGCCCTGAAGTTCGTTGTCTACATCAATAATACTGCGCTCTAAATCATTGCGTGATCGTTTGTAGTTGTTGTATAAATTCAAATAGTCAAAATTTTTGACACTATAAACTGATTTATTGTCTACTTGAACTTTTTTAATGTCCAGGTTGCGGTTTTTGGTATCAGTCATTTCATAGCGTGAAATGGCTCCTTTGGCATACAACAACGAGTCAGTTTTGTACTTATCAGTTAAGATATTGGTTTGTTGTGACGACAAGCTCAGTTTGTTGTTTAAAGCTTCAATCTCAGCGGCGGCTTTGCTGCGATCGGTTTTGTAAATGCCGGCCTGAATAGATAGCAATCGCTTGAGTGCATTTTTGCGTTCAGTAGTATTGGCAATGAGCTTTTTGATGATTTTGACCTTATTTTCTTTAGAGGCTAAATCAGTGCTTAATACATTGTAATCTGACTGTGTTTTTTTGTTGTCCAATACAAAAAGCGTATCGCCTTTGCGCACTTGCTGACCTTCTTTTACCGCTACTTTTAAGACTTTAACGTCGTTGGGAGTGTTGATTTTGATTTGGGGTGTGTCTGAGTAAATTTGACCGTCTTTGAAACTAACCGTGTCGTTTAACCTCAAGGCAAAAATTAACACTACAACAATAATCAAAAACCCGACGAGAATCTTATTGAGAATCTTAATAAAATTGATCGACTTCGTGTTGTAAAATGTAGAGTTCTCCATTGGTTATTTTGTATTTTTTCGAAAAGTTGATGTTTTTGATCGGCTCGTGCGAAATGACAATGTAGGTTTTGTCATTGTCATGATCTACCAGCGTTTCTACTTTATTTCTTGACTCGATGTCCATGCCTGAGAGCACTTCATCCAGAATCACAATTTCGGTATCGGCAAACAAAGCTCTGAGCAACAGAATTTTTTTGCGTTGTCCGGTAGAGAGGTTTTTACCGTTTTCATTAATGATAAATTCCAAACCGTCTTCTTTTGAAGCAATAAAATCATAGAAATTGATTTCTTTGGCGCGGTCTAAAATATCGGTAATCTCAATATTTTTGCCCAAAGCGATGTTGTTGTAAATGGTATCGTTGAACAAAATATCTTCATTGGTTACGAGCAAAATTTTCTCGCGCACCTTTTCAGCATCGTAAAATTTAATTTCGCGGTTGTTGATCAGAATCGCACCTGAATCCGGTCGGTACAGCGTGGTGAGAATTTTACTGAACGTTGATTTTCCGGAACCGTTTTGACCTTCAATCTTAATTTTCTCTCCTTTTTTCATCTTGAGGTTGATGTCTTTCAAGACGTGCTCATTCGGAATATAACTGTAGTGTATGCTTTGAAATTCAATTTTGTCAATTGTAAAATCTTTGATGCCTTTTGAAGTTTCTGTTTGGGCTGCTTCATCAAAATCCAGGTAACGTCTTAAGATAACCTCATTTTCTTGCAGTGTCATGTTGTCGTCTAAAATACCTTTAAGTGATGAGAAAATTTTAGAAGATAAAGCAATAAACGTTACAATTTGCCCCAGTGTAATGATTTGCGTTTCAATGGCTGATTTGGTCAAAAATACTGTAATCAATACCGATGAAAAAATGATAATGAGCGCAACAATGGTTTTGTTGATCAAATCAACATAGCCGTTTCTAAGCTGAATGCGCAAATAGTCATTGATGCTTGAGTAGATTTTATTTGAGTGAAAACGCTCAATTCTAAAACTTTTAATCACTTGAATACCTTCAACTTTTTCCATCATTCTTGAGATGAAATCAGCCTTGCGAATGTATCGCAAACGCTCATTTTGTTTGAGATAAGGAGTGATGAATTTAAACCAAAACACAAACATCACCATGACCACCACTACAATCATGGTGAGCATTTTGTCAATAAAGAACAAAATACAAAGCGAATACAACGACACGCTCAAATCAACCAAAATTCCGGTAAAGAATTTCATGAAGAAGGTTTTGAGCTTCATCGAGTCGCTTACGCGTTCCATCAAATCACCTTTTTTGTATGAGTGAATATAGGCAAGCGATGAATTGTTGATTTTTTCGTCAAACGAAAACAAGAAATATCGATCAAGCGCATTACCCAAATGCATGCTCACGTAATTTTTGTACAAAGTCGTAAACAAGTCAAATACTTTGTAAATACCCAACCCAATCGCAAACAAAATCAAAGTATTCATGTTGTAGGTTGGCAATACATTGTCAATCAAAATCTGATTGGTAAACACCGCAATCTGAGCTGTGGTTGCAGAGAACAAGGCCGCAAAAATATAGATATACCACAATTGTTTGTAGTCACCAAGTTGTTTGAAAAGCTGCCAGTACAAGCTTCCGCGCACTTCCTCAGGATAAGAAATGGTTTTTTCTTTTTCTTCGTTTGACTTGACCGTTAAGATCAGAGGCGCTTTGTTTTTGATTTTGCCTTTTTCAAGTTCCAAAGTTTTGAAGCTGTTTGGAACACTTGAAATTTCTTGATTTTTGAGCAAATCTACCAAAAAGTTTTTTTCGGCTTCGGTGTCTTTGAAACCAAAATTTTCTTTGAGGTATTTAAAATAAGTGAGTTTGTTGAAGATGGTAGCATGTCCGTTTTCGCGGATGGCCTCTGTGTAATCAAGTTTAAAATCTTTTAAATCTTCTGAACAAATGGCTGCAATTCTGTCTTCGACATCGGCTTCTTCCCAGTCGGTTTTGTTGCTGATGGCTTTGTTCTTGAGTTCGGCCAAAGTCAAATAGTACTGGCTGCCTTTGCCCGGATCAAATACTTTAAACTTGCGGCCTTTGATTTCATTCACTACAATAAAACGCGTTCCGTTTTTGTGTCGTACCGGCATGATAAACGGAAACAAATAATTCAAATGCGCCTCGTTGCCCACAATGTAGTTCACATCAAGCAAGCGTGTTTTGGCGTCAAATCCGTTGTTGTTCAGAAAAGTTTTTAGATCCGAAAGACGCGTTCCTTTTTGGTCTAAAGGAATGTTTTCTTCAATATACTTGCGTGAGATGTTTTTCTCGAAGATATTGAATACCGTCTTGACGGCACTGATTCCACAGTCATTGTTTTTGAGTTGTTGGTCTGTTTTTGGCATAGATTAGGGGTTTATCTTGTCCAGTTTATTACTGATTAATATATCGTTATCAGATTGTTAATCAAATAATTCTTAGGCAAGATTAACTATAAACAACATGAGTTGCAAAAAAATTCTGTTATGCAACCAAAAAAAACGATGAAACGTTAAAATGCGCCGGTAATTGATTTAAAAAAAGGCTTAATTGTCGGTTTGCCCCATTTTATTTTGGGGTAACCAAAAGAAGAAGCTATGATTTATAACTTTGGCATGTTTTGGGCCAACGTTTCTAAAAATTTGCTAATGGGCCCTTTAATCATCATGGCCATCATGGCATTGAATTCGCCTTCAAAAAACAATTGTACCGCAGCTTGTGTAGGTGCTAATGCATCAATTTGAGCAGTCAACGAAAATGGAAGTTTATCGCTTACAGCTCCCAAAACAACTTTGTTGGGCGCCACTTGTTCTTTGAGGCGCAATTTAATTTCAGGCATTCCTTTCAATCCAAAAACAAAAGTATCTTCACCGAGTAACTCAAATTTTGCTATGTTTTCCGGCATCAACTTTTCAAAGTTTTTGACATCGGTGAGTTGATTAAAAAGATCTTGCGCTGATTTTTCTACAGTTACTTTTGGGCTTTCTAGGTTCATATTATTTGGTTCTTGAATTTTGAAATTATACTTCAACACCCCAAGTTTCCGGTGAGCTACTCCATTCTTGTAAAGTAGCTTGCTCAGCTTCGGTGATGTAATTTTTAGCAACGGCCAAATTGAGTAAATGGGGATAGCTGCTCAAAGTGAACAATTCTACGTGTGCTTGTTCAAAACTTTCTCTGGCCTGTTCAAAACCATAGGTAAAAATAGCCACCATTCCTTTGACGTTGGCACCCGCATCTTTGATGGCTTGTACGGCCAATAAGCTGCTTTTTCCGGTGCTGATCAGGTCTTCTACTACCACCACATTTTGTCCTTTTTGCAAGAAACCTTCCACTTGGTTTTGGCGGCCGTGTTTTTTAGGTTCAGGGCGCACATACACAAAAGGCAGTCCCATATATTCAGCCACAAGCATTCCAATACCAATAGCACCGGTAGCTACGCCGGCAATCACATCGGGTTTGCCAAATTGCTTTTCGATGTTTTTTGAAAACTCTTCGCGGATGTAATTTCTAATAGCCGGAAACGACAACGTAAGCCTATTGTCACAATAAATAGGCGATTTCCAACCCGATGCCCAGGTAAAAGGATTTTTCGGATTCAATTTAATTGCATTTATTTGCAAAAGCAATTCTGCTGTTTTTTCGGCGGTTTCTTTATTAAAAATCATAGGTACAAATGTATAAAGTTTTTGTCAACGATAAACCTTTTTTCCTCACAAATCAGATTGTTAAAGAGACCGATTTTCAGCTCTTTTTACTTGAGAGTACTGACATCAAAAAGTTGGTCATCAAGATGTTCAATAACAAAATTAAAAAGTGTTATTTGTACTATCCGGATGAAAAAATAATCTTCAAAAAACTCAAAGAAAAAATCCCGGTACAGCGTGCCGGAGGCGGATTGGTTTATAACAGCCAAGGCGAAGTGCTCTTTATTTTGCGCAACGGAAAATGGGATTTACCCAAAGGCGGAAAAGAAAAACGCGAAAAAATGAAACACGCCGCCATGCGCGAGGTTGAAGAAGAAACCGGCGTCAACGGCTTAACCGTCAAAAGAAAACTGCAAAAAACCTATCATATTTTTAAGCGCAACGGAGTCTACAAACTCAAAATCACGCATTGGTTTGAAATGTATACTGATTACAATGGTATTCCGGTAGGGCAGGCCGAAGAAGGCATTGAGCAAGTGGCTTGGCTCAACCCAGAGCAAATTAAAGAAGCGCTCAAAAACTCTTACGAAAACATCAAATTATTGTTCGAGAACCAAACCGTTTCATCGTAAGTTAAACCCATAAAAAACAGAGGTTGCCCAAATCAATAACGCGCCCCTTTTTTATTTTAGGCGTGCCCCTGCGGGTCGGGCTGTTCACTCATAGTCCTCGGCGCTCATACTTTGCGCCTGCGGGCTAACCGTTGCCATCCCTCACGCACGCTCGTGTCCATGAAAAATCACAACTGAACCGAATCCGGAACCAATACAGAAAAATCACCGCCGTTGCGAATTACATCGCGCACGATGCTCGAACTGATGTACGAAGTTTTTGAAGCCGTGAGCAAAAATACCGTTTCAATTTTTGAGAGCTTGCGGTTGGTGTGCGCAATGGCCTTTTCAAATTCAAAGTCTGCCGGATTGCGCAAACCGCGCAAAATAAAGTCCGCATTCATTTTTCGACACAAATCAATGGTCAAACCTTCATAGGTAACCACCGAAACTTTGGGCTCGTCTTTAAAGGCTTCTTCAATAAATTTTTTGCGTTGCTCCAGCGGAAACATATATTTTTTGTCAGCGTTGACACCAATGGCCACAATCACTTCATCAAACAACGAAACACCGCGTTTGATAATATCATAATGACCCAGCGTAATGGGGTCAAAAGAACCGGGAAAAATGGCTTTTTTCATTTTTTTTATTTTGAGAGCCTGAGAGCCTGAGAGCCTGAGAGCCTGAGAGCCTGAGTGCCTGAGTGCCTGAGTGCCTGAGTGCCTGAGTGCCTGAGTGCCTGAGTGCCTTGCTTAACTTAAAAAGCTAAATTACCTTTTTTAGCTGTATTGTGTATTTTTATTTTCTGGTTTTACACATCATTTTTTTCAACAGAAAACATTTGTCTCAGTAAACTATCTCTCAAACTCAGCGGCTCAGCAACTTAGCATCTCAGTTACTTTGTAAGCGCCAACTCAATGGCATTGGTGAATAAATCTTCTAATGAAATTCCGGCGGCACGCGCTTGTTGCGGAATCAAACTTTCGGTGGTCAAGCCCGGAATGGTATTCATCTCAAGCATATAGGGTTCATCGCCCACAATGATAAATTCACTTCTGGAAAAACCTTTCATTTTTAAGATTTCATAGGCGCGTTTGGCTACTGCACTAACTTTTTGAGTGAGTTCGGGTGAAATTCTCGCCGGTGTGATTTCTTGTGATTTGCCCAAATATTTGGCTTCATAGTCAAAAAAGTCATTTTCTGAAACAATTTCGGTCATGGGCAAAACGGTGACTTTTCCGTGGTAGTTGATCACGCCTACAGAAACTTCAGTGCCATCAAGGAAACTTTCAATGATGATTTCGCTGTCTTCTTTGTAGGCTACTTCAATGGCAATGGGCAATTCGGCCTGGGTTTTTACTTTTGAAATACCAAAACTCGAACCCGATTTGTTGGGTTTTACAAAACAAGGCAAACCCACTTTGGCCACAATGGCTGCGGTATCAATGACATCGCCTTTGTTCAAATAATAAGATTCGGCGCATTTAATGCCGTAGGGTTTGAGCACCGAAAGCAAATCGCGTTTGTTGAACGTAAGCGCCGCTTGGTAATAATCACAGGACGATTGCGGCAAACCAATCAAATCAAAATAGGCTTGCATGAGTCCGTCTTCGCCGGGCGTTCCGTGGATGGCGTTGAACACCGCATCAAAAGTGATTTTTTGGCCGTTGACTGTTACCGAAAAATCATTTTTATCAATGGGGAATTCTTGGTTTTGATCGTTGACATATACCCATTTTTCCCGAAAGATATGAATGCGGTAACCGACATAGCGGTTTTTGTCAAGGTATTGATAAACTACGTTGCCACTTTTGAGCGAAATTTCAAATTCGCTTGAGTAGCCGCCCATAATGATGGCTATGTGCTTCATGCTTTTTGCAGATTTAAATAGTGTTTGCTTGTGGTTCCGATGCCCTAGCCCGGATAGAGCCGATATCCTCGCAGCGCAGCGCAGAGATAAAGGCGAAAGCCGGAAATAGCTTCTGAAAAACCAAAACAAAAGTATTGTTTTTTTTGATTGTATGACTTGCTTGAAGCAAATATTCGGCGGTGATTATTGGCTGAAAACATTCGATTTTTGCGCTCGTTAGCGAGGGTATTTTTATATCTTTGCGGCAAATTATGCAGTCATGACTTTTAAGGAATATCTCAAAACCCGTACGTTTTTTACCCAAGCCTTTATTGGTATTTCGATTATTTTGGTATTGGGTTATTTGTTTATGCATTGGCTGACTTTTACAACTGATCACGGTCATGAAATTACTGTGCCCGATTTGCGTAAACTCAGCGAACAAGAAGTAGAAGAGAAGCTTGATGAGCTCAACCTAGAGTATGTTTTGCTCGATACGGTTGATTACAATCCGGGTTTTCCGAAGTTTACGGTGGTAGAACAAGACCCTACGGCTGGTTCTAAAGTCAAAGAAGGCAGAAAAATATACATCAAAATCAATTCGGGCACTTATGTGATGGTCAAAATGCCCAACTTGATTGAAAAAACCTATCGTCAAGCTGTGCCAACGCTCAAAGCTTTGGGTTTGCAAGAAGGCAGTATTATTTATAAACCGTATTTGGGCAAAGACATGGTGCTTGAAATGCAACTCAATGGAAAAAAGCTCAAACCGGGCGATCAGGTTTTGAAATCATCTAAAATTGATTTGGTTTTGGGTGATGGAAATGTAGGTTTTGATGATACCCAATTAGACAGTATACCAGCCAACGAACCAGCTGTTACAGAACCGACTGAAAATGAATGAAGAAAGCCTTGAACTAGAGGACGAATTGTATGAGCACTTGCGGGTTGATGTGCCCAAAGGTCAAGAACTCTTGCGCATTGATAAATTCTTGATGCATTTTGTGCCCAATACGACACGCAACAAGATTCAGCAAGCCGCCAACAATGGCGATATATATGTGAATGATGTTCCGGTAAAATCAAATTACAAAGTCAAACCTTTTGATGTGGTGCGCGTACTGTTGCCGCATCCGCCGTTTGAAAACCGCATTGATCCTGAGAACATTCCGTTGGATATTGTGTATGAAGATGATTCGCTTTTGGTGATCAACAAGCCTGCGGGTTTGGTCGTGCATCCGGGCCACGGAAACTACACCGGAACTTTGGTCAATGCATTGGCGTATCACTTTCAAAACTTACCGCTCAACAGCAGCGAACGTCCGGGTTTGGTGCACCGAATTGACAAAAATACCTCGGGTTTGCTCGTGATTGCCAAAACCGATGCTGCGATGGCGCATTTGGCGCGTCAGTTTGAATTCAAAACATCTGAAAGAGAATATGTAGCCATGGTGTGGGGCAACGTCAAAGAAGACCAAGGAACCATTGAAGGCAACATTGCACGCCATGTCAAAGACCGCATGCAGATGGCCGTTTTTGCCGATCCGAATATAGGAAAACCGGCCGTAACCCATTATAAAGTTTTGGAGCGTTTTGGTTATGTGACTTTGGTTTCTTGTGTTTTAGAAACCGGTCGTACGCATCAGATTCGGGTGCACATGAAACACATCGGGCATACGCTTTTTAACGATGAACGCTATGGCGGAGATTTAATCCTTAAAGGAACCACTTTTGCCAAATACAAACAGTTTGTAGAGAATTGTTTTAAAATCATGCCCCGACAAGCATTGCACGCCAAGACTTTAGGCTTTACACATCCGGTAACCGGTGAGATGATGCGTTTTGATACCGAACTTCCGGATGATATGAAAGCGCTCATTGAAAAATGGCGTACTTATGCCAATGCACGCGCTGATGAAAGCGAAGACGAATGATTTTTTTTCATTAAAGCGATACGTTCAATAGTTCTTGAAAGGTGTTTCCTTGTTGCATATCACCTGATTCAAACCCGCGGCTAAACCATTTGATGCGTTGTTGTGAAGTTCCGTGTGTAAAACTGTCGGGCACCACTTGACCTTGCATGCGTTTTTGTATGGCATCGTCGCCTACAGCTTTTGCTGCGCTGAGTGCTTCTTCAATATCACCAGCTTCAAGCACTTGATTGTATTGTTGGTCGTAATGTGTAAACAAACCTGCATAAAAATCTGCTTGAAGTTCTAATGCTACAGAGAGTTTATTGGCTTGAGTTTCAGATTTACCTTGTTGTAATTGACGCATCTTGTTAGAAGTTCCGAGTAAGTTTTGTACATGATGCCCCACTTCATGGGCAATAACATAAGCAATGGCAAAATCTCCGCCTTGTGCGCCAAATCTAGTTTTGAGTTCTTCAAAAAACGCCAAATCCATATACACTTTTTGATCTGCCGGACAATAGAAAGGCCCCGAAGCTGCTGTGGCCGAACCACAACCTGTTTGAACCGAATTGGTAAACAATACCATTTTGGGCTTTTGATATTCTAAACCATTCTCTTGAAAAATTTTTGACCAAACATCTTCGGTATCTGCCAGTACGGTAGCGCAGAATTTACCCATTTCTTGATCGGCTTGCGATAGTTCTTGGGCCGGACTACTGATGGTTTGGTTTTGTTGCAGTTGTTCTAATACCGGTGTGAGTTGTTGCGCGTTTTCGCCCCCAAAAAGGTTTAACAACAAAATAATGATGCCAATTAAACCCCCACCGACGGCCAATTTACCGCCCGACATTCCGCGACGATCTTCCATGTTGTCGCTTTGTCTTCTGCCCATCCATTTCATATGTTCTATTTTTAAATTATACTTTGACCCACTGCGCAATCAAGGCTTCTAAAGTGTCTTTGATGATGGGTTTGGCGGCATAATCGTCCATACCGGCTTCAAGACAGCGTTCGCGTTCGCCCACCACGGTTCCGGCAGTGAGTGCAATGATTGGGGTGTGTTCTTTTTGAATTGTGCGAATTTTTTGTGTGGCTTCATAACCATTCATCACCGGCATTTGTACATCCATGAGGACTAAATCTACTTTATGATTACTAAATTTTTCAACGGCTTCTTGACCATTTTCGGCTTCGATGATCTCAACCTGATGCAATATTTGGCGCACGAGTGTTTTGGCCAACAGCATATTGATTTTGTTGTCTTCGGCAATTAAAATGGTAATGGCTGCGGTGATGGGTTGCTCAGTTTGAATATCAATAACTTCTGATTCAATAACTTCTGATTCAACTTCGTGTTGATCAACCATTTCAAGTTCAATGTCAAAAAAGAATTCGCTGCCTTGTCCGGGATCACTAATGAGTTGTAACTGGCTGCCCATGAGGTTGAGCAGTTGATTTGAAATAGAAAGTCCGAGCCCGGTTCCGCCAAATTTTTTGGTTGTAGACAAATCTTCTTGTGAAAAAGCCTCAAAAATTTTCTCTTGATTGTCTTTGCGAATCCCTATTCCGGTATCTTTTACTGAAAGGCGCAACATCACTTTGTGCTCAGATTTTTTTATGGTTTGAACCCGAAAATTTATTTGACCTTGTTCGGTAAATTTGATGGCGTTGCTGAGTAAATTGACCAAAATTTGTTTGAGTCTGATATAGTCAATATACACCATTGACGGTACTTGCGGGTCAATACTGAGTTCTAAAGCAAGATTTTTGTTTTTAGATTCGTGTTGCACCAATCCGATGACTTGATGGGCTAATTCAATCAGGTTGTATTTTTCAATGTTGAGTTCAAGCTTGCCCGATTCAATCTTTGAGAAATCAAGGATGTTGCTGATGACTTCCATGAGCAAATTCGCCGATTGATTGATGGTTTGCATGTATTGCTTTTGAATGTCTTCAAGCTGAGTACTCATGAGCAAATCAGTAAATCCGATGATTCCGTTGAGCGGTGTTCTGATTTCATGACTCATGTTGGCCAAAAACTCAGATTTGGCTTTGCTTGCTGCTTGGGCAATTTCTTTTTCTTTGAGAATGTTTTCAGTTTGTTTTCGCTCGGTGATGTCAATAAAAATACCGCCGATGAATTCAATTTCGCCCTCTTTGAGAATGGGTTCACCAAATTCTTCAACCCACACAATATGGCCTTCTTTGTGGATGATGCGATAAGTTACGTGGATTTTTTTTCTTTTTTTAAACATTTCGCGCGCGGTTTCGGCCAATAAGGCCACATCATCCGGATGCACAATGTCAATGTAATAGCGCTGGTTGGATAAAAATTCTGATTTTGGATAACCCGTGAGCTTTTCTATCTGATCGTTGAGGTAAATTTTAGACCATTTTTCATCAAAACGCGACAAATAGACCGTGCCCGGAATATTGTTGGCCAAGAGTCTGAATTTTTCTTCACTTTGATGTATTTCAATTTCGTTTTCGTTGCGCTCAATAGAAGTGGCAATATTAGAGGCAAGCATTTGCAAGATGTTGATTTCATCCTCAGACCAAGTTCGCTCATGGGCGCAATCATCCAAACCAATAAATCCGCGGAATTCTTCTTTGATAAATACCGGCAGTATCAGTATTGATTTAATGTCATTGTTCAGCAGTAGTTTTTTAAAGAATCCTTCATCAAGTTTGCGCGTAAAGGCATGAAAGGTTTTTTTGTTTTTTACATTTTGGGTGATTTCAATAATTTGCTCATGACTAAAGGCTTGAAGCGGTGTGATTTGCAACGGAATTCCCTCACGACCCCATTTAAATTTTTGACTGATTAGGTTGGTTTTGGGGTCATTTTCATAGTAATATAAATGATCTGCATTGGTTACTTTGCCTATGAGTGGATAGGTTTCTTCAAAAATTTCGATTTGATTTCGGCTTTGCAAGAATTTTTTTGTACAAATAACAATAGCAGACAGTAATTCACTTTTGTAGGCAAGTCTTCTCTCTACGTCTAATCGTCTTTGTGATTCAAGTGCTATGACAATTAAATCGCTTAAAGACCGCGCAAAATTAATGTCTTCGTTGTCCCAGTGAACTTGTTTTTCAGTTGTTTCAAAACAAAGTATGCCGCTCAACTGCCCCTCAATAAAGACCGGTGTGTCCAGCAGTGATTTGATGCGGTATTTTTCAGTGTAATTTTTATTGAGTTCTTGGGTAATGGAATTTTCAGTAACATTCTCTGCCACAATCTGTAATTCCTTTTCGATGGTTTCAAAGTAAACAGGATAATCGTTGCGTTTAAGCGTATAACCTTTTTCAAATTTTTCTTTAGGTCTTTCGTAAAGATTGACACATTTAATTTTATCCGGAAAATAGTTCCAATAACTCACACGGTCAAGTCCGGTGGTTTCAGAGGCCGTGTACAAAAGTTCTCGCAAAATATCATCAAAACTTTTTTGCGAAGAATAGCTCTGAACCATGAATTCTTGAAGTGCATTGTTGTAACGCTGAATTTTTTCTTGTCGTTTTATTTTTTCAAATTCAATGTTTTTGAGCAATGTAATATCGCGAGCAATGGCTGTGTATCCAATGATTTTTCCAGCAGCATCGCGGCGCGCATTGACTTTTTGTGAAATCCAAAATTCGGTTTTGTTTTTTTTGATGGCCGGAAATTCAACTATTTTATGGCCTTCTGTTTCAAAGTTAGTTTTGGCAAAAAAATCAACAACCATCTTTACATAATCAGGCCGAATGAATTCTGAATAATGTTTGCCCATGACTTCTCTGGCATGGTAGCCGAGCGCTTTTTCGCAAAATTCATTGACAAAGGTAAAGTATCCATGCGCATCGGTTTCAAAGATGATATCGGTGGCTGTTTGTACCAAAGTTTCATATTGATCTTTGGCTTGCAGTTGTTCGGTAATATCTTGACCAATTCCAATGACCAAGTTATCGTTGAACTTTTTGTCTTTCCATTGTATGTATTTGTACTGCCCGTTTTTACATTTGAGTTTGCGCACGTGCAAGCGGTTGTCAATATATTCGTTGTGGTAATCAGCTCCAATAAAATCAGGATCTTCTGTTAAGGTCCAGAAACCAAAACCTAGAACTTCTTTGGGCGTATAACCTAAGATTTCTTCAACCGAATCACTGCAAAAAGACACTTCGCCAATTTTGTTTGTAGCAATGGTCAGCGTGTTGCCTTTGTGCACAATTTCACTGGTAAACCGCAACTTATCTTGGGTGTTGAGTTGGCTAATGTATTGAATGTAATGAATGAATAATATGACTACACAAAAACAAGTTAAGACTGCTACCAAACTTTTTGGGACGCCTAAAAAAGACCAAGCAACCAGAAAAAACAAGCCATTGAGCACAACAAAAGACCAATATAATTTCATGGGTTTTAATACTTGGAACGAAAAGAAAAAACCAACAATATAGGCAATGATGGTGATGATGTCATATTCAAGTGCAGCAATGTTTCGGGCTATGTAAACAAAGTAGGCAAAGAAAAACAAGATGAAAAATGTATAATTATGCTTTTTAAAGAACCAAACTTTCTTGGTGAGCACATACATGATTAAAGCAAAAAGCCCAACGCAGCAGTTGATAACCAACAAGTGATCAGGCCTTTCTAAGAACATTTTAAAAACAATTTCAAGTATCGGAAGCAGTATGCCCAAAAACAAAAAATACAGTTGATACTCTTGGTCAAATGATTCTAGTTCTTGATAGTTGTCTAAATTTTTGTTGTAGAAACGCTGATTAATTTTAAAAACGTTGAATAACAACAATAAAATTAAAATGAACAGCAACGGAACAATGATCCAAATAATTTGATGCGAAAATCCCAGAAAATCTTCCCAAACGATATTTTTGGGCCATAAATGAGGTAAATGAAAGTTTAAAATAAAACTTTCAAAAAAGGGCAATACAGAAATCTGTCTGATTTCAAACAAAAATAACGGCATAGCTTAGGTTTAGGTTCGTTGCGTTTAGTACTTAATACCTCAGAAAAATACTAAAAAAACACAAGTACTACAATCTTTTTTGAACCTTTTTAAGCTAATTTATCCACAGTTTTTAGGTCAATTTTTTAGTTTTCTTCGGTTTCAATTGGGTCGCCAATAATTTCAGCAAAAAGGATGTACTGAAATGAATACAAAAAAGGCAAAGTAAAGATGATTCCGATGCAAAGACCAAAGATGCCTAGGGTACAAAAAATACAAGCAACAATCCACAATCCTAAGATGATGATGAGCTGTTTTGCCGTGATTTGTATACTTCCTTCAATGGCTTCAACAGGAGATTTATCATCAAAAATAATGAGCGGTATGGTTAATAAAGTAAAAAATGAAATTGCTAAACTAATCAGGATTCCCAAAAAATTCCAACCCACAAAACTCAGCAAGGTGCTGAAAAAGTTAGAAATTCCACCAATAATGACTCCGGCTGCAATTAAATTTCCGGTGTGTTTGTTTAAGTAAAAGTCAAATAAAGTTCCGACACTTAGTGATTTGTCTTTGGCGGCATCTTGTGCCATTTTGATAAACCCGGCAATCAATGGAAAACTAATCACAGCCACCAGGGTAACCATGAGCCAATAGATGGCCAATTGAATCAATCCAAAATTTTGAACATCTAAAAAATTTCTGTTTTTTCCCATTGAGCTGATACCTATGGTACCCAAAAGAATAATCATAAAAACGACTGCGAAAGCAATAGAAATTAAAATAATGCCCAAACCTGAAATCAGGGCTGTTTTTTTATAATTATCCAACGATTTATTAAAAACGGTTGAAAAATCAAGTTCATAACCATTGGTTTTGATGTCTTCTAAAGTGCGTTTTGCTAGGAACATAATGACTGAGTTAGTGTTTCAATTTTACAATTAATTTCTAGGCTTTACAAGCGATTGAGTAATTTTTTTATCGCCTTAAAACTTTTTGGATATGGTGCATATCGAATCCGGATATCCAACCAAGTGGCTTTTTTGACGATTGATTTTTTGTGTGAAAAAGTTTCAAAGCCCCATCGGCCGTGGTAGGCCCCTATGCCTGAATTTCCGACACCGCCAAACGGGAGTTTCTGATTGGCAAAATGCACCAGCGTATCATTGACACAACCTCCACCAAAAGAATATCGGGTCATGATGTCTGCTGTAAAATCTTTGCGGTTTGAAAAAACATACAAAGCCAATGATTTTGAATTTTTTAAAATTTGCGCGTCTAATTCTTGTTGGTTTTTATAGCATAAAATGGGCAAAATCGGACCAAAAATTTCCTCGGTCATCAGTGCGCTTTCATTCTTCGGATTGACCAAGAGCGTGGGTGAGAGGTACAAATCTGAAACATCTGAAACCCCACCATAAACTATTTCTGCCTGTGTTGCTAAATGAACCAATCGCTGCCAGTGATTTTGGTTGATGATGCGCCCGTAATCCGGAGATTTTTGCGGATTGCTGCCGTAAGCTCTGATGATTTCGGCTTTGAGTAATTCTATAAAATCTTCACAAACTGATTCGTCTACCAATAAATAATCAGGTGCAATACAGGTTTGTCCGACGTTGATGAATTTGCCCCAGACAATGCGTTTAGCCGCTAATTTCAGTGTTGCCGAAGCATCAACTATACACGGATTTTTTCCGCCCAATTCCAAAGTTACCGGGGTTAGATTTTTTGCTGCTGCCTGAGCCACCAATTGTCCGATGCGCGTGCTTCCGGTAAAGAAGATATAGTCCCATTTTTGACTGAGCAAATCTTGCCCTACGCTTGCATCGCCTATAATAACCTTGGCTTGTTCAGGTTCAAAAACGGCAGCGATTATTTTTTGCAGCAAAAACGCGGTATTGGGGCTGTGTTCTGAAGGTTTTACCACCACTTCATTTCCGGCGGCAATGGCTGATATGAGCGGAACCATGGCCAGTTGAAACGGATAATTCCACGGAGCAATGATGAGCACTTTTCCGTAGGGTTCGCGCTGGATGTAATCTATAGAGGGGAAATTCAGTAAAGACGGCCAAACCCACTGTTTTTTGGACCAAGCATTCACTGATTTAACAGCCGTTTTGATTTCAGATTGCACTACTGAAATTTCAGTTAAAACCGTTTCAAACGCGGGCTTTTTAAAATCTTGGTATAAAGCATCTATAATCAGACTTTCAGATTTTGTAATTTCATCTGAAAGGCTCAGGAGTAATTTTTTTCTCAGGGCAATATCCTGTTGCAGCTTCATGATTTTTTACAAGAATCCCCAGCGGAAACCAAAATTCAAATCAAACTGTTTGGCATTGTTGCCCAAGGCTGTAATGAGTGATGAAGACGACAAATAAAAACCGCCCACTCTAAAACCAAAGCCAATGTTGCTGCCAGATAATTCGTTGTGTGAATACGGAATAAAAGTTTCAAAATAATTCCAACACATTCTGGGAATAATACTAAAGTTATTTTGTGCTGTTACTTGATTGTTGCCTTCATTATTGCTCATTTTTTGTTGTAAATGGCCTGTGACAAAGAATTTTCCGTATACTTTAAAATCGCTGTACAATGAAAAAGTCGCCGGAAGTTTTACATTGAAATCATTGCTTTTTTTCTCTGTTTTTAAATAGCCGCTATCCAGTAAAACGCGCTCAACATCTTTGAGACTTTCTAAATTACTAAACTGTGATAAGTCTAATAATTGCGTCGGACCAATGTCTAGTTTATATGAATTCGAGGCGTTTTTTGAATCGCTAAAACTCATACTGCCCATATTGCGAAAAGCCATGCCCACATTGATTTTATATTTTTTGGGGTCTTGAACATCTTTCCATTGATAATTAAAACCAAAATCAGCGCCCAAGCCGCCCAGTTTTCCGAAAATAGAAGCTGTATAATCACTTTGGTTGGTAAAGCTGTCTGATAAATCACCCGAATAAGCAAAGTTTAATGCGGCAGTCGTGTTGGTCAAATAAGCGCTGCTGTTGCTTGGATTCGCAGCATCGTATTGTGAGACGATGGTTCCTTTAAACGCATCGACACCTGCATTGGAGTAAGAGCCCGGAAATAACAATTTAAAAGTCAGACCCGCACTCAATTTGTGTTGGTCGTTTTCAAATAAATTTCTTGCGGCTGATAAGCCTAATTCACCCCAAGAAATCCCGTTGAAACGCTGGTTGTTTTTGTTGTTGATGAGCGCCGTTCCGGTTTCGGTAATGTCTGTTGTATTAAAAAGTGCTTGACCTAAGTTCGGATCTACATCAACCAGCACAAATTTTACATTGCCTTTGGTTGATAAGCCAAACCCCCATTTATTCCATTTCATGGCAAAACCGGGTCCGAGAATTTCGGCATCAATATTCATATTGACCGTTTTTCCGCTTTTGAAAATCAAATCTTCAAAATCAGTATCTGAATTCAAATCGCTCATGCTGATGATGTTGTTGGAGACATTCACACTGAGTCCGTTGATGTTGACTTCGTATTTTTTTGATAGATTGACCAGTTCGGCAGGGTTCAGGTTGGTGTTGAGTAATCCGGTTCTGTTAGAAGTACTCATTCCGATAAAATGTTCTTGCGCTAAACCCGTGATTGGAAGGGCTAGCAGGCAAGTTAAAAGCCATTTTTTCATAGTTTTATTTGTTTGGTTCGTAGTTTTGGTATGCCTTTATGGGACGGCATTTGCGTAAAAATACAATTTTCTACAAACTAACCGCATTCCAGACCGGATTATTTGGTGCGGGTGCCACCATTTCTAGTTGGGCTTTTGTTACCGGATGGGTCAAAACCAATTTGCGGGCGTGCAGATGAATACCTCCATCGGGATTGCTGCGGTCAAAACCGTATTTTAAATCACCTTTTATAGGGCAACCAATCGCTGCGAGTTGTGCTCTGATTTGGTGGTGACGGCCGGTGTGCAGTTGAATCTCTAATACAAAATAAGCATCGAGTTGTTGGATGATTGTATAATCTAAATGCGCTTTTTTACTGCCCGGAACTTCTTTTATGTGCGCTTTTGATGTATTGTTCTTAGGGTTTCTGGTCAAAAAGTGAACAAGCGAATCCTGCTCTTTTGGCGGCGCATTTTTGACCACGGCCCAATAGGTTTTTTGGGTTTCCCGCTGGCTAAACATTTCGTTGAGTCGGGTGAGCGCCTTGCTGGTTCGGGCAAAGACTATAATGCCACTGGTGGGCCTGTCTAATCTGTGCACCACACCCAGAAAAACTTCGCCGGGTTTGTTGTATTTTTCTTTGATGTATTCTTTGACAATTTCTGACAGTGGCTTATCGCCGGTTTGATCACCTTGTACAATATCGCCCACGCGTTTGTTGATGACAATGATGTGGTTGTCTTCGTGGAGAATTTGGAGGTTGTTTTTGGTGGAAAGTACTTTCATTCGACACGCTATGCTTTAGACACGGCTTTGCCTTAGGACACGCTGCGCTTCGGACACGCTGCGCTCAAGACATGGATACGCCTTTGGAATTAGATTAATGAGTTTTTGAAGTGAAAAATCATTTTGATGACTGAGTTTAGTTTTTTAGTTGTCGAAGTTAAGTTTTCCTCTGATAAAAAATTTAAGTCAGCCGAAATTAATAGTTGGGTTTCAATTTCATAAGCAGATCCGATGGCTATTTCGAGAAAGCGACTGAAATCCTTATTTGAGTTTCTCGAGGAACCCTCCGCTATGTTGGAAGCTATTGAGACTGCTGCTCTTCGTAATTGATTTACCAAACCAAATTTTTCATGGTCAGGAAATGTGCTAGTAAGATGATAAATATCTGTACATAATTCACGGCTCATCTGCCACATTTTAAGTTTCTTGAATCGGTGCATAAAATCTGTTTAGGCGTTTATAATAATTTACTGATAGTGTCTAAAGCGCAGCGTGTCCTAAGGCAAAGCCGTGTCTTGAGCGTAGCGTGTCTAATATTGCTCTTTCTCGTTCGGAAAATCTTTCGCCTTTACATCCGCTACATATTGCCCGATGGCGCCGGTCATGAGCTCATATAAATTGAGGTAACGGCGCAAAAAGCGCGGACTGAATTCGTTGTTCATGCCCAGCATATCGTGAATGACCAAAACTTGTCCGTCTACACCGCCGCCGGCTCCGATGCCAATCACCGGAATCGAGATGCTTTGGGCTACTTTCTGAGCCAAATGCGCGGGAATTTTCTCCAAAACAATGGCAAAACAACCCAAACTTTCAAGCAATTTGGCGTCTTCTACCAGTTGTTCGGCTTCGGCTTCTTCTTTGGCACGCACGGTATAGGTTCCGAATTTGTAGATGGATTGAGGTGTTAATCCCAAATGGCCCATCACCGGAATGCCGGCATTGAGGATTTTTTTGATGCTGTCTTTGATCTCGGCGCCACCTTCCATTTTTACGGCATGCGCACCGCTTTCTTTCATGATTCTGATGGCCGAACGCAGTGCTTCTTTAGAATCTGATTGATAACTACCAAACGGCAAATCCACCACCACGAGTGCTCTTTGAACCCCGCGAATCACACTTGACGCGTGGTAAATCATCTGGTCGAGCGTAATGGGCAAAGTGGTTTCATGGCCGGCCATGACGTTGCTTGCTGAATCGCCCACCAGAATCACATCAACTCCGGCCACATCTACAATATGCGCCATGGTGTAATCATAGGCGGTAAGCATCGAGATTTTCTCGCCGTTTTCTTTCATTTCAATCAGCGATTTAGTCGTGATTCTTTTGTAATCTTTTTTTGCGACAGACATATTTAGGGATTTTAATGGTTGTAAAAGTAATAAAATCATGTGGTAGTTAACCGGAGCTTGTTTTTTTATCTTTGTCATTATTCAATTGAGTCAATATGAAAAAGATATTATTTGCAGTTTTACTCCTAAATGCACTACAAGCCAACGCGCAAGATTTTGACAAACAAGAAATCCGCAACACCATTGAGACTTTTTTTGAAGGTTTTCATCACCGCGATACGCTACTGTTGCATCAGGTTTGCGCTGATAAACTCATTTTGCAATCCATCGAAGAAAACACCAACGGCAACAAGCTGACCGAAGAACCGCAACAATTTTTCTATCGTTCCATTGCCTCGATGCCTCAGACACTCAAATACAACGAACAAATTTTGGGTTATGCCATACAGGTTGACGGCTCCATGGGCCACGCTTGGACGCCTTATGAATTTTACATAAACGGCAAACTCAGCCACAAAGGCGTGAATGCTTTTACGTTGTTTAAAGAAAAAGACCGCTGGAAGATAGTGTACATTATTGATACGCGGCGGAAGTAGGTGCGTTGCGCTTTGTAATTAAAAGGCAATAAGAACTATTCAGAAAAAAACTACAATGCAAAATTTCCGAAAACAAGCTGTCAACCATAAACTTCCTGTAGCGATTTCATTGCACAACGATTATTGCGTTTTATTTCCGAGCAGCGTCAATAATTCTTGATTAAATTGGGCGGTTTGATGGCCCAGTTTGGCAAAGAATTCCCGATCAAACGTTTCTACGGCTACCACTGCGGGTTTGATGATTTCTTTTCCTTGATCGGTCAGGGCGACTGTTTTGGCCCGGGTATCGGTGGTGTGTTCTTTTCGGGCCAAAAAACCTTTGCCTTGTAAAGTTCTCAATACCGTTGAGGTGGTCATCGGATCAATTTTGGTATGCGATGACAATACAATCTGTGTTACTTCCTGACCTTGCAGGCTCAGCCAATGGGTACTGGCCAAAAGTACAAATTGCGAATGTGTCAGATCAAACGGTTCGAGGGTTTTCCTGATTTCGCGTTGCCATAAATTGGTCACTTGCCAGAGCAAAAAACCCGAACTTTCTTCGGCTTGTTCTACACTAAAAGTATTGTCATCGTTGCTCATAAATGCTTGGCGGTTTGAATTTGGTTTTGCATGTCTTCAGGCAAGGCATCCACAATTTTTTGGGCTACAATCTTGCGCCAGACAAATCCCAACGGTCCTGTTACTTTCATTGTTGTGGTCAGTTTCAATCCGTCGGGCGTGTCTTCAAAGGTATGTGCTCCGTACATTTTGGCCAAAGGAAATTTTGTAAAATCAGTAAAACTTTTGTTTTCAGTGGCTTCAACAATTTGAATTTTGAGTTTTGGGCCGCCTTTGGGTTGAAACATAAAATGATTGCCTTTTTCAAATTTTCCTTCCAGTTGCGCGAATTCTACGCCTTTGTCCCAAGTTGGCCAGTTGTTGACATCGGCAAACAGTTTCCACATTTGTTCTTTGGTTACTTCGTTCGTGATTATTGAATACGATTTTGTCCACATAATAAATTGAATTAAAATTAATAAGCACAAATATAATAAGCGTACTTATAATATACAAATTTATTTTTTGAAGCCAGGAACCTGCTGTACGCTTTATCTTTTTTGTTCGTTCCTCTCAAAAAAGGATGCCGCTACCATCAGGGCTAGGAGTTTTGTATTTACTGATAAAGTTTGTTTTCAAATAAACTTAAGATACCTCAAGTCCACCGGACTTGCTCCTCTTAATATCAAATCATCAGGGCTAGGGTTTTAAACTTTCTATTTTTCAGAAAGGGAAAAACAGTAACTTTGTTCCGCTAAAACTTCAATTCATTGAAAAAAATCCTCATTATCGACGACGAAGAAAAGCTTCGCGGGTTACTGGCCCGGATCTTAAAATCTGAAGGTTTTGATATTCTTGAAGCCCCAGATTTAAAGTCGGGTTTCAAAAAATTAGAGTTGAATGATGTTGAGGTCGTGCTTTGTGATGTCAAACTTCCCGATGGTAATGGCGTTGATTTTATTCCGAACATCAAGACGCGTTTTCCGTTGGTTGAAGTAATTTTATTAACGGCTTTCGGTAAAATATCAGATGGTGTTCAAGCCATGAAAAATGGGGCTTTTGATTATATAGTTAAAGGCGACGACAACGATAAAATCATTCCGTTACTTTATAAGGCTGTTGAGAAAGCCGAGCTGCAAAAAAAAGTACTACAACTTGAAAAGCGCATTGCTGATAAATATTCCTTTGATACGATTATCGGAAAATCTAAAGCGCTAGAGCAGGTCTTGAATCTCGCGAAAAAAGTTGCCAATACTGATTCCACCGTTTTACTTACCGGAGAAACCGGAACCGGTAAAGAAGTATTTGCTCAGGCTATCCACGAAAACAGCCACCGCAACGCCAAGTCATTTGTGGCGCTCAATTGCAGTACGTTTAGCAAAGAAATTTTGGAAAGCGAATTATTTGGGCACAAACAAGGTGCTTTTACGGGCGCGTTAAAAGATAAAAAAGGGTTTCTGGAAGAAGCCAACGGTGGCACGTTATTTTTAGATGAAATTGGCGAAATGCCTCTTGAATTACAGGCCAAGCTTTTACGGGTGTTGGAAACAAATGAGTACATTCAAATCGGCGATACCACTCCCAAAAAGTCCAATTTTCGTTTGATAGCCGCCACCAATCGCGACCTCAAGACCGAGAGCGAAGAACATCGGTTTCGTGCTGATTTATATTTTCGTCTTAATATCTTTGAAATCAACATTCCGCCCTTGCGCGAAAGAACAAAGGATATTGCCCCGCTGGCCGAGTATTTTGTAAAACAATTCTCAGCAAAAACCAACAAAAAAACCTTGGCTGTTTTACCTGAATTTTTGCACAAACTAGAAAATTACCCCTGGCCCGGAAATGTCCGGGAATTAAAAAATGTGATTGAGCGCGCGGTAATCCTATCCAGCACCGACGTATTGTCTTGCGATTTGCTTCCGTATGAAATGCAGCACCAAGCTGCACAAGGCATCAAACCGCTTTCGGCTTTTTCCATGCAAAGTATTGAAAAGTTGCACATTCAGAAAGTCTTGAACTATACCAAAGGCAACAAAGCTGAGGCAGCCAGACTGTTAGAAATAGGAATCGCTACCCTATATCGAAAAATTGACGAATACAATCTGTAAAAATAAACGCCTATTTGTTTTAAATGGTAAATATTAAAGAACAATCTGATGCATACCGATACTAAAACATTCCATTCCAAAATTACTTTAGCGGGTTCATTAATTGCCATAGGTATTGTTTTTGGCGACATCGGAACCTCTCCGTTGTATACGCTCAACGCTGTTTTTCACGGCAAGGTAATTACCGAAGCGATGGCACTAGGAAGCTTGAGTGCTATTTTCTGGACGTTGTTTTTTCAAACCACGTTAAAATATGTCATCATCACCCTTGAGGCAGACAACAATGGCGAAGGCGGTATCTTGTCGTTGTATGCTTTGATCCGAAGGTATTTTGGAAAATGGCTTATTTTTCCGGCCATGGCAGGAGCTGCTTTTTTGATTGCCGATGGCATCATTACCCCGCCAATTTCAGTGGCATCAGCCATAGAAGGTGTTCAAAGTGTAAACCCTGGTTTTAATACTGTTCCGTACATTATTGCCATTCTGATTGCATTGTTTGTTTTTCAACAATTCGGAACTGATAAAATCGGAAAGATATTTGGCCCGGCCATGTTGCTTTGGTTCGGATTTATTGCGGTCATCGGAACGATGGCATTATCTGAAACCCCAACGGTTTTAAAAGCGCTAAACCCCTATTACGCATATAAAATGCTATTGCTAGAACCCGGTGGCTTTTGGCTTTTAGGAAGTATTTTTCTGTGTACAACCGGAGCAGAAGCATTGTACAGCGATATGGGGCATTGCGGCAAAAACAACATACGGATTAGTTGGATTTTCATAAAAATAGCTTTGGTTTTGTGTTATGCAGGGCAAACGGCTTGGTTGATGAATCACTTAGGAGAAACTGTTGGTACTTTGAGTCCGTTTTATCATATTGTACCTCAACCCATTTTTTGGCTGGCATTAATCATTGCCACTTTAGCAACTATTATAGCATCTCAAGCGCTCATCAGTGGATGCTTTACCTTGATAAACGAAGCTATTCGATTAGATCTCTGGCCAAGACATTTGGTGTTATTCCCCGGTAACATTAAAGGACAATTGTATATTCCGGCGGTCAATTGGTTCTTAATGGTTGGTTGTATCAGCATGGTTTTATACTTCAAGCAAAGTACCAAAATGGAGGCAGCTTTTGGATTGAGTGTGACCTTGACCATGATCATGAGTACGCTTTTAATTAACTTTTATTTGCGTGCGAAACGCGTGCCTATAGCGTTGGTTTCTTTAATCACGGGTTCATTTATTTGTATCGAAATGGGCTTTTTAATGGCCAATCTTCAAAAAATTGCTGAAGGTGGTTGGATCACACTTTTAATTGGCTGTGTGTTATTTATGGTCATGTTTATTTGGTGGAAAGGCAAAAAGACCAAAAATGCTCTGACGCCTTTGGTTTCATTAGAAAACTACATTCCGGTTTTGAAGAAATTAAGTATCGATGAAAGCATTCCGAAATTTGCCACCAATTTGGTATTTCTGACGGCGGCGAAAAGTAAAGGTAAAGTAGAACAGAATGTGATTGATTCTATACTGAACCAAGGAACCCCCAAGCGCGCAGATATTTATTGGTTTGTACATGTGCATGTGACCAACGATCCTTACGGCTTGAATTATGAAGTGGATACTTTGGTAAAAAATGATCTTTATTTCATCGAATTCAATCTGGGATTCCGTGAAGAGCCGCGCATCGATTTCTATTTCCGCCAAGTGGTCTCTGAAATGATAGAAAACAAAGAGGTGGATGTTTCTGAAAGAAGAGAATTTCAGTATCAGAAAAATACCATTGGCGATTTCAAGTTTGTAGTTCGTGATAGCTTTTTATCGTTTGATAACCATATGACTTTCTGGAAAAATTTTGTGATGAAAAGCTTTTACAACCTTAAACATCTGAGTGTTAAAGAAGAGGTCAATTTTGGTTTAGACCGAAGCAATTTAGTAGTAGAAAAATATCCGTTGATTGTTTCTCCGTGCGAAACAACTCAATTGGTCCGGAAATAAACCCATCCTTTTCATTTTAATAAAAGCTTATCAAAACGATAGGCTTTTTTTTATTTCAGTTTTCTTGTAAATAAAATAAAACGCTGATTTTCATTGCTTTTTATATAACAACTCATTGTTGGAATAACTTTTGGCATAGCGCGGAAAAAATTATAAAAACTTTGTCATGAGAAATCAGGTCACTACCGTCTACAAACAGGCCGAACGCTTTGCTGAAATCACCAAAAAAATATTGATTACAGGCAATACTGAACGGGTTAAAAAATGCCTTTTGGTAGCAGAAAAGTTATTCAAGTCCGGAAACAGCGAAACCAAAAATGTTATCTCGGGTATCTACGTGCATTCGGTTTCATCTTTTATGGAATTCCGCGGTTGCAAAATTGCCGGCTTGTTTCCTCAATCATTACAACAAGAATACCTCAAACAAATTAACGCTACAGCAGTATGATGGCTATGATTCTCTCAGCAAGCGGATTGATCCTTTTTGGATTGTTCTTTAAAATAATCGACGTTTTCGAAAAAATCTAAATTATGACTGCACTCTTCCTCATCGCCATAGTGGTATTCATCTATATCTGCTATGTGCTCATCAAACCCGAAAAATTCTAATTATGAACAGTGAGATAATCGGAATTATAGTAACCTACGGGTTGGTATTGCTGATGGCCATTCCTTTGGGCCGTTATATCGGCAAAGTGTTCAGCTACGAAAGTACCTGGCTGGACAAAATTTTCAATCCAATTGATAAAATATTCTTTAAAGTTGGAGGTATCAACCCCAATATCGAAATGACTTGGAAGCAACATTTGGTCGCGTTGCTGTCAATCAATGTGGTGTGGTTTGTGATTTCTATGCTGGTCCTGACCCATATGGCTTGGCTACCGCTGAATCCTGATCACAACCCTTCGATGACTGGCGATTTGGCGTTTAATACTTCGGTTAGTTTTATTACCAATACCAATTTGCAACACTATTCTGGGGAAACCGGACTATCTTATCTGGGTCAATTGGTGTTGATGTTATGGCAGTTCATCAGTGCCGGTTGCGGTATTGCCATTGCGGCGGTTGTCTTTATGGCGATGAAGGAAAAAACCTCGCTCACACTGGGCAATTTCTACAGCTTCTTTGTTCGTTCTTGCACTAGAATATTACTGCCCTTGGCATTTATTGTGGCCATTATTTTAGCATTCAACGGAACCCCGATGACCTTTGAAGGAAAAGACACCGTTACTACTTTGGAAGGTCAGCAGCAAAGCATCAGTCGTGGCCCAGTAGCGGCATTTGTTGCTATCAAACAATTGGGCACCAACGGCGGTGGGTTTTACGGCCCAAATTCGGCCAACCCAATGGAAAACCCGAACTACCTGACCAATATTGTCGAGTCGGCTTCCATCATCTTAATTCCTATTGCGTTGGTTTTTGCTTTAGGCTATGTCTTGAAAAGGAAAAAGCTGGCCTGGACCATCTACGGCGTAATGACCTTAGGATTCCTGATGTTATTGATTCCGGCCGTAGTCAGCGAAATGCACGGAAGTCCTACCATCAATCAAATGGGCATTTCCCAGGCGATGGGCAGCATGGAAGGAAAGGAAGTCCGTTTCGGTGCTGCGGCATCCGCCAATTGGGCGACTTATACAACAGTTACCAGTAATGGTTCAGTCAATGCCATGCACGACAGCATGACCCCGATGACCGGATTGACCACATTGTTGGGCATGATGATCAATTGCTTTTATGGTGGTGTCGGCGTCGGATTTCTAAACTTTTACATTTTTATCATTTTGGGCGTATTCATCAGCGGATTGATGGTAGGTCGTACACCGGAATTCCTCGGAAAGAAAATCGAGGCAAAAGAAATGAAGATAGCCATGATGATTGCCTTGCTCCACCCCTTATTGATTTTGGCAGGAACGGCTGTAGCAAGCCATATTTATGCAGGAAACCCTGAAGCATATGCAAACTGGCTGGCTAATCCCGGCTATCATGGATTTAGCGAAATGCTCTACGAATTCACCTCTTCATCCGCCAATAACGGAAGCGGGTTTGAAGGTTTGGGCGACAACACGCCATTTTGGAACATCGCTACAGGAATCGTGATGCTGCTGGCCCGTTATTTACCGATTATTGGTCCGGTAGCTATTGCAGGTATCCTCGCGACAAAACAATATATTCCAGAAAGTAATGGAACACTAAAAACAGATACTTCCACCTTCGGGCTGCTGGTCTTTGCAGTCATCTTCATCGTGGCAGCTTTGTCTTTCTTTCCTGCCTTGACTTTAGGTCCAATCGCCGAATTCTTTTCTTTAAAATAACTTATCATGGGTACATCTCAAAATACATCCTTGTTTCAGAAAGATTTGTTGCAGGAAGCCTTCAAACAGTCATTTGTGAAACTCAATCCCAAAATCATGTTTCGCAATCCGGTGATGTTTACCGTAGAAATCGGAACCGTAGTCATGCTTTTTGTCTGCCTATGGATTTTGTCCGGTGAGCATTCTCAGGGTAGTTTTACCTACAACTTCATCATTTTCCTCATTCTGCTCATCACCTTGCTTTTTGCCAATTTTGCCGAAGCTATTGCCGAAGCCCGCGGAAAAGCCCAAGCCGACAGTTTAAGAAAAACGCGTGAAGAAACTCCTGCCAGACTAGAAAACGGGCAAGTGGTTTCCTCCTCACAACTCAAAAAAGGCGATATCTTTATTTGTGAAGCGGGTGATGTCATTGCTACAGATGGTGAAATCATTGAAGGACTTGCCACGATTGACGAAAGTGCTATTACCGGAGAAAGCGCTCCGGTAATTCGCGAGGCCGGCGGTGATAAATCTTCGGTGACTGGCGGTACGAAAGTATTGTCCGATAAGATTAAGGTGATGGTTACCTCTGAACCCGGCGAGAGTTTTCTAGATAAGATGATTGCCTTGGTTGAAGGTGCCAGCCGTCAGAAAACCCCGAATGAAATTGCACTGACCATCTTGCTTGCAGGATTTACGCTGGTATTTATCATCGTAACAGTCACCTTGGCGCCTTTCGCAAAATATGCCAACACACCGATTACTATTGCTGCTTTTATTTCTTTGTTCGTCTGTTTGATTCCGACGACTATTGGCGGATTGCTTTCAGCCATTGGTATTGCGGGTATGGATCGTGCTTTGCGTGCCAACGTCATTACCAAATCAGGTAAAGCGGTTGAAACTGCAGGAGATATTGATGTATTGCTACTTGATAAAACCGGAACCATCACCATTGGAAATCGCAAGGCTACTAATTTTTATCCTGCGAACGGAATTTCAGCAACCGATTTTATACAATCAGCAGTATTGAGTTCGCTGGCCGATGATACCCCAGAAGGCAAAAGCATCGTCGAGCTGGCCGGACCTGATGTGGCCCAAAAATTATCGATTGAAGGCGCTACACTCATCAAGTTTACCGCCGAAACCCGAACCAGCGGAGTCGTTTTAAAAGACGGCACCAATATCCGCAAAGGGGCTCAAGATGCGGCCAAGAAAATAGCGGAACAAGCCGGAAATCAATTCCCGGAAGATACTGCTCAGAAAGTCATTGATATTTCCTCCAATGGAGGAACTCCTTTGGTGGTCATTAAAAACAATGTAGTTCAAGGAGTGATTGAATTGCAAGATGTCATTAAAACCGGGATGAAGGAACGTTTTGAACGCCTCCGTAAAATGGGAATCAAAACCGTGATGGTTACCGGAGATAATCCGTTGACTGCAAAATTCATTGCTGAGAAAGCCGGTGTGGATGATTTTATTGCTGAAGCCAAGCCCGAAGATAAAATGAATTACATCAAGAAAGAACAAGCCCAAGGGCGATTGGTGGCCATGATGGGCGACGGTACCAACGATGCGCCAGCCTTGGCACAGGCGAATGTCGGAGTTGCTATGAACAGCGGAACCCAAGCGGCAAAAGAAGCCGGCAACATGGTCGATCTAGACAACGACCCGACCAAACTAATTGAAATCGTAGAAATTGGAAAGCAGTTGCTAATGACCCGCGGAACACTGACCACCTTTTCAATTGCCAACGACGTGGCCAAGTACTTTGCGATCATTCCGGCCTTGTTCATCACCGCGATTCCGGCCTTACAAGGTTTGAACATCATGAATTTGCACAGTCCTGAAAGTGCCATCTTATCTGCGGTAATATTTAATGCCATCATCATTCCGTTTCTGATTCCATTGGCTTTAAAAGGAGTGGCATACAAACCCATTGGCGCCTCAGCCCTGTTGAGAAGGAATCTTTTTATCTACGGATTGGGCGGCGTGTTGATTCCGTTTGTAGGCATTAAACTCATTGATTTACTGGTGTCTGCATTCATTTAAAAAAATAAAAGAACTTAATTATGAAAGAAAATATCCTCCCCGCAATAAGGCTTACATTATTTTGTGCCTTGTTCTTTTCAGGAATTTACACCCTTAGTATCTACGGCATTGCCCAGTTTGCCCCGAACAACGGAAACGGCGAAATTGTGATGGCCAACGGTAAAAAACAGCACATCCATGTGGCACAGAACTTTGTATCGGATAAGTATTTTTGGCCACGCCCCTCAGCGGTAGATTATAATGCCGCGGGTTCCGGTGGAAGCAATAAAGGCATTACGAACCCCGAATATTTGGCCATAGTTCAAGGAAGAATTGATACCTTTCTGCTTAAAAACCCGCAGGTAAAGCGCAATGAAGTGCCTTCCGATTTGGTAACAGCATCGGGAAGCGGTATCGATCCTGATATTTCAATCCAAGCCGCAAAAGTGCAGGCCAAACGCATTGCCGCAACACGCAAACTATCTGAAGGGGAAGTTTTGGAACTAATTAAAAGCCAAACCCAAGCCCCTTTATTGGGTGTTTTGGGTACAGAGAAAATCAATGTGCTCCAATTAAATATCGCATTAGACCAATTAAAATAAAAACAATTACTTATAGCATATCTCATGAAAAAAACAATTACAATTTTAGCAGCCATGATTGCTCAAGCTACTGTCTTTGCTCAAGAGTCAGTAAAAGATACCTTAACGGAAAAAGTTCCGTTTGAAGGACAGGATCAAACCTGGCAAAATGGTGCAGACAGAAGAACCTCTCCACCGGTATTGGCCACCAAATACTTTACCGGTAGCGTGATGATTGATGTGAATTACACACATTCCTTCAACAATCCGAACGACAATACCGTGGTGGGCTCCACCGCCCTGGCCCGAAATAACGAGTTTCAACTTTCTAGTGCTAACATTGGTGGCGATTTTTACTATGAAGGGGCTCGGGGTCGCATCATGACGCAGTTTGGCACGCGCTCTACGGTGGTGCCTCGCAATGATTACAGCGTTTACAGAGGGCAATATCAGTTAGACAATGTGTATCGATATTTGTCAGAAGCTTATGCCGGGTATCATTTCAAAAAATGGTACGGAATCAATGTAGACGCGGGTATGTTCATGTCGTACATTGGTTTGAATTCTTATTATCAGGTAGAGAATTGGGAATACCAAGCCTCGTTTACCTCAGACAATACACCTTGGTTTTTTAATGGAGTCAGAGTGCAGGTTTTTCCCAACAAGCACTTAAAATTAGAAGGTTGGATCATCAATGGTTGGCAGAGCTATGGCAAGTTCAACAGCATGCCGGGCTTTGGCGGAAACATCACTTGGTGCCCTAATGAAGCGGTCAAACTACTTACCAATGATTATTACGGAACCGATGCTGCCGGTTTAAAAAATCGAATTCGTTTTCATTCCGATAACAGTTTATTGGTGCGTTATTACAATCAGCCTAAAGCAAAAGGAATCAGTAGAGCCGCTTTTTCAACTACCTTTGATTTGGGCTTTGAAAAAGGTGATGGCGTGGGCGGATTTAACGGTGATGCGAATAATCCGTCTCAATATTTCTTGAGCGGTATGGTGTATAACCGCGTTTGGTTCAATCAGAATAAAATGGCTTGGACCATTGGAGGTGGTTATATGACCAATCCGGGAAGATATTTGGTGTTGTACCCTACCGGAGATGCCAGCCCGCTGCCCAATCCGACCAATCCGACCCAAACCGCCGGAACGCATCCTTTCAGCGCGAATCCGGGAGACGAGTTTAAAGGCTGGGATTGTTCGACCAATTTTGACTATATGCCCAACCAGAGTATTACTTTTAGAGCAGAATTTGTTCACCGTGAGGCCAATGTTCCGTATTTTGCCGGAAGCGGCGGCGTTACTTCCCCAACGGGCTATACCACAACCCCGCTGCCTTCAGATTGGAAACCGGATCTGGTAAAAATGGAGAACAGAATTATCTTTGCAATCTTATTCAGGATATAAAGTTATTTGTCACATTTGTTTAGGTCTTAAAAATCCCGAAGGTTATATTTTAGCTCTCGGGATGCGGCATTTAATAATTGGCAGAAGAACCCACTCTTATGGATTTTGAAAAACAAAATAACGCCCAGCATTTCTTGGATTTAATCCAAAAATCGCGCAAGGGAAAATTTAAGATCTACATCGGAATGAGTGCCGGAGTGGGCAAAACTTTTCGCATGCTTCAGGAAGCGCATAGTTTGCTCAAAAACGGAATTGATGTGAAAATTGGCTACATCGAAACCCACCACAGAAAAGAAACCCATGAACTGCTCGACGGCCTTCCGGTAATTCCCAGAAGAACCTTATTCTATAAAGGCAAAGAATTAGATGAAATGGATTTACAAGCCATCATCAACCTGCGCCCTGAAGTGGTCATTGTGGATGAATTGGCGCATACCAACATTGAAGGCAGTAAAAATGAAAAACGCTGGCAAGATGTTGTTGAAATTCTAGAGGCGGGTATCAATGTAATTTCGGCGGTTAACATCCAACATATTGAAAGTTTGCATCAGGATGTGAAACAAATCACCGGGGTGGATGTTCAAGAACGCATTCCCGATAACGTCTTGCGATGGGCCGATGAGGTCGTGAATATTGATTTGACTTCGGAAGATTTGATTGCCCGGTTGAAAGAAGGAAAAATTTATACTCCGGATAAAATTCAAGTGGCATTATCGAATTTCTTCAAGCCCGAGCAAATTCTGCAATTGCGTGAATTGGCGCTTAAAGAAGTAGCAAGTCAAGTGGTTCGGAAGGTTGAGAATGAAGTTCCTAAAAACATCGCTTTGCGTCATGAAAAGCTTTTGGCTTGTATCAGCAGCAATGAGAAAACCGCTAAAATTGTGATTCGAAAAGCGGCTCGTTTGGCTAGTTATTACAATGGGATTTGGTTTGTTTTGTATGTGGAAACTCCAAAAGAAAGTCCGGATAAAATAGCCCTGGACAAGCAACGGCATTTGATCAATAACTTTAAATTGGCTACGCAACTTGGCGCTGAAGTTATTAAAGTTCAAAGCAACAACATCACCGATGCTATGTTGGATATTGTCGAGCAAAAAAGCATCACCACTGTTTGTATCGGAAAACCGCATTTTAATTTATTCAAAGTCATTTTATCGACGACCATTTTCAGGCGTTTGCTGCACAGTCTTTCGTTGTTGAATATTGATTTAGTCATTCTGTCATAAATCTAATTTTAAGCTCATGAAAATTAAAACCAAACTAAATCTCGGCGTAGGATTGCTTTTTTTGGCCATAATTGTCTTGTCGTTGGTGAGTGCTTACGCCGTTTTTTTAATCAAAAAAGACACCCAGAATATTCTAAAGGCCAATTATGAAACATTAGAGTATTCTAGAAATATGTTGCGCTCGCTCGATAATATTGCTTCTGATGAAGAAAAATCTATCGCAATATTTGAGACCAATCTTAAAAAACAAATAGGCAACATTACTGAAAACGGTGAAGAAGAACTCACTTTAGAACTTCAAAAAAGCTTTCTCAGATTAGAAAAAGATCGAGACAATGAAGCCTTAAAAAACAAGATACGAGAAGCGGTTTTTGAAATCATGAAGCTCAACTTGAATGCCATTAAATTCAAAAGCGATGTAGCCAAAAGAACTGCAGATACTGCCAATCTGTGGATTGCCGTGACCGGGACCTTGTGTTTTTTGATTGCCTTTAATTTGTTGGTGAATTTACCCAATAATATTGCCAATCCAATCAAGGAACTCACTGCGAGCATTAAGGAAATTGCTAATAAAAATTACAAAGAGCGGGTTCATTTTATGAATCACAACGAGTATGGCGATTTGGCCAAATCGTTCAATACTATGGCCCAAAAGCTCGAAGAATACAGCAGCAGTAACTTGCATAAATTATCGTTTGAGAAGAAACGTTTGGAAACCTTGATCAATAACATGCACGACCCTATTATTGGCTTGGATTACGATGGTAAAATTCTCTTTGCTAATGATGAAGCGCTCAAGATCATTGGATTAAAATCTGAAGCCGTCATTGGTAAATTGGCTACGAATTTAGCCTTGACCAATGATTTGATCAAATCATTAATTGCCAACGATTTGAAAAATGACAAGCAGAAAGCACTGCCGATGAAAATCTTCGCAGACGGCAAAGAAAGTTATTTTGAAAAACAAAGGGTCAATATTACGATTCAGCCCACCGGTGAAGACAGCACCATTGATATTGGTGACGTGATTATTCTGCGCAATATTACCCTGTTTAAAGAACTCGATTTTGCCAAAACCAATTTTATAGCAACGGTCTCGCACGAACTCAAAACGCCGATTGCCTCTATTAAAATGAGTTTACAATTACTTGAAAACGAAGCTAACGGAACCATTAATGCCGAACAAAAACAACTGATTGACAGTATTAAAGAAGATAGCCAACGCCTGCTAAAAATAACCGGTGAATTGCTAGAATTATCCCAACTTGAAACCGGTAATATTCAATTGAATATGGAGAAAAGCAACCCGTATGATATGGTTCATTACGCGGTTGAAGCGGTAAGAATACAAGCCGAACAAAAGCAAATTCAATTGGTGGTTGAAACCGATGAAAATCTGCAAGAGGTCAAGGCTGACAGCGAGAAAACATCTTGGGTGTTGATTAATTTTCTGACCAATGCCATTCGGTATTCTTCTGAAAACAGCAAAGTAGTGGTCAGGCTGCTAAAATCTGAGCATCAAATTACATTTCAAGTTATTGATACCGGAAAAGGCATTGACAAGCAGTATAAGTCAAAAGTTTTTGATAAATATTTTCAAATTCCGGGAAGCCACAAATCGGGTACCGGACTGGGATTGGCCATTTCTAAGGAATTCATTGAAGCCCAAAACGGCACCATTGGCGTAGAGAGCGAATTAGGATTGGGCAGTACTTTTTATTTTAGTTTGAATGTTGTTTGAGAACTTAATTCCACAGTCAGCCTTATTTTTTCGCAATATTTCCGACTAAAAGATCACACCCCAAGGCTGTAACAATTCCGAAAGTATAACAAAGCAAATCGCTCCACAAAAAACCTTGTCCGAGCACATAATGTCCTAAAGTTGTTTGCCTTATGAACACGAGCCATGGCCATTGAGCCAGTTGTTGCAATTCAATCAAAAAGCAAAACAACAACGGAAGTAAAATTCTATAAAAAGGTTGAAGATGTAACCACACAGCGCGAAATCCAAAATACACCATTATGGCATATAAAACATCGCCTATAAACAAAGGGATAAAATCTATTTTTCTAGAAAGTATTCCAAGCATGATGGTTAAAGCAGTCATGACTAGATAAATACTGCGCGTTTTTTTCATCATTTAGTCTAAAATCTAAAGGCGTAGCCTTGTCTGTAGCGCAGCGTGTCCAAAACGAAGTGTGTCTTTATTACAGCGTGTCTTATCTAACAATCGGCCATGTTAACGGTAATGGCCAATCCGCCCTCAGAGGTTTCCTTGTATTTTGAGTTCATGTCCTGAGCGGTTTTCCACATCGTATCAATCACTTTGTCTAGCGGCACTTTGGCATTTTTGGCATCGGTTTCCATGGCGAGTTCAGCCGCGTTGATGGCTTTGATGGCGCCCATCGTATTGCGTTCAATACACGGAACTTGCACGAGTCCGCCAATGGGGTCACAGGTCAATCCTAAGTGGTGTTCCATGGCAATTTCGGCGGCCATCAACACCTGATCTGGCGTTCCGCCCATGACCTCGCACAAAGCAGCCGCAGCCATGGCCGATGATACGCCAATTTCAGCCTGGCAACCGCCCATAGCAGCAGATATGGTAGAGCCTTTCTTGAAGATGCTGCCAATTTCGCCGGCCACCATCAAAAATTGTTTGATTTCTTTTTCGCCGGCTTGGTGGTTTTCAATCACCATATAATACATGAGCACCGCCGGAATCACGCCCGCGCTTCCGTTGGTGGGTGCTGTAACTACGCGCCCTAAAGCGGCATTAACCTCGTTGACGGCCAGAGCAAAACACGAAACCCATTTGAGGATTTGGCGGAATTTAACTTCGGTTTTTCGAATGACTTCGAGCCATTCTTGCGGATTGTTATACGGCAATTCGCCGATGAGGTTTTGGTGCATATCAAAAGCGCGACGACGCACGTTGAGTCCGCCGGGCAAAACGCCTTCGGTATGACAACCAATATACATACATTCAAGCATGGTGTTCCAAACGCGCATGAGTTCTGAGCTGATTTCGGCCTCAGAGCGCATTGATTTTTCATTCTCTAAAACAATCTCGGCAATGCTTTTGTTTTGTGTTTGGGTATATTTCAACAGCTCGTCGGCATTTTGAATCGGAAACGGAAACGAGCGTTTGATTTCGACTTTCTTTTTGGCATTGGGGCGATCTTCTTTGACCACAAAACCGCCACCGATGGAGTAAAAAGTTGAGCTATAGTTTTTTCCGTCAGAAAAATGAGCCGTAAAAGTGAGCGCATTGGCATGAAACGGCAAAAAGTTTTTATTGAAGACGATGTCTTGTTCCGGATTAAAATCAATACAAACTTCGCTGCCCAAATGCAGTTGATGCTGGGTTTTGATGTGCGCAACAATGCTGTCTATGTTTTCTACCGGAATGTATTCAGGGTCTTGACCGCTGAGCCCGAGCATCACCGCCAGGTCAGTGGCGTGGCCTTTACCGGTAAGCGAAAGAGAGCCATATAAATCAACCTGCACTTTTTGGGTATGACTCAGTTGGTTTTGCTCGCGCAGTTCGCTTAAGAAACGTTCGGCGGCGCGCCAAGGTCCGAGGGTGTGTGAACTTGATGGGCCGACGCCAATTTTGAGCATGTCAAAAACGGAAATACATTCTTCCATAAAAAGATGGTTTTGTTGGGTTGCGCTTGTGGGCGTTGTGCAAATATAATTGAATGCTTGAACAATCAGCAGTGAAGTTGGGACGAAATCAAAGTATTTTTATTTGCGAAGGACTTTTTTTGCCGATTTGATAATGTTGCTGCGTTGAAGCTCTGCGCGTTAGGGATGGCAGCTAGGTGCCTTGCCTGTCGGCAGGCAGGCTTGCACCGCGAACAGCCCGACCCGAAGCTGAAGGTTGTTGCTGTCAATTTGATGGTTGGCGCGTAGGGGAACGCCCAAAAATGACAAAAAAATGACAGCCTGTCAGTTGCTTTGACTAAAAACTGACAATCAAATAGCCTCTGACCGCGTGGCACAAAGATTGACTACCGCGGTTCAAGTTTTTTAAAAACAAAACAAAAAGAACAAAAATTTAATACTATAAGAAATGGGTAAAATTATTGGAATTGACTTAGGAACCACCAACTCTTGCGTTTCTGTAATGGAAGGTAGCGAGGCAGTAGTGATTCCGAACTCAGAAGGGAAAAGAACCACACCGTCTATTATTGGTTTTGTAGAAGGTGGTGAAATTAAAGTGGGTGATCCGGCCAAAAGACAGGCGGTGACCAACCCAACCAAAACCATCGCATCGATCAAGCGTTTTATGGGTCGCAACTTTGAAGAAACCAAAAGTGAAGCAACACGTGTTCCGTATAACGTAGTTAAAGGCGATAACAACACACCGCGTGTAGATATTGACGGACGTTTGTATACACCGCAAGAACTCTCTGCGATGACGTTGCAAAAAATGAAAAAAACAGCCGAAGATTATTTGGGCCAAAGCGTGACTGAGGCGGTTATTACCGTGCCGGCTTATTTTAACGATGCACAGCGTCAAGCCACCAAAGAAGCTGGGGAAATTGCGGGCTTGAAAGTGATGCGTATCATCAACGAGCCAACGGCTGCTGCGCTTGCTTATGGTTTGGACAAACAAGGAAAAGACCAAAAAATTGCGGTGTACGATTTGGGTGGAGGTACGTTTGATATCTCAATCTTAGAATTGGGCGACGGCGTTTTTGAAGTATTGTCTACCAACGGTGACACGCACTTAGGAGGTGATGATTTTGACCAAACCATTATTGATTGGTTGGCCGATGAATTCAAAGCCGAAGAAGGAATTGATTTGCGTCAAGATCCGATGTCGTTGCAACGTATCAAAGAAGCGGCTGAAAAAGCGAAGATTGAGTTGTCTTCATCGGCTGAAACCGAAATCAACTTGCCTTATATTACAGCAACCGCTTCAGGACCCAAACACTTGGTCAAAAAATTGAGCCGCGCTAAATTTGAGCAATTGTCAGATACACTCATCAAACGCTCAATGGAGCCGGTGGCTAAAGCTTTGCAAGATGCCGGTTTGTCTAAATCAGACATTGATGAAATTATTTTGGTAGGTGGCTCAACCCGAATGCCGCGTATTGCTGAAGAAGTAGAGAAATTCTTTGGAAAAAAAGCATCTAAAGGGGTAAACCCGGATGAGGTGGTAGCGATTGGTGCAGCCATTCAAGGGGGTGTATTGTCAGGCGATGTAAAAGATGTATTGCTTTTGGATGTAACACCACTTTCATTAGGTATTGAAACCATGGGTGGTGTGATGACCAAACTCATCGAGGCCAACACAACCATTCCGACCAAAAAATCTCAAGTATTCTCAACAGCGGTTGATTCGCAACCAAGCGTAGAGATTCACGTGTTGCAAGGGGAACGCTCTATGGCCAATGACAACAAGACCATCGGACGTTTTCACTTAGACGGAATTCCGCCGGCTCCAAGAGGTGTTCCGCAAATTGAGGTGACTTTTGATATTGATGCCAACGGTATCATTAAAGTATCGGCTACGGATAAAGGAACCGGAAAATCACATGACATTCGCATTGAAGCTTCTTCAGGATTGACCCAAGAAGAAATTGAAAGAATGAAAAAAGAAGCCGAAGCCAATGCCGACAATGACCGCATTGCCCGTGAAAGAGCCGAAAAACTCAACGAGGCCGACAGCATGATTTTCCAAACTGAGAATCAGCTCAAAGAATTAGGCGAGAAAATGCCGGCTGAGCACAAAGCATCCATTGAAGCGGCTTTAGAAGAGCTCAAAACGGCACACCAAAGTCAAGATTTAGGTGCGATTCAAAATGCATTAGACAAAATCAATGCAGCTTGGAAAGCAGCCAGTGAAAACATGTATGCACAAGGCGCACAAGGTGAAGCACAAGCAGCAGAACCGCAAGCTGAAAGCCAAGGTGATCAAGTGCAGGATGTAGATTACGAAGAAGTTAAATAAACTTACTTTTGATTTATAAACAAAAACCGGATAATTTCTTATCCGGTTTTTTTATGGCTTCATTTTAAATATTGAATTATTTTATATATTGGCTTAAATAATTTAAAACCACTCATTATGAAAAATTTATTTGTTAAAGCCGTATTTGTAATTCTTATTGCAACCACCATGACCAGCTGTTATGTACAAACCAGTGTTGTGGGTCAAGGTGGACAAGGAAAAGAAACCGTAAAACAATGGAATCACTACTTGATCAATGGTTTGATTCCGGTGGGCGTAAGCAAGCCTGAGCAAATGGCAGGTGGCGCCAAAGATTACACCGTAGTAACCAAACACTCTTTCTTGAACGGATTGGTTTCAGGGATTACTTTTGGAATTTACAGTCCAACTACTACCATTGTTACTAAATAATGAAGTTATTATTTTGGGCTGGATGGCTGCTTTTTTGTCTTACCCTTTTAAGAATCATTTATTTATTTTTTCAAGATAAAGCCGAGTATACCTATGGTCTTATTACCGGCAATGCTATCTTATTGTTGGTTAGCTTTTTCCTGATAAGATATGCGAAGAATAAAATTAAAAAGTAGCTTCAGTTTCTATTTAGTGAACATTGCAGCTAAATAACCGAAAGCCATATAAACATCTGCGTAAAATTTTTGTGTAGTTTGTTTATATGGTTTTTTTATTTGTAATTTTCGATAAATTAAAAAAACGAATATGAAAAAAATCTTCTTGTTGGTTGTGTGTACTTTGTTGGCTTTGCCAGTGATGGCTCAAAAAAAGAAACCCGCTGCAGCCAAATCAACACCGGCCTTGGCCAAAGCTGAAAACATCACTGTTGAGTTTATTAAAAATGAGCTTTATTTGTTTGTCAACGGAAAAGGCAAAAAAGACACCATCAAACTAAAATCGTATACTGAGCCTGCCAAACCAGCTTCTGCTTCGATTACTGTTTTTACGGCTAAAGGCGTTAAACTGCATTGCATTAGTTGGACCGAAAACACGGTAACGCAAACCCCGGAACGCACTGAAGACAAAACAATCACTTATACTGAAATTTACAATTTGGCCAGCAAAGGCAAGGCGTTTTCAAATGCGCAAACCACCACCAAAATCAAAGAAATTCAGTATTTAGACAAACTCAAAAATGCCTCACAAACCGTTGAGAAAAACCGCAGCGAAGGTTTGGCTTTTACGTTGAACCCCAATGGCGATGTAAATTTGAAAAACAAAAAAGAAGACAAAATACTGATTTACAACGCTTCAAGCAATATTTATCAAGACAGTAAAGATTTGAAGAAAAAGTAGTTGGGACACGCTGTGCTATAGACACGCTAACGCTTAGGACACGCTTCGCTACAGACACGGCTAACGCCTATAGATTGACAGATTTTAAAATAAAAAAGAGGCTTCATAACGAAGCCTCTTTTTTTAATTTATACGCAAACCATCTAAAGCCCGAAGGGCGTTTCTATAGCTCGCAGAGCGTGTCTCAAGCCCAAAGGGCGCGTCTTATTTCACCGTTATCTCAAAAATCTTATCCCAGTTTTTACCGGTTACAAAAATGGTTTTGGTTTTTGGGTTGTAGGCAATTCCGTTGAGCACTTCGGCTTCTTTGTTTTTGACTTGGTTGCGCAAGTCGGCCAAATTCAAAACGCCTTCAACCGCGCCGGTGGTTGGGTTAATGACCGCAATAGCATCTTTTTGCCAAATGTTGCCGTAGATTTTTCCGCCAATCCATTCGAGTTCGTTGATGCTTTTGATTTTGCTTGAATTAGTATAAACGTTGATGTAATCGGTCATTTTTTGCGTGGCCGGATCCATTGTCCAGATTTTTTCGGTTCCGTCTGATTGATAAATCACTTTACCATCATTGGTCATGCCCCAACCTTCAATCTTTTTGTCATAGGCAAATGATTTGAGTTGTTTGAGCGTGTTGGCATCATAAATAAAACCAATCCCCGATTGCCAAGTCAACTGAAAAATCTGGTTGTTGATCACCGTAATGCCTTCGCCAAAATACTGGTTGTCCATATTGACTTGTTTGTAGATTTTGCCGGTTTTATAGTCGTATTTTCTAAAGTGCGACAAACCTTTCTGTCCGGTGCTCTCAAGCAAAGTATCGCGGTAAAATTCAAAACCTTCGGTAAAAGCCAATGTGTCGTGCGGATAAGTGCGCACCAATGAATAACTTAAAAGCTTCGGTTCAACGCCTGACATAAGCTCAACACGCGCGGTGGTTTCAGTATTTTCACCTTCAAAATAAATAGACGCTTTCAAGTTCTGGTAACCGAGTTTTCCGCCGCCCAAAGCCACCGACATTTTTTCGGAACCTTTTTTTGAACCTACTTTTATATCGTTGACATAATAAATAATACTGTCAATTTTTTTGTTTTGGGCATTGACAATCTCGAGCGATACTTGTTCGCCGGGCTGATAAGCCTCTTTAAAATTCTTGGTTTCAAATGAAAACAAACTTTCGTTGTTTTTTTCAGAACCGCCACAAGCAGTCATGAGTACGCCTAACAAAATGGCTGGGAGCAGGTTACGTTTTTTCATAAATAAAAATTAATCGCAAGCAAATGTAGTAATGATTTTTCAAGCTTTTTATTGCTTGCAAAAATATAAAAAGATTGTATATTTGCGCCGGCAAGTCCTACACGACCAGCTCCTGCAAAATCCTCCAGGATGGGAACATAGCAAAGGTATGCGGTTGTAGCGGTGCGATGTAGGTCGCTTGCCATT
>JAIXSK010000001.1 GCA_027484725.1 Flavobacterium sp. | reverse complement strand
GTTGGTGATAAGTTTGTCATGTACAAATGAAACAACAAACACTTAGAATTATGAAATCAATCATCAACACCATCGCCACTTCAGTAAACATGAAAATGTTATTGGTTGTAGCTGTTGTGATGCTTTCAGGTTCAAGAGCAGTTGCTCAAAGTACGATTGAAGTTCCTGCAGCGGTAGCCGCTTCAACTACAGCAGTTGAGTCAAACAACAACCTAAACATGGTTTCATGGTTTATGATGACCAAACAAACTGCCAACGGTGTAAACACACAAGAGAACACCGCTAAAAAACAAATGATTACTTCAGGCATTGCACCAAATCGTTTGTTGATTAAAGTATTGTTGAAAAAAGCATCACAATACGCCTCTAACATCGCATAGTTTTATTTTTAACATAGTTAGGTTAACTCAGAAAGCCTCCTTCGTTAAGGGAGGCTTTCACTTTTTATTTTAAGACTGTTTGCGCTTAATTTCAGGAAGTTATTTTTTTTACCTGCCCAACAAGTATTTGTTGTTTTTTACATCATTATTGTTTATTTATTAAAAATGTTCTTCTTTTTTTGGTTTTATTCTTACTAAAAGTGGTATATGGTCGGGTTTTATGTGAATTTTCACAATTTTAAAAATCTTCGTTAAAAATTCTATAGTTTGCTTTAACTTTGCCAGTCCAACCCAACTCATGAATTCAATCTTAATCGCATCATTAAGAGGTAATATTTAAAACCCAAACTATGAAAAAACTATTACAAAAATCTGTAATGATTGTTTTTCTAACATTGTGTTTAGGATTCAATCACAAAATCTACTCACAAGTAGCCGGAGATTACAGAACAGGTACTGCTTCTGTAACATGGGCTACTGCTGGTAACTGGCAGACGTGGAGTGGAACTGCCTGGATAACCGCCACAAGCGCGCCGGGTTCAACGAATGATGTGTATGTTCAAGCAGGACATACCGTTACAGTCGGTGCTGCAGCTAGTTGTAAAAATTTATTTATCAGTTCAGGAACGACTAGTGCTACAACTGGTACAGATGCTCAAGTAAACTTAGGAGCAAATACCTTGAGTATTAATGGAAAACTTGCAAGTTATTTTGGAACAGTAAGTACCACATTAAATTCGACGGCGCTCTCGATTACAGCAACGAGTACTATACCTGCTAGTCCTATAACTATTACTGCTGCAAGCGCAGGAAAAGTTTCCTTCGTAGGTAATTCAAGAACTATTGTCACATCGACAGAATGGGGTGCAGGAAATACTGCCTCAACTACAACTTTTGCTATTGAAATAGCAATGAATTCAGGACAGACAGCTACAATGGCGGCAGGTATCAAAGCACAAAACTGGGTTGTCGCATCAGGAACTCTTGATGCCGGAACAAATAGAATTGCTCCTGATAATGGAAGTACAGGAGGTGGTAATTTTACTTTAAATTCAGGAGCCACAGTAACTTCGGCTGCTACAGGTACGCTAGGAAGTGCTGTTATAGGTAGAACTTCAAATGCAACTACTGGTTATGGTGGAACTTTATTAGTAAATAGTGGTGCCACTCTCATATTGACTGGAGCTTCTCCAACTTTTGCAATGAATACAATTACTTTGAGTGGAACAGTTCAATATGGAGCTTCAGGAAACCAAACATTTGTGGCTTCAACAGGAGGGGGTTCAAATACATCAAGTTACTCAACTTTAAATATAAGTGGAAGTGGTGTTAAAACTCTAGCTGTTGCTACAAGCGTTTCGGGAACAACTACGGTTGATACAGGCTGTACTCTAGCTACAGGTTCTTTTACACTTACCAATAACGGAACAGCTAATATCAATGGCTCATTTAGATTAGACCAAGGTGGCTGGGGCGGAAGCACCGGAACCTATAATTATGGAACTACCGGAACTTTGGTGTTTAACAACACTTCAGGTTTATATGGCGTTAATAGCGCCGATACATGGTGGCCAACTTCTAATGGTCCAGTAAATGTAACGGTTCAAGGCGGCGGAGGTATAACGATGAATGTGGCTCGTACGGTTCCTTCATCGGGAACTTCAGGAACCTTTTTATTAGTAACCGGAACCAATGCTGTTCAAGGAACTGCTTTGACTTTGAACGGGAATGTTCAAATCAACGGAGGTAATTTTCAAACCACACCAACTTATGGTGCGTCTTCTACCTTAATATATAATACAACTTACGGTACCTCGAATGAGTGGACAGGAGGGGCTTCGGGTTCTGTAAGTGCTGGGTCAGGTGTTCCTGCTAATGTACAAGTATTAACTGGTACGCTTACTTTGGGTGGCGGACGCGGGGTTCCCGGAAATGTTACCGTAACTGCGGGTGGTTTAACACTCAATGCCACTTCGGGTGATTTATACATCGGTGGTAACTTAACCAACAACGGAACTTGGACCAATAATAGCCGAGCAGTTCGCTTTGTAGGAACTGGAACTTCTGTAGTAACGGCTTCTAGCGGAACACAATTTTTTGATTATTTATTAATCGAAAAAACAGCCGGTACGGTTCAGTTAGGTCTAACAACCAATGTAACAATTAACACTACTGCCGGCAGCGTATTACAGTTTCTCAATGCTGGTACTTTAGACTTGAACAGAAGAACTTTGACGCTGAACAACAGCGGAGGAAATATATTAGTTGACGGAACCGCAGGCGGAACTGCTAAATCAATTATTTCTTCAACAGGAGTTGCCACAATTGCCATTACAAATAACAAAACTGCGAGCGGTTCGGCTTCGGGAACTTTATCTACTGATAGCAACATTACATGGTTGTTGACAGGCGGAATGAACTTTGGCGGGGTAACCACAATCAACGGAACACTTCAAATCAATTCGGGTGGTTTTGTTACTACAAATGCTCCTGCCTACGGAACGGGTTCTTTGTTGAAATATAACTCAGGTGCTAATCCTTTTAATAGAACAACAGAATGGTCGGCTAGTAGTGGAAATGGATATCCTTATAATGTTCAAATCAGCAACAATACAACTTTGAGTCCGGGTGGTACCAGTAATACAGGTACTGCTCTTAATGTAGCTAATAATTTAACTATCGATAGTGGTTCATCACTTTATATGGATTATGGTGGAAACAACATGACCGTTCCGTTGATTGTCAATAATGATTTAAACCTTAACGGAAATTTATCAGGTTCAGGAGCTTCAGGAGGTGATATTGTGATAAAAGGAAACTGGACCAGAACAGGTTCCTTGTTTCCTAATACTCGTGCTGTTTTCTTACAAGGAGGCAACGCACAAACCATTACGGGAGCCACAACATTTGATTATTTATTAATTGACAAAACTGCCGGAAGCGTCACTTTGGCCAATGATATTACGATTAACAATGGATTAACTTTTACTGCTACTAACCCTACAGTAATTACTACCGGAAGCAACAAAGTAATTGTGGGTGCTTCGGGTTCTGTTACCAAATCTGGCGCTGGGTATGTTTTTGGCAACCTCCAAAAAAACATCCCAACCGGAACCAATTCAAGAACTTTTGAAATAGGAGATAGCTCAAATTATACACCGGTTACTTTAGATTACACCGGGGTTACAGGAGCCGGAAATGTAATTGCTTATACCACTGCCGGAGACCATCCGCAAATTAGTTCATCAGATATTGATTCGTCTTATTCAGTGAATAGAAATTATACACTCAGTAACTCAGGGGTAACCGGCGGAAGTTATGATGCCACTTTTACCTTTGTTTCAGGCGATGTAGACAGCGGAGCCGTAACGGGCGCTTTTGGTGTGAGCCGTTATGCAGCTTCTACTTGGACGAGCGCTACTGTAAGTACTAGAACCAGCACAACCACCAAAGCTACCGGCTTGACTGGTTATGGTGATTTTCAGTTGGGTGAAACAGCTACTACCTGGACAGCAGGTGCCTCAACTACTGATTGGGCAACTTCGGGCAACTGGTCAAAAGGGGTTCCGAGTGCCAGTACTAATGCGGTGATTCCATCGGCTAGTTTGTATCCGGAGATTTCAGCTACAGCCGCTGCCAACAGAATGTCCGTAGCCTCTGGCGCTTCAGTAACCGTAAAATCAGGCTATAACTTAACGGTAACGGCCACCATTGCCAACAGCGGAACCATTACCGTTGAAAACAATGCCAACTTAAAACAAACCAATAATGTTTCTAATACCGGAAGCGGAACAGCCGTTGTAAAACGCGATACTGCTACTTTGATGCGACAAGATTACGTTTTGTGGTCATCACCGGTTGACGGGCAACAGCTGCAAGCATTTTCACCGCAAACTTTGTCTACTCGTTTTTACACTTTTGATGGTTCTGCCGGAACAGCCGGTCAGTATGTAGCTACTTCAGCTACCGGAAACTTTGCTACAGCTACCGGATATTTGATTCGTCTACCGAACAACCACCCAACTACACCAACCATCTGGAACGGAACTTTTACCGGAACCGGAATCCATAATGGTAACTACAGTTTAACAGGTTTGAACAGCAGCCAATACTATGCAGTAGGTAATCCTTATCCTTCAACCATTGATGCTGATTTATTCATTGCCGGTAATAGCCTTACTGATGCGATGTATTTCTGGAGAAAAACCAACAACAGCGCTAATCCATCTTACGCTACTTATACTTTAGCAGGTGGAGTTGGAACACCGGGTTCTGGTGATCCGCTTGGATTGACTCCGAATGGGGTGATTAATGTAGGTCAAGGATTCATTGTGAAAACATCTGGTTCGGCCACATCATTGAACTTTACCAACGGTATGCGAACAACCAACAACGGGAACTTGTTTTTTAGAACCAATGACATTGAAAGAAACCGCGTATGGTTGAACATGAGTAATACAACCGGTATTGCATGCCAAACAATGGTTTCTTATATGGAAAATGCAACCAATGGTTTTGACAATATGATAGACGGACTTTTCTTAAACGACAGTCAAAATGCACTTACCAGTTTGATCAACAATACTGAGTATGCTATTCAGGGACGTGCTTTGCCTTTTGATGCATCAGATATAGTGCCGTTGGGATTCAAGTCTGAGTTGCCGGGTAATTTTACCATTTCCATTGACCATGTTGACGGATTCTTCTTGCAAGACCAAAATATTTTCTTGAAAGACAACTTAACCAATACCATACACGATTTAAAGGCTGCACCATACAATTTTACCACAGCCGGTGGAATTGACAATACGCGTTTTGAATTGGTTTATGAAAACTTACTCAGTGTACAACCAAACCAATTCACTGCCAATCAAGTGGTGGCTTACATTCAGAACAACCAGTTGGTCATCAACTCGGGGTCTGTTAAAATGGATCGCGTTGAGATTTATGACATCAGAGGAAGATTGCTTGTTAATACAAGCGATATAAACGCTTCTGAAATCAAAATGAACGTTGGGTCTACCCGTCAGGTTTTGGTTGTTAAAATCACTTCAAATGACCGCCAAACGGTGACTAAAAAAGTAATGAACTAAACCATTATACTTTATTTCAAAAAAAGCCTCTGTCTTTTCAGAGGCTTTTTTGTTTTTCGTAGGTTTTATTCTGCTTTTTAATTGATTTTTTAAAGTGAAAAATCCTAAAAAATGAGTTTCATAGGTAAGAAACGTCATTTGGTCGGATTTTTTTCTTAAATGATGCCGAAAATGACATTTTTATTACTAAAAATCAATCAGTTATGCAATTTACATTTAATCGGATTTATCGGCTCTTATAACTAATTAATTTGTTAAGCTGGTTTAAATGACCCTACTTTTGCTCCATCCTAATCTATTTTAAAGTTTATGAAAGCAAAAGCCAATCAACATTTTTTAAAAGCATTTTTGTTTTTAATCATTGTCCTTGCCACTGAATCATTAACAGCTCAGGCTACCTTTAATTCAAGTACAACTGGTAACTGGTCTGCATCTGCCAGCTGGACAATTACCAGCGGAACTGATTCCGACGGGGTTCCTGATTCTAATGACACAGTTGTAATTGTTTCTAGTCACACCATAACGGTCAATGGCACTTTTTCATGCGCCTCGCTCACTGTGGGCCCAACAAACAACAATGTCAGTACTTTGAGTTTTAACAGTGGTTCATCATTGACTGTTGCAGGTACGGTGAGCTTGGGAAATTCCGGGCAAAACAACCGCAGGGGTTCTATTGTGATGACCAACGGGGGTACGCTGACTTGTGCCGGATTTGCATTGAATAACTCCGGGAGCAATACTTTTACTGCCGGAACCGGTTTGGTTGTTTTAACAGCAACGAATACACTGCCAAATATTTTTACTGCTTTTAATGATTTGCAGATTTCATCAGGAACGACTAAGTTGGGTGTAAACACCACCATCAATGGAATTCTTGATTTGACCTCAGGAAATTTAGACGTTAATACTTTTACTGCTTCGGCGGGTGAACTCACCGGAGGCGGAAACTTAATCAACACCGGAACTGCTGATACGTTTACCATCGGCAGCAGCAACACCGACAGTGCATACACAGGAGTTATGTCAGCCACTACTGCGGCCAATTTAGCTATTACCAAAACAGGCACCGGTAAACTCACTATTTCTGGTAATAACACCTATACAGGCACTACAACTATAACCGACGGTATTTTAGAAATTGCCGCGGCAGATAGAATCGCTAATGGTTCTGCCATTAATTTTAACGGTGGAACCTTCAGTACCGGAGCCACAACCGGATTTAACGAAACACTTGGCGTAGCGAGTTTGAACGCCAACTCATCGATTAAATTAGGAACGGGTGTTCACACTTTAACTTTTGCCAACAGTAGTGCTGCCACTTGGGGTGCTTTTACACTTACCATTGATGGTTGGTCAGGCTCAGGCGGCTCAACCGGTACGGCTACAGCGGGTAAAATTCAAGTAGGAACCGGAGGTTTGGGTGCATCCCAATTGGCCAAGGTTCAGTTTACGGGTTTTCCGTTAGGAGCCACCATTACTGCTTCTGGTGAATTAGTTCCATCCAAAAATATATTCTATTCTAAAGGAAGTTTGGCACCGCAAACCGCTACCAATTGGAACTCTAAACGCGATGGTTCAGGAACCAATGCAACGGCTTCAGATTTTACTGCCGGAACTTATTTTATCATCCAAAATGGTCATACCATGACTACCGGAGGTGCATGGTCAGTTTCAGGAACGGGTTCTAAAATTCAGATTGAAGGCGGAGGTGTTTTAGTAGCCACATCTGCTATTACTGTAGCCGCCGCAACCACTTTTCAAATAGACAACGGCGGAACTTACAAACACCAAAACTCAAGTTCTTGGGCTTCAACCATTTTTTCCGGAACAGAAGTTTTTGGAAACACCAGTACCGTTGAAATCAACAGTACCAATACGACTTTGCCAACCAATTCAACGTATGGTAATTTGACCATTAATCTTACAACTGACCCAGGTGCTAACCTCAGTTTTGCGAACGCATTGACAACAATCAATGGTAATTTAACCATTCAAAATACACAAAGCAGAGAAGTTAGGTTGTTGGCCAACACCTCTGCAACACTCAATATTGCCGGCGATTTAACCATTTCGGGTGCTACTTCAAATTTTGTATTTACTTCGGGTTCCGGAACAGCCACTGTAAATGTAGCCGGAAATACCAACATCAGCGGAGGAACCATGAACTTAAGTGTTGGTTCGGCCAATGGATTGTTAAATTGTAGTGGTAACTTTACCCATACCGGCGGGTCGGTTACTGAAACCGGTAGTGCCACAGGTTGTCTAGTTAGCATAGTGGGAACGACAGAACAAGCCATTGAGAGTACCGGTTTTGCCAATACAGTTAATTGTACAGTAGCGCCTACAGGTTCAGGAACGGTTGAAATTGCTGCTGGGAAAACTTTTGTTGACGCTGGTACCACTGTTTTAACCATTAGTAATACATCGTCGGCTACAGAGCTCACTGTAAACGGAACACTCAACAGAACATCATCGGCAGTGCCTGTAGCTAGTGGAACTTTGAGTTTTGCTTCGGGCGGGAAATACATTTCAAACTTTACCTCAGGAACCATTCCTACGGCCTCTTGGAATGCCAACGCTACCCTGCAAATTGATGCTACCATAGCCGATAATGAATTTACCGAGAGCTTTGGAAATGTCATCATCAACGGAACATCAGCTTTTAATATGGTTACCGGAGCAACCAGCCCGACCATTCAAGGAAGCTTAACGATTGCTACTACCGGAACAATTGGTTTGTCTAATTCAACCACATTGGCTACAACCTTAACAGTCAATGGTGATTTGACTATTAACGCCAACGGAAACTTGATTATTGATAACTCAAATGGTACTTCAAACATCAGCAAAAAAATAGTAGTCAACGGTAATTATAATCAAAGTACCGGAACACTCAATTTCTGTAACTCAACAGGCTCAATAGCCGCTAATACGCGCAATGCACAATTAGATGTGTACGGAGATTTCTCTCATACGGGTGGAACACTCACAGAAACAGCTACCGATACAGATATGATTACCCGTATTAATATACTTGGAACTTCTTCAAAAAGTTTCGCAACCACCGGACAAGCCAATCAGGTAGAAATAGTAGTTAATAAATCGGGAACAACCGGAAATGATTTGGTTTCATTAAGCGGAAATTCAGCGGTTAGTTTTAGAATAACCTTAACCGACGGTTTGTTGGTTTTAGGAAGCAATAACTTAACATTGGCAGCCACGGCCACCATTACGGCTCCGGGTTCAACGGTCTCTATGATAGTTGCTGATAGCACAGGAGAACTCAGAAAAACATTCACTGCAACGGGCTCATTTGTTTATCCGGTTGGTGATAATACATCAACACTAGAATACAGCCCAGTAACGGTTAATGTTACAGCCGGTAGCGGTTTTTCATCGGCTTATGTAGGCGTGAGTTTAGAAGACAAAAAACATGATAATAACAGCAGTACAACACACTTTTTGACTCGCTCTTGGAAAGTTTCACAATCAGGAATTACGGGTTGTGTGGCAACCATCACCGGAACTTATTTAAATACAGTTGCTGATGTCAACGGAACTTTAGGAAGCATCAAAGCTGCGCAACTAAACGGTTCATTTAATCAAGCAACCAATCCTTGGGTTAAAACCGGAGGAAGTGTTTTATCGGGTACAACCTTAACTTACACAGGCGCCACGATTACGGCCGGTCAGGTTTCAACTTTTACCGGAATTACTTCGGCTGATCCAACCGTAAGTATCAGTGGAGGCGGAGTTACGGTATGTAAAGATGCTACACCAACACTCACAGCAAATCCGGTGGGTGATGGTACATTTACTTATGCTTGGACAGGCTCAATTACCGGAAGTACCACTTCAGCTACAGCAACTCCGAACACCAGTACATCAGGGAGCAATTCATATACGGTTACTGTTAAAGACGGAAACGGAATCAGTTCAGCAGCCAGTAGTTCAGTATCGATTACGGTTGGACCGACAACCACTTGGTCAGGAACTGCTTGGAATAATGGCACGCCTAGTTCAACTTCAACCGTGATTTTTGATGGTGATTATACAGCATCGGCCAATATTAATGCATGTAAAATTACCGTAAATAGCGGTGCGGTTAATATTCCGAGTGGTTATAATGTTACCATTGACGATGCTTTAACTGTAACCGGTGGTAGCTTTACACTTGAGAATAATGCCAATTTGATTCAAAATACAACAACTACCAATTCTGGTAATATCATAGTTAAAAGAAACAGTTCTGCTTTGCTCAGACAAGATTATACCTTGTGGTCATCACCGGTTTCAGGGCAAAATTTATTGAGTTTTTCTCCGCAAACCTTAACGAATCGTTTTTATACTTATGCTACTTCGCCAAGTAATGTTTTTGTTGCGGTGCCAAGCCCGTCAACTACCAACTTTGCAGATGCTAAAGGATATTTAATTCGTATGCCGAACAATTGGTCAGCCACAACAGCAACATCATATAACGGTGTTTTTGCCGGTGTTCCACACAACGGAACGTACAATGTAACCATGGATGATTTTGGCGCCGGAAAACGCTTTAATCTAGTGGGTAATCCATATCCATCACCCATTTCAATGTCTACTTTTGTGAGCGAGAACAGCAACATTACGGGTACACTTTATTTTTGGAGAAAAACCAACAACGCGTCTAGCCCATCATATTGCTCTTGGGCCGGGGGTGTTTTCGTATCAAATGGCGAAGCACAAGTATTTAACCCAAGTGGCATTATTCAAACCGGTCAAGGTTTCTTTGTAGAAGGTAATGGTTCGGGAACAAGTTTGTCATTCAATAATACGCAACGCGTTTCAAATTTCAACAATCAATTCTTTAGAAGTGCCGATACCGAAGAGCATCATGTGGTTTGGCTCAATGCAACGAATAGCTCAGGCGCTTTCTCACAAATGGCATTGGGGTACCACACCGGTGCTACATCAGGGATTGATTTATATGATGGAAAATACTTAAATGATGGGCCGATTGCTTTAAATTCAGTAATTGATCAGGTTGATTACACTATACAAGGAAGAGCTTTCCCGATGGATCCTGCGGATGTGGTTCCGTTGAGTTTTAATGCCACCACCGCCGGCGATTATACCATTGCCATTGATCATGCAGAAGGTGTTTTTGCAACCACGCAAGACATTTTCTTGAAAGATAACTTAAACAATACCATTCACGATTTGAAAACCGGAGGCTACAATTTTACAGCGGCAGCAGGTTATACCAACAACCGATTTGAAATAGTTTATGTGAATTTATTGTCTACCGAACAGCCTATTTTTAATGCCCAATCTATAGTGGCTTATCACCAAAAACAAGAATTGATTATTAACTCGGGGCAAGTTAAAATGAAATCTATTAAATTATTTGATTTGCGCGGAAGATTAATTCTTGAAAAATCGTCTATCAATAGCAACGAGATCAGGCTTGAAACCGGAAGTCAGCAACAAATGTTCATTGCTCAAATCACCTCTGAGGGTAATGCAACCACCACTATAAAAGTCATGAATTAAACAACTTCATACATCCAATGAAAAGTCTCGTTTTTTTAACGGGGCTTTTTTTATTTTAAAATTTTTAAAACGTAAGAATAAACTGTCTTAAATGTTCAATTTAACGCATTTCATCGATAAAATCATGCGTTTTATCGGATTTTTAATTTTGATTTTTAATTTCGTCGACGATTATTCAAGTTAAAAAAGTTGATGTTTGAATCATGGGTGAGCTTTAACGACTCATTCATTTAGTTAGATTTTAAATTTTAAAAAATGAAAAATTGATAAACATCTGAAATCTAATAAATTAAAGTGTTTGTAATTTTTTTAATAACTTTTTTAAGTGCATCTCATCGGATTTTTGATTTGAATTTTCTTTGCGGCAACAAAAGTGTCAATTTGTTGCCCGAAATATAAACAGCAAAACAAAAAAATTAAACCAAACTCAATTACAAATGAAAACATTTTGTGATTACCCACCACTGAGTAATTTGTCCTATATATATATAGGAAAAAGAAACCTTCAAAATTGGCTTTTGAGTATAATGTTACTCACAGCAAGTATGCTGTCTGCTGCTACTATTACTAGTACAGCAACCGGCGGAACTTGGTCTAGTACAACAACATGGGTAGGCGGTGTAGTGCCTTCTACTTCTGATACAGCAATTATTGCCAGCGGTGCTACTGTTACCTTAACAGCGGCTAGAACAGTTATCAATGTTACCATCAATTCAGGCGGAATATTAAATATAGGTTCGGTCAATGCACTCACGGTAACCGGAAATTTTGTCAACAACGGTACTTTTACCGCAACCACTGGTAGATTGTATCTTACAGGCACCACCGGAAGTTTTACCAATGCGGGTACTTTTACCATGGGAGCAGGAAGATTTTATCTTTCCGGAAATTTAACCAGTGCCGGAACACATACCTTAACCGGAACCCAGTTTCGTCTGACCGGTAATGCCACTCAGAGTATTTCAAGTTTTACAACGACCGGTCTTTTTAATATCCTAAAAACCGGAGGGACTGCCACACTTACCGGAAACGTAAGCTGTGCCGGAATTACCGTAAACAGTTCTGGCGGCGCGGTTCTTAATTTAGGAGCAGGACTTACCCACAACACCACCAATGTAGTTACACTTTGGGCTGGAACTTTGAACGGAGGCTCCAGTACACTCAATGTGAGTGTGGTTAGCACATCTGCCTGGAATGGTACCGGAACCGTTTTTGTGGCCGGTACCGGTAAAGTAGTTTTCAATGCTGCTGGTAATCAAACATTGTCAGCAACCAATACCACTTTTAATAACTTGACTTTTTCAGGTTCAGGAACCAAAAGTGTTACCACCAGTAGATGTATCGTAAATGGAATTCTTTCTATGGAAGGTACTTCTGCCATGTCTGCTGCACCTACTTACGGAACTGCTGCTTCACTGATTTACAATACGGCAACAGCCAGAACAGCCGGTCCGGAATGGATTACTCCATTTGCTGCTACAGGCGGTGTAACCATATCAAATACAGGCGTCATTACTGCCAATGCAGCTAAGGTTTTTAATGCTTCGATTCCGTTGACCATTAATTCAGGCGCCACTTTAAATACCAATAATGCACAATTTACTTTTGGAGGAAACTTTACCAACTCGGGTACTTTTAATGCCGGAAGTTCACCGATTGTCATTTCCAGCACTATGGCTTCACAAACGATTTCAGGTTTTACAACCACCGGTTTGTTGAGCATGACCAAAACATCAGGCACAGCTACATTGGCGGGGAATGTTTCATGCAACGGAATGACCATCAACGGAAGCGGTGGTACCCTTAATTTGGGTTCGTCTCTTACGCATACAACTTCAGGAGTAGTAACGCTAACGGCCGGTACTTTGAATGCTTCTTCATCAACTTTAAATGTAAACGCAGTAAGTACAACTGCTTGGAACGGAACCGGAACTGTATTTGTCGCGGCCACCGGAACAGTCAATTTTGGAGCTGCCGGGAATCAGACATTATCGGCATCAGCAACCACTTTTAACAACTTGACTTTTTCAAACTCAGGAATAAAAACATTAACTACAGCCAATTGCACCGTTAGCGGAATTCTTTCTATGGAAGGAACAGCTACCGTATCAGCAACGCCAACATATGGTTCTGCGGCTAGTTTGCGATATAATACAGCAACTTCCAGAACAGCAGGAGCAGAATGGATTACACCGTTTGCGGCTGCCGGCGGTGTAAACATCGCCAGTACAGGGGTTATTACTATGAATGCGGCCAAGGTGCTTAATGCATCAATTCCACTAGTGATTAATTCAGGCGCGTCATTAAATACGGGTAATTTTCAAGTTAACTTTGGAGGTAATTTTACCAATTCAGGAACCTTCAATGCCGGAAGTTCAGCTGTTGTCATTGATAACACAATGGCTACACAAAGCATTGCCGGATTCACTACGACCGGTTTGGTTACTTTTTCGAAAGCATCCGGAATCGCCACCTTTACCGGAAATGTTTCAGGCTCTGGTTTAACCATCAACGCAACGGCCGGAACCCTTAATTTAGGCTCTGCATTGACCCATACTTTTTCAGGCAACTTAACGCGAACCGCCGGAACTTTGAACTTAGGCTCAAGTACCATTAGAATTGCCGGTGCTGTTAGTGGAACCGGAGGAACTTTTACGGCCGGAACCGGTATAGTTGATTACAATGGTGCGACTCAGAGCATTGTCAGTTTAGCTTACTACGGATTGAATTTGAGTGGGTCGGGAACCAAAACATTTGCAGCTGCTACAACAGTGTCTAATATCATAGCAATTTCATCTGGAGTTGTTGCCAATCTAGGAACCGGATTGACCCATACTTCAAATGGGTTGTCTTTTGCCGGAACTTTGCAAAGCATTGGCTCATGGGGCGGAACCGGATCAGGCGCGGCCAACATCAACACTACTTATTTTGCAGCGGCTTCAGGAAGAATCAACAACAATTGCAGTATTCCATCCATCACAACACAACCCACAACTCCTACAGCTACTTGTTCAGGGTCAGGGGTGCAAACCATGACAGTCGTAGCTACCGGTGCCGGGATAACATATTCATGGCGTAGAGGCGGTGTTGCGCTGACCAACGGGGGAGTGGTTTCTGGACAAGGAACAGCCACCCTAACGCTGACAGCTCCAACCGCTGCTGAAGCCGGAAGTTATGATGTTGTGGTAACTGGAACTTGTTCGACATCAGTGACTTCTTCGGCAGTAACCGTTACTGTAAATGCCACCCCAAATATTACTACACAACCGCTGGCTCAGTCGGTTTGTCAAGCTAGCTCGGGTTCATTTACGGTAGCTACTTCGGCCTCAAGCCCAACATACCAATGGCAATATTCAACCAATCCGGTCACTACTTGGACCAATACCAACGGACTAACCGGGTTTTCAGGTCATACATCAGCTACCTTGTCTTTTACCAATATTGCCTTGGCCAGAAATAATACCAATTTTAGATGTGTGGTTACCGGAACCAATACTTGTTCTACCAATTCAAATGTGGCATTGCTCACGGTTTCTGCGACAGCATCGGTAGGAACTATTTCAGGGAATCAATCACTGTGTAGCGGGTATGAACCTAATGACGATATTACAATTTCAAGTGCCACCGGAACCATTCAGTGGCAAAGCGCCGATAATGCTGGTTTTACTGTTAATGTGAGCAATATCGGAACAAACTCCACCACTTTGACTTCTGCAGAAATAGGTGTTTTAACACAGACCAAATATTTTAGAGCGCAGGTTACCAGTGGTTCCTGTTCACCGGTGTATTCATCGGTGGTAGCCATCACCATCAGCAGTACTACATGGACTTCTGCGGCAGGTGGTTCGTGGACCAATGGGGAACCAACATCTACTACATCTGCTATTATTTCATATAACTATTCAACAACCCATGATTTATCGGCTTGTTCTTTAACAGTTAATAACAATGCAGTAGTTACGGTTAATGATTCTGACAGTATTGTACTCAACGGAGCCTTAACTGTAGCTCCGGGATCAACGTTTACTTTGAATAACAATGCCAATTTAGTTCAGTCTGCAGATACGGCCAATTCTGGAAATATTGTAGTCAATAGAACAACAGCAGCGCTTATTCGTCAAGATTATGTGTTGTGGGCTTCACCAGTAAGTGGACAACAATTGCAAGCCTTTTCGCCGAATACTTTGTCTAATCGTTTTTATACTTACAACCCAAGTACCAATAATTATGCGGCAGTTGCTTCGCCATCAACCACTAATTTTGCCGATGCACAAGGTTATCTGATTAGGGTGCCTAATACGCATCCGGCTACACCAACTACATGGACCGGCACTTTTACAGGAATTCCGCATACAGGGCCTTACAGCGTTTCGGTAACTACAGGAACGTATAATGCGGTCGGAAATCCGTACCCGTCCACAATTGATGCCGATGCATTTATTACTGAAAACAGTTTGACTGATGCGCTTTATTTCTGGAGAAAAACCAACAATGCGGCTACTTCATCTTATGCAACTTATACATTGGCCGGCGGAGTTTCAAATTCTGTAGGTGATCCGTTGGGCTTGATTCCAAACGGAGTGATTCAAGTGGGGCAGGGGTTCATTGCTAAAGCAACCTCGGGTTCTTTAGATTTTACCAATGCCATGAGAATTAACAACAGCGATAATCAATTTTTAAGACTTGCCTCAGACGATAAAAGTAGAATTTGGTTGAATTTAACCAACGATGCAGGTTATTTTGGACAAACCATGGTGGCTTATATGTCCAATGCTACCACTGATGTGGATGCGGCTATTGACGGAAGATACATTAATGATTGTCAAACAGCTTTGACTTCAATCATCAATAATGAGGAATTTTCAATTCAAGGCAGACCGCTTCCGTTGGATATTGCTGATGTAGTTCAGCTGGGTTTCAAATGTACTGAAGCAGGCAATTTTACCATTGCATTGGGTCAAACAGACGGGATGTTTGCTGCTGATGAAGAAAATGTACCGATTTTCTTGAAAGATCATCTTACAGGTGTTGTTCATGATTTGAAATCTGGGGTATACAGTTTTGCTGCACAACCGGGAATTGACAACACGCGTTTTGAACTGGTGTATGAAAATTTACTTTCGACTCAAAATCCTACATTTAACAACCAGTCTGTGATTGTATACAAGCAAAATAATCAATGGGTTATCAACTCTGGTGCCGTCAAAATGAAATCTTATCAAGTATATGATGTTCAAGGACGTGTTTTGAGCTCACAAGATGATGTGTTTGCTTCTGAAACCAAATTTACTACAGCTTCAACCCGAGAGGTTCTTATTGTTAAAATCACCTCAGTTGACGGACAAATCATCACGCAAAAAATTATAAATTAGTTTATATTATATATATAGGTATAAAGCCCACTTGCAAGAGTGGGCTTTTTTATTTTGGTTGATGGCTGGTTGCCGTTTGATTTTACTTTTTGAATTGACCATCGCTTTTGTGGCAAAAGTTGATTTTGAATAGATTTTGCTACAACTTTTATTTGCGCTCTAAGCACCGAATCACAGAAAGTGAGGCATTGGGTAGGGTGGAACTGCATTTTTTTGCTCAAAAAAGTACAAACGAGTTCGTTTAAGTGCATTAGATGGGCAAAAGGGTCTGTGAAATGCACTATTTTTTAGCTGAATGGCACGAGATTTTGATTTTTTGCTACTTCAACGAGTTTTGCTGTTGTTGGCCGAAAATATTTCATAAGCCGCTGAGTTGGTGATAAGTTTGTCATGTACAAATGAAACAACAAACACTTAG
>JAIXSK010000007.1 GCA_027484725.1 Flavobacterium sp. | reverse complement strand
GCGCGACGGTCAGATAATTTTTCGTTGTATTTGTGAGTCTGACGCGAGTCTGTATGTGAACGAACATCAATTTTCATGGCCGGATATTGCTTCATGACATCTAATATTTTCTCAAGCTCTAAAGCTGCGTCCGGACGGATGTTCCACTTATCTAAATCAAAGTAAATGATTTTGATGCCAAAGGCTTTGGCCAAATCATCGCCCACGGTAACGGGTTTGACTTTTTTCTCCAATTGAATGGGTAAATCAGTTTTTCCGGTTTGTTTTGAAATCGTGATGCGTTGTTCTTTGGTTTCATATGGCTCTCTTTCAGCACGGACATAGTATATTTTTCCGCATTCAACATCGCCAAAATCATAGAACCCTTTTTCATCTGAGGTAACTTCTTTGATTTTGTTGAATTTCTCGTCAAACAAAGTCACTTTGGTGTTGGGCAAAATTTCGCCTGTTTCTAAATCGGTGACAATGCCCGATAAATTTTGTTCACAAACCAATTTACGTGTTTCGATGAATTTGTAAATATCGTCGTAACCCATTCCGCCTTCACGGTTAGATGATAGGAACCCTTTTCGTGTTTTGGTATCAATTAAATAAGCAAAATCATCTTGAGGTGAGTTGGCCGGAGCACCAATATTCATAGGCTCTTGAAAGCTTCCATCGGCATTGATACGCGACATAAAGATGTCTAAACCGCCCAATCCCGGATGACCGTCAGAGGCAAAATACAATTCGTTTTCATCAGTGACCAATGGGAATGTTTCTTTACCTTCAGTATTGATGGCAGATCCTAAATTCTCAGGAGTTCCGTAGCTGTTTTCGCCTGTGATGGCTACCTTCCACAAGTCAGATTGACCTTTGGTTCCGGGCATATCAGAGGCAAAATACAAAGTCTTTTCATCCGGACTGAGCATCGGGTGCGCCACGCTATAACTGTCGCTGTTGAAAGGCAATTCAGTTACGTTTTGCCATACGCCATCTTTCATGGTTGCTTTGTAAATTTTGAGCAAAGTAACGCGGTTGGCATCTTTTCCTTTGGTTCCGTTGTTGAAGTTATTACGAGTGAAATACATGGTTTTACCGTCTTTGGCAAACACCGGAGTTGACTCGTGAAACTTAGAGTTGACTTGTTTGGCATATTTATCAGCCATGCCCAAAGCACCGTCAGAAGATTGCTCAGCAGCATATAAACCTGTAAAATATTGGTTGGTCCATTTGTGTTTTTTCTGCGCAAAACTTCCGGTATCACGTGATGATGCAAAGACAAGCATATTGCCCGAGAAAGCACTTCCGTAATCAGAATATTTAGAGTTGATTCCGGCATCTTCAATTTTGTATCGACCTGAATTTGCCTTGATCTCATCCATGTAATATTGTTTGTCTTTGAATATTTTTCCACGCAAATCCTCACCGGCTTTTTTATTGAACTCAAGCATCATCTGGTCTGCTTTTTTATAATCGCCAATTCCTTTGAGCGATTGTGCGTAGCGGAAGTAATACTCAGGTTCAACTTCAGTATTCATGGCAAACAATTCTCCGTACCATTTGGCTGCTTTGGTTAAATCAGCGTTGAAGTAATAGGCGTTTCCTAATTTTTGAAACATGTCTGCCGATTTGTAGCCTTTGTTGGCCACACGCTCATAAGTCTGAGTTGCATCAATGTATGCGTATTTTGCATACTGCTTATCAGCTTTTTTGATACCGGCATTTTGAGCATACCCCTTAAAGGTCAAGGCACTCAAAAACGATATAAATAGTATTGCTTTATTTTTCATGATGTTTCAATTTTAGAAGAATCGAGGAGAAATAATTTTGTTGTAATTGTTGAATAATTCAAATCGAAGAAATACCTCGTGTGAACCAGAATTGTATTTTCTAAGACGTGTGGTTTCAAGGTCGTATCCGTAGCCTAAGTACAAACCATCTGTGATTTGAAATCCGGCCAAGGCACTTACGGCTGCATCCCAACGATAAGCTGCCCCCAAAACAAATTTGTCATAGAACATAAAGTTACCAGAAACATCCACTTGCAAAGGCGAACCTGTGACCATTTTGGTTAAAAGTGCTGGTTTGAATTTGATCTCAGGAGATAAATCAAACACATGACCTGCAATAAGGTAGAAGTTCATTCTTTCTTGAAGCACCGCTACGTTATCTCCATTGCTGTTGTTGAGTTTTTTGTTCTGGATAAAATTAGGCACCGACAAGCCTATGTATGATTTGTCAGAGTGAAGATAAACACCCGCCCCAATGTTGGGCGTGAATTTATTGAAGTTCACCAAAGACGGATCATTTTGTTGTTCAGGTGTTAGGTCTGAAGTATTCAAGCCAAAGAAGTTTCCGGTTGCTTTGAGTCCAAATGACAATTTATAAGTTTCAGAGGTCGGAACAGTGTATGAAACATCTACAGAGATAGCATTTTCAGTGGTAGGACCAATTCTATCATTGACAAAGGATAATCCCAAACCTAACTTACTGTCATTAATAGGAGTATTCATTGATAACGTATTGGTTACCGGGGCTCCTTCTAAACCAACCCATTGCGTACGGTGCAAGCCAAAGATACTCATAGCACCTCTTGACCCAGCATAAGCCGGATTGATGTTGATGGTGTTGTACATGTACTGGGTGAATTGAGCATCTTGTTGCGCAAACCCGGCCGCCGCTGTAAACATCAAAACGAAAGTTAATATTCTTGTTTTCATTAGTTTTCTGTTTTTATCCTGAGGGCTTTGACCCCCTCAGGCGTTAGATTTGAGTTTGGTTATCTGGTTAGGTATAAGTACCCTTCTTTGTGGTGACTGTTCCCTTTTTTATCAGTGTAATTCAATATGTAGAAATAAGTTCCGGTTGGCAATTGAGCTGATTTGTCAACGGTTACACGGCCGTCTGAAGTTCCGTCAAATACTCTTTGTTTGTTGTCGTATTGTTTGGTTTCATATACCAATACACCCCAACGGTTGTAAATTTCTACGGTATTAGTCGGATAACATTCAGTTTGATCTAATTGCTCAATGACAAAAACTTGATTTAGTTTGTCCCCGTTTGGTGAGAATGCATTGTGAACAAATGGTTCTGAACATTCATCAAGGACACCACAATCATCATCTACAGTCATGGTCAATTCAACCACTCTGCTACAATCACCTTCAGGAACAACATACTTAATCATGTATGTTCCAACCGGAATATCCAAAGGATTGAATATATTTCCAGTAATTCCACCGCTAAAATCTGTATCTTCCCAGGTTCCACCGGTAGGGAAACCTTGCGGTAATAATGTATTCAAGTCAATTAACCTTCCAGGAGAATTATCAGCATTACATGGTGCCAATGCTTGAACTTGCTCAGGAGCATTCGCCGAACTAACAATTACCGTTTGTGGCGCAGTAATTACGTTTCCGTTTGCATCATCAAATGTCCATGTTACAGTATAAGTACCAGGTACCGTATAACTCACAGGGTCTGTTGTAGTACCGGTAATCGTATTTGGATTACAAGTATCATTGGTGGTTGGTGCAGGAACATTTACCAAACAGTTACCTGTTAGAGTTGGTAAAGTTGGCACAAGTGGCGCTACCGTATCATCAATAATTACTTGTTGAAGTGCGGTTGTACTGTTGATACCATCGCTGAATACCCAGTGAATAGTGTAAGTTCCTTCACCTTGATAAGTCAACGGATCAATAGTTGTAGCAGTTACCTGACCAGCACAAGCATCTTGTCCGGTTGGAGGGCTTACTGTTACAGTACATTGAGCAGTAATGTTTGGTAATACAGGAGCAATTGGCGCTTGTGTATCTTGAACAATTACATTTTGCGTAGCAGCTACCACAAATTGTCCATCTGCATTGTTGAATGTCCAGTTAATTACAAAGGTTCCTTGTGTATTGTACGTGGTTGGATCTGTAGTAACACCGGTTAAAGTATTACCACAATTATCACTCATGGTTGGAGCAGGAGCTGTTGCGCTACATTGACCTGTTATATTGGCTAATGACGGAGCAGACGGTAAAGCATTGATGGTCAAAGTTACCGGAACTCTTGTGGTAGAGTAACAAGTACCGTTGAAAGAAGCTGCATAATAGGTGATGGTTCCTACAGTATT
>JAIXSK010000040.1 GCA_027484725.1 Flavobacterium sp. | reverse complement strand
TAACCTAGTTTTATTCTCGAATTTTGAAACCAAATCCTTCAAAATTTGGTGCAAAAATCCGGGAAATAAAACGGCAAATTCAAAAAGAAAAAAATTGCGCTAGAAACTTGAAACCGCCAAAAAAAACAGAATACTAACATGAAAATATATTTGACAATTGTCTTCTTAATTTCCGCACAATTTTTATTCGCTCAAAAAATTGAAGTGAAAGATTTAGTTTTGTATTCACAGAAAACTATTAAATATAAAAAAGGAAATGGAAAATTAATAGTTGATCTATGGAATAAATCTAACGATACTTTATTTTATAAAAGTATGTCTTGCTCATGGCAAAATTTTTATTTTTTTGACAACCCTAATATTCATGTTTTACCTGCTAATTGTGACAAGAATATTCCAGTAATTTTAGTACTACCACCAAGCGAAAAGCATCGCGTAGAATTAAATATTAAAATTGACAAAAAATTTACTCAAGATTTTAAAGTAGGACTAAATATTAGGCAATCAAAAACAAACACTTTTTTAGATAATGAATCACTGATTGAGAAAAATGAAGTATTATGGTCAAGTACCATTTACTTGCGTTAACTTCAAATTGCCAGCCGGTAACACTTGCTAAAACTTATGGCTAGTTTTTCGGTAGATTGTTCGTTTACTTTTCATAACTTCGCTTGGGCGGTTATGGAAAAAAAGCTTTCCATAAGCCGCCACAAGCTCTAGCAAGGAAACGTTACCAGAAATTTTATGACAAAAATTACTTCTAAAGAAAACCGAAAGACGGTTTGGTTCTCAATAATTTTTTCATTGCTGTTTTTTATAGCTTTGGGAAGTTTTATGATTTACATATTTTACAAAATGTGGCTAAATGGCAAAGTAGAAAACAAAACTTACTTAATGCTAATTTTCGGTTTACTTGTTTACTTTATCGGTTTTAGTTTTGCCAAAAGTTATATCAAAAACACGCCAAAAATAATTTTAGATTTTGAGAAAATAATAATAAAGAACAAAACATATTATTGGAAAGATATTCAAAATGTAAAAATGACTGGAAAGAAAGGTTTTGGATTATTCAGTTATCAAATGGAAGTAACAACTTTGGAATTTCAGAATAAAATCACTGAATATATTTTTGATGATATGTATTCAAACTCTTGGGAAATTAAATCTTTCATTAAACAAATTGTAGTTGACAAAAAAGATAAATTTGAAATAAGTACAAATCAAACAAACAAAAAAGATATAGAAAAAGAACATTTTGAAGAATTCAAAGGAAGTCCATTTTTCTCATTTCGTGGAATTATGATGTGGAGTTTAATTTTATTTTTCTTGTTTATGACATTTTCTCCATTACGGAAAATATCATATTTTAATGCTTTAAAGTTTTTTATTCCTTTTGGTTTATTTTGGTTTGCTTTCAACGCATATTGTATGCACTATTTTGAGCTGTCTAAAAATTACTTTTTGGTAAGGAATCATTATTTTTGGTGGATAAAAGACATTTACAAAAACTCTGAAATAGAAATTATTGTTTATGAAAGCCAAGGAAAACAGCCAAATAGTTTGAGAATTATTACTAAAAATTATAGGCGAAAATTATATCCAGCAGGAACATTAAATAACAGAAAATGGCTTGAAATGAAAACGGAACTTGAAAGAAAAAATATTGAAGTACGAAATGAATGTATATAAAAAACTTCTGGTAACCGCGCATGAAGCGCCATTGCTTGATTTTGTTGACTTTATGTTAGTTTTTCACGTAAATATTTTATCTTAGCGGAGCATACGCTGCTCGCTGTTCCGCAACGTTCGCCTATGCGCAACACGTTATGCCTCATTGCATAGAAATACAAAACTCAAAAAATCATTTGGCCAAACAAAAACAAATACTTACTTTTGACGTTAGTAAATTATTGGATTGTGATTAGAAGCTTTGGCGATAAAGAAACTGAGAAAATTTGGGATGGAATTCAGTCTAAGAAACTTCCAGCTGATATACAAAATGTAGCTAGAAGAAAATTGAGAATGATCAATAACTCACAAAACGTGAACGATTTGAGAATTCCACCCGCAAATCATCTTGAAAAACTCAGTGGAAACCTTGCCGGTTTTTACAGCATTCGAATTAATAAGCAATGGCGGATTATTTTCAAATGGGAAAATGACAATGCGCTAGAAGTTGAAATAGTTGATTATCATTAAAAAATTAAAAATGGAAAAGCTAAAAAATATTCATCCCGGAGAAATTTTAAAAGAAGAATTTCTAGAGCCATTGGAAATAAGCGCTTACAGGCTTTCCAAAGAAACTTTTATTCCCCAAACCAGAATTAGTGAAATTCTTAAAGGAAATAGAAGAATCACTGCTGATACTGCTTTGCGTTTGTCTAAATTTTTTGGAACTACTGCTAAATTTTGGCTTGGTCTTCAAGATGATTATGACATTGAAGAAGAAAACAATTCTAAAAGCTCAGTTTTTGAAAACATAAAGCAAATTAATAGCAACGCGGCATAACACTTGCTAAGCGCCATTGCTTGATTTTGTTGGCTTTGCGTTTGTTTTTCACGAGAAAATTTTATCTTAGCGGAGCGTACGCGGCTCGCTGTTCCGCAACGCGCGCCTAGCAAGAGAACGTTATGGGCAACCGCATTCCACGAAACTTAAACCTATGAATTATTTAGATAGATTACTAGAAGTTGATTCTGAAAAAAGAAGTACTTTTCAGATTTTGCTCTGGTGGGAACTGAGAAGAATTCTTTACAACATTATTGTCCTCGCTTTTGGAATTTTATGCTTGGTAATAATCTCAGCACTTGTTAATGTTCCGGCTGGAGAAGATTTGATAGAACCGTTTGCAATTATTGGTTTTGGAATTTTGTGCAACCTTTGTTATTCACTAGGTTGGCTAACAGAAATATTTAGAAAGAAAGATAAAAGATACGGTCCAAAAATGTTTAAGATTGGTTTATATTTTACTCTTTCTTTCGTGTTTCTTCCACTAGCAATTCACATAATATTCTGGATGCTAAGAGGATTCAAAACGATGTATTAGCGGCAACCCATAACCGCGGTCATAACTCATGGCTTGATTTTCTTAGCCGGAAGTTAGGTTTTCACGTTTTTTGTTTAGCTTAGCGGAGCGTACGCGGCTCGCTTCTCCGCCACGAGATATGGCCGCAAACCGTTAGCTGCAATGCCGCGAGCAACAAACCAATAATGAACAATTAAATATTATATTTTGCTTACTGAACACGAAATATGGATTAACAGTTTTGCACAAGAAAAAATAAATCTTGAACAATTATTAAATTGGTTTGAAGACTTAAATGCAGAAGAAAAACGACAAATAATTTTAACTGCAAAATTGTGTTTAGAGCAATCGCGTCCGACAAAAGAAATAATTGAAAAAGCTTTAGAAATAATTCCTTTGAAATCAACAGTAACTCCAATTATTTTGCTGAAATCAAAAGAGTTTAAAGTCGCTTTAAATAAAATTGTTTCGCTTCCAGAAAATGAAAACAGAAAATCTTTTATAACAATAATTTCAATTTTTAAAATTGCTGATACTGAAAGAAGAAATAGTTTTTGTAAAGAAGGTTGTAATCACGAATGGCATAACTTAAATACAATATTGAATTAGGCACTCCAGCTAACCGCGCATGAAGCGCCATTGCTGGATTTTGTTCGCTTTTTGTTTGGTTTTCACGTAAAAAATCTATCTTAGCGGAGCATACGCTTTTCGCTGTTCCGCAACGTTCGCCTATGCGCAACACGTTAGCGGATATTTTGAGATAAAATCGTAAATGAAACAAAATCAAAAATTTACACCATTTATAGTATTGACATTATTGTACATAATTTCAATGCTTCCTATTCTATATTCAACAATTC
>JAIXSK010000036.1 GCA_027484725.1 Flavobacterium sp. | reverse complement strand
GCCATAAGTTATGACCGCTGTTAGCTGGTTGGCGCTCATATATGCTCAAAGTTTGCGTTCTGTTTTTCACGCAACGTTTTATGATATCTAATTCCGCAAAGTTTTTTGACAAAATAGGCGAGAAGCCAAAATTCAATTTTCGGTTAAAAATTTTTACAAACTTATTTTGAAAAGTTCGTTTTTTTACGACTCGAAAATGCGCTGGCAGCTAACGGTTTGCGGCCATATCTCGTGGCGAAAAAGCGAGCCGCGTACGCTCCGCTAAGATAGAATTTCTACGTAAAAAACAAACTTCCGGCTAAGAAAATTAAGCCATGAGTTATGACCGCGGTTAGCGATAGTTTCTTTATTTATTATTCATTTTATAAATCTCAATAACTTCACTTTCACTAATACTTTTTACTGCATTTAATAAGTTTTCTCTATCAACATTTTCTGTAAAGTGCATTGTATATGTTGAGATTCCATTTTTTTGTTCAGAAGTAATTGAATAATCTTCGATATCAAATTGCTCCGGTAAAATATCGTCAAATCTGTCATATACTTCCGTGTCTTCAATACATAACTCTACAAGATCGTTCTCTGCTACATATAGTTTTACGTGCGCGATTTCGTATATAATTTTCATTAGGGTTTTTGTTATGTTATTTTATCGTCTCGCGTTCTCCGAAATTATCGCTAACGTGTTGCGCATAGGCGAACGTTGCGGAACAGCGAACAGCGTATGCTCCGCTAAGATAAAATGGTAACTATATACTTGTTTGCAGTAACGGCTAAACATTTACCTCGATGCTAATATACATCTTTTTTTTAGCCGCTAATTCAGTTTTGACCGATACGAAATTCAATCAGTCGGGGATTGCTGCTTTACTGTTTTACCCGTGCGTTTACATTGCGCAAGGGAGTATTGAAGTAAAACACTAAAAGCGATGAAATTTTGGCAACATTGCGCCTGACGATATGTTCGCTTTGAAAGTGTAAAATTACTAATTTGGTTAGTAATAAATTAGAAATGATAGGAATATATAACTATTCATACATTTATTATGCAAGCCTATTGTATTTCTTATTTTAAAATTTGCTTTCAAATTATAAACTTTTATATGCTATCATTAAAATCACATAATATTGAAAAATACATACTTGATGTTGTAAGTATGCAAAAATCATTATATTTGACATATCAGAGCGAGCAATATATGGAACTACAGGATGTTTTGCAGACACTAATAGAGGAAAACAAGTCTGATATTTTTCTTTTTAGTGCTTCAATAAACGACATGAACGCGGACAAATTTATAAACATAATCCGAGATACTGCATGTCAAAATGAAAACTGCATACTAATATTGACAACTTGGGGTGGCGACCCAGATGCTGGTTATAGAATAATGAGAGCATTGCGCCGTTACTACCAAAAGATAACTATGTATGTTTTTGGCAGATGTAAAAGTACAGGAACCTTGATGGCATTGGCCGCAGATGACATTGTAATGAGCGATTTTGGCGAGTTTGGGCCTCTAGACATCCAACTTGCTAAAGATGACGAATTACAAAACACTTCTGGGTTAAATATAATTCAGAGTTTAATGTCATTAAACGAGCAAATGTTTAGGTCTTTTGAGGAAAATTTTTTAGCTTTAAAAAGAAAAAGTAGGCATGCGATTACAACCAGAACTGCTGCCGAAATATGTTCTAAATTATCTGTAGGTCTTTTTTCACCAATTAGCGCACAAATCGACCCTCATAAATTTGGTGAAACTCAGAGAGCAATTAACATCGCAGAAAAATATGGTAAAAGACTACTGCACAAGCCGCATTTGCATGAAACATTAATAAAATTAATGGTTGGATATCCATCACATGGTTTTGTTATTGATTTTGATGAAGCTAAAAAACTATTCGATAATGTTACTTGGGCAACCGATAAGCAAGTCATACTAGAGCGAATGTTGTACGATTATGTAAGAGACGAATCTGAAGATGATTTCATTCATTATATGAATTCAATGATAACGAATGAGACTGAAGACACTATAGAACCCCATGTTATTAATGACAATACTGAAACAATTAATGAAAATATTGTAACAGAAAAACAACAAATTGATACTGATTCTGGTTCTGAAAATAAAAAAGGGAAAAATGCAAAAAAAAACCTTTCAACCGATAAATTTACAAACAAACTTAAACTTCAAACAAATGGACTTTCTAAGTAATAAGAAAAGCAATAAAGAATTTAATCAGAACATTGGTACTGATTTAACGCGTAAGATTATAGAAGTTCAGTCTGTCGGTATTAGTGAGATTTACAAAGAAATAAATGAAAACATTTCAATAAATAGAATTATCGAAAAGAGCGAGCGTTTTAGGATGAAAGAAATAACAGAACCTCAAAGATTATGTTTTAATAAATAAGCCCGATTACTCGGGCTTTTCTTTTACCGCATTTGGGTCGAAATTCAGACCCTGCTTTAGTTTTTGATTAAAATCTGATAAATCCTCTTTTAAAGAATCCTTTTCTTCATCTGTAATTGGATTTAATTCATCATCAAATAATTTAACCTGTCCTCCGTAATTATATGCAGTTGGTAAAAAATCTATCTTTTTTTGACTTTTTTCTAAAAGTCTTGCTCTTCTTCTAGTTCTCGTATTAGGAAAAGCAAAAGCTAAATTTTCTTTAAATCGCTCCATATTTATAGATGCTTTTGCAATACCTAAAATAGAAAATAAATGGTCAGTAAGTGCTTTATGACCAAAATCATTAAATTTTTGATGATGATGTTTTTGACCGCTTGGGTTAGGATTGTTTTCTCTTAAATAATCCGCAATCTCAGGGTCTAAAGTATCGTATATATAATGCATTACATATTTACCAAATCTTTTTGGATATGGAACGTCGACCATTGGAGGCGTTTTCCCCTCTAATCTATATAAATGCATGAAAAACTCTCTTGGGAAAGTTCTTGTCCATTCTCGATATCCCTCTACAATATAAGCATCTAATTTAGCTTGTAAATCTCCGGCTTTTCTGAAATATTGATATCCAGTAGCTTCATCAATAACGGCATCTATTCCTGTTTTAGCCAATGCAGATATAAATATCTCTGACTGTTCAGCTAATTGCGCTTGATTTGTGGTTAATTTACCTAATTGTCTTGCTTTTAAATATCCATTACAAATATCCACAACAGTACTAGCTTTTACGCCATTAATTGTGGTTCCGCTGCCCGTGTTGATTATCAGTAAGTTAGCATCGAAATTACTGATTATTTCAGTTGGTAAAGTTTCACTAAGTGCCCGAGATTCTAAATATCTTTTTAGATTACCGCTTTCTCTACCTCCGGTTATTAGTTTTACAACTTCCCTTTGAGTTAATACTCGTTCTACCTTTACACCATCATCAACAACGTAACAAGGCAATTCAAATTCGCCTAATTTTATAACCCCTTTGTGTATTTGCTTATCCATTAATCAATTCTTTATAGGTTAAACGATTTTCCATGTTCCCTAACATCAAATCAAATCTGTTTTCTGATGTAATATTACGGCTATTGTATCTGAAAACAAACTCATCAACGTAAAGTTGTAAGTGTTTTTTAGATGTAAAATGATAGATTCCGAAAATACCACGTTTTAAAAGCGACCAGAAACCCTCAATTGTGTTTGTGTGGATTCTACCATCGACGTATTGGTGTGCGTTGTGCTTAACTACGCTATGGTCGTAAATACGTCTTAATTTGTTGTAGCCTAACCATTCATCAGAGTAAACAGTAGAACCTGACTTAACAACTGATACTATTTCAGCGGTCAAAGTTTTAACTGTTCTGTTGTCAACGTGTTTTGCGTTTACTTTGCCGCCGCGCTCAATCATTCCCATAACCACAGCTTTGTCGCCTGAGTGTGGGTTGTCAGATTTTTTGTCAGCGTGTTTATTAGTTTCTTTACCACCTACAAACGTTTCGTCAACTTCAACCTCGTTTTCTAATTGGTTGTCGTTTTCAATACCAAAGCATTGACGGATTCTTTGAAGCATAAACCAAGCTGATTTTTGAGTAATATCTAAATCACGGCTAAGTTGTAAAGATGAAATACCTTTTTTGTGTGAAGTAACAATCCAAATAGCTAAGAACCATTTAACCAAAGGTAGTTTTGTATTGTCAAAAATAGTGTTGGTTCTAACGTTGAAGTTTTTACCCGTATTTTTACATTGATAACCAGTTTTAGTTTTGTAAACCTTTGACGAAGCATCAAACGGGCTAACAACGTTTCCGTTCCAACGTAATTTTTCTAAATGCTCAATACAGGCTTGCTCATTTGGGAACGCTTGAATAAGGTCTAAAACTGATTTTACTTCTTTATTAAACATGGTTCTGTGTTTTTGATGAACCAAAGATAAGAAGTTATTTGCAGTAAACAAAATTATTTACTGCAAAATTGTATATAATTACCGATAAAATTTTTACGTGAAAAACGAACATAAAGCTAACAAAATCCAGCAATGGCGCTTCATGCGCTGTTAGCTGGTTGGCGCTCATTTATGCTCAAAGTTTGCGTTCTGTTTTTCACACAACGTTTTACGCAATCAAATTCCGCAAAGTTTTTTGACAAAATAGGCGAGAAGCCAAAATTCAAGTTTCGGTTAAAAATTTTGACAAATTGATTTTGAAAAGTTCTTTATTTTACGACTCGAAAATGCGCTGGCAGCTAACG
>JAIXSK010000038.1 GCA_027484725.1 Flavobacterium sp. | reverse complement strand
CTTCGCGTTTGGCGTATTTGCGACAGACTTAAACGGAGATGGTATTGTTGACGGAACAGATTATTTGATTTGGGAAGACAGCTACAACAACTTCGTGTTTGCGGCTTATCCGTTTTAATGAGTAACCCAATAATTAATTTAAATATTTTATGAAAACAAGAATGTCATTTAAAAACCTGATTCTAGGTTTTGCGGTCTTGTTCTCCATGATGTATAGTGTGACTTCATATTCCCAGTCATGTGCTGGGAATATGGTCACCATTACTTTGGCGAACATACAGACTACTGCTACAACCATCGAGTATGATGTAGTATTGACCAACACGGGAACAACGCCTCTAAGGTTGTACTCATTTGGTGGAAACGTGCTATATGGTACCGCTGTAACGGGGACTCCTACACTAGTTGTGGTTGACCAACCATCAGCGGGATTGTTTCCGGGCTTCAATCCCGTAAATCCAAACGTAGATGTTTCAGGAGGTAGACGTCAGTTGCGTTGGACAAATACAGCAAATATTCCTGCTGCTAGACAAATGCCGGCAGGAGTACCCATGAAGTTTGCACGCTTTAGAGCGACCAACGCAGCAGGTTGGGGTTCAAGTCAAACACTCACGTTCCCAACCGGTGGTACGGGGATTACCTTAAACGTTGGTACTGCTTTTTGTAGTAATGACGGAGGTACAACCTACAACGGAACAGGTGGTGTAATCTCAGTCGCAGGTCCTACAACACCTCCTGGTCCAACATTGACCATCACAGGTCCGTACAACGTGAACTTCGTAACTTGTGCTACTTCAGGAGTAGCCAGCAACCTAGGTACAGTTACTTGTTTTGGTGGTAACAATGGTTCTGCTACTATTACCATGTCACCAGTTCCGTCTAACAGTTCTATTACTTATACTGTTGACGGTGGTGCTGCAATTCCAGCTACTTTAAGCTCAGGTGCGTTCAACGTAACTGGTTTAACTGCTGGTGCGCACACGATTGCCGTGTCTAACGGTTCTTGTACTGTTGTAAACGTACCGGTTACTATTTCTGGTCCTTCAGGTCCGCTCACCAACAGTACTACTGAGTCTGCTTGCGGTAGCTATACTTGGGGTGTTACTGGTTTGACTTATACAGAGTCTGGTACATACAATGGTACTACTACCAACGGACAAGGTTGTACCGTTAATGAAACTTTGAACTTGACCATTACACCAAACACTACCAACGGAAGTTTAACTACTTCAGCATGTGGTAGCTATACTTGGGCTGAGAATGGACAAACCTATACAACGTCTGGTGTTTACACCAATACAGTAGGATGTAACACAGCTACTTTGAACTTGACCATCAACCCACTTACTACCAACGGAAGTTTGACTACTTCAGCATGTGGTAGCTATACTTGGGCTGAGAATGGACAAACCTATACTGAGTCTGGTGTTTACACCAACACCGTAGGATGTAACACAGCTACTTTGAACTTGACCATCAACCCACTTACTAGCAACGGAAGTTTGACTACTTCAGCATGTGATAGCTATACTTGGGCTGAGAATGGACAAACCTATACAGCTTCTGGTGTTTACACCAATACTGTAGGATGTAATACAGCTACCTTGAACTTGACCATTACGCCAAGTACTTCAAACACTACAACAGAAACAGCTTGTGGTAGCTATACTTGGTCTGTTAACGGTCAAACCTATACTTCATCAGGTACTTATACTTCAGTTACCGGATGTAATACAGAAATCTTGAACTTGACCATCAACACTTCAGCACAAACATATTATGCTGATACCGATGGTGACGGATTTGGTTCTGGTGCTGCGATTTTGTCTTGTACAGGTCAACCAGAAGGTACTTCAACCAACAATACAGATTGTGCTCCGGCTGATGCTACAAAATGGAGAACCGGTTTGTTCTATACAGATGTTGACGGTGACGGATACAACAACGGATTCCCGCAAACTTCAGTTTGTTACGGAGCTGCTACACCAGCAGGTTACACTTTGGTAAACAACGGTACAGATTGTAATGACGAGTTAGCTACAGTTAACCCGAATGCTTCTGAGATTCCGGGCAACAACATCGATGATAACTGTGATGGTAACATTGATGAGGTATATCCAACTTCATTCATGAACTCTAACAGCTGTGGTGTTACTTTGACCAACTTAGCCAATGCTTTGTATGCTTATGATTTAGCTACTTATGTAGGTACTTCAGGAAACACTGTTCAAGGTTACCGTTTTGAAGTGACCAACGGATCTAATGTTAGAACTTATGAGTCAACAGCCAACAGCTTTACTTTGTTGAACTTAGCAGGTGGTGCTGTATATGCTACTACTTACTCAATCAGAGTTTCAGTTAAAATTCAAGGATTCTGGAGAGCTTATGGTTCTGTTTGTACTGTAACAACTCCGGCGGTTCCTAATTCAACAAATGTAACACTACCGGCTTGTGGTTCTACTTTGGCCAATATTTCTAACACGATTTATTGTGGTCAAGTGGCTGGCGCAACAGGTTACAGATTCCGCGTTAGAAACGGATCTACAATTGTAGGTACTTTTGATGCTACTGTAAACAGATTTAGCTTGACAAACTTAGGCATCCAAAACATTTCATTCGGAACTACTTACACTATTGATGTATTGTTGCGATTCGGAACTACTTGGAGACCTGACTCAGAGTACGGTTCAGTATGTACCATTAGTACACCTGCAACTCCTGGTGCTTCTAAAGTTATCAACCCTGCTTGTGGTACTACTATCACTCGTTTGTGGACAACTATTTACGCACAACAAGTTATTGGAGCTCAAGGCTACAAATTTGTAGTTACTTCAACTTCACCGGCTACTTCAAGAGAGTTCACTACTTCAGGAAGTGCCTTTAG
>JAIXSK010000014.1 GCA_027484725.1 Flavobacterium sp. | reverse complement strand
ATCGGATCTCGTTTCCCTTCAGGAGTTTACAACATCATTGTAACTCAAGGAGACAACGTGAAAACCGTGAGAGTAATCAAAAGATAATTAAGTCTTTGATATAATAGAAACCCCGCTCATTGAGCGGGGTTTTTTTGTTGATTCAATATAAACTAAACTAAAAAAGCAATACGTTTTGTAAATTGATATTTAGTCAAATAAAAAAGCCTGATTTTATTAAATCAGGCTTTTTTATATATATCGGTATTATTAAATAGCTTTCTTGTATTTTTTAATGCTGTAAAAGCCATAAACAATAGCTATAACAGCTAACCATATTAGTTTTGTATTAATAGGAGCTGGTGGAGGGTCATTGCCTTCCAATCCTCCAGAACCATCGTCGTCACCCGGTTGTGCAAAAACCACAAAATCCGTCAAGACGAACAGAATTACGAGGGGTATAGTTAAAAAATTCTTTTTCATTTCATAGTTCTATTAAGACGCAAATATATGAATCAAATTTTAAAAAATGTACATACTCATTAAAATGTTGATAATTAAGCTATTTTTTTATACAAAAGTCTTTGCCGAATTATTCAAATTCTGAAGTAAAATAAAGCTTTACACTAGGGTATTTACTTACAGTCATTTGAATTGTAAAGTCAGAATCTGCCAGAAAAACCAACTGATCGTATTTGTCTTTTGCAAGGAATTTCTGTTTGATTCTTTTAAACTCTTTAAACTCTTCATTTTTTGAGTCGTCCGGTTTTACCCAACAAGCTTTGTGGACCGGGAAGTTTTCATAAGTACATTTTGCACCATATTCGTGCTCCAATCGATACTGAATCACTTCATATTGTAGTGCTCCTACAGTTCCGATTACTTTTCTATTATTCATTTCTAACGTAAAAAGCTGTGCAACACCTTCGTCCATTAACTGGTCAATACCTTTTTCAAGTTGTTTTGCTTTAAGCGGATCAGCGTTGTTGATATATCTAAAATGTTCAGGAGAGAAACTTGGAATTCCTCTGAAATTCATCATTTCGCCTTCTGTAAGTGTATCGCCGATTTTAAAGTTGCCCGTATCGTGCAAGCCTACAATATCCCCCGGATACGACACATCAACAATTTCTTTTTTTTCTGCAAAGAATGCATTTGGACTTGAAAATTTTAAATTTTTATTGTGGCGAACATGCAAGTACGGTTTGTTGCGCTCAAAGGTTCCTGAAACGATTTTCACAAAAGCCAAACGATCGCGATGTTTCGGATCCATGTTGGCGTGAATTTTAAAAACAAAACCAGACATTTTTTCTTCGGTCGGTTCCACCAATCGTGTATCAGATTCTTTTGGGCGTGGAGCAGGAGCAATGTCAACAAAGCAATCTAATAACTCACGAACCCCAAAATTATTCAAAGCCGATCCAAAAAAGACAGGTTGTAAACTTCCGGACAAATATGCTTCACGCTCAAAGGCAGGATAAACCTCTGCAATAAGTTCAAGCTCTTCACGTAATTTATGTGCCGGATTTTGTCCGATGATTTTCTCTAATTCAGGACTTTGTAAATCTGAAAAAGCAATGGTTTCTTCAATGTTTTTTCTGCTGTCGCCGCTAAACAAATTGATGTTTTGTTCCCATAAATTGTAAATTCCCTGAAAGTCGTAACCCATACCAATCGGAAAACTCAAAGGGGTTACCTTGAGCCCAAGTTTTTGCTCTACTTCGTCCATCAGGTCAAAAGCATCTTTCCCTTCACGGTCTAATTTGTTGATAAAAACAATCATTGGAATATTGCGCAATCTACATACAGAAACGAGTTTTTCTGTTTGCTCCTCAACACCCTTGGCTACATCAATCACAACAATAACACTGTCAACTGCAGTAAGTGTTCGATAGGTGTCTTCAGCAAAATCTTTGTGTCCGGGCGTGTCGAGGATATTGATTTTTTTTTCTTTGTAATTAAAAGCCAAAACCGAAGTTGAGACCGAAATACCTCTTTGGCGTTCAATTTCCATGAAGTCAGAAGTTGCACCTTTTTTAATTTTGTTGTTTTTTACGGCTCCGGCTTCTTGAATAGCACCACCAAAAAGGAGCAGTTTTTCAGTTAAGGTAGTTTTACCGGCATCGGGATGCGAGATGATTCCGAAGGTTCTTCGGCGTTCGATTTCTTTTAAAAAACTCATAAGTTTAAAATTGCGATTGCAAAAATAGCATTTCCTCTTGGAATAAATGGCTAAATAAGGCTGAGTTTTTTTAACCTAAAACGAGCTGATTCCGCGTCAGTTGTGCCGTTAATAATTTTTTGTTAATAGTATGCTGCATAGTTGTTAAATGCATATGAATTGTTATTTTTGTTGGCCTTACAATTAGTAAAACAATCCAATCCAAAAAAATAATTTAAGCAATAAAGCGAACAAGAAATTTTAAAGAAATGAGCATAAAACAGTTGTTTTTAGCGGGGCTTCTAGCGGCAAGCTTTTCGATGAATGCCCAAACAGTCAAAAAAGAAGTTTTATTTACCATTGATGACAAACCGTTCTACACCGATGAATTTGTTAGGGTATACAATAAAAACCTAGATTTGGTAAAAGATGAGTCTCAAAAAGACCTAACGCAATATCTTGAATTGTTCATCGGATACAAACTCAAAATCAGTAAAGCCAATAAACTCGGTTTGCAAAACGGAGACTCTTATAAAAATGAATTGGCTTCATACCGCACACAACTTTCTAAGAATTATCTGAGCGACTCAAAAGTAACCAAAGAATTGGTAGATGAAGGTTACAAACGCTCACAAAAAGAAATCAAAGCTTCACATATTTTAGTTATGGTCGATGAGAATGCTGCGCCAGCAGACACGCTTGCGGCTTACAACAAAATCACCGATATACGCAGACGCGCTTTAAATGGCGAAGATTTTGGGAAATTGGCACAAGAGAATTCTCAAGATCCATCTGCCAAAGAAAACAAAGGCGACTTAGGTTATTTTTCTGCTTTCAGAATGGTGTACGCCTTTGAATCTGCAGCATATAAAACACCGGTGGGTAAAATCTCAAATCCGGTACGCACCCGTTTTGGGTATCATTTAATTAAAGTGGATGATGTTCGAGACAATCGCGGAGAAGTTACTGTGGCGCACATTATGTTACTCAACCCAAAAGATGATACTCCTGAAGAGCGGGCTAAAGTTAAAAAGAACATTGACGATATCTACCAAAAATTGCAGCAAGGTGAGAGCTTTGAAAGTTTGGCCAAACAGTTCTCAGATGATAAATCTTCATCGTCTAAAGGCGGCGTTTTGGCCCGTTTTGGTTCAGGTCAGTTAAGTTCAGAAGAATTTGAAAACGCAGCTTTTTCTTTGACCAAAGACAAACCTTTGTCTGCTCCGTTTCAAACTAAATTTGGATGGCACATTGTAAAACTCATCGAAAAGCATCCGTTGCGCAGTTTTGACGAAATGAAAGTTGAGTTAGAAAACAAAGTTTCAAAAGATGATCGCTCTAGATTGATTACTAATTCTTTGAACGAAAAACTTAGAAAAAAATATCCTATCAAGCGCAATGACAAAATGTATGCAGCGCTTACCAAAGCCGTAACCAATGATTATTACGAAAACAAATGGGATCTTCCTGCTGATACCAAAGCTTTTGACGGGCCTTTATTTACCATAATAGATAAACCGGTTAGCGGAACTACTTTTCTCATTTACCTCAAAACCCAACAAAAATCAAATGCCAATTTAAAACCGGTTGCTAAGTTGGTTGATGTGAATTATCAAAAATTCTTAGATGAACAATTGACTACTTATTACACGGATCATTTAGAAGGTGAATTTCCGGAATTTGCCAACGTAATGGATGAATATCGAGACGGTTTGCTTTTGTTTGATTTGATGGAGAAAGAAATTTGGGATCGCTCAAAAACGGATACGCTTGGACTCAAGAATTTCTATGAAGCCCACAAAGGAGCTTACCAATGGAAAAATCGTTTAGATGTGATTATTGCTTCTTCAACAAACCAAGACATCATCAAAAAAGTTCAAAAGATGCTCAAGGACAACATCGCTCCTGAGAAAATCAAAGAAAAATTCAACACCAAAGAAAAAGTTGAAGTAATGACCAATGTAGGAGTTTTTGAAGAAGGGAATGACGCACTTCCGAAAAATCTGAAGCAGCAAGAAGGTTTGTCTGATATCATCAAAGAAGGTGCGTATTATTTTGTGACAAAAATCAATAAAATTATTCCTTCCGGTCCTAAGACACTTGAAGAATGTAAAGGCAAAGCCATCAATGATTATCAGCAATATTTAGAACAAAACTGGGTACAAGAACTTAAAAAAGAGTTTGCCATCAAGACCAATCAAGATGTTTTTGACCGCGTAAAAGCACAACTTAAAAAATAAGCATGATAAAATCTGCGCTGGCAGCGATTTGTTTGATGTTCCTGGTTTCGTGTTCGTTTTTTACGCCCAACGCAAAACCAGAATCAATTGCCAGAGTTGGTGATGCGTTTTTGTTTCGTGCAGATATCAAAGATTTGGTCCCGCCCGGAACTTCTAAAACTGACAGCGCTTTGATTGTGCGTAGTTTTATTGATCGATGGGCTTCGCAAAAGTTATTAATCAAAGCTGCCGAAGTCAACTTGAGCAAGCAAAAAAAAGCCGCTTTTGATACTTTGATTCAGCAGTACAAAATTGATTTGTATGTCAAAGCTTATCTTGAGCAAGTAGTCAAATCTACAGTGGATACTTTGATTACAGAATCTGAATTAGAAGCCTATTACAAACAAAACAAAGAAAATTTTAAAACCACCGGAACTTTGGTTCGTCTCAGATATGTTAATTTGAGTAAAGACCATCCAAAATATGAGACCATCCGAAGCAAGTTTTTTGATTTCAGAAAATCAGACAAAAAGTTTTGGGAAGCTCAATCCATCAAACTCAATAATTTTGCGCTCAATGATACGGTTTGGGTTGATATGAGCCAAGTATACAGCAAGTTGTCATTTATAAACCCAGAAAACAGAGATGAATATATTGTTTCGGGTAAAAGTATACAGCACGCTGACGGGGATAATATGTATTTGGTTAAAATTGCCAGTGTAATTGAAAAAAACCAAATTGCTCCGTATTCGTTCATCAAGCCAACTTTGCGCGAGGTTTTGCTCAACCAAAGAAAACTTGATTTGATTAAAAAATTTGAAAAGGAAATAACAGATGATGCCATCAAAGACAAAAAATATGAAGTGTACAAACCTTAAGTTCCTGGTTTTTATAGGACTTTTCACGATGTTTTCAACTGCCGCATGGGCACAAGAAATCATCAAAGACACCATTAAGCCAAAACCGCAAACAACTGTACGCAAAAAAATAGACGGCGTTATTGCTACGGTAGGTGATTTTAACATCTTGGAATCAGATATCGATAAAGCTTATCTTGAAATGACCAGCCAAGGCGCCTCAGTCAAAGACATTACGCGATGTCAAATGTTGGGGAAGTTACTCGAAGATAAATTATATGCGCATCAAGCAATTCAAGACAGTATTGTGGTGAGTGATGATGATATCAAAGCCAAAATGGATGAGCAGATTACTTATATGGTTGAACAACTTGGTTCTATGGATAAGGTAGTTGCTTACTTCAAGAAACCTAATGAAGACGAATTCAAATCTGAGCTTTCTGATATCATCAAGATGAATAAGTTGGCTGGTCAAATGCAAAAGAAAATCATTGATAAAGTAGAGATTACCCCTGAGGAAGTCAGAACATTTTTTAAGAAAATTCCAGCTTCTGAATTGCCGGTTTTTGGAGCAGAAATGGAAGTTTCGCAAATCGTGGTTTATCCTAAAGTTTCTGAGGCCGAAAAACAAAAAGTGATTGATCGTTTAAAAGAACTCAAAAAAGAGGTCGAGGGTGGTTCAAGTTTTGCCACCAAAGCAGTATTGTATTCACAAGACCCGGGCTCTAGCTCTAACGGGGGTTATTACCGAATGAACAAAAAGACACCTTTTGTCAAAGAGTTTAAAGATGTAGCTTTTAGTTTGGGTGAAGGTGAAATTTCTGAGCCTTTTGAAACGGAATTTGGTTTTCACATCATATACATCGAAAAAATCCGTGGGCAAGATATTGATTTGCGCCATATTTTGATTGTACCAAAAACCGATAGTCAGTCACTTCAAGAAGCCAAAGAACGCATTTTGAACATTAAGAAAAAGATTGACGAGAAAACCATTTCATTTGCTGATGCTGCCCGCGCAGAGTCGGATGAAAAAGAAACGCGTTCTAACGGCGGCGTGCTCATCAATCCTAAAACACAAGACACTCATTTTGAACTCACCAAAATGGATCCGTCGATGTATTCTCAGGTCTCAAATTTAAAAGACGGAGAGGTTTCGGCGCCGATTCTGGATACAGAACAAAACGGCAAAAAGAAATACAAATTAGTAACCGTTACCAATCGAATCAATGAGCACACAGCCGATTATGCCCGTGATTACATTAAAATCAAAGAATTGGCACTCAAAGAAAAGCAGATTCAAGCCATAGCTAAATGGTCTGAAGAAAAAATTCAAGAGACCTATATTAAAATCAACGGAGCATACCGCAATTGTGAATTCACCAACAATTGGCTTAAAAAGTAAAATCAAATAACCCTGAATGATTCAGGATATAGCCTTAAAATATGTCAGACGTTCAAGCAATACAAACATTGGTTCAAAAGCGAACCGAACTTAAAAATGAAATTGCCAAAGTTATTGTGGGGCAAGAAGAAGTTGTTGATCAAATCCTGCTGAGTATTTTCTCAGGAGGGCATGCCTTACTTGTAGGTGTACCCGGGTTGGCCAAAACCCTAATGGTAAACACGATTGCACAGGCTTTGGGTTTAGATTTTAAACGAATTCAGTTTACTCCTGATTTAATGCCGTCAGATATTTTGGGCAGTGAAATTCTCGATGAAAACCGTCAGTTTAAATTCATCAAAGGGCCTATTTTTTCAAACATTATTTTGGCCGATGAGATCAACCGTACGCCGCCCAAAACTCAGGCAGCTTTGCTCGAAGCCATGCAAGAACGCGCAGTCACCATTGCCGGGCACAACTACAAGCTTTCGCTTCCGTATTTTGTTTTGGCTACACAAAACCCTATTGAGCAAGAAGGGACTTATCCTTTGCCGGAAGCTCAGTTAGACCGTTTTATGTTTTCTATTAAATTAGATTATCCTTCCTTTGCTGAAGAAGTTCAAGTAGTCAAGAGTACTACCACCGATGCTAAAGTTCATATTACACCGTTGTTCAGTGCTCAAGAAATTATTGATTTTCAACAGCTCATTCGCCGTGTTCCGGTGGCAGATAACGTAATTGAACACGCCGTTACTTTGGTCAGCAAAACCCGTCCGGACAATCATTTGGCAACAGATTTTGTCAAAAATTATATTGATTGGGGTGCGGGGCCACGTGCTTCTCAAAACCTTATTTTGGCAGCCAAGGCTCATGCAGCTTTCAACGGTAAGTTTTCACCTGATATTGAAGATGTCCATGCAGTGGCAACAGGTATTCTGCGACACCGTGTGGTGAAAAATTACAAAGCAGACGCCGAAGGCATCACGATAGAAAAAATCATCAGTACTTTGCTGTAAATAAATATCTTCTATCTACAACCCGATTTTAAACAGTCGGGTTTTTTTATAGATCTTTCTTATGAAATTCCTTTTGTCGCTTTTGAAGTTGGGCGTCTAGCTCAGGGTCATAGAAAAACAAAAACATACTGCCCATCATGTCTTGGTTTATCTGGGTAGTGTTGTTGACTTCTTCAATCAATTCATAATCGTGCTGTGCATACATCATCAGACCTTGCTCAGAAGATAAAAAGTCAATATGTTTGAGTCCGATTCGGTTTTTGTGATTTTCTATTTTGGATTGAAAAATAACTTTCTCAGCAGTCTTGTCAAACAAAGTTAGCGAGGTTGCAAACGGATGTACATGTACCGATGCAGCATGTAATCGCATGCTGTCCTTGATTTGTAATTGCGAATTTACACTACTGCGATAAGTTTTTTTGCCGGGCGGAATCACCCAATGTCCTGAAAGCATACCTCCGTTGCCATCCGGATAACTGTGGTTTTGTGTTTCAACAGGAATACATTGATTTGATGCCGGATCAATAGGCTCTTTAAAAGGATTGTGAATATTGTAAGGCAATTCAACAAAAATGGTTCGGGTCATCAGCGGTTTTAATCTCAGGTTACTTGAATAAGTAATATTTACCTGATGTTTTACCAGTTGATTGATTTGTGGTAAATTATGGTTGAGTGATTGCGTTGTTACAAACAAAAAGTCATTGCCCTTCATAGGAATTCCGAACCCTTTGGGCAACTGAAATTTTTCTTGCCCGTGTGAAAGTGAAGTCATACGCGGGTATTGTTGGCCAATCCGGTCATTTAATCCTAATCCGGAGTAATATTTTACATCGTTAAAATCTATATTGGTGTGACAAATAAAATCATTCGAAATTGGTTTTAGATTTTTTGCATCAAGTGCTTTTACCTCAAAACCTGTAACAAAGATCAATTCATCTTTTGGCGTTAATTGAACCATACTCCCTGCTTTTGGCCCTTCCATTGATTTGTATATCCCATCCAGATACAAATCGGGTGAAATCATTTTAAAAACTTCATGGTTTTCTTGCATACGCCAATTCGGGTCAATGAGTCCGGTTTTGTTCAGCACCCATGATTTTACAATAGCCTTGTGACGAGGCATCAACTGAAAATAAATGAGTGTTCCGGTGAACACTGTTGATAGGATAATCACTCCCAGAAAATTGTATATCTTTGATTTCTTCATCATTACAAATTTACTATTAATTATGTCCCAGCCGTTGCACAATGAGCGCATTTTTGGATTAGACTTGATGCGTGCCATGGCTATTTTGATGGTAGTAAGTGCTCATGTTCTTTGGATTTATGGAGATGATGTTTTTGTTGGGCAAGCCATTTTTAATTTTTTTGGGTATCTCGGAGTAGAATTATTTTTTGTTTTGAGTGGTTTTTTGATTGGAATCCAACTTTACAAACAATACATTTTAGAGTCGTTTTCCCATAAAACGGTCTTCGTTTTTTTAAAAAGGCGATGGTTTAGAACACTCCCGAATTATTATTTGTATTTAGGAGTCAATATTATTATTGCAACCTTTGTCATAGGTTATGAAATTCCTGATTTGTGGAAATATTTTTTATTTCTTCAAAATCTAACATCAACCATGTTGCCTTTTTTTGCAGAATCATGGAGCTTATCGGTTGAAGAAGCTGCCTATATAATTCTCCCTTTTTTTCTGTTCCTATTTTACAAGTTATCGGGTAAAATCTCGCCAAAATATAAATTCTTATGGGTGGTTATGACTTTGATATTTTTGTTTACACTTCATCGAGTTGGGTATCATTATACAACGCAAAACACGCTTATTTCTGAGTGGAATTTATCACTCAAAGATGTGGTTCTTTACAGAGTTGATGCTGTGATGTACGGAGTTTTAGCCGCTTGGATTTATATCAATAAACCCAATTTCTGGAAAAAATACGCTTTATGGGCTGCCGGAATCGGGTGGAGTGTTTTTTTATATTTGTCGTTGGGGATAGGATTGCTTCGCTATACAATTGATGCATATCCGGCTTTTTGGAATATTTTTTATCTTCCGCTTACTTCGCTTATCGGCGTTTGTTTTTTACCGGTTTTATCACTTTGGAAATTTTCGAATGCATTTTACGCCAAGTCTATTGAGTTCATCAGTGTCATTTCATATTCCATTTATCTCATTCACTATAGCTTTGTACTACAGCTAATGAAGTTTTATTTTCCAACCGAGGCTTTGTCTTTGGTTGAAAAGCATTTGTATGCAATTGTTTTCATAGCCATCACTATACTGTTTTCTTGGTTGAATTACCGCTTTTTTGAAAAACCTATCATGGATATTCGCGACAAAATTTAAGAAACTTCATTTTTTAAAACTCAAATTGGTGTTTTATTAAAAATAGCGTACTGATTTTTAGATTTTAATAAATTTTAATTTCTAAATGAGATATGCTATTAAATTATTTTTAAAGAGACAACGTTTTCGTAATTTTGCGCTGCAAACTAATAAACCCATTTTTATTATGGCTTTTGATATTGAAATGATTCGTCAAGTGTATGCCAATATGACTGCGCGTGTTGATAAAGCGCGTGAAATAGTTGGTCGTCCGCTTACTCTTACAGAAAAGATTTTATACAACCACTTGTGGGAAGGTATGCCATCACAGGCTTTTTCTCGCGGTAAAGATTATGTTGATTTTGCTCCTGATCGTGTAGCTTGTCAAGATGCAACGGCTCAGATGGCTTTGTTGCAATTCATGCACGCCGGAAAAAATAAAGTGGCAGTTCCGACAACGGTTCACTGTGATCACTTAATTCAAGCCAAAGTGGGTGCCGAGACTGATTTGGCGGTAGCTAATACACAATCAAAAGAAGTTTTTGATTTTCTTTCGTCGGTATCTAACAAATACGGAATTGGTTTCTGGAAACCGGGTTCGGGCATCATTCACCAAATTGTATTAGAAAACTACGCTTTCCCAGGCGGAATGATGATTGGAACTGATTCACATACAGTAAACGCTGGTGGTTTGGGCATGTTGGCCATTGGAGTAGGAGGCGCTGATGCTGTTGACGTGATGTCCGGTATGGCTTGGGAGTTGAAATTTCCAAAACTCATTGGTGTAAAATTGACCGGTAAACTCAACGGTTGGACAGCTCCAAAAGATGTAATTCTAAAAGTCGCTGATATTTTAACGGTAAAAGGCGGAACCGGAGCTATTGTTGAATATTTTGGCGAAGGTGCTACTTCTATGTCATGTACCGGAAAAGGAACTATTTGTAACATGGGTGCCGAAATCGGCGCTACCACGTCTACTTTTGGATATGACGATTCCATGCGCAGATATTTGGCAGCTACGGGTCGTCAAGATGTAGTTGACGCTGCTGACAAAGTAGCTGCTTATCTAACCGCTGACCCTGAGGTTTATGCCAACCCTGAGCAATATTTTGATCAACTCATCGAAATCAACTTATCAGAATTAGAGCCACACATCAACGGGCCATTCACCCCAGATCGTGGAACGCCGGTTTCAAAAATGAAAACTGAGGCCGAAGCCAATGGTTGGCCACTCAAAGTAGAGTGGGGTTTAATAGGTTCTTGTACCAACTCTTCTTATGAAGATATGAGTCGTGCCGCTTCAATCGTTGAACAAGCGGTTGCAAATGGTATTACCCCAAAAGCTGAGTTTGGTATCAATCCTGGTTCTGAACAAATCCGTTACACGATAGAGCGCGATGGTATCATTGCTACCTTTGAAAAAATGGGTACCAAAGTGTTTACCAATGCTTGTGGCCCATGTATTGGTCAGTGGGATAGAGCCGGAGCGGACAAAGGTGAGAAGAACACGATTGTTCATTCATTCAACCGCAACTTCTCAAAACGTGCTGATGGAAACCCCAATACACATGCCTTTGTAACTTCACCTGAAATGGTGGCTGCTTTGGCGATTTCTGGCAGACTTGATTTCAATCCAATGACGGATACTTTAATCAACGACCAAGGTCAAGAAGTTAAATTACAAGCCCCTAAAGGGGATGAGTTACCTACCAAAGGTTTTGATGTTGAAGATCCGGGCTTTCAAGCTCCGGCCGAAGATGGTTCAGGTGTTCAAGTATTGGTTTCCCCAACATCAGAGCGTTTGCAGCTTTTGGCACCATTTGAACCTTGGGATAAGAAAAATATATCGGGCGCTAAATTGCTCATCAAAGCTTTTGGAAAATGTACCACCGATCACATTTCAATGGCGGGTCCATGGTTGCGTTTCCGCGGTCACTTAGATAATATTTCAAACAATATGCTCATTGGTGCCGAGAATGCATTTAATGGTAAAGCCAATTCTGTTAAAAATCAGTTGACCGGTGATTATGATGCAGTACCTGCGGTGCAACGTGCCTACAAGGCTGCTGGAATTCCTTCAATTGTTGTGGGTGACCATAATTATGGTGAAGGTTCATCACGCGAGCATGCGGCAATGGAGCCTAGATTTTTGGGTGTAAAGGCTGTTTTGGTAAAATCGTTTGCACGTATTCATGAAACCAATTTGAAAAAACAAGGTATGTTGGCGCTTACTTTTGCCAACGAAGCTGATTATGATAAAATTCAAGAAGATGATGTTATTAACTTCCTTGATTTAACAGATTTTGCTCCCGGAAAGCCACTTACTTTAGAGTTTGTACATGCCAATGGTTCAAAAGATATCATCATGGCCAATCACTCATACAACGATAGTCAAATTGGTTGGTTTGTGGCTGGCTCAGCGCTTAATTTGATTGCAGCGGGAAAAGCTTAATCAACTTTCTTCTTAAATAATTAAAAATCCTCGGCTTTAGTCGGGGATTTTTTTTGTCTCAAATTGTTGTTTAACCATTTTTATCTTGTTAAAAATTTATTTGACAAATTATTGATAGACTGAGATTTATCATTTTTAGTGGTTTTATGAATGCTTTTATGATAGTATATTAATTTAATTGTATAAAATTCTTACAAACTTATTGATTGTTAGTAACTTGTCGATAAAATGTGTATAAAGTTGTAGTTCATCGATGATAATTAACACTTTATCTTGTTATGTTTGTTCTGTACACATGTGTCCCCGTTTGTACAAATAGAACAAGTCAGAACTAAAACATGATCTATTAATCTTAACCTACCAAAACCATGAGACATTTACTTCTTTTGAGGATTTAATCCTTTTTTCTAAACCTCTGATTTTATTGGACTTTATTTTGAGCTCTTTTTGATTTAAATCAATTGGGCGGTCTTTTTATGTTCGTTGGGGAATCATTTTTGCCTTGGTTGAAGTGTTCAAAATTCCAAATTGTAATCATGTTTAGTCTTGTTAATATCTTAAATAAATACTTACAAAAATATTTTTTTGATGTATTTAAACGGATAAAATAATCACTTAATCGAATTTTTAATTTTCAATAAAGTTTTATCATATTAATTTGTGGTGTGTTGCTGTTGCCCCAACATTCAGTAACACTTCTCCCTAAAACAAATGAGTATGAAAACCTTAACCTACTATTATGAAAAAGTTTTTACTTATGCTACTTATTACAGTAGCCGCACAGGGACAAACCGTAAGCTATGTGTCCAGCACAGAGAGTTTTCCAAACCCAGAAAGAGGATTTTACCACTATTCATCCACGGGTTTAGTTTCAGCAACCACGAGTTACAATGCGCTTAGCGCTAGTACACTGAGCACTTATCGAGCTCAGAACATCACCACAGTTCACAGAACTTTTTATCTCAATCAATTTACCAGTTCACCTATTTCCGATGCTTATTTAGCCAGTATGCAAGCAGACTTTAATGCCATTCGCAACGCCGGATTAAAAGTAATTATTCGTTTTGCCTATTCTAAGAGTGAATCAGCTGCTGTTTTAGATGCTACTAAGGCACAAATCATTGCCCACATCAATCAAGTTGCGCCGGTTATCTCAGCCAATAAAGATGTGATTTCTGCCTATCAATACGGATGGATTGGTTGCTGGGGCGAGACCTACTACTCTAGTCAAACAGCAGAATTCGGTACTTCTGATTATGAAAATTTAACGGCAACACAATGGGCCAATCGAAAAGCAGTTTTAGATGCTATGCTAAGTGTTACACCCGTCGAAATTCCACTTCAAGTTCGTTATGTTTATCACAAGCAAAAAATGTATCCAACAGGTAATGACCGCATTGGTTTTTATAACGATGCTTTCTTAAATGTTTGGGGTGACTCTGGAACTTTCTTAGTGAACGGTTCAGCCGCAGCCCCTAGCACAACTGACAGTAATTACCTTCAAACACAGACGATTAATCTTCCTATGGCAGGTGAAACGGATGCGCTTAATGCACCCAGAACTGACTGTACTAATGCTATGCTCGAGATGAACAAATACAACTGGAGTTTACTCAATATTGATTATTTAACAGCCAATATTACCAATTGGACTTCACAAGGTTGTTTTTCAGAAATTGATAGAAGATTGGGCTATCGATTTGAATTGACTGGTTCATCTATTGACAACAATACTTTAAATGTAACACTACAAAATACAGGCTTTGCCAATTTATTCAAAGCCAGAAAAGCCTATTTGGTCTTGAGAAATACAGCTACAAACACAGAGTATTCATACGAAGTAGCGAGTGACTTAAGAACTTGGAGAGAGGGGAGTGCCATCCAAATCAGCAAAGCATTGGATATGGATGTGCCAACAGGAACCTATCAGCTGTTTTTGAATTTGCCAGATCCGCTGATTTCAAATCCATTGTATGCTATCCGTTGTGCCAATGTGGGGACATGGGACGCCACCAAAGGATACAATAATTTGAATTTAACGGTGAGCTTGACTGCAGGATCAACCTCTACTACACCTGTAGTCACCACGCCCACCACACCCACGGTGCCCACCACCGGCACGACAACAACACCAACAACCACAACGGGTAGCACCTCTACAACTACAACTACTTCAGGAACTACCACGACTACTACACAACCGGTTCAGATTATTTTGGTCTCAAACACAACCATCGTAATCAACAATTTGACTACTACAAATTATTCTATTAAAGTATATAATTTGAACGGAAGACTCAGAGCTTCGTCAACAGACATTTCAGGACTATCTTCAGGCTATTACATTGTTAAAGTAAGAGCCAACGGAACTACCTATACCCAGAAAATCTACAAACAGTAACCCTTCAATATTTTATATATTGTTTCATTAATTTTTCTTTATTATTACGGGAAAACCCTGCTTCAACACGGCAGGGTTTTTTTTATGCAAACCATCAAAATATCAACTTTTTTATATCTTTAGCCAGAATGAACATAAAATCCTATAAAGCAAATACGATATATGGAACAAAACGAAGATTTTAAAAGAGAACTCGGCTTGCTTGATGGCACCATGCTCGTAGTCGGATCTATGATTGGCTCGGGCATTTTTATTGTGAGCTCAGATATTGTCCGACAAGTGGGTTCCGCCGGCTGGTTGTTGCTCATTTGGATGCTCTCCGGAATCATCACGGTCATTGCAGCGGTTAGTTACGGCGAGCTCAGCGCTATGTTCCCGAAAGCTGGTGGCCAGTATGTCTACCTCAAAGAAGCCTACGGAAAACTCATCGGTTTTTTATATGGTTGGAGTTTTTTCTCGGTCATCCAAACCGGAACCATCGCAGCGGTAGGCGTGGCTTTTTCTAAATTCGCCGCTTATTTATTTGAGCCACTCAGTGATGAAAATATCATCGCCGAATTGGGTTCATTCAAACTCAATGCCGCGCAAATCGTCTCTATTATCACCATTATTTTACTTACCTATTTCAACAGTCGAGGTGTTAAAAACAGCAAATCGCTGCAAACCGTGCTCACCATCATCAAAATACTTTCGTTGGCCGGACTCATTGTTTTTGGTTTGGTCTTGGCCGCTAAAGCCGAGGTTTGGCAGGCCAACTGGACCGATGCTTTTACGCCCAAGTCGTATCAAAAAACCGATGGTTCTTGGTTGCCCATCAGCGGAATGGCACTCATTTCAGGAATTTCAGCCGCTATGGTTGGCTCGTTGTTTTCAAGCGATGCTTGGAACGGCGTAACTTTTATCGCCGGCGAAATCAAAAATCCGCAGCGCAATGTAGGCCTGAGTTTACTCCTCGGAACCTTAACCGTTAGCATTATTTATGTATTGGCCAATGTGATGTATTTGGCGGTAATTCCGCTTGATGAAATTGCCACCGCCAAGTCTGATCGCGTAGCAGTGGTTGCCTCACAATATATTTTTGGCAACCTCGGAACCCTGATCATTGCCATCATGATTATGATTTCAACCTTTGCCTGCAACAACGGGCTCATCATGGCCGGCGCACGCGTTTATTACACCATGGCCAAAGATGGTTTGTTTTTCAAAAAAGCGGCGCAACTCAACCACGCCAGCGTTCCGGCTTGGGCTTTGTGGGCGCAATGCATTTGGGCTTCGGCCTTGTGTTTGACCGGTAAATACGGCGATTTGCTTGATTTTGTCATCATCATCGTACTCATTTTTTACATACTCACCATCTACGGAATTTTCATTTTGCGCCGGACCATGCCTGATGCCGAGCGTCCTTATAAAGCGTTTGGATATCCGTTTTTGCCTATGTTGTATATTGTAGCCGCGGGTTCCATTTCACTCGCTTTGTTGTTCACCAAAACTGATACCTGTGGCTGGGGCGTACTCATTATGCTGCTCGGAATTCCGGTTTATTATCTCACCAAGCAAAAATAATTGTAGGTTTTCAGTTTCTCATATCAAAAATCTGTATTCTTCAATCGTTCATCATTTGGGCGCCTGCCTGTCGGCAGACAGGTGCCCCTGCGGGTCGGGCTGTTCGCTTATAGTCCGCGCCGCTGCACGGCTATGGGCTAACCGCTGCCACTTGCCTGCCAGTGGGAAGGTCCCTCACGCACCCGTTTCAAAATGATACATCCCTTTTCACCATAAAAAAATCCGCCTTTTCAAGCGGATTTTTTGTCAGATGCAATGTCTCAAATCACATCGAGCACCTACTAATAGTAAGTGTATCTTCTTACTTTGGCAATATATTTAGCCAAACGAATTACTTGATGGCTATAACCGTATTCGTTGTCATACCATATATAAAGCACAATGTTTTTTCCGTCTGCCGAAACAATGGTAGCGTTACTGTCATAAATGGATGGCGCTGAGGTTCCAATAATATCTGATGAAACCAACTCATTGTTGAGCGAATATTTAATTTGTTCCACCAATTCGCCTTCTAAAGCATATTTCTTCATGATGGTGTTGATTTCTGCAACCGAAGTTTCTTTACCTATTTCTAAGTTCAAAACCACCAATGAACCATTCGGAACCGGCACACGAATCGCATTCGAGGTCAACTTTCCGGCCAATGAAGGCAAGGCTTTGGCCACAGCGCTTCCGGCTCCGGTTTCGGTAATGACCATATTGAGTCCGGCCGCTCTACCACGACGGTATTTTTTGTGCATGTTGTCAACCAAGTTTTGGTCGTTGGTATATGCATGGATGGTTTCCAAGTGGCCTTTTACTACACCCAATGTATCTTCAACGGCCTTTAAAATAGGGGTAATAGCGTTGGTAGTACAAGACGCAGCTGAGAAAATATCAATTTCGTCCGGATTGTATTCATTTTGGTTCACGCCGTGTACAATGTTCGGAACGCCTTTTCCGGGTGCAGTCAAAAGTACTTTTGAAACGCCTTTTGAAGTCAGGTGTCTTGACAAAGCTTCTTGGGTGGTGAAAGCGCCGGTGTTGTCAATGACCAGTGCATCATTGATACCGTATTGGGTATAATCAATATCTTCAGGAGCGTTGGCGGTGATTATGTGTACCGTAGTTCCGTTGATGATTAAGGCATTGTTGGCCGCATCAGCCACTACCGAACCTTCAAAATCACCGTGAATCGAATCATAGCGCAACAATGAAGCGCGTTTCTCTAAAGAAACTGCATCGTTTTTGTCACGGGTTACAACAGCACGCAAGCGCAATTGGTTTCCTTTGCCCATTTTTGACATCAATTCGCGGGCAAGCAAACGGCCAATACGTCCAAAACCATACAAAACCACATCTTTGGGTTGAATGTCTTGGGTTTCTTTGGCGTTTTTGAGTTTGTCTACTACAAAAGCACGCGCATTGTCGTATTTGTTGTTTTCTAGGTTGAACTCATAAGTTAATTTACCGATGTCGAGTTTGGCAGGCGGCAAATCTAATGACAAAATCGCTTTGGCAATTTCTACACTGTCAAAAATTGAAATCGGTTTTCCGACAAATTCGCCGGCATATTCGTGCAAGTTGATGATGTCGCTGACGTTGCCATTGATGAGTTGGTTTCTAAACAAAACCATTTCAATGGATTTATCATACCACAAATCGTTGATGATTTTGATAAATTCAACGCTGGCTCTTCGGCGATTTACCTGAAAAGAAACTTCTTTTTCGTAAGAATTATGATTGCTCATAGGTAGAAATTGTTAGTGTGTTGATGGATATTTTATAGTTAATACACAAACCTTTTTTTGAGATTTGTGGTGCAAAAGTATCCATTTCAAACGTTTTCGTAAAATCTTTTTTAACTTTTTTCCATAAAAAAAACCACCTCGGATTTCAAGGTGGTTTGATTGAATTAATTTAAACCGATATATTTTATATGATAATTCTGATGCGCTGTCCGAGTTTGTTGATCATCTCAATGCTGATACTTTGGTTTTCATCTTTTTTCTGTAAAACCCTTGAAGCTGCTTCAACATCTGGTGTGGCCACATTGTCAATACTCAAAATAATGGTTCCTTTGAGTTCATCGTAATACGGACGTAAATTGTCATTGTTGATTTCTTTGATGCGTACACCTGAGTTGATGTGGTATTTTTTCTTGTCGGCAGCATCAATATTTTCTAGTTCAATCCCTTTAAATTCAGTGGTGAAATAGTCGTTTTTAGACAACACCACCGGAACGCTGAATACTTTGCCGTCTCGTTTGTAAGATACTTGAACTTTGTCATTTGGTCTTTTGGTGTTGATATAGCCCGACAATTCTGCATAAGTATTAATCTCTTGATTGTCTAACTTGATGATGATATCGCCTTTGGTCAAACCGGCTTTTTCAGCGCCTGAGTTTTTGGTCACTTTTCTTATATAAAAACCTTGGGTGTCTTTTACGCCTAATTCTTTTGAGGCTGCGCTGTTGAGCTCGCCGCCTTCAACCCCCAAAATTCCGCGTTGTACATTGCCAAATTCCATGATGTCTTCAATAATTTTGCGCGCAATGTTGGACGGAACCGCAAACGAATATCCTACATAAGAACCGGTTTGTGACGAAATCATTGTGTTGATTCCGATGAGTTCACCACGCGTATTAACCAATGCGCCACCGCTGTTACCCGGATTCACCGCAGCATCGGTCTGAATAAATGATTGAATTCCGTTGGTGTCCAAATTTCTGGCTTTGGCCGAAATGATTCCGGCGGTTACCGTAGAGTTGAGGTTATACGGATTCCCCACAGCCAAAACCCATTCGCCCACGCGGGTATTATCAGAATCTGCAAAAACCGAATAAGGTAACTTTTCATCAGCGTCAATTTTTAAAAGCGCAATGTCCATTTTTGAATCGGTGCCGATGAGTTTGGCTTTGTATGTTTTTTTGTTGTTCAAAGTGATTTCAATGTCAGAGGCATCTTTAATCACGTGGTTGTTGGTCACAATATAACCATCTTCTGAGATGATTACCCCTGAGCCGGTTCCGACTTGTTCTTGTTGTTGACCACCGCTAAATCCGTAAAAGAATTCCAACATCGGATTGCTTACGGTTTGGTAAGAAACATTTTTTACGTGCACAACGGTGTGTACCGTTTTGTCGGCAGCCTCAGTAAAGTCAAGCCCTTCAGGAACCAAACCTACATTTTTGTTGAAGTTGGCGGGCGCAGTCGTTACAATGCTCTTGCGATTTGAAAAAAATCCGTCTTGTTCAATAAATAATTTATAACCTCCGAGGGTTACAGCACCACTCAAAAGAGATACAAAGAATAAACCCGAATATCGTTTCATACTGTTCTATAAATTAGTTAAACCTTTGTTTTTTTCATTTTCGAACGTAAAATTAAAAAAGTATTGTGTTGCCAAAAACAGTTTAACGCCCGTTTAACAGGGCTTAACGTTTCATTAATAGTCGGTTTTGAAAAGCGTTTTCTTTCCTTGAGCTTGTAGGTTTTATTTGTAACTTTGGGCTTCATTTGCAACTTATGGAAATTCACTTTAGCAAGTATGAAGGCACCGGAAACGACTTTGTGATGATTGACAATCGTTCGCTTTTTTTTCCGAAAGAAAACTATGAATTGGTCAAACATTTATGCGATCGCCGTTTTGGCATTGGCGCTGATGGTTTGATTTTACTCGAAAACCACCCAAATGCCCATTTTAAAATGGTTTATTACAATTCAGATGGAAATTTAAGCTCGATGTGCGGAAACGGCGGTCGATGCCTCACTGCTTTTGCCCATCAATTGGGTATTATTCAAGATCAAGCTGCCTTTGAAGCCGTTGATGGAATGCATCATGCTACTTTGCATGCGCACGGAATAGTTTCGCTAGAAATGACCCCAGTAGATAGGGTAAATATTCAGCCTGACTATATATTTCTCAATACCGGTTCGCCGCATCATGTAATGATGGTTGATGATATAGATTCGCTCAATGTTAAAACGAAAGGGAGTGATATTCGCTACAGCGATTTATACGGACAAGCGGGCAGCAACGTCAATTTTGTGTCGCAAATCAACGACAACACTTTTCGCATTCGCACCTATGAACGCGGTGTAGAAGACGAAACCCTTTCGTGCGGAACCGGAGCGACTGCTGTAGCTATTGCCATGCACGCCACAGGCAAAACTACATCTGAGCAAGTTCATATTTGGGTTCTAGGCGGAAAACTCGAAGTTTCTTTTAACAAACAAGCCAATGTCTATCAAAATGTGCATCTGATGGGTCCGGCCACTTTTGTTTTTAACGGTACAATATCATGCTAACACTCCGCGGAAGTTTGGTTTATTTGCGTGCGCTTGAGCCCGAAGATTTGGATTTTGTCTATCAAATTGAAAACGATGAATCTATCTGGGAAATCAGCAGCACTCAAACACCTTACAGCCGATTTTTGATTCGTCAATATTTAGAGCAAGCCCAACAAGATATTTATCAGGCCAAGCAATTGCGTTTGGCTATTTGTATCACCAAAACCGAAGAAGCCATCGGACTCATTGATTTATTTGATTTTGATCCGTTGCACAAAAGAGCAGGTGTGGGGATTCTCATACAAAAGCAAGAACATCACGAGCAAGGTTTTGGTTCAGAAGCACTCGGATTATTAATTGATTATGCCTTTACCCATTTGCACTTGCATCAACTTTATGCGAATATATCGGTAGACAACTTACCGAGTTTACAGCTTTTTGCTAAATTTGGCTTTGAGAAAGTAGGGGTCAAAAAGCAATGGATTTTTGCCCGAGGTAGCTTTCATGACGAAGCTTTGTTTCAACTCATAAACACTCCATAATTACATTATAAAGCATATTATTTTGAGTCCAAAAAGAATTATTTCTATTGTTTCAGTCTTAATCATTACTGGTTTGATGATTTATGGCTATTTGTTGTATCGCAACATTTTTTCAGACAACACCAATTTCTCAGAACAACAGGTGTATGTATGTATTCCCAGCAATTCTGATTATGAGGCGGTCAAAAAAATCATCAAGCCTTATGTTCAAGACCTCGATCGCTTTGACCAAGTAGCCCAAAAGAAATCCTATCCGAATCGCCAAGAAAAAGCCGGTCGGTTTTTGCTTACCAGAGGCATGAACAGCAACGAGATTGTCAATGCACTGCGGCAAAACGTACCGGTTCAGTTGTCGTTCAACAACCAAGAACGCTTAGAGAACTTTGCCGGACGCATAGCACAGCAAATAGAACCCGATAGTTTAGCTTTGCTCCATGCTTTTACCGATGAAAAATTCCTGACAGAAAACGGATTCACCCGCGAGAATGTTCTGAGTATTTTTGTGCCGAATTCATACGAATTTTTCTGGAATACAACGGCCGAAAAATTCCGCAATAAAATGCTTAAAGAATACCACAAGTTCTGGGATGATGAGCGTCTGGCCAAAGCCAAAGCACTCAATCTATCACCTATTCAAGTGGCTACATTGGCTTCTATTGTTCATAAAGAAACGGTAAAAAAAGACGAGCGTCCCAGAGTAGCAGGTGTATATTTAAATCGTTTGGCCAAAGGCATGAAACTCGAAGCCGACCCGACGGTTATTTATGCAGTGAAACTACAATCGAATGACTTTAACCAAGTCATCAAACGCGTACTCAACAAAGATTTAGCAACGGTTTCTCCGTACAATACGTATATGTATACAGGTTTGCCTCCGGGACCGATTGCCATGCCCGATATCACTGCGCTCGATGCGGTGCTCAATCCTGAAAAACACGATTACATCTATTTTTGTGCGAGTGTCAAGCGTTTTGGGTACCATGAATTTGCAGTTACTCCGGCGCAGCACGAGGCCAATCGTCAGCAATATGTAGCTTGGATTTCAAGTCAAGGTATCAAACGGTAAGTATGAAAAGAGCATTGCTCATAGTTTTGTTTTTGCTCTCTGTTCAAAATCATTGGGCGCAAAGTCGTTTAGATTCTTTTTTAAAACCTGCTGATTCACTTCAAAAATCGCGTCGCAATGCAGTAGTTGTTTCTCAGGCAGCGCTTTCTGCAGGCATACTCATAGCGCTCAACCAAACCTGGTATGCTGATTATCCGCGCACTCACTTTCACACCATCAACGACAATGCTGAGTGGTTGCAAATGGATAAAGCCGGCCATGTTTTTTCAGCCTATCATTTAGGAAGCCTTGGTAAAAATGCTTGGCAATGGAGCGGAGCCAGTCGCAAAAGTCAACTCTGGTATGGCGCTACTACAGGTTTTGCTTTTTTATCTGTGGTTGAAATCATGGATGGATATTCTGCACAATGGGGCGCATCGTTAGGAGATGTTGCTGCCAATGCCGCCGGAACCGGTTTGTATTTGGCACAAGAACTCGCCTGGAAAGAGCAGCGCATTATTCCGAAATTTTCATTCCACACCACACCTTATGCTTCAGCGCGGCCTTCTGTTTTAGGAAGCAACTACCCTGAACAATTGCTCAAAGATTACAACGGACAAACCTATTGGCTGTCGATTAACTTGCACTCGTTTGCCAAAAACAGCAAAATTCCCGCTTGGCTCAATGTGGCTGTGGGTTATGGTGCCGAAGGAATGATTACCGGAAATGATGAATTGGTCAACACCGTTTTTCTTCCGGAATCAGAAAGATTTCGACAGTTTTATTTGAGTTTTGATGTCGATTTGACCAAAATCAAAACCAAATCCCACGTACTTAAAACCGTTTTTGAGGTTTTTAACACCCTAAAAATTCCGGCGCCAACCCTTGAACTCACTGAGCGTGGAGACTTCAAATTCAGAGGGATTTATTTTTAGAAAAAAATTAACTTATTGATATTCAATATTCTATTTTATATCGTACATTTGCAGCGCAGAAATTTTTCGGGGTGACAGACTGAAAAGAAAACCATCTTATGATAAAAAAATGGATTTTTTGCGGCAGTGTAGCTTTAATCATCACGGTTCTGAGCTCGGGCTTTAAACCATCAGATTCTTACAATCTTTACGGTAACAGCACTGACGTATCCCATGAAATGTCTTATGTATTTCCTTCGCAAAACCCGCAGGATTACAACCACTTAAAAGTGCCATTTACCGGCAAATTTTTCATCGGCTTCAAAGAAGCACTCGCCTTTAAAGAATCTCAAGGCAAATACCACAAAATCAATTCACTCGGCTATATGGGTAAATACCAATTCGGACGCGATGCGCTGGCATCTATTGGTATTCATGACAGTGCGGCTTTTCTCAGAAATCCAAAGCTTCAAGAAAAAGCCTTCATTACTTTATTGTCTAAAAACAAAGCCGATTTGCAAGATGAAATCAATGAGTTTGAAGGGCAAACCATCGCCGGAGTCAAAATCACTGAATCCGGAATTCTAGCGGCGGCTCATTTGGGCGGAACGCGTTCCGTCAAGCGATTCTTGAATAGTCAAGGTAAAAAGAAGTGCCACGATCAGTATGGCTCGTCGGTCAAAAGTTATATGCGAGACTTTGCCGGATACGAAACTGCCGGAATCGTTGCCAACAGCAATGCCAAAATATAAAAAACAAAGCCTGCTCACCAGCAGGTTTTTTTGTGCGCGTCCCTACGGGTCAGGCTGTTCGCGTCAATATTTTACAAAAATCTCGTAGCCTCAATTTTTGCAAAATGATTTCTGCTGCCATCCTTCGCGCGCGGCCGAATGTTTAGTCTTTATGAATGATAAAAATGGCCGGTCGTTTATCAATATCTATTTTTGATTTCTTCCAATCTTGTACGCGCTGTGTTTTAATCAACTCGGTTTCAAGGGTAATGTCAGCGGCAATGCACAACAGCGTATTGGGCTGTAAAGTCTGCGTTAAATCATCGAGTAATTTGTGGTTGCGATACGGAGTTTCAATGAATATCTGTGATTGATTTTTCTCGGCTGACAATCGCTCATAAAATTTCAACGCTGCTTTTTTTTCAGATTTATCAATCGGTAAATAGCCGTTAAAAGCAAAACTTTGTCCGTTCATGCCCGAAGCCATCAGTGCCAACAAAATTGAGGATGGCCCCACAAGCGGAACTACTTGTATGCCTTTTTGATGCGCCATCTTGACCAAAATTGCACCCGGATCGGCCACACCCGGGCAACCAGATTCACTCATAATACCCAAATCATGACCGTTTAGGCATGGTTGCAACATAGATAAAAGTTCTTCGGGTTGGGTATGTTTGTTCAGGCTGATTAATCTAAGGCTTGACTGAACTTTTTCCGGATGGATGCGTTTGATAAACTTGCGCGCTGTTTTTTCGTTCTCAACAATAAAGTCATCTATGCGGGCAATGGTTGCTTTGATGGTTGGGGCCAAAACTTGAGCCGGGTCATTTTCACCCAGCGGTACCGGAATCATGTACAGTTTTCCCAAATTGGTTGGCTCCATATATTTATGAATGTTGGGCAATGAGTTTTTGAGCCAAGTTATCGCAGGCTTCATCCAGCATCTGATAAACACTGTCAAAACCAAATTGTGAGCCGTAATAAGGGTCGGGCACATCAACATTTTCTCCCGGGAAAAGCGCATTCAAAATCAAATCAACTTTGGCTTTTTGTTCTTCGGTTCTTGCTAGGGCAATCACATCATTGTAGTTGCTGTTGTCCATGACAAAAATGTGATCAAATTTGTCAAAATCTGAAGTTTTAAATTGACGTGCGCGTTGGTCTGAAATATCGAGTCCGTTTTTTTTAGCAGTGGCTATTGAGCGCTGGTCAGGTTGTTTGCCAATGTGCCAACTTCCGGTTCCGGCCGAATCAATTTTGAATTTGTCTTTGGGTAGTTTTGATGCCAAAATGCCTTCTGCCAAAGGAGAACGGCAGATATTTCCCAGGCAAACCATCAGTATTTTTACCGACATGTTAGAGCGATAGTTTTTTGTGGATGTCTTCGACGAATTTCTTGAATTGCTTATCAGTAGCTACCAAATTATCAACGGTTTTACAAGCGTGCAATACGGTTGCGTGGTCTCGGTCGCCAATTTGTGAGCCAATGTTGGCCAATGATGCTTTGGTGAATTTCTTGGCAAAGAACATCGCCAACTGACGCGCTTGAACCACGTGGCGTTTTCTGGTTTTTGATTGCAATACTTCAATGTCTAACTGGAAATAATCTGAAACAATTTTCTGAATGTATTCAATTGAAATTTCGCGTTTGACATTCTTAACGAATTTCTCAACTACTTGTTTGGCCAGCTCTAAGGTCACTTCTTTTTTGTTGAAAGACGATTGAGCAATCAATGAAATAATAGCACCTTCAAGTTCGCGTACATTGCTTTTGATGTTGCGCGCAACATACTCAATGATTTCATCAGGCATATCTACACCGTCTCTGTACAAGATATTTTTGAGGATCGAAATTCTGGTTTCGTAATCCGGTTGGTGCAATTCAGCCGACAAACCCCATTTGAAGCGAGAAAGTAAGCGTTGCTCAATGTCTTGCATGTCTACCGGAGCTTTATCCGAAGTTAAAATTACTTGCTTGCCGTTTTGGTGCAAATAGTTAAAAATATGGAAAAACACATCTTGCGTTCCTGATTTTCCGGATAAAAATTGAACATCATCAATAATCAACACATCGATGAGTTGATAGAAATGAATGAAGTCGTTGCGGTTGTTTTTCTTGACGGAATCAATATATTGTTGTGTGAATACCTCGGCTGAGATATACAAAACGGTTTTTTCTGGATATTTATCTTTGATTTCAACACCAATAGCGTGCGCCAAGTGCGTTTTTCCGAGTCCGACACCACCAAAAATCAACAGTGGATTAAACGAAGTTCCGCCGGGTTTGTTCGCTACAGCCATACCAGCGGAGCGAGCCAAACGGTTAGAATCACCTTCTAGGAAATTGTCAAAGTTGTAACTCGCATTGAGTTGCGATTCAATTTTTAAGTTTCTGATACCCGGAATCACAAACGGATTTTTAAGCTCAGGACTTAAATTTTTATAAGGTGCGTCCACTTCTTGGGGTTTCATAGCCGTTCTGTGAGCGCTGGGAATTTGTTCGGTAAATGGTTGTTTGTTGCCATAAGTGTTCTCCATTTTAATTTTGTAGAGCAATTTGGCGTTTTTTCCGAGTTCTTTGGTCAGGGCAACCTTGAGCAATTTCACATAGTGTTCTTCGAGCCATTCATAAAAGAATTTACTTGGAACTTGTATGTACAACGCATTGTCAGTAAGTTCAACAGACTTGATTGGTTCGAACCAAGTTTTGTAAGCCTGTTCTTGAATATTATCTTTGATGAAAGCAAGACAATTTTCCCATACTGATTGCGCAGTTTTGCTCATATTATTTTAGTAAATTTGTTTTTTTTAAAGGTTATCTTACAACTTGAATCGGTCGATTCGTACTCAGAATTTGGGGTAACAAATATGTGAACAAAAATCGTTAAAAAAAAATAAAATCGGGGTTGATTTATTAAAAATATTGTTGTAAAGATTGCTCGATTAAATCCTTAAATTATCCTTCTTAAATCTATTTATTGTTTCATGGAACATCAAATTCAAGTGCGCGTTCGTTATTCAGAAACTGATCAAATGGGCGTTGTTTATCACGGCAGTTATATTCCTTATTTTGAAATTGGGCGCGTGGAATGGCTCAGAAATAAAGGAGTTTCATACAAAAGCTTGGAAGAAAGCGGAATTGCATTACCCATAGTTTCTATGACGCTCAACTATAAAAAACCTGCGCGTTATGATGATTTACTCACCGTGACTACCCGATTTAAAAGTTACAGTTCGGTAAAGATTGAATTTGATTGTGAGATACACAGCGAACAAAATGACTTATTAACAACTGCTCAATTTATTTTGGTCTTTGTTGATACACAAACCGGGCGTCCGATTGTTCCCCCTGAATACATCAAAAAGGTGATGGGGATGTAGTTAGTCTAAGATTTTAATTTCAACGCCAAAAGTTTGTTCAAAAATTTCAAAAGCTTGGCGTGCATTTTTTTTGCGGACGGATATTTCAATACAGCATTTTTCATCCATTTGTTGTGATACGATGTTGAGGTTTTTCTCTTTAATAATGCGCATCACTTTGTTCATGTCTTTGTATTCAAACAAAATTTGAAAGTGTTTATCGATGGTTTTTTCAACAATTTCCGCCGCTTCTAGAGTCATTTGTGCCGCGGTTCTGTAGGCTGAGATCAATCCGCCGACTCCCAGTTTAATTCCGCCAAAAAAACGCACTACTACTACTAGTACATTGGTCAAGCCATGAGACTGAATTTGCCCGTAAATGGGGGCTCCGGCACTGTTTGAAGGTTCTCCGTCATCGTTGGCTCTAAAGCTTAATTTGTCGGTTCCGATCTGAAAAGCATAACAAAAATGAACCGCGTTGAAGTGTTTTTTTCTAAGCGGATCAATGAGCTGTTTGACTTCAGATTCAGACTGTATCGGAAAGGCGTAACCAAAAAATTTACTGTTTTTTTCCTTGAACAGAATTTCTTCTGAAGGTGCGGCGATGGTTTTGTAGGTGTCGCGTTCTTCCAAGCTTTAAACCAGAATTTTTTTCTCGAATAAATCTACCACATCTTCTTTTCCGACTTGAAGATTCCATACATGAATACCCAATGAAGCTGCGGCATCGGTGTTTTCTTTTTTGTCGTCTACAAACAAAGTTCGTTTGGGCGATAAATCGTGTTTGCGCAAAATATAGCTAAAAATGGCCGGGTCGGGTTTGCGCATTCCCATTTCATATGAGTAATACACTTTTTCAAAACACTGATAAAAGTCGCTAAAAAAAGACATGCCTACCATGTGTTCAAAGCGATTGATGTGAATAGAATCAGTATTGGTCAATAAAAAAAGGCGGTATTTTTTTGAAAGCATTTGTAAAAATTCCAATCGATACAACGGAAATTCGCCAATAACTGCATTCCAAGCTTTTCTGATTTCAAGTAAATCAGCCTGCGGAATAAACTTCTGAAAACCTTCAATAAACTCCATTTCTGAAATCTGACCTTTTTCAAACTGATCGTTCATCATCAGCAATTCGTCATTTGGGCCATCAAGCCCTAGTTTTTTAAATTCTTGAACTGCTTTTTCTTTTTCAAGATTGATGAAAATGTCCCCGAAATCAAAAATTATCGTGTTGATCATGGTTTTTAAATATTAAAAGTTCGTCCTGTAGCAAAAATTGTTTGATGGGTTTTGAACCATTAAATAAAGGAGCAGCAATACCGTCGCCCAAAAGAACTTCGCCGGTAAAAATGCGCGCCTCATCCCAAATACCTTCGTCTATAAAAGTCTGTAAAGTTTGTCTGCCGCCTTCAATAATGACCGATTGTAAACCCGCATTATATAAGTATTTTGCTATTTGAATTGCCGGTTTTTGACCCAATTGAATTTCGTCAGTTGTCAGTACTTTGACCTCAGACGTACCTTCAAATATATGATTTTCTTTTGGAATTCTATTTTTTTGATCCAAAACGATGCGAACCGGATTTGCCCCATGCCAATCGCGAACATCTAACCTTGGGTTGTCATCCAAAGCGGTTTGGGTACCAATCAGAATGGCTGCTTCTTCACTGCGCCATTTGTGCACCAGTTGTCGCGAATAGGGATTAGTAATCCAAAAAGGTTCCGGATTTTGAGCTCTTTTTTGCGTTATGGGCGCAATAAATCCATCTTTGCTTTGTGCCCATTTTAAAATGATGTAAGGTCTTTTTTTTTGGTGAAATGTAAAAAATCGAATATTGGATTCAATACATTCTTTCTCAAGAATTCCGCTGATGATTTTTGCCCCCGAAGCCGCAATTTTTTTCAAACCATTGCCTGCTACCAACGGATTTGGGTCAGAAGCGCCTACCACAACCATCGGTATTTTGTGCTTGAGGATCAAATCAGCACAAGGCGGTGTTTTACCAAAATGACTGCAAGGTTCTAAACTCACATAAAGGGTAGCATGGGGCAATAATTCAGGGTTTTTAACTGAAGCAATCGCATTGACTTCGGCATGCGGCCCGCCATAACTTGAAGTGTAGCCTTCGCCAATAATTAAGCCTTGGTGCACAATTACAGCACCTACCGACGGATTCGGCATAGCGTGAACCCGGCCATTTTTTGCCAATTGCAGACAGCGGTGCATGTATTTTTCGTGTATCTTCACCGCGCAAAAATAGGGTTTTTAACCCGAATTGGGCAGCAGTAATAAATGCTAAATTTATGTTGGGAAAAGAGTTTCAAAAATATTTTATTCAGGTTTTGACTCCTATATATGATGTAGTTGAAGCCGAGCATTTCTTTTTTTTGATTTTGGAGCATGATTATCAAATGCGCCGAATAGATTGGGCTTTGCAAACCGATTTTATTTTTGATGCATCGCAGCTTGAGCGCTGGAATTTTTTACTTCAAGAATTGTCTCAAGAGGTTCCGATACAATATTTGTTGGGGCAAACTGAGTTTTATGGGTTGACGTTCCAAGTTACTCCTGATGTGCTGATTCCCCGACCCGAAACCGAAGAATTGGTTGAGTGGATTTTATCTGAAGCCCAGCATCTTCAAAATTTAAAAATTCTCGACATCGGTACAGGCAGCGGTTGTATTCCAGTGACCTTAGCGAAACATTTACCCAAGGCTGAGGTTTGGGCTCTTGATGTTTCTGAAGCGGCTTTGCAAATGGCTCAAAAAAATGCTCAAATCAATCAAGTTTCAGTAGCCTTTATCCAACAAGATGTTTTGCAAACTGAAAAATTAAACGATACCTATAATATAATAGTATCGAATCCGCCGTATGTGCGCGAACTTGAAAAGCTTGAAATTCGTCCCAATGTCCTTGAACACGAACCGCATTTGGCCTTGTTTGTGCCCGATGACGACGCACTCAAGTTTTATAGAAAAATTGCTGAATTAGCCTTTAATCATTTAACGCCTCAAGGTTTGCTGTTTTTTGAAATCAACCAATATTTGGGTGCAGAAACCCAGCAATTATTGACAGAGATAGGTTTTAAAAACCTTGAACTCAGAAAAGATATTTACGGAAATGACCGTATGATTCGCGCAATCAGAAGTTAGTTATTCGTAACGCAAGGCTTCTATTGGGTCTAGACGAGAAGCTTTCAGAGCCGGATAAGAACCCGAAACAATTGCTACAATAAAAGTTGTGATAAAGGCCGCGAATATAGCTGCCCACGGAGTTACAAAGCTAAAGTTGAGCAAGGAGGCAATTCCTGCACCGGCCGAGATTCCGAGGATGATGCCAAAAATTCCGCCCATTTGTCCAATGACCAAAGTTTCAATAAAAAATTGTGTGGCAATCGTACTGCGTTTGGCTCCGAGTGCTTTGCGCACGCCAATTTCACGGGTTCTTTCGGTAACCGAGACCAGCATAATATTCATCAGGGCAATTGAAGAACCAAAAATTGTAATGATGCCAATGACCCAAGCCGACACACCTAAATAATCAGTAATGCTCAAAATGCGATTAATGAGATCATCACTGCGTGAAATGCCAAAATTGTTTTCTTTTACTGGGCTCAGTTTTCGTATATTGCGCATAACTCCGGTAGCGTGGTCTACTGCTTGATCGAGCATTTCTTTTTTCTCAACCATAACACTCACAGTATAATTGATATCGGGTTGGGTAAAAATAGAACGGGCAATTTGAATCGGAATCAACACCCGTAAATCTTCATTATTACCAAAGGTCGAGCCCTTTTCTTTGAGCACGCCAATGACTTTGAATTTGGCTCCGCGAATAGAAATCACTTTGTCAATCGGGTTGACATCTTTGAGTAAATCTTTCTCAAAATCTGAGCCCACCACGCAACAGTAGGTATTGTTGGCAATGTCAAAGCTAGAGAAATTTCTTCCTTGTGCGATTTCTAATCCGGAATTGGTCACAAAATATTCATCAACCCCTTTTACAGTTATTTTTGGATCCGTTTTTTTGCTTTCAAATTTGGCTTCGGCTTTGCTGGTGGCTGTAAAAGAAAGGGAAGTGCGTGTAAGCGGAAAATTGTATTTGTTTTTAAAAGCCACCGCGTCGGGATAAGAGATGATTGGATTGATGACTTCACGTTCTCTGCCACCTTGTCGGCGCGTTTCAAACGGATATTGATTGATGTTGAACGTATTGGCCCCCATGGAGGCAAAATCGGTAGAAATCGTGTTTTCAAGTGCAGCCACAACGGTCAAAATGCAAACCAATGCCGTGATGCCAATGGCGATGATCAATACCGTGAGGATGGTGCGCAGTAATTGAGTTCTGATAGAACCCAACGCAATTCGAATGTTTTCTCTGAATAATTTTAGCATCACGAGATTTTGTCACGAAGTTAAAGTATTTGTTACAAGTTTGCCGCGTGGTTCAGACAATATTATTTTAAAATGTAAGATATTTGCAGCCAATTCACATTCTATTCTTTGCATTAAAATCATGGCAAAACCATCCATTCCCAAAGGAACACGAGATTTTTCAGCGGTTGAAGTCTACAAACGCAACTATATTTTCTCAGTTATTAAAAATCATTTTGAAAAGTTCGGCTATCAGCCTATAGAAACTCCGTCGTTTGAAAATTCTGAAACGCTCATGGGCAAATACGGAGAAGAAGGCGACCGTTTGATTTTTAAAATTTTGAATTCGGGCAATTTTTTCTTTGATAAAAACAAAATTCAGTTGCCGAAATCTTTGGATGCTTTGCTTGAAAATTCAGCAGAGACCATCACCAAAGAGCAACTGGTAGAACTCAATAAATTTACGGCGCGCATCTCTGAAAAAGCCTTGCGTTATGATTTGACCGTTCCGTTTGCACGGTATGTTGTGCAACACCAAAACGAGATTGAGTTTCCGTTTAAGCGCTATCAAATTCAGCCCGTTTGGCGTGCCGATCGACCGCAAAAAGGACGTTTTAGAGAATTTTATCAATGTGATGCCGATGTGGTTGGTTCAACCTCGCTTTGGCAAGAAGTAGAACTTGTTCAGTTGTATGATGCCGTTTTTTCGACGCTTGGATTGAAAGGCGTGACGATTAAAATCAACAATAGAAAAATTCTTTCTGGGATTGCTGAGGTTATAGGTGCGCAAGATCAACTCATCGATTTTACCGTGGCTTTAGATAAACTCGACAAAATAGGAGCAGAGGGCGTTCGGCAAGAAATGCTGCAAAAAGGTATTTCTGCTTCAGCAATTGATCAGATGGCGCCACTTTTTTCATTCAACGGAACTATTATGGAAAAGCTCAATCAACTTTCAGAGCTTTTATCATCCTCAGAAGAAGGCAAAAAAGGAATTGAAGAACTGCAATTTATCTGCACTCAAATAGAAGCTTTGGGCTTGATGCATTCAAAATTAGATTTGGATGTTACCTTGGCGCGCGGACTCAATTATTACACAGGAGCTATTTTTGAAGTGACTGCTCCTGAAGGTGTAGCAATGGGCTCAATAGGTGGTGGTGGTCGTTATGATGATTTGACCGGTATTTTTGGACTCAAGAATATGAGTGGAGTAGGCATTTCATTTGGCCTTGACCGCATTTATTTGGTTTTGGAAGAACTCAATTTGTTTCCTGAAACGGTCAATGCCGGCACCAAAGCTTTGTTTGTTAATTATGGCCAAACCGAAGCTCAATATGCAATGAAAGCCATTTCAAAATTGCGTCAAGCAGGTATTTGTGTTGAACTTTATCCTGAAGCTATTAAAGTGGGAAAACAGTTTGCTTATGCCGATAAACGCGGGATTCCTTTTGCCGTTGTGCTGGGTACACAAGAAATCGAAAATCAAACTTTTGCCCTGAAAAATCTGACTACAGGCGAACAGCAAACTTTGTCTTTTGACGATTTGCTATCTCAGCTCAAATAACTAAAAAAAATAAGCTTCCCTGGGGGAGGAAGCTTATTTCAAGTAGGTTTGGGGAAAAAAGGGGGATTATTTGATGATGATTTTTTGGGTTAAATCACCTTTTGAAGTCAACACTTTTACTATGTAGGTTCCGGTGCTGATGTTGCTTACCGGAATTTGAATCTCGTTTCCGGTTGTATTTTCTATTTGCCAAGTTTTGATGTTTTGTCCCAAAATATTGATGAGCTCAACACCTTTGATTGAGGCGTTAGTTATTCCTTTAGAAATGTGGATCATATGATCATTACTGGTATACACTACAGTTACTTCTTCGCTTTGGTTGAAATCATCTACACCTAAATTTGTGTTGGTGGTAAAGCGCAATGAGAATCGATCCGGATAATTACCACCTGCCAAGTTTATTTGGAATGGTTGGTTTTTGATGTTGTGATACAATCCGGTTACATTGTCATGAATGTAGATGTTTTGTGAGGCATCCATGTTTTCAACACCGTCTAGAGTAAACCTGATGTCACCATTCATTCCGTTTTTGAGTGACAACGGATAAATTTTATTGATGTCAAAGCTGCCCACACCTTGAATTACCAAGTTGCTTGTACCCAATTTGAAATACAAATCATTTGGTTGTGTGTCAATTTGCGGCGCATCATAGCCCGGATCAAATCCATCGGTGGCTAAATTATCCATGAAGCCCATAAGAATTTGTCTGTGGTAGTTGTTGGCAGAGTCAAATCCTATTCGAATTCTTCCAAAGCCATCGTTGCCTGCAAATGAATCTTCACGGTTGTCAAAGGTTCTGTCTGCCGAAGTTAGACTGCTGTTTTGACGGAACATAAAGTTTGATGTTGCTCCGTCTTCTTTGACAAAAGCTCTTTGACTGTTGCTGAAAGTGATGCTGCCTCCGGTTGCGTTGGCATACACCAAGAAACCTTGTCCTACCGGTATAAATCTGTTCGGAATTCTCGAACTTGAACCTTGTCCGCTGATGCCAACCGGAGCTACCGGTGGAGTTCCTCCGACCAAGTTGCGCGCCGAATAACCGCCTTGATAATCTAACAAGTTGTGTGAACTGTTGCTGCTGAAATGCTCCCAGAAATAAATGGTTCCGGTAGTTACAGCACTGTTGTCTGTTAAGAATGCGTTGGCATCAAGTGCAGAAGCATACGGATTGCCACACAAGTTGAGGTTGCCCGGAGCAATGGCAGTAGTGATGGTACCATTGTTGGGTTTACCTACAAAGGTGTAGTTTTGCGAGCTGGTTCCGGCATTGCTTCCTTTCAGGGTGAATCCTTGAGCCGCCAATAAGGAACCGCTTTGACCCACTGCTGACCAATTTGCATACTGTGGAGTTAAGTTTTGGAATTTGAAAATCCAGTAACTACTCAAGGTAATTGGAGTTGTTGCGGCACCATCATATCCGGTGGTCCAATTGATGTTTTGAATACTGTTCGGATTGGTTCCATCTCTAAGAACACCCGCCACGGTATAGGCATTGTTGTTTGAGGTAGTATTCATAGCGCCTACCGGTGAACACCAATAGTTGTAATTGTATTTGTTTGATTGACCTTGCTGATCTCTTTCGATTGAACCTGCACTGGTAACATCTAAATCAGAATTGGTGGTTTGTACCAATTGCGATTTACCTTGCAAATCAATTTTTCCGTCAAGTTTCAAATACCAATCGTTTTGAATTTTGGTATCGTTGTTCATGGTTACCGTTACCCCCGGGTCAACAAATAAGCCCATATGTGTGCTATTGGCAGTTTCGGTAATATTGTGTCTTGCTTGAATAATGGCATAGTCATAATCTAATACATCCAAACCTCTGATGTCTTTTGTAGCATCATTGATGGCTGTTGCAAAAGTTCCGGTTCTGATGGTTGTAAACGGCATTGGCGCTTCTTGAACCGCAATTGCTTTGTGGTTGTACATTTTCATACCCGTTCCGGTGTCAATAGAAGCAGTAGTTAAATCATCTACAATATCATCTTTGTAAGCGTCCATTCTGTAATATCTCAAGACATTGGCAAATGGAAGCGAACCTACATCTTTCGGTACAATCATACCGCGAACTTGTGAAGATGAGTTTTGAATTTCTTGATATACCATTCTTTGTACTTGCAAAGCAGTTAATGCTGTATTGAACACACGTACTTCGTCAATTTTACCTTTGAAATAGTTGGTACTGGTCAACGGATCTTTGCCTAAAGTAAGCTTACTTGCATCGGCAGCAATGTTACCCGTTAAAGCTTGTGAGGCTACTAATTTTCCGTTCAAATACAGGCTAAGGGTACCACCGCCATAAGTAGCAGCTACATGATACCATTGTGATTTGTTGAGTGGTGTTCCGAAAGTTAAAGTAGTTCCGTTGACCACCGCCTGCAATGTTCTTGCACTTGAAACTTTGATGTGGAATCTGTCTTGACCCACTACGGTTCCGGTTGCGCTGAATGCTGAGTTTAAGTCAATCCAAGCCATTAAGGTTGCGTTCGACAATCCACCCAATAGAGCAACGTTTTCAGCATAATCGTTTCGTCCGTCAAAATCTAAATAGAGCTTTCTGTTCAAATCTCTAGGAGAACCTCTTTGCGCATCATTGGTATCAAATACATCCAAGATACCATCTCTGTCTGTATCTCCGGTTCCGTCAATTTTACCGTCACCATTGGTGTCGAAGCTTGCATATAAACCGGTTTGAATATCGTTAACACCATCGTCATTTGAGTCCAATTGCATATAGTCAGGTGTGCCGTTTGAGTCACTATCTTGTGCATAGGCTCTGCCCACCACTCCAAAATTGGTTGAATTGTCATATAAGTTGAGCATACCATCTCCTTCAGAGTCAGCTCCATCGCCTCTTCCATCACCGTTGATATCACCGTCGCCATTAAGCAAACCAGATTCATCAACATCAAATAATGAGTCGTTATCACTGTCTAAATCTAAGTGGTTGTATACACCATCTGCGTCGGTATCAGGAACAACATAAGTACTTGCAGCAATTCTTGAGTCAATATAATCATTGATTCCGTTGGCATTGGCGTCTACCCAGTTAGCGGCATTGGTTTTGTCCATGGTACCGGTTTGGTTGCTATAGGCTTTAAAGCCGGCTTCTTCAATATCTGTAATTCCGTCGTTATCTGAATCTACATCTAAAATATCAGCCACAGTGTCACCATCGGTATCTACACAGTTTTGATTGATGATGATTTGAATATCATCTATAAAGTTACCTACTGAGGCACTACCTGAAGCGGTTGGTCCTGCTTGGAATGTAAGTACAATGTTGGTTTGTCCTACCGGAATAGTGTATGAACCGGAGTATGAACCCCAAGCGGTGTTTCCGTCTACCATGGTAACAATTGGGGCAGAGGCTATAGCATTGGCCAAGTTGTCTCCGAATTTTACGTAAGCAGTATCAGTTCCTGAACGTCCGCGGTGTTTGATAGACCAAAAGATGGTTCCACCAGCTGCATTCAAACAAAACGTTTGGTACAATATACCCGGAACGTTGGCATTGAGCTCGGCAAACTGATTGCCTTCGGCTGCCGGAACCGGACCGCCGCTACCGCTGCTGAAACCTGAACTCCAAATTTCAATAAAGTTCTCAGCACTGGTTTGCCAACCTGAAACACTTGCTGTAGGAAGGATTGCGTATGAAGCAGCAGCAATTGCAGGAGTTTCAAAACCTCCGTTGATGAACGGGTCACTCACGCAAGTTCCGCATTCTACTGTATCTATAATACCGTCGTTGTCGTCGTCTTGATCGGTATTGTTTTCAATTCCGTCTCCGTCGTTATCCAGCAAACCGGTTCCTTGTATGGCAAAGTTGTAGGGGTTTTCATCGCTGTCGTTGTTGACAATATTGATTTGCGCCACACGCGTAAAGACCGCACTCGGATTGAACGTTACCTGGAAAGTTGTACTTGCACCCGCACCAATGGTTAAGGTTCCCGGATTGGCACTGATGCTGAATTCAGCAGCATTAACGCCTGAAATGGTTGGATTTGAAATGGTAAGCGGAATAGATCCGGTGTTTAAAATGGTAAAGGTACGTGTAACGGTTCCTAAATTGATATCCGCGGGGCCAAAGTCAGTTCCGTCAGAGATAGAGGTTACTGTATCACCGTCAGAGATTGACAAACTAAGACCTTGCACATCAATTTCTCTGGTAGTTCCGGTTCCTTGAATACTAAAATTATAAGGATTTTCGGTGCTGTCATTATTTACGATTGAGAACGTTGCGGTTCTGACACCTACAGCTGTTGGTGCAAAAGTAATCGTAAAAGTGGTGCTGCTGAAGGCCGCTACAGTCGCCGCAGGTGGCGTTGTTACGGTAAATTCAGCTGCGTTGGCTCCACCTATGGTATAGGCACCTAAAGTAAGAGCTATATTACCATTGTTGAAGATGGTGAACGTTCTGGTGTTGGCTGACGAACCAAAATCTGTCCAATCAGTTGTACTTGGTGAAGCGTCACCGTCAGTAATAGAAGTAGTGTTTCCTTGAATATCAATCTCAGGAACAATACCAAAGCCTTGGATGGAATAATTGTACGGGTTTTCAGTACTGTCATTATTGTCCAAACTAATGGTGGCTGTTCTGGTATTGATGGCTGTTGGAGAGAAACTAACCACAAAAGTAGTTGTTCCAAAAGCAGGCACCGTGGCAGCCGGAGGAGTAGTTACTGTAAAGTCAGAAGCATTTGCACCACCTATTGTAACGGTTCCTACGCTTAACTCTATATTTCCTAAGTTGCGAATAGTATATGTTCTGGTACCGGCCACGTTGCTAAAGTCTGTCCAATCTGCAGTTGATGGTGTGCTGTCGCCGTCAACAATAGTAACTCCGTTACCTTGAATATCAATTTCTTGTTCTACACCTGTTCCTTGGATGTTGAAATCATATGGGTTTTCGTTGGTGTCGTTATTGTCAATAGAAATATTTGCAGTTCTGAGTCCAACTGCTGTTGGCGCAAAAGTAACTGTAAAAGTAGTTGATGCACCAATGGCTACGGTAGCGCTTGGTGGTGTTGTTACACTGAATTCGCTTGCATTGGTTCCGGTAATGTTGATGGTTCCAATAGTTAATAAAGCAGTACCTGTATTTCTGATGGTGAAGGTTCTTGTGTTGGTAGCTGAACCAAAGTCTGTCCAATCGGCAGTAGTTGGTGTTACGTCTCCATCAACAATAGAAGTTGCATTCCCCAGAATATCAATTTCAGGGTAGTTAACAGTAGCAACTACTGCTGTTCTTGGTGTTGAAGCACAAGCTCCGTTTACGGCCTCAACATAAAAAGTAGTTGTAGTAGAGATGACTGGTGTGGTAAAACTGGTTCCAGTTCCTAATGAACTACCGCCTGTAGCCGCAGCATACCAATTTAGCGTTCCTCCTGAAGCTGTGGCTCCTAAAATTATGGTACCTGTTCCTGTTCTGCTTCCGGGCGTTGTTCCGGTAACAGAAACGGCAGCATTTATGGTGAGCGTTTTGGTTGCACTAGCGTTGCCACAGGGAGCATTACCAAAAGCAGTTAAAGTCAATGTTACATTTCCTGCAGCAATATCAGCCGCACTTGGAGTATAAGTACAGTTCGTGAGTGAATTGGCATTAGCAAAAGTTCCTGTTCCGCTTGAGGTCCATAAAACGCTGGCTTGGTTGGTAGCACTTGAACCTGATGTAATATTTACAGCACCTGTTGAAGAACAAGTACTCATGGCTGGTCCTGCACTTACTGTTGGAGTACTGTAAATAGTTAATGTTTTGGTTGATGAAACAGGAGGACAACCTGCGTTTAAAGCAGACAAAGTAATAACCACACTACCTGCAGCAATATCAGCTGCACTTGGCGTATAAGTACAAGTGGTAATGTTGTTTGGATTACTAAATGTTCCGGTTCCGCTAGATGACCATAAGATTGAATTTTGATTTGTAGCACTTGAGCCCGGAATGATATTTACAGAACCTGCTGCAGCACACATCGATAAGTTACTTCCTGCTACTGCTGTCATCGCTCTGCTGATATTCAGCGTTTTAGTTGATGTTGTATTGCTACATGGACTGTTGGCGATGGCAGTTAAGGTTAATGTAACACTTCCTGCTGTTATATCGGCCGCACTTGGGTTGTAGGTACAGTTAGTTAAAGAGTTTGCATTAGCAAATGTACCCGAACCGCTTGAGGTCCATTGAATCGAGGTGTAATTTGTAGCACTGGCTCCTGCGGTAATATTCACGGCACCTGTGGTTGAACATGTGTATATAGTTGAACCGGCTATGGCAGTTGGTGCTGCTGTTATAAAAAGCGTTTTGGTTGAAGTTGCATTGGCACATCCAGGATTTGAAGCAGTTAATGTTATCGTAACACTTCCTGCTGCTTTGTCTGCCGCACTTGGTGTATAAGTACAAGTTGATAAGTTATTGGCATTGGCAAACGATCCTGTTCCGCTTGATGTCCACAAAACAGAAGTGTAATTGGTTGCACTAGAACCTGCTGTGATATTGGTGGTTGCTGTTGTAGCACAAATGGTCACATTGGTTCCGGCATTGGCAGTTGAAGGCGCGTAAATGGTTAGTGTTTTGGTTGATACTGCAGTGCCTCCACACGGAGCATTGCCTGTAGCTGTTAAGGTTAACGTTACGCTGCCTAAAAGAATATCAGCCAAAGTTGGCGTATAGGTACAAGTTGTTAACGAGTTTGCATTAGCAATTGCACCCAAACCACTGGCGGTCCATTGAATAGAACTATAATTGCTGGCTGATGAACCTGCTGTAATATTTACAGCCGCACCGGTGTTGCAAGTGCTCAAATTGGTTCCTGCATTAGCGGTTGGCCCAGGCTGTATGGTGAGTGTTTTGGTTGAAGTGACATTGCTGCATGGAGTATTACCGTTGGCAGTTAAAGTCAAGGTTACAGAACCAGCCGCAATATCAGCCGCACTTGGGTTGTAAGTGCAAGTGGTCAATGAAGTTGCATTCACAAAAGTTCCAGTTCCGCTTGAAGACCACAAAATGGAACTGTAATTACTAGCTGATGAACCTGCCGTAATGCTTACGGCACCTGAGTTATAGCAAGTATTAATAGCTGTTCCGGCATTTGCACTTGCAGCTCTTCTGATGGTGAGTGTTTTGGTTGAAGTTGCGTTTCCGCAAGGAGTATTTCCAAAAGCAGTTAATGTTAGGGTTACACTTCCCGCTGCTATATCAGCAGGCGAAGGTGTATAAGTACATGTGCTTAAGTCATCGGCATTGAAAAAAGTTCCCGTTCCGCTTGATGACCATTGAATAGAATTGTAGTTTGTTGCAGAAGAACCTGTACTAATATTTACAGCACCCGAATTTGAACAAGTAAAAAGAGCACCTCCTGCTGAAGCCGTAGGTGTTGAGTTAACAGTAATGTCTACGGTGTTGTTACTTGAAGCCGATAGTGCACATGCAGATTCAGAATTGATAGATGTTATGGTTAATGTTGTTATTCCTGGATTTAATGCAGTAGTTGTAAAGGTTGCTGTTCCAGGACTTCCAGCTGTGAAAGTTACTGTTGCAATTGTACCAGTTGCTACAGTTGCTCCGGTTAGGTTGTATGTAATGTTGTATGTTCCACTAGGCATGGTTGATGATTTGATGGTCACCGTTGAAGAAGAGCTTCCGCAGAATGGACCAGTTGCGGTTGTTGCAGCTGTCAGCGAATAGGTTGGACAAATCCATGAAATTGAAACGCGTCCATCAGCTCCTGACTTACTGCTTGAACTGCCTTCTCCTCGTCCACCACCACCACCGCCTGGGCTGTTACCGGCAGTAGCGTCTGGATTTCCGTCTGTAGCAGCACCGCCACCTCCGTTACCAGTTCCAAAACCGCCAGTTGTCAATGAGTTATTGTTGTTTGCTCCATTATTGCCGTTTCCTCCAGATGCTGAAGTTGTTGCCGAGGCACCACCACCGCCACCAGCTTCGTTGTTACCGCCGCTTGTAGAATTTCTTGCATTACCTCCATTGCCCCCTGCAAATGATGCAGTTACAGGAGCAATAATGGTAGAAGCAGCTCCTCCGCTACCACCAGTTCTTCCGCTTCCGGCTGAGCCACCATTGGCTATAACACTCATGATGGACGAGTTTTGGCCGGCATTGCCCGCAGTTCCACCTGTTCCAACAGTCACAGGTATAGTGCTACCGGGTGTGACTGAGAGGATGGCACGAGTATATGCGCCACCGCCACCGCCACCTGCAGCATTGCTTCCTGAAGCACCTCCAGCACCAGCACCCCATAGTTCTACAGTGATTGAAGTTACTCCGGCTGGGACTTTGAAGTTGCCAGAACTGTTGAAGGTTTGAGATGTCTGTGCATATCCTATGGTCAATAAGAACAAGCTTATGAACAGCGATATGTATTTTTTTCTATTTAAAGTAGTTGTTTCCATAATTCTTTTTCCCCCGAAAAGTGATTATATAGGTTAATAACTTTTTAACGAGTCAAAAGTAGATGGTGTTTTTAAATTGACAAAATTTTTTGTCGATAAAATGCATAAAAAATCGATGAAATGCACTTTTTTGTTGTTTTTTTAAGTAAAAGATTACAATATTTAATCAAATTACACTTTTGAATTATAGACCAAATGCAGTATTGTGTGTTTTAAAATAAGTTGATTAAGAAGAAGATACGTGAATCGATGAAATCAAATCGGAATTATAAAAAAAGAAAAGCCCTAAACAATTCTGCTTAAGGCTTTAAAATATTTTGTAGCGAGGACGGGAGTTGAACCCGTGACCTCAGGGTTATGAATCCTGCGCTCTAACCAACTGAGCTACCTCGCCGTGATTCGTTGCATCCCTGAATGCGGCTGCAAATATATAACTTATATCATAGGTTGCAAATTAATCTTTCGAAAAAAAATTATTTATAAAATTGCTTTTATATTGCGCTATTATTCTATATATTTCACCAAAAATAGGTCTCAAAACCATGGAAGTAAAGACAAAATACGAACTAGAGTTTCCCATCAATTCATCTCCGCAATTGTTATATCAGTATATATCAACACCTTCTGGTTTGTCAGAGTGGTTTGCTGATAATGTGAATTCACGAGGTGAGTACTTTACCTTTATATGGGATGATACGGAAGAGTACGCAAGAGTATCCTCAAAAAAAACGGGCGAAAAAATTAAATTTCGTTGGATTGATGAGCAAAAAAGAGATACAGATTACTTTTTTGAACTCAGAATACTCGAAGATGAAATTACCAAAGATGTTTCACTGATGATTATTGATTTTGCCAAAAACGATGAATTAGACGAAGCCAGATTACTTTGGGAAAATCAAATTTCTGATTTAAAACATGTGATTGGTTCGGTATAAATTACTACTGATTTAACCTTATATTTGCCCTAAATTTTAGGGCTTTTTTTATGATTAATCTCAACGGAGAATTAACATCAGCTGTTCAAAATAATTGGACAAATAACAGGAGTTTTCTTTATGGCGACGGTATTTTTGATACGCTTAAAATTATAAATCACAAAGTACTCTTTTTAGAAGATCACTATTTCAGATTAATGGCGTCCATGCGGATTGTCAGAATGGAAATTCCGATGAATTTTACGATGGAATATTTTGAAGCTGAAGTTATTAAAACAGCTCAATCAAATCATTGTGCCAATGCAGCGCGGGTGCGGATCACTTTTTATCGAGACAGTCAGGGTTATTACACCCCTAATCAATCCTGCGTTCAATATGTAATTCAAGCCCAACCTTTAAACGAAAAATTTTATAAATGCGCTGAAGAAGCTTATGAAATAGAATTGTATAAAGACTTTTACTTGGCCAAAAATTTACTTTCAACAATTAAAACTACCGGGAAAATGATTCATGTAACTGCCGGTATTTTTGCACGTGAAAATGGTTATCAAAATTGTCTTTTAATGAATGATGATAAAAATATCGTTGAGGCAATTAATGGGAATTTATTCATCGTCCGCGGACACAAACTTAGTACGCCTCCTATTTCTGAGGGCTGTTTGAATGGTATTATGCGCAAAAATGTATTGCAGCTAGCTTCAAAAATTGATGGGATTCAAGTGAGTGAAGAAATCATTTCACCTTTTGATTTACAAAACGCCGATGAACTGTTTATTACCAATGTCATTCATGGAATTCAACCCGTTAGTCAATACCGTAAAAAGAAATTTACTGCCAACTTATCTGTACAACTTACAGAATTAATCAATGAGTATATTGTAGCTTAGTTGAGAATGGGATTCTCGGGTGCATTAGACCAAATCACATAATCGCCACCGATTTCTAGAATTTTTTCTTTCCAAAAATCAGTACTTGATTTGCCGATAATTTTGTTTTTATACAGATTTTCTGTCAATATCCATGAATTAGATTTCATTTCATGTTCTAATTGCTGTGGACTCCAACCAGTATAGCCTAAAAAGAAACGAATGTTGTCTTTTTTGATTTTTCCGGTATTGATTAATTCTTTGGTTAAATCAAAATTTCCACCCCAAAAAATACCATTGGATATTTCAACACTGTCGGTTATTAAGTCAGGGATATTGTGAATAAAATACAGATTGTCTTGCTCAACCGGACCGCCGTTGTAGATTTTAAAATTAGCTTCAACATCTGGAACCAAATCGTTGATGGTGTATTTAAGCGGCTTGTTGATGATGAATCCGACGGATCCGTCTTGGTTATGGTCGGCGAGTAGTATGACTGAACGATTGAATGATAAATCTCCAATTATCGAAGGTTCTGCAATGAGCAATTGGCCTTTTTGTAATTTTTCTGATATCATCTGAATCGCAATTTTACCTAAAATTAAGAATAAAAGTTTGATATAAACAAATATATCGAGCGGAAATTCAAAAAAAAAGTCCCCAATTAGGAGACTTTTCTTTATATTTTATAAACTTTTATTAGTTTACAGAACCTTCTAATTCAGCACCAGCTTTGAATTTTACTACATTCTTAGCAGCGATTTTGATGGTTTTTCCAGTTTGTGGGTTTCTTCCTTCTCTAGCAGCTCTTTTAGATACTGACCATGATCCGAAACCTACCAAAGAAACTCTTCCGCCTTTTTTCAAGGTACCACCTACGTTGTTCAAGAATGATTCCAAAGCCAATTTAGCAGCTGCTTTAGTAATTCCTGCGTCAGCAGCAATTGCATCGATTAATTCTGATTTGTTCATAATAATAGTTATTAATTGTTGGTTAAACATTAAGTTATAAGTGAAACAAATTTAGTAGGAAATCCTTACCACGCAAGAGATTTCGGCTGATTTCGGCTTTTTTGTTGATAAATCAGGCTATTTGTTGATAAAGCAGTCTTTTTTTGTGCGTATTTCTGCTCTAAGCCTAGTAAGCACGTGCCTTTTCTGAGAATGAAACACCGTTGAGCAGCTCTGAGATGACCATTCTTTTTTTTCCGGGTAATTGTAGACTCAAAATATTCATCCAGCCATTTTGAACAGCAACTTGCATGCTCTTCTTAGAAGTCTGAATATCACCTATATTATAAGTATGTGTTTCTGGAATGAATTCAGCCTCGTAAATTTTGATGTTCCATTCTTGACTGGCATCAGACAAAAAGCACCAAGCTGCCGGATATGGACACAAACCACGAATTAAATTATAAATGATTTCGCCTGAGGCATGCCAATCAATTTTACAATTCTCGCGGTTGAGTTTATAGGCTGTTTTGAGTTCAGTGTTTTCAGACTGAATCGTTGTGGAAACATTTCCTTGGCCAATCAAATCCAAAGTATCTAAAACGGCTTGTTTGCCAATTTCCATCAATCGATCGTGTAACTGTCCGGCATTTTCTTTTGGTTTAATTTCAGTACTTCGGCTTAAAATCATAGCGCCTGTGTCAATTTTATCATCAATAAAAAAAGTAGTCACACCGGTTTGTTTTTCTCCATTGATGATTGCCCAATTAATCGGAGCCGCCCCGCGATAATCGGGCAGGAGCGATGCATGCAAATTAAATGTTCCGTATTCAGGTAGCTCCCAAACTGCTTTGGGCAACATTCTAAAAGCAACTACTACTTGCAAATTGGCTTCCAGACTTTTGAGTTCTTCCAAAAAACTTTCGTCTTTTAAATTTGTGGGCTGCAACAGTTTTAATCCATGCTCGAGCGCATATTCTTTAACGGCCGAGTATTTTATTTTTTGACCTCGACCGGCAGGTTTGTCAGGAGCTGTAATCACGCCCACAACTTCGTAATTATTTTTACAGATGGCGTCCAGTATGCCCACGGCAAATTCTGGAGTGCCCATGAATACAATTTTTAAAGGCTTCATTATAATAAGGTATATTGACCGTTGTTTTGCAATAAAATTACTTCATGCTCCAACAGTGTTTGCAGGGCAAAGATAACATCGTTTGACTCATAACCCAGTTGGGTTTGCAATTCTCTTGAAGATAAATCTTCTTTTTTGAGTAATTCCAGAATGGCTTGAGTGATACTGGCTGTGTTGATTTTGTCTTTTTTTTGATCGATGCAATATGAGCAAATACCGCAGTCTTCAGATGTTTTTTCGCCAAAGTATTCCAGTAATTGTCGGCTTTTGCATTGCTGATGATGCGACGCGTAGGACACAACCGCTTCAAGTTGTTCTTTTTTTCTTTGGTTTTGCGCTTCTAAAAATCGACTCACGCGATGAATTGTTTTCTCATCTTCGCGAATTTCGTTAAAAACTAGTTGTGTATCATTGCTTTTAGCCATCAAACTAATCATTGCTCGCTCGTGTAATTTGTGCAGCAAGGCATGGATTTGCTCTTCGGGTTTTCCTGATTTTTTAGACACTAAAACCGGATTTATAACCGTAGGTAAATCATAAACACCCGGATAAGTGCGCAAAATAGTCAACAAAATTTCTTCATCAGCCGGATGTAAGCTCATATATCGAATAACTTCGCGCGATTCGATTAAAAATTGCAAAGTGATTTTCTCTGAAAATTCCTGGTTTAACCCTATTACTCCTTGTCGATCTAAAAATTGTAAAGCCTGATACGTCTTGAGAATCGGAAAATTATATTTGCTGCAAAAAGTATTCAAACTAAAGGAAAACTCCTCGTTAATTCCTTCGCCATAAGCAATCTGAAAATAGCTGCACAACTTGAGGTATACTTGCAACAGAAACTTTTTATCCGGCAAAAAGGCTTGAAATTGTTGCATGGCCTGCTCCGCGTCAGAAGCCGAAGTCAACAAAACAGCAAATGCTTTGTGGTTGTTTCTTCCGGCACGCCCTGCCTCTTGATAGTAGTTTTCTAAATTCTCGGGCAACTGAATATGTACCACCGTTTTAACATTCGCCTTGTCTATACCCATACCAAAAGCATTCGTGGCTACCATGACTTGAGCTGATTCATCCATCCAGCAATTCATGTTGTGTTCTTTATCTTTGCGCGATAAACCTCCGTGATAATACACCGCTGTATAGCCCATGGCTGTTAGTTGTGAAGCCAAGTCAACACAAGATTTTCTATTTCTTACATATACAATGGAAGGCTCTGGATTTTTTTTGAGGATTTGTCCGAGCATAAACAACTTGTCTTCGGTTTTATACACCATATAAGCCAAGTTCTGTCGGGCAAATGATTTTTTAAAAACCGCAGGCTGATTTAATTTGAGCTGTGTAATTATATCTTCCTGCACTCGAGAGGTGGCTGAGGCCGTTAATGCAACAAAAGGAACTTTCGGGAACAGTGTTTTGAGTATTGAAATTTTTAGGTATGCCGGACGAAAATCATGTCCCCATTGTGAAATACAATGCGCCTCGTCAATAGCGATGAGGTTGATGCGCAAGTTTTTGATGCGCTCTAAAATCCAATCTGACTGCAAACGTTCAGGCGATATGTATAAGAATTTGTAGTTTCCAAACTGGCAATTATCCAGCAAGTCAGAAATTTCATCCGTATGTAACCCACCGCTGATTGAGATGGCTTTGATGTCGCGCTTTTGAAGGTTTTCAACCTGATCTTTCATCAGAGCAACAAGCGGAGAAATAACCAAGGCCAATCCGGGTTGCATGAGGGCCGGAATCTGAAAACAAATTGATTTTCCACCGCCGGTAGGCATCAAAGCAAAAGTATCATTTCCGGCAAGAACACTTTGAATAATTTGTTCTTGCGGTTCTCGAAAACAATCGTGTTTCCAGTGTTTTTGGAGTATTTGTATGGCGTTAAGCATGATGAATGGATTTTATAAACACGTACGTAAAGATAACTATTTTAGGTACGCGCCCAGAAACCATTAGTCAAGTGAATTCAGAATAAATTCAATGCGTTTTTCAACCGAATCTTTCGGAACTTCGGTCAACTCGTAGCCATAATACGAATACGTTTCTACTAAATGATTGTAGATGAGTTTGGCCTGCTCGTAGTTTTCATAACGCTCGGCATCTGATTCGTAAATCTCTTCCCAAGGTGGTAAAATGAAAATTTTGTGGTATTTGTGTTCGCGACAAGCCATGTCAAAAAAAGAAGGATAACTGTCGCCAATGTAGTGCATATAGGCTAAAATATCCGGAATGCCGCGGTCAATAAAAACCCGGTTATGCGGCTCGTTGAGGGCGTTTTGGTGTTGTTTTTTTCGGCCTTCAAGCAACAATTCACTAAACAAAAGTGGTTTTTCAAGGAATAATTGTTCGATGCCTTGTTTTTTGGCTTCCAGAGTAATCTCGCGCGAAATCTCTGGATAACAACAGTATCCTTTTGCTTTGAGTCCGTCGATGATGGTGGTTTTTCCGGTTCCCGGACCACCAATGAGCACGATGATTTCTTGAGCCACTGATTTTGAAATAAGCCGCAAATCTACTCAAACAAATCTAGAATTAAAAAAATCAATAAGCATAAAAAAAAGTCCAACACAAAAAACCTAGCCGGCAAGTCTAAAAATCTTAAATCAATGCCCTATATTTGCCCTTATTTTATACAAAAAAATGGATAACAAAACCCAAGAATTCTACGAACGCCTCAAAGTAGAATTAGACTTGAACAATCCTGTTTGGCCTGCCGAATACCTGTTCAAGTTTATTGTGCCTACTGACCCCTCTAAAATCAAGCAAGTAGAAGATGCTTTTGATTGTATGGGTGCCGTAATCAAAACGACCAAATCCAAAACCGGAAAATTCACCAGTATTTCTATTGATGTGACCATGAAAGATTCTGACGAAATCATCAGCAAATATCAAGAAGTATCAGTGGTTGAGGGTATTATTTCGCTATAAATATGCATTCAAAATACATCAAAGAAAACGCCAACGACGTGGTTTTTAATCTGGAGTACAATTCAGAGCGCAAGCATTTGATTATTCCCGAATACGGACGTCATTTGCACAAACTCATTGATCAGGCTGTTGAAATTCAAGACCGCGAAGAGCGCAACAAATTGGCTCGCTACATCATTCAAGTCATGGGCAGTTTGAACCCTCATTTGCGCGATGTGCCAGATTTTCAACACAAATTGTGGGATCAGATTTTTATCATGTCTGATTTTAAACTGGACGTAGATTCGCCTTATCCAATTCCATCGCGTGAGGTTCTGCAACTCAAGCCCGATCCGCTGCCTTATCCGCAAAATTTTCCCAAGTATCGTTTTTATGGCAACAACATCAAATACATGATTGATGTGGCCAACAGTTGGGAAGAAGGTGAACTCAAAAGTGCGCTGATCAAAGTGATTGCCAACCACATGAAAAAAAGTTTTTTGAGTTGGAACAAAGATACCGTTAAAGACGACGTTATTTTTGAGCATTTGTATGAGCTATCAGACGGAAAAATCAACTTGATGCAAGGCGACGAAGAACTGGTGAACACAACCGATTTGATGCGCACCAACAAGAAAGCATCGAACAAAAGCATGTCTAACAACAACGGCAAGATGCACAACAAAAACAAAAAAGGGAAAATCTTTCCTAAAAAGAACAACAACCAAAATAACATCCAAAAGTAAAGTCAGGAAAAGGAATTGATTTATGGGAACATTTAAAATTGAAGGAGGCATTCGTCTCAAAGGAGAAGTAAAACCGCAAGGTGCTAAAAACGAAGCATTGCAAATATTGTGTGCCGTTTTGTTGACTCCCGAAAAAGTAACCATCAACAATATACCCGACATCATTGATGTCAACAAACTCATTACTTTACTAGGTAATTTGGGTGTAAAAATTCAGCGCAATGGGCAAGGTTCCATTACGTTTCAGTCAGACGAAGTTAATGTAGGTTATCTTGAAACCGAGGCTTTTAAAAAAGAAGGCGGTTCACTACGTGGTTCGATTATGATTGTTGGGCCGCTTTTGGCTCGCTACGGAAAAGGCTATATCCCAAAACCGGGCGGTGATAAAATTGGTCGTCGTCGTTTAGATACCCATTTTGAAGGATTTATCAATTTAGGCGCTAAATTCCGGTACAATCGCGAAGATCACTTTTATGGTGTTGAAGCGCCTGACGGACTAACCGGAGCTTATATGTTGCTCGATGAAGCATCGGTTACCGGAACTGCTAACGTGGTGATGGCAGCGGTTTTGGCTAAAGGAACCACCACCATTTACAACGCAGCTTGCGAACCATATTTGCAACAATTGTGTAAAATGCTCAACTCAATGGGCGCCAAAATTCACGGGGTGGGTTCTAATTTACTCACTATTGAAGGCGTTGCATCATTGGGCGGATGTACGCATACCATTTTGCCTGATATGATTGAAATTGGCAGTTGGATCGGACTCGCCGCCATGACCCGTAGTGAGATTACCATTAAAGACGTTAGCTGGGATAACTTAGGTGTGATTCCGAGCGTGTTCAGAAAACTAGGTATAACCATAGAGCGTCGCGGAGATGACATATTCATTCCAACCCATGAAACTTATCAAATCAAAACTGATATTGACGGTTCAATTTTAACCATTGCCGATGCCCCTTGGCCGGGCTTTACGCCAGATTTATTGAGTATTGTTTTGGTAGTGGCTACTCAGGCCAATGGCGATGTACTCATTCATCAAAAAATGTTTGAAAGTCGCTTGTTCTTTGTAGACAAACTCATTGATATGGGCGCAAAAATCATGTTGTGCGATCCGCACCGTGCGGTAGTGATGGGGCACGATTTTAAATCGCAACTCAAAGCTACTACCATGTCCTCACCAGATATTCGTGCTGGTATCTCGTTGCTCATTGCAGCACTTTCTGCCAAAGGAACGAGCACCATTCAAAACATCGAACAAATTGACCGCGGTTACGAACGCATTGATGAACGACTCAGAGCACTCGGCGCCAACATTGTTCGCGTATAATTGTAACTATGAATCACGAGCAAACCGCAGTTAAAGCCACGTATTTCAGCATATTTGGAAACTTGGCTTTAGCAATAGTCAAAGGTTTGGCTGGTTTTCTCGGAAACTCATATGCACTTATTGCCGATGCTTTAGAATCAACAACCGATGTTTTTTCATCCTTGTTGGTTTTGTTCGGAATCAAATACGCCAACAAACCTGCAGACGACAACCATCCCTACGGACACGGAAGAGCAGAACCGCTCATTACTTTTTTGGTGGTGGTTTTTTTGATTACCACTGCTACGGTGATTGCCTATGAAAGCATCATTAATATTCAAACCCCGCACCGTCTTCCTGAAAAATGGACCTTGGTTATTTTGGGCATCATCATCATCTGGAAAGAATACTCTTATCGATTGGTGCTCAAACGCAGCAAAGAAACCAACAGTTCTGCACTTGAAGCCGATGCTTGGCACCACCGCAGCGATGCCATTACATCTGTAGCTGCTTTTATAGGAATTTCAATGGCCCTTTTTTTAGGCCCTGGTTATGAAGCCGCCGATGATTGGGCAGCTTTGTTTGCTTCGGGTTTTATCATGTACAACAGCTATTTGATTTTCCGTCCGGCTTTGGGTGAGATTATGGACGAGCATGTGTATGATGATTTAATTGACGAAATACGTCGCGTTTCATTAACGGTTGAAGGGGTAATGGATACCGAAAAATGCTTCATCCGAAAAGCAGGTATGAAATATCATGTTGATTTGCACGCTGTGGTCAACGCACATATATCGGTCAAAGAAGGCCATGATATTGCACACTTACTCAAAGATACTTTGCGGCAACAAATTCCACAGTTGGGACATGTGCTCATTCACATTGAACCGCACGAAGGTTAATTAAAAGCATCCAGAATTTTTAGCCCGAATATTACGCCATCTTCTTGATGACCGCTTTGATACGAGTGAATATAATCTAAGCGAAAGATTTTAAATTTACCAAAACCCAACTGATCTAGCCCAACGGTATACTCGTGGTAAGGACTGCGTTTCGGAATAGACAAATTGTGATAGCCCACAACCAAAGTTGAATGCAGCAAATTAATCAGCGGAAGCTTGTTGGTGATATAACCATTGTCACTGTGCTCGGCATGAAATTCAAAATAGGCATCGTTGGTACTGGCAATATAATAAGGTAACAAATTGAATCGGTTCAGGTATTGATCTTCGGTACCGACATAAGTACGATTGCCATTGAAATGTTTATAATCTACAAATGAGATGTTTTGGGCGTGATAGAATTTTCCGGCATTGGCGCGCATAGATAGGTTTCCTTTGTTGCCCAGGGTTCGGTTATAGGTAATTTGTGTGCTCAGGTGATCGTAGTTGTAGATATTTTCATTGCCCGCAAAACCCTTTTCAAAGTTCATTTGCAGGGTTGGATATTTATCGTTTGGCAAATTGTATTTTCCGTCCGGGCGCAACCAGTATTCTTGGCCAAAGTTGCATTTGGCTCCGAATCTTGCCTTGACTAAATTGTGTTTAACAATGGCCGCTGAATTTTCTAAATCCGGCGCCAGCGGATTGTTTGAGGTATACGTTTTATCGTCTACATTAACCGTTGCGTAATCGGTATGGTTATACAAGGGTTTTCGTTCGGAATAATACAACTCAGTTTTGAGCCAAAAGCCATTGAACCATTCGCGGTTGAAAATTCCACCAACAAAATTAGACTCGTACAACTTCATGTAATTATCTTCAAAAAACAGGGTGCTGAACGTATTAATAAATTTGTTGATGGGATTATTGCCATTGAATTGTAAAGCTTGTCTACCCCCACAAAATATTATTTCGCTGTGGTGCAAATTGTCAAATTTGTTGTAATAGTTAAGAAATCCTCTGAATTTTTGTTCGGCCAAACCATAATCCATTTGTGCTTTGATGTCAGATCGGGTTCGTTTGTCCGGATTGCTTTTAGAAAATCCCAAACTCGTTGAAAAATCCCAACCTTGTACCGTATTAAAACTCACGCCTTTGATCAAACCTTCATATTCAATCCGCCAATTTTTAAAAGAGTTTTTATACTGATAACCGCCAATTATATCACCTATTTTAAATTGATTTCTTTTAGAATCAATTGAATCTAAATACACCTTTGATTTCTTTTTGGTTTGCAATGCATCTTTTTTTAAATAGTCGTTCGTTTCTTCAGTAGTAAGCGGCACCGGACGAAATTGGTTCCAATAAGCATCGTCTTTTTTGTTGGATTCGGCAGAAAAGCTCAAGACCGGACCTGCAAAAGTTTTGCGATTGAACTTGGGCTCAAATTCATAGTTGGTGTAAACATAAGTAAATCGTCCGTTGAGGTTGATGCCCATGAAACCCGCAGAAAAATCAAGCGTTTGGGTGTTTTTGGACCAAATTTTATTGTTTTGGTTGTAGCTAAAATTCTGCTGGATGGTCATAGAATTAATCATCGGCATTTGAATTTGTTTGCCGTTGGTGGTTAATTCACAAGCGTAAACAGCCCATGAATCTTCTACTATATATAGGTAGCCTTCAAATACGGGTTCTGCATTGCGTTTGGGTGTAACTTTTATTTTGTTTATTTGTTGGTCATTTTCAATAAATGTCCCTTCTATTTTATATTTATAATAGTTAAATGCATTGTCTGCCAAAGGGGAAATGGCTTTTGTACCCAATTCAACATAATTGTCGTAAAAATCAAAATTGGCCGAAGCTGCGCTATTAAAACTAAAGCCGTTATCTTTTCCGCTGACTTTCGAGGCGATGATGTTTTCTTTGAGTTTATCAGGTTTTTTATATGAGATTTTTGAAACAGTTTCAGATAAATATAAAACACCACTTCGGGTCGAGTCTAATATTTCGTCAAATGAATCAAACTTTTTTCCTAGAATTTTTTTTGGAGCATCTTTGATTCTGAATATTCCACGCGAATAGAAATCGGCATTGAATGCTTTTATTCCATCTGAGTTGCCTTTTTTGTTTTTAATGGCAGCACGAATGATTTCGTTTGCAGGATTATTTTTTGGGTCAATCACGATAGTACTAAGTACAATATTTTCTTCTTCAAGAACCACATCAACTTTTTTCTCAATTTTTTCAATAAGTTGTTTTACTTTTTTGGTTTTGTAGCCAAGATATTGATAAACAATCAAGAATTTCCCTTGTTTTGGTGCTTTGAGTTGATATTCGCCATTTTCATTGGTAATGGTTCCCGCATAGGTGTTTTCTATATGTATTGATACGGCTGGGAGTGGCTGCCCATTTTGGTCGGTAACTCTTCCGCTGATTTGGGCATAACCGACTAGAGTAATAAATATAAATAGGAGGCAGGTAATTTTTCTCATTTGATTGAATGAATAAACGATTGAATGGCTAAACGATAGCTTTCAAGGCCAAAGCCAATAATGATTCCTCGAGCATTGGGGGCAATAAATGATTGATGTCTAAATTGTTCTCGGGCATATGTATTTGAAATATGAACTTCAATTACCGGTGTTTGGATGGCTTTTACTGCATCGCCAATTCCCACAGATGTATGTGTGTAAGCAGCAGCGTTGAGTATGATGCCATCATAATCAAAACCAACTTCTTGGATTTTGTGGATAATTTCACCTTCAATATTGCTCTGAAAATAAAATAAATCAATGTTTGAAAATTTCTTTTCTAACTTTTCAAAATATGATTCAAATGACTCATACCCGTAGGTTTCCGGTTCACGATGACCTAATAAATTAAGGTTAGGGCCATTGATGATAATGATTTTCATAGATGATAGTTTGTGACACAAATTAATAAAAAAAGCATGAAGTATATTATACGAAACAAAATTGAAACTTGTTTTTTGTCTTTTAAAAGGATTAAAATTCAGTTGTTAACAATATGTAAGCAAGGGTGTTGATAAAAAAGTTGAAAACTCTGAAAGTTATCTATTCATATGCTGTGGCTGTGATGAAGTGTCTAAAACTACCTAAAAATGTGTTTGAGAAGCTATGCATTTTAAAATGTGTTAAATGCATCTAGAGCCTCGGTGAATATTGGTTCTTTCGTGTTTTTAATGAAATTTTGGTTGTACAACTTTAAGTCAAACTATTTTTAAACTTTTGCGATGGGTAGATGGCTGATTAACAAGCTGTTTTGTTATAAACAAAGGGCTTGCAAGCGAAAAAGTCTCTTAAAAATTTTTTTGTTAACAATTTATTCTATATTTGCACTGTTAATTTTAAACAAAACTGAACATGAAAAAAATTATTTTATCAACTGTAGCACTTTTCGCTTTCGGAATTGCTAGCGCTCAGATCAAAACCGATGCAGGTACTTTCAACAAGCCAGCTGCTGGAACTTGGATCATGGAAGCTACTATGACACCAGACATCACTGGAAAAGGGATCTTCTCTTTGTCAAATGTTGGTTCATCTAGCTGGGGAATTTTGGGTGTTAAAGCCAGAAAATTTAGCTCAGACAAAAATGCATTAAGATTTGCTGGTAACTTGAACGTTGTTAGTTCTGGTGAGAAAAATGTTAATGGAGACAATGCTGCAGCTGAATTTACTGTAGCAGCTTCAGTAGGTGTTGAAAATCACATGGCTGGTGCTGAAAGATTGTCAACTTACTGGGGTTATGAAGGTACTTTGGCTTACGTTAGCCAAAATGCTAAAGATAATACTGGTGCTATTTTAGATGACAAATCAACTAAAATCGGTGTAGGTGCTAACTTGTTTACAGGTTTTGATTACTACATCATGCCAAAAATCTATCTTGGAGCTGAGATTTCTTACGGTTTAGCTGTTACTAGCTCAAAAGCTGGTGAAGATGCTGACAATGTAACTAAAATTGAGTTGGCTCCTTCAATCACTCCTTCTTTCAGAATTGGTTGGCAGTTCTAATTATCTGAACAAGATACAATATGTAAAAACCTCTCCATTGGAGAGGTTTTTTAGTTTATAAATTTGTTCAAAACTCTTTGTTTTTCTGGTACTTCTTGTTGTCTATAAATGTTAAATTAGTTTATTAATATTAAACAATAACAGTAACATGAAAAAAGTAATTTTATCAGTTCTCGCAGTTTTTGCTTTTGGTTTTGCCAATGCGCAAAGTAAAGGCGGTAGTGACTCAATGGCTTTTGGTGCAAAAGCAGGGTTAGACATGATTTCAGCCAAAGCTGACGGAGCAAGCGCTGTCTCTGCAACAGGTTTTTTTGTAGGTGGTTTTGCTGAATTTGGCTTGATGGATAAGTTGGTCTTACAGCCGGGTTTAAATTATCACACTGCTTCAAAAGATGGTATCAAATTCTCTTATTTGAGCATACCTGTTTTAGCTAAGTACGAAATTGCAGAAAGCTTTAATTTGATGGCTGGTCCTTCAATGTATTACAGCTTAGAGTCTACAGACAATGACAAAACAAGATTCAATCTTGATTTAGGAGCTTCTTACAACATTACTGACGAATTTTTTGTAGAGCCAAGATATTCACTTGGTTTGAGCGGTGATGTTAAGGTTAGCCATTTTTTAATTGGTGTTGGGTATAAATTCTAACAATCAATTTCAAAAGTTATCAAGCCTCTCATTTGGGAGGCTTTTTTTATTTATATTGCCTAGATGAATTGGAATACTTACATCAAAAGTTATACTTCCTATTTAAAGATTGAGCGTGGTCTTTCAGAGCACACCATAGAAAATTATACATTTGATGTTCTTAGGCTTTGTCATTATTTAGATCAATACAATATTGATATTTCTCCGATACAAATTGCCCCTGAAACACTTCAGCAATTTATATATCACATTTCAAAAGAACTCAATGCGCGATCACAAGCGAGAATTATTTCAGGGTTAAAGAGTTTTTTTTCTTACTTAATATTTGAAGATTACCGAGCTGATGATCCGTTAGCCTTGATTGAAGCTCCTCGAATTGGTCGCAAATTACCCGACACGCTTTCAATGGACGAAATTGATCAACTTATCTCAGCTATTGATTTAAGCAAACCAGAGGGAGAACGCAACAGGGCTATATTAGAGACGCTTTACGGGTGTGGATTACGTGTTTCTGAACTTACTGAACTTAGAATTTCGGATCTTTTTTTTGAAGAAGGTTTTGTCAAAGTGACCGGAAAAGGCAATAAGCAGCGATTTGTTCCGGTGGCCAACACCACCCAGCGATATATCGAAATTTATAAGCATCATATCCGTTCGCATTTAACCGTCAAAAAAGGTTCAGAGGATATTTTATTTCTGAATCGACGTGGCTCCAAATTAACCAGAGCTATGATTTTTACCATTATTCGCGATTTAGCTCAGAAGATTCAACTTCAGAAAACCATTAGTCCGCACACCTTCAGACATTCTTTTGCTACTCATTTACTTGAAAATGGAGCCGATTTACGATCTATTCAAATGATGCTTGGTCACGAGTCAATTACTACAACCGAAGTTTATGTGCATTTAGATCGGAAACATTTAACACAGATGGTGCATCGCTACCATCCGAGAGGCAAAAAATAAGTATAAACCTACAATAAATGTTAAAAAACACTTTTTTAATGTATTTTGTCGGTAAAAATGGCTTTTAATCGATTTTTTTATTTATGTTTGGACTCGTTGTTTTAAACCAACGAACTAAATAAGCATACAAAATGGCCCCAACTAAATTTGTATCCCTCTATGAAAACCTACAACTATTCTGAATTTAAAAATCTAGAACTAAAAGACAGTTTGCATAAGAAACTGCTTATGTTATCTCCAGATTTGATTTTTCACTTTTATCTGGACGTTGCTGGCAACATGATTTTTCCATTTTTGAGTAAATCTGCCATTAATTATTTTGAGTTATCACAGCAAGAAAAGCACGAAACGGGTTTTAAAGTACTCAAAAGCCGCATTCATCCTGAAGATTTTCACGGATTTTTGACCTCTATTCAGGTGGCTAAAAGAACCCTTTTGCCTTGGAAACACGATTTTAGAGTGGTTCTTCCGGAAAAAGGACTCCGATGGTATCAAGGATATGCTTCGGTAGAAGAAGACGATACTGGCGTTGTAGGCTTCTACGGAAAAATAACAGATGTAACTTTATACAAAGAACAAGAATCCAGACTGAAGCTGTCAGAAGAGCGTTTCCAGTTTGCCTTACAAGCTTCTTCGGAGGGAATTTGGGATTTAGATGTTAAAAGCAACAGAGTTTTCTATTCTTCACAATCAATGAAAATGTTAGAGTTTGATGAGCACGACCGAATCGATTCAATTAACTTGTGGGATGATCGCGTTCATCCTGAGGACAAAGAAAAATATCTTACCGATATTCAAGCGCACATTGACAACTTGACACCTTATTATGAAAACGCCCAACGCGTTATGACCAAATCTGGTGAATACAAATGGATTTTGAGTCGTGGAAAAATCATTCAACGTGACGCTTTGAACAATCCGCTGCGCATTATTGGTACCCATACAGACATTTCAGTTCAAAAACAAAAAGAAGATGATATGATCAAAACCATGGGCATTATTGGCAAACAAAACAGCCGATTGCTCAACTTTGCTCATATTGTCTCACACAATTTGCGTTCACATTCTAGTAATATTGAAATGCTTTTGAACATCATAGATGAAGAGAGTGATCAAACTTTTGTAGAAGAAAGTTTCAAACACCTCAAAACTTCTTCAAAAGCACTCACGCAAACCATTACACACTTGAAGGAATTGGTTGAAATTCAATCAGAACTTTCGCATAAAAAAGAAAACCTCAATCTCAATGATTTTCTCGGAAAAACACTTGATGTTTTGGGTGAAGAGATTAAATCAAATAAAGTGGTCATTCAAAATAAACTCAAAAAAACAGAAACAATTTTATTCAATCCGGCCTATTTAGAGAGTATTCTTCTTAACTTTACTTCGAATGCTATTCGATATGCACATCCGGAAAGACAGCCGATTATTAGTTATTCACTCAAATCGGTAAACAAGATAAAAGTGCTGGAAATTCAAGATAATGGTCTGGGAATCAACCTTGAAAAGCACGGCGAAAAATTGTTTGGTATGTATAAAACCTTCCACAAACACAAAGACGCGCGAGGCATTGGGTTATTTATTACCAAAAATCAAATAGAAGCTATGGGCGGAACTATTGATGTGCACAGTGTTGTGGGTCAAGGAACTACTTTTAAAATTTATTTCAATGAGCAATAATACTTATAAAGACGTTTTTGTAGTTGATGATGATAAAGTATTTCATTTCATCATTCAAAAGTTGTTCTCTAAGAATAACATCAACGTAACTCCGAGTTTTTATCTCAATGGTCTGGAAGCGATTGAAAAAATTCGCGAAAAAATCAATCTAGGAGTCAATATGCCCGATTTGATTTTGCTCGATATCAACATGCCCATTATGGATGGATGGCAGTTTCTGGATGAATTTAGAAAAACACGCACCACCAATGCAACAGCCACCGGGCAAACCATTATATATTTGGTGAGTTCTTCTAACAGTGTTTCAGATTTAAATAAGGCGAAAGATTATCAAGATCAGATCAAAGATTATTTTTTTAAACCAATGACTTTAGATGATCTCAAGAAAATATTCTAAATAAAAAAGCACTCTCAAAAGGAGTGCTTTTTTTATGATTCAAGTTTAAAAAAATTACTTGGCAATATTGACCGCACGCGTTTCTCGAATAACAGTAATTTTTACTTGTCCCGGATAAGTCATCTCGGTTTGGATTTTCTGAGAAATTTCAAATGAAAGTTCAGCTGCACGATCATCGTTTACTTTTTCGCTCTCAACAATCACACGCAATTCGCGTCCTGCTTGAATTGCATAGGCATTTTTAACACCGCCAAAACCATAAGCAACTTGTTCTAAGTCTTTGAGACGTTGAATATACGAATCCAATACTTGTCTTCGTGCACCCGGACGCGCCCCCGAAATCGCATCACATACCTGAACAATAGGTGAGAGTAATGATTTCATTTCAATCTCATCGTGGTGGGCTCCAATGGCGTTGCAAACTTCTTCTTTTTCGCCATATTTTTCGGCCCATTGCATCCCCAACAAGGCATGTGGAAGATCACTTTCAGTATCCGGCACTTTTCCGATATCGTGTAACAAACCGGCGCGTTTGGCCAATTTTACATTGAGTCCTAATTCAGCTGCCATGATGCCGCAAAGTTTAGATACTTCACGCGAGTGTTGCAATAAGTTCTGGCCGTACGATGAACGGTATTTCATTCTTCCGACTACTTTGATGAGTTCTGGATGCAAGCCGTGAATACCCAAATCAATAACGGTACGTTTACCTACTTCAGCAATTTCTTCCTCAATTTGTTTGGCAGTTTTGGCCACTACTTCTTCAATTCTAGCCGGGTGGATACGACCATCCGTAACTAGTTTGTGTAAAGAAAGGCGGGCGATTTCTCTGCGCACCGGATCAAAACAAGACAAGATGATTGCTTCAGGAGTATCGTCTACAATAATTTCAACACCGGTTGCTGCTTCTAAGGCGCGAATGTTTCGCCCTTCACGGCCAATGATTCTGCCTTTTACATCGTCTGATTCAATGTTAAACACTGAAACGCAGTTTTCAACGGCTTCTTCGGTTCCCACTCGTTGAATGGTGTTGATGATGACTTTTTTGGCTTCTTGTTGTGCTGTTAGCTTAGCCTCTTCAAGCGTGTCTTGAATATAAGCCATCGCGCCTGCTTTGGCCTCAGTTTTAAGACCTTCCATCAGTTGCTCTTTAGCCTCCTCAGCCGACAAACCTGAGATAACTTCCAACTGATTGAGTTGACTTTTGTGCATGCGGTCAACTTCTTGTTGTTTTTTCTCAAGAATTTCGATTTTGGTTTGGTGGTCTTTGATTTTGGCTTCTAATTCGTCATTTAGTTTTTTGGTTTTTGACAATTCATTTGAAACCAACGACTCTTTGTCGCGTGTACGTTTTTCGGCTTCAGCCATTTTTTTGTCACGCGCCAAAATTACTTGTTCGTGTTCGGCTTTGAGTTCAATGAACTTCTCTTTGGCCTGAAGCATTTTATCTTTCTTGATGTTTTCTGCTTCTTGTGTAGCGTCTTTTAAAATAGAAGCCGCTTCTTTTTTGGCGTTTTTGATCAGGTTCGAGACGTTTTTCTTTTCGAGCACTTTGGCAACCCCGAAACCACCGCCAATTCCGGCAATACCGGAGATTAGTATAGTTAAAATATCCATTAGTTAGTTAATAATTAATTATATAAAAAAAGCCTACATTAGGTGATTGTATAAACTCGTATAGACAAGTTTTGAGCTAACTTGCTGTTCAGGTTTCCGAGTCTGTGCAAGGCTTACCCTAGTAGCAACGATTCGCTCATTTGAATTTGTTAGCGTTGAGTTTATCAAATATGAACTAATGTAGGCAGTATTTTTAGTCTGTGTCTATGAACGTATTTTATGCGGTCGCTTTTATTCGCTTCCTTTGGCGAGATATTGATCTAAGCGTTCGTTTAAACTTTTGATTCGATCCATGGCTTGTGTTCCGTCTATGGAATTTTCCATCAATTTTTGCTCTAACTGAGAGGCGAACTGCAAGGCACACATGGCTAAAACATCCTGTTTATCACGTACGGCGTAATTTTCTTCAAACTGTTTAATCATCAAATCGATTTTTTTAGAAGCACTTCGCAAGCCTTCTTCTTGCGAGAGTTCTACCGTCAGCGGGTAAACGCGATCGGCTATCGATAGTTTGATTTTAAGTTTGTTTTCCATAAAATTAATCTGCCAATTGGGCTATGCAGTAATCGATTTCTCGAATCAATGAATTTATCTTCAGTTTAGTATCTCGTTTGTTTTCTTCACTGCCCAGTAATGAATTGGCCATTTTCAACGATTCGCACTTTTGTTTGAGTGCGTTCATTTCTTGCGATTGTTTCTCAACGATGCCTTGAGTTTTTTCAAGTTCATGCTTTAACCGAACGGACTGCTGCTCTAGTTGGTCCATTTTTGACAACAACTTTTGTAGCTTATGCTCAAGATTATCAATGATTTCTACAATCTCACTCATGTTAAACGACGGTTCATTACTAATCTGAACAAAGTTAAGATTCCGATTGAATTATACCAACACTTTGTACAAAATTTTACCACGAACTATTTTTGACCTTGATAAATCTTTGTTTGTTAAGTTGTTAGCTCAAATGCTAAAATACAGATGTGTTTGTGTATTTTTTCTAACTTAGCCCAAAGCTTTATTTTATGAAATATTTATTTGCACTTTTGATTTTTTACACGCCTGTTTTTGCACAGAATTATCCTCATGATTATTTTAGACCGCCGTTGGATTTACCCATGCAATTGGCGGGCAATTTTGGTGAGTTGCGCTCGAATCATTTTCATACCGGATTTGATTTCAGAACCCAACAAAAAGAAGGTTTTCCGGTCTATGCTACCGCTGACGGTTATGTTTCTCGGATTAAAATTTCGCCGTTTGGTTACGGTAAAGCCATTTACATTAATCATCCCAATGGTTACACAACCGTTTACGGTCATTTGCAAAAAGGCTACGGAAAAATTGAACAATTCATTCGGGCTGAGCAGTACAAAAACGAATCTTTTGAAGTAGAGATTTTTCCGGCTCCTGATGATTTACCGGTCAAGAAAGGCGATACGATTGCGCTTTCAGGAAACACCGGCGGCTCTGAAGGGCCGCACTTGCATTTTGAGTTCCGAGACACCAAATCAGAAAAAATCATCAATCCGTTGTATTTTGGATTTCAAACATCTTTGCCCGATACCAAAAAACCGATTATTTCTGGTTTAATGGTATACCCAATAACCGAGGGCAGCATGGCCAATGAATCTCAAAAACCGGTCATGGTCAACCTATCGCAACAAGATGACGGCAACTACATTGCCGAGAAAATTGATGCGCAAGGAAAGATAGGTTTTGGACTTATTTGTTCAGATTATGACAATGTTTCTTACAACAACAATGGCGTTTTTAAGGTTCAGGCATTCAACAACGGAAGCTTGTCTTTTGGCTATGAGTTTAGTCAATTGTCGTTTGATGAAGGCCGATATGTGAATGCGCTGATTGATTTTCCAAGGTTCAAAAAAACCAAGCAGCGCTATCAAAAATTGTTTATGAAAAACCCGTTTGCATTGAGCATCATTAAGTCAGATGCACAAAACGGAATAGTATCTGTTCAAGAGGGTTATTCGCAAATCTATAAAATTCAGGTTTCAGATTTTAACCAAAATCAAGTGTCTGTTTTTATTCCGATTGATTTTGCCCAGCAGCAAATAGTCATCAAAGATATTCCTGAAAAAACTCCTTATTTTTTAAAAGCCAATACAGACAATGTCTATGCAAAAGAGGGCATGGAAGTCTTTTTTCCGGCCAAAACTTTTTACGATGATTTTTATCTTAAATTTTCAGTGCAAAACAAAATCATGACTGTTCATGATGAATCGGTTCCGGTGCACAGTAATTTTAAAGTAAGCATTACCGATTCTACAGTGGTCAACAAAGACAAAACATTTGTGGCGTCGCTTAAAGGCAACCGAAAAATCTTCAACGCAACCAAATGTTTCGGAAATACTTTTACAGCCTACACTAAAAATTTGGGTCAATTTACTTTGGCTACGGATACGATAGCGCCCAAAATAACGTTGATCAATGCCAAGTCACTCAAAAAAATCGATGATCAGAAGCAAATTTCACTTAAAATTGACGATGATTTTTCGGGTATAAAAAGCTACAATGGCTATATCAATGATCATTGGGTTTTGTTCGAATATGACAACAAATCAGACCGAATTACCTATGAAATCAATGATGACGAGCTCATCGATGGAGCGAACCGATTAAAAGTAATCGTTTCAGATAATCTCGGGAATTCTGCTATCTTTGAGACGACATTTTTCAGAAATAAAAAAACTAAATAGCTTCTTTTGAAAACATATATATCGCGATTATTTTTTTGTCTGTTGTTGCTAAGCGCAGCTGCTCATGCGCAAACAGCTCGTGTGAAAGGAATCATTCTCAATGAAAACAATCAACCGGTAGAACAAGTCAACGTTTCTGCTGAAGGCAAAAGCACCCAAACCAATGCCAACGGTTATTACCAGCTCACGGTTCCGGCCGGAAAGAAAATCCAAGTGGTTTTTACGCATGTTTCACTTAAAAGAACAACAGCAACCATTCAACTGAAACCCAACGAAGATTATGAGTTTCACTTAGTGATGAATGACAAAGCAGAGCAAATGGGTGAGGTAGTGATTACTGCCAAAAATCGCAAACGTGTACAAGGTATAACAACACTTGAACCGCAAGTAATTCGCAAAATTCCCGGAGCCAATGCAGGTGTTGAAAATTTGCTCAAATCATTGCCGGGTGTGAGTTCTAACAATGAGCTCAGCACCCAATATGCTGTTCGCGGCGGCAATTATGACGAAAACTTAGTCTATGTGAATGAAATTGAAGTGTATCGACCTTTTTTGATTCGTTCGGGGCAGCAAGAGGGCTTGAGTTTCACCAATACTGATTTGATTCAGAATGTCGATTTTTCTGCCGGAGGATTCCAAGCCAAATACGGGGATAAATTATCTTCAGTTTTAGATATTACCTACCGTCGTCCCACCCAATTTGGGGCTACATTTGATGCAAGCTATTTAGGAGGCGCTGCTTCGGTTGATTTGGTTTCAAAAAATCAAAAATGGACTGCCATTACCGGGGTGCGCTATCGAGACAACAGTTTGCTGGTCAAAAGTCAAGAAACGCAAACCAATTTCAGGCCTACTTTTGCCGATGTGCAAACCTATGTTACCTATACGCCCAACACGCGTTGGCAGCACAGTTTTTTAGGTAATATTTCACAAAACAAATACAATTATCAACCGCTTACCCGCCAAACCAATTTCGGTACTATTGCTGAACCAATTGCGCTACAAGTCTTTTATGAAGGACAAGAAAAAGATAAATTCCAAACTTTATTCGGAGCCTACAAAGCAACTTTTAATGTGAATGACAGTTTTACCCTTAAGTTTATAGGGTCGGCTTACCACACACAAGAACAAGAATATTTTGACATTTTTGCCCAATATGCCTTGGGGCAAGTTGATGGCAATTTAGGTTCTGAAACTTTTGGCGATGTGGTGTATAGTCGTGCCATTGGAACCCAACTCAATCACGCCCGAAACGATTTAGATGCGCTCATTGTCAATGCCGAAGTAAAAGGTTTTCACGACATCAAAAAGAAACATCAAGTAGAATGGGGTTTTAAATATACCCGCGAAGACATCCGCGATCGTTTGATTGAATGGGAGGTCATTGATTCGGCAGGATTTTCATTAAACCCACCCATTTTACCGCCAAGAGCAAATTTTCCTGATACCGGAAATCCGAACAACATATACACTGGTCCGCTGGTTCCGTATAAAAATGTGCGAGCCAAAAACTTTGCAGTCATCAACCGTTTGTCGGGTTACGGGCAATGGAGCATGAAAGGAAATATCGGGAACCACCAAGTTTGGTATAATGCCGGTTTGCGCCTGCATCAATGGCAAGTGAGCGGGGAGGACATCAACGGTAAAAGTCAAGTGGTGCTTAGCCCACGAGCACAGTTTGCGCTCAAGCCTGACTGGGAAAAAGATATGCTTTTTAGAATCTCCGGCGGATTGTATTATCAACCACCCTTTTACAGAGAATTGCGCAATGAAGCAGGTACCGTTTTACCCGATGTAAAAGCACAAGCATCCTATCATATTGTTTTAGGTAACGACTATAGTTTTCAAATGTGGGGCCGACCTTTTAAAATGGTTACCGAAGCTTATTACAAAGGTCTGACGGATGTGAATCCGTATACCATAGACAACGTTCGTATTCGGTATGCGGCCAACAACAATGCAACGGCTTTTGCGCAAGGTTTAGATGTTCGCTTGAACGGAGAATTTGTTCCAGGCACTGAATCTTGGTTTAGTTTCAGTTATATGAAAACCAAAGAAAACCAAGACAACAGAGGCGATATTGCTAGACCAACTGATCAGCGATTTAAATTTGCTGCCTTGTTTCAAGACTATATGCCCAATCTTCCGAGTGTGAAAATTTATTTGAATTTAGTTTACAACACCGGATTGCCGGGTGGTTCTCCCTCTTATGCTGATCCGTATCAGTTTCAATCCCGTTTGCGCGATTATCGTCGTGTCGATGTTGGTTTCTCTTATGTTTTTACTGAGAAAAACGCTCTGCGACCTGAAAAACACTGGCTCAGAAAGTTCAATGATTTGTCTATTGGTTTTGAGATTTTCAATATGTTCAACAACCAAAACGCGATTACCAATACTTGGGTACGCGATGTATATACCAAAAGTCAATACGGAATTCCGAATTACTTGACCACGCGGGTTTTCAATTTCAAAATATCGGCCAAATTGTAGTTTATTTGCTACTTTTGAATTAAATAGTCTGTTATGAAAGTTGTTTTAAATATTGGTTTGATGTTCGTTTTTGTGTTTCTGAGCTGTAATAAAAAAGAAACCGAAAAACCGAAAGTAAGTTATGAAGCACCTTCAAAAGTGGCTGAAAAGCCAAAAGCTGATACAACCAAAGTAGAAATAGCCGATTTGCCGATTCACTTGCAAGGAACACGATATTTGTTGTTTCCGATTGGTGAGGTAAATCCTTCAGAGCGCAGCAAAACCAGCTATGAAAGTGCTACCGGAAGACTGAGTTCAAAAATATCCAATTACAGTGAAAACGAAATCACCGGCTATTTGCGCAACCTCAAGTTTCAAGCTTTTCAATCAGATTCTTTGCATGTACTCACTAATCAACCGGTTTTGATTCAATCTGTTACGTATTTGAAAACATTGGCTGATAAAACCAAACAACAAACCTTGGTGTATTTGCTGGCTGATGCTGATACTAATAAAGACAACAATATTGATGTCAACGATATTCAAACCTTGTATTTAAGCGATATTTCAGGAAGTCACTTTACCAAAATTTCAGCTGATTTTCAAGAAGTGATTGACTGGAATGTCATCGATGCACAAAATCGTTTGTATTTCAGAACCATTGATGACACCAACAAAGACGGCGCATTCGGAAAAGATGATCGCACCCATTATTTCTTTCTTGATTTAACATCAAAAGATTGGAAACCTCAAGAGTTTGAGTTAACCCGATAGTTTAACTTTCAAAAGATTGCATGGTCACGAGTTTGTGGTAGGTGCCGCCTTTGGCCATGAGTTCTTCGTGGTTGCCTTGTTCGACAATTTCTCCTTTTTGCATTACGACAATTACATCCGCTTTTTGAATGGTTGATAGCCTGTGCGCAATGACAATTGAAGTGCGGTGTTGCATCATATTCTCTAATGCCAATTGAACCAATTTTTCACTTTCGGTATCAAGTGCAGAAGTTGCTTCATCCAGAATCATGATGGGCGGATTTTTAAGCACGGCACGAGCAATACTCAAACGTTGTTTTTGTCCGCCTGAGAGTTTGTTTCCGCTGTCGCCAATATTGGTATAAATGCCTTGCGGTAAATCTTGGACAAATTCGTAGGCGTTGGCTACTTTGAGCGCTTCAATGATTTCCTCATCGCTGGCGTCAAGTTTTCCGAGTGATATATTGGCTTTGATGGTATCGTTAAACAAAATACTGTCTTGGGTAACCAAACCAATCAAATGGCGCAATGCCTGTAAATCTAAATCGCGAATATCGGTTCCGTCAATGGCAATCGCACCTTTGTTTACATCGTAAAAGCGGGTCAGTAAATTGGCAATGGTGCTTTTTCCGCTGCCTGATTGTCCTACCAGCGCCACGGTTTGCCCTTTTTTTACTTGTAGCGAAAAATCTTTCAACACCCAATCATCGGCATATTTAAAACCAACATTCGTCAATTGAATATCAGAATCAAATGAAGTTTTCTCCACTGCGTTTTCTTTACTGGTAATTGGGTTGGGTTGGTCCAGAATTTCCAAGACGCGTTCTGCAGCAGCATTTCCTTTTTTAACGCCATACGACGCTTTTGATATGGCTTTGGCCGGAGTAAGAATGTTATAGGCCAATCCCATATAGGTAATAAAAGCAGCCCCTTTGAGTGTTTTTTCAATCAAAACCATATGTCCGCCGTACCAAAGCAAAATGGCAATGACCATGATTCCGAGGAATTCACTCATCGGTGAAGCCAAATTTTGTCGGTTGCCAATGCTGTTGGATAAATTAAAAAAGCGGTTGGTTGAGTTTTGAAAAACCTTGCTGAAATATCCTTCAGCATTGTAGCCTTTGACTACTTTGAGTCCGCCCAAAGTTTCTTCAATGGTGGATAAAAACACACCTTGTTCTTGCTGTGCGCGCGTTGATTTCTTTTTGAGTTGTTTGCCAATCAATGAAATGATATAACCCGAAACCGGAATAAACACAAACACAAACACAGTCAATTTTACACTAATGCTAAACATGGCAATAATCGTAAAGATAATCGTCAGTGGTTCTTTGACAATGAGCTCTAAAATAGAAAGCATTGAAGCTTGTACTTCGCTTACATCGCTGGCAATTCTTGATATGGTGTCGCCTTTGCGCTTTTCTGAAAAGAATGAAAGCGGCAAATCAAGGGTTTTTTGATACATCGCATTGCGCAAGTCGCGCAGAATTCCGTTGCGCAAAAACGTGATGAAAAACATGGCCAAATAATCACAAAGATTTTTGAGCATAAAAATGGTGATGATTCCGGCCACTAAAATTGATAAGGTAGTGCCAATGCCGTGCTGCTCGGTGGTCATGGTCAGATAATAATTCAGATATTCTCCGATGTATTTTTTGAGCCCGCCCAATCCGGTGTATACCGGCTCAGTATATATTTTGTTGGATTGCCCAAACAAGACGTCCATCATCGGCATGAGCGCCAAAAACGATAGTGTCCCAAAAAAAGCATACAAAATATTGAACAGAATATTCAGGTATGCGTACTTTTTATACGGCAGAATAAAAGGAATTATTTTTCTGAAATTATTCATTAAATGATCTTTAAATCCGTCAAAATGTTTTTGATTTTGGTATCTAGCTGAGCTTCAACTGTAGCAGCGTTTTCAGCAGCATCAAGCGGAGCGTTGACACTTACATAAAATTTAATCTTAGGTTCTGTTCCACTTGGTCGCGCCGCAATCTTGGCACCGTCTTCTGTATAATAAATTAGTACGTCAGATTTCGGAACACTGAGGGCTTCTTCTTCGCCGGAGAGTAAATTTTTAGCGATTGATTTTTTGTAGTCTTCGAGCATTACGACACGAGCTCCGGCAATTTCTTGCACCGGATTTTCGCGCATATCCACCATCATCTGATTGATTTCACGCAAACCATCAATGCCTTTTTTGGTCAACGATACCAAGTATTCTTTATAGAAACCGTGGTCTACATATAAGTTGATGAGTTCTTTATATACCGAGCTTCCGGCTGCTTTGGCCTGAGCCGCAATTTCACAAATGAGTAGGGTAGCGGCCACGGCATCTTTGTCGCGAACGGCATCGCCTACCATAAAGCCAAAACTTTCTTCGCCACCGCCAATAAATTTCAATTCAGGTAAATCTTTGATGAATTTGGCAATCCATTTAAATCCGGTGAGCCCCACTTTACAGGCCACACCATAAGCTTCCGCCAATTCCAACATCATCGGTGTCGATACTATCGTAGAACCGATAAATTGTTTGCCGTCAATTTTACCCTGACGTTTCCATTGCTCGAGCAAAAAGGCTGTCATGAGCACCATTGTCTGATTGCCGTTGAGCAAAATGAGTTGGCCATTGTTGTCGCGCACAGCTACGCCCAAACGGTCGCAATCCGGGTCGGTTCCAATCACGATATCGCCACCAATTTTATCAGCCAGCGCCAGCGCCATCGTCAAAGCTTCAGGTTCTTCGGGGTTCGGTGAAACTACCGTTGGGAAATCTCCGTTGGGCTGGGCTTGTTCCGGAACTATATGAACATTTGTATATCCGGCTTGGGCCAGCGTTTGCGGAACCGCTTTGATCGAGGTTCCATGCAACGAAGTAAAAACAATTTGCAGATTTTCTTTGGCCGCAGCGGGTGTATTAAAACTCGCATTGGCAATGGACGAAGCTCTAAAAGCCGCATCAATTTCAGCATCTATATATTCAATCAAATCTGGGTTTGATTCAAATTTTATTTGGTCATAACGCAGACTTTCAATTACCTTAATAATTTCGCCATCTTGCGGCGGAACGAGTTGGCCACCGTCTTCCCAATACACTTTATAACCGTTGTATTCAGGCGGGTTGTGTGAAGCGGTGAGCACAATGCCCGCTTGGCATCCCAAATATTTAAGGGCAAAACTCAATTCAGGTGTTGGGCGCATGTCTGAGAACAAATACACCTTGATTCCGTTGGCCGAAAAAACATCCGCGACTACTTTGGCCAGCGTGTTGCTGTTGTGGCGACAATCATAACCAATGGCTACTTTGAGTTGTTTTCCGGGAAAAACCTGATGCATATAATCAGACAAACCTTGGGTGTTTTTGCCCAAAGTATAACGGTTGATTCGGTTGGTGCCTACGCCCATAACCCCGCGCATACCGCCGGTTCCGAATTCTAAATTTTTATAAAAACTCTCTTCTAAATCTTTCGGGTTGTGCGCCATCATGTGTTGAATGGCTGCTTGTGTTTCGGTGTCAAAAACCGGTGAAAGCCACTGTTGGGCTGCATCTAGAATATTTTGCGGAATACTCATATTTAAAAATTTTTATTTTTCAGGAGCTGATGCCCGTTTTTCGCTGTTAAGTACAACCGCCTGCCGGCAGGCAGGAGGCTAGGGCAGCTCAGTTATAGATTAATTTGCTTAGCAATTTTGTAACGTTCTTCGTTGTTTTTGGTGCGCAAGATAATTTCTCCGAGAAAACCCGCCAAAAAAAGCTGGGTTCCAATAATCATCGTGGTCAACGCAATATAAAACAGCGGATTATCGGTCACCAAAATGGTCGAGAATCCGGCGTAGAGTTTGACGAGTTTAAAGGTAATGATGAATCCGGTAGATAAAAACCCAATCAAGAACATCACCACGCCTAGTGCGCCAAATAAGTGCATGGGTCTTTTGCCGAATTTTGACAAGAACCAAATGGTAATCAAATCTAAAAATCCGTTGATGAATCTGTCCATACCAAACTTGGTTTCACCGTATTTGCGCGCTTGGTGTTTGACTACTTTTTCGCCAATTTTTCCATAACCCGCATTTTTGGCCAACACCGGAATATAGCGGTGCATTTCGCCCGATACTTCTATGTTTTTGACTACGTCTTTTTGGTAAGCTTTGAGTCCGCAGTTAAAATCGTTGAGCTGAACCCCTGAAGTTTGTCGGGCGGCCCAGTTGAACAATTTTGACGGTAGGTTTTTGGTTACTACTGAATCGTAGCGCTTTTTCTTCCAGCCCGAAACCAAATCATAGCCTTGGTTCTGGATCATATCTACCAAACCGGGAATCTCTTCAGGGTTGTCTTGCAAATCCGCATCCATGGTAATCACCACATCGCCTTGGGCACGCGCAAATCCGGCATGTAAAGCTTGTGATTTTCCGAAGTTTTTTTGAAAGCGAATGCCTTTAACGCAAGGATTTTCAGCAGAAAGTTCTTCTATAATTTTCCAGGAGCGATCTGAACTTCCGTCGTCAATAAACAGAATTTCATACTGATAACCGTGGGTTTGCATGACCGAGACGATCCATTGATGCAATTCGCGCAATGATTCTTCTTCGTTGAGCAGAGGAATAACAATCGATAGATACATCGGCAATTACAAGCTATGTGGCGGATCTTTTTTTACGATGGCGCCTATAATCAGTGAATAAATCAATCCGATAAAACAATACATCAATACAGTAATCGGCGTGCTAAAAAGCGGATTCATAAATTTTCTAGTCATTCCAATGGCCATGTCTACTTGCTCTTGGGTCATTTGCGGGCTTTTTTCTAACATGACTGAACGGGTTTTTCTGAGGATTTCTTCAGCAAACTCCGGAAAGAGGGTCATGAAAATTCCGTTGAAAATTCCAAAAATAAGCGATGCAATTAGGCAAACCATCACGCCTGTTTTGAGGCATTGACTAAAACTAATGTAACCCGAATGACTTTTTTTGTAGTTGTTGCAAGCCAAGAAAATAAACAAAACCGGAAACACAAGGTAATTTCCAACGTTCATCAAGGTACCCGCCATCGGATTTGAAATCGGGTCAATATTCAGTACATATGAAATTACAAATTCAAGCACCATAATTACTCCGAAAAGAATTCCGAGCTGATTGGCTGAAATAGGACTGTTGTTCGTAGTTGCGTCGGCCATAAAAGGTATTTTTAAAATCAATGGACAAATATAGCAAATCTGCCGGAACAGCACAGAAAAAACATTCTGCAGATGAATTCAAAAAATATCTTTGAAAGGTTGGTCAATTAAAAAAATGTTGTATTTTTGCGCACTCAAAATTAAACCAAAGAATAACAAAAGTCGCTGCTGGTTTATACCTTTCAGAGCAAAGCATCAGAATCGGCTGAGACATTAAATAGAAAAGATTTTATCATGAAAAAAGGAATTCACCCAGAAAATTACAGATTAGTAGCTTTCAAAGACATGTCAAACGACGATGTGTTCATCACCAAATCGACTGCAGAAACCAGAGAAACCATCATGCACGAAGGTGTTGAGTATCCGGTGGTGAAAATGGAGATATCAAGAACTTCACACCCTTTTTATACTGGTAAATCTAAACTTATTGATACGGCTGGTCGTATTGACAAGTTCAAAACAAAATATGCCAAACACGGCAAATAATCTTTACAGTGTTCAAAATTATAAAAGGCCTTTCCAATTCGGGAGGGCTTTTTTATTGAACCGAACTTTGCCAAACGGATTTTTTTTTCAAACTTTGGGTCGGTTGATTTATTCATTGTAAAAAACAACCATTAACACATAACCCAATTACATGAACTATATACTTTTTGATGGCACCGTGCGCAACGCACTTTTACCTTTTACGTTTACCCGACCGGTAGCCGATATTCGCATCGGGATTTTGACCATCCGCGAAAAGTGGGAAAGATACCTCGGAACCACCACAACCACACTTACAGAGGAATATCTTTCTGAGAAATTCCCGATGGTTGAAATGGAGCAAAACATCATGATCAACGCCTCGTTTTTGCCCAATGATATTTTGGTTGAAATGGTGCGTAATCTAGAGCCCAACCAAGCCATTTTTAGAGGTGAAGAAGTGATTGCTTTTTACACGCAAGATACCCAAGAAGAAGTTAATTTCGAAAAATACGAAATTATTGAATATGCCAACGACTGCCTTTTTGTAGCCCACACTTGGGATATTTTTGCCAAAAATGACGCGGCTTTGCGCGAAGATTTTGAACTGCTTACCGAAGGCCGTCATTCGCAACCCATTCCGAAAAGTGTTAATGTACTTTCGCCTGAAAACATCTTTATTGAAGAAGGCGCCAAGCTCGAATTTGTCACGCTCAATGCGTCAACCGGGCCTATTTATATTGGCAAGAATACTGAAATCATGGAAGGTTCAGTCATTCGCGGACCGTTTGCGCTGTGCGAAGGAGCGCAGGTAAAACTGGCTACCAAAGTGTACGGAGCTACCACTGTTGGGCCTGAATGTCGCATTGGCGGAGAGGTCAACAACTCGGTGTTGTTTGGTTATTCAAACAAAGGGCACGACGGATTTTTAGGCAATTCAGTCTTGGGCGAGTGGTGCAATATTGGCGCCGACAGCAACAACTCAAACCTCAAAAACAACTACGAAGAAGTCAAACTTTGGAGCTACGAAACCGAAGGTTTTGCCAAAACGGGCTTGCAATTCTGCGGGCTCATGATGGGCGATCACAGCAAATGCGGCATCAACACTATGTTCAACACCGGAACAGTCGTGGGCGTGAGCGCCAACATTTTTGGCAGCGGATTTCCGCGCAATTTTGTGCCGAGTTTCAGTTGGGGTGGAGCCTCGGGTTTTACGACTTATCTCACTTCAAAAGCTTTTCAGACCGCCAAAATTGTCATGTCGCGCCGCCATGTAGATTTTACCGAGCAAGACGCCAAAATTTTGGAGCATGTTTTTGAAGTGACCAAGAAATACCGCAAAGAATAACGATTAACGATTAACGATTAACGATTAACGATTTTTGAACTTAGAAGCCATCTTTTTATATAGGTGGCTTTTTTGTTGGGCAGCTTTTCCCACTCTGCGCTTTTATCTTTGAGGCTGAACGCCAGCCCCAAAGGATAACCGCTGCACACGAGCGAAGCGACTCCCGAAGGAATCGGGGCTGCGGCGCGTGCGCTGAACCGGCATTTAACGCGCTGATTGTGAGTGTTCAAAAAAAACAAAGCCCGCTTTTTCAAACCGAATTTTGTGTGTACATTTGCGCCCGCGTTAGCGATTAAAGCGGTTAGCCCGCAGCACCGCGAGGACTAAAAGCGAAAAGCGCGGCCCGCGTGGCTGAAGGCTTTTGCCAATTCTCTCGTAAGTGTACACATGCGCCGAAGCCCAAGGGAAACGCCCAAAATAAAACCATGAAAAACAAAAATAAAGTTGCTTTTTATACGCTGGGTTGCAAACTCAATTTTTCTGAGACATCCACCATTGCCCGAAACTTTCAAGACGAAGGTTTTGCCCGTGTTGATTTTGAAGAAGTAGCCGATATATACGTGATCAATACCTGTTCGGTGACCGATAATGCCGACAAGCAATTCAAACAAGTGGTGCGCAAGGCGATGAAGCTCAATCCCAATGCATTTGTGGCGGCCGTGGGTTGTTATGCGCAACTGAAACCCGAAGAACTCGCTGCGGTAGATGGCGTTGATTTGGTTTTGGGCGCTACTGAAAAATTTAAAATCACCGATTACCTCCATGATTTGTCTAAAAACCATCAGGGCGAGGTGCATTCGTGCGAAATTCAAGAAGCTGATTTTTATGTTGGTTCTTATTCGATTGGCGACCGAACGCGTGCGTTTTTAAAAGTGCAAGACGGTTGTGATTATAAATGTACTTATTGTACGATTCCGCTGGCTCGTGGTATTTCGCGCAGTGACACACTTGAAAACGTGCTCAAAAACGCGTATGAAATTGCCCAGCAAGACATCAAAGAAATTGTGCTTACAGGAGTGAATATCGGTGATTACGGCAAAGGTGAATTTGGCAACAAAAAACACGAACACACTTTTTTAGAATTGGTGCAGAAATTGGATTTGGTAGAAGGCATTGAGCGTTTGCGCATTTCATCCATTGAGCCCAATTTACTCAAGAATGAAACCATTGAATTTGTAGCGGGGAGCAGAACTTTTGTACCGCATTTTCACATTCCGTTGCAATCGGGCAGCAATGATATTCTAAAACTCATGAAGCGCCGCTATATGCGCGAATTGTATGCCGAGCGCGTGGCCAAAATTCGCGAAGTAATGCCGCACGCGTGTATTGGAGTGGATGTTATTGTGGGCTTTCCGGGCGAAACCGATGCGCATTTTCTGGAAACCTATCACTTTTTGAACGAATTGGATATTTCGTATTTGCACGTGTTTACTTATTCTGAGCGCGACAATACCGAAGCGGCCCAAATGCCCGGTGTGGTTGCGGCCAACGTACGCGCCAAACGCAGCAAAATGTTGCGCGGTTTATCAGTCAAAAAACGCCGTGCTTTTTACGAAAGCCAATTGGGCTCACACAGAACCGTTCTTTTTGAAGGCGAAAACAAGCAAGGTTATATCCATGGATTTACTGAAAATTATGTCAAAGTAAAAGCGCCTTGGAATCCGGAATTGGTGAATACTTTACACGAAGTTACCTTAACACGCATTGATGAGGACGGTTGCGTGCGGTTTGAATTTGTGGGAGTTCCGGCTTAATCTTTCTTGAATTCACTGTTGATACTCGCTCTGAGATCAAATAGCAGCCATTGTTTTTGAAGTACTTCTTGTTTTTTGGCGTGCAAAAGTTCAATAAAATCTTTGATGCCCAAAGGTTCATTACCGTTTCCGTGAATCAAAACAATGCTGCCTGATTGTGCGTTTTGTCCTTTGGCGAGCCAGGCATCGCTGCCAATGGGAATCAATCCTAAAGCGGTAATTTTTTGAACAACTTCGTGCGAAGAAACCAAACCCGGAAACCTAAAAAATACGGAAGGGAGTAGGTTTTGTTCCAACATAGCGACTTCATCTTTTAAAACTTCATCGGTAATATTGGTTCCTGATTCAAGCAAAAAATTGTTTTGCAAAGGCAGTTTTGGATCAAAGTGATGATGATAACTGTGGTTGATCCAAGTAATTTCAATTTGGTGTTGTTGTTCGAGTTTTTTGAGCCAATCGATATCGTCACGATGATTTTGTAAAAACATTCCGGTGATTGATAATGCTATTGGTACCGGTTTTTCAATATCGTTGAATTCCATCAAAAGTTGACTGATGATTTCTCGATCAAAAGGTTTATGTGACGGACATAAATCTACCGTGAGTGTAATGCCTTTTTCTTTTGGATAACCATGTGTGATGCCCGAATCTTGCAAGTTGAACGATTGCGTATCAGCCGCATTCAAAGCTTGTTCATAAGGAGAACTTGTAAATGCACTTTCATAGCTAGATTCGATTTTGAGTTCTTTGCTTTTGTATATAGCCGTTTGTAAAGTTTCGGTGTTCACAGTCAAATAAAAGTTTGTTCCGTCCTGGCTAAATGATCGAAGGATTTTGAGCTTTTTGCCGTTCACAAAAGCCCAACCTGAGCTCTGTTGGTAAGATGAAATATGGTTTTGACTCCAAAGCAAATCGTTGAAAAAAACTCCGATTATAAAAATCAATATCATTCTCAATGACTTGTGCATGATTTAATATTTTGAATGAAATCTGAGTTGGGTCATTCTAAAAACATCTTCTGAATATTGTTCGACCAATTCGTAGCTGTGGCGTTTGGTTTGTTTGAAATCAACGAGTTTGGCCGCTGAAATTTCGTAATACATTTTTTCGCCTTCCAGCATAAAATGTTCACCCGTGTTGCGATAGGCGGAGCGAATAAGTGTAAATTCAGATAAATTCCAAGTGCTTTTTTGCGCATCTTCGGCTTGATGTTTTAAATGTAAACCTTCGACAATTTCAGTTTTACAGCCGTAATACTTTGGAATGTTTTCAAAAAACAAAAGGATTTCTTCGCGCAGCTCTTGTGATATCATGAACTAAAGATAAGCTTTTCTTTTACTGAATAAAATAAAAAAGGCTCCATCTGAAGCCTTGTATCAATTATTGTTTGATGATTTTTTGTGTGAAAACTTCGCCCGAACTGTCTTGAGCTTGCATTAAATAAACACCGTTGGAAAGGTTTGAAAAATCAATCGACTGATTTTGAATTTTCATTTGTATTTGTCTTCCATCAATTGTAAACAAAGCCACATTTTTAATTGGCTCATCAAAGTTCAGCCATCCATTGGTTGGATTCGGATAAAATTTCAGAGGTTTTTTAATCGCCATATCCAAAGATAAATTGGCAGACGTTTCAAGTTTATGGCATGCAAAAACCATGGTCAATTCAGCAGCATCATAAAATGGGCCGGCTCCCGAATAAATGAACTTCATATAACAAGTTTGTTCAAAAGCCACGATGTTGTTGTAAGGCGAAACAATCACATTGGTTCCTGCGGTATAATCAGCCTCAGACGGATATAGTTCAAAAGTATACCCTGACAAATCGTAGTTTATAGTCAATGCTTCGGCTCTGAATTGTGTAAAATATTGGTTGATGTCAAAAGTAGCAAAACCATCGTTATCCGAGTCAGGTACAGTAAACACTCTACAGCCCAGAGGTGGTGGTGTGGGTGATTGTGCCCAACTGTGTACAGAGCATATCAGAATGAAAAAAAAGAGTAATTTTTTCATTATTAGATTTTTATGCCCGGAGGAAGCAGTTCTTTATATCTGCTGTTTTTTCTGAAAAATGAAGCAATTCTAGGCAGAATCGGAACCACGCGCAATTTGCGTTCATAAGCAATCGTCATGATGTTTTTGAGTAGTTCGTCAATTAAAAGTTCGTCGCTAAAACCCTCGGGGGTATTGATCCGCGTGAGAAATATTTTTTTCTCTTGAAATGAATATTCAACGGTTATTAATCCTTCAGGAACTGTAATTTCAAATTGACGGGCAAAAGTATTGTCTTTTATCTCAAGGGTCATCGTCGCTTCCATAGTCTGCAATTTAGTTATTCGAAAACCAATTTTTTGTTTATTGGTCAAGGCTACAAATTTAAGTATAATGTGCACATCTTGGTTCATTTTTGGCGGCAAATATTACAGAATGATGCAGTTATAATTTTTTTGGAGGCTCAATTTAAAGTGTACCTTTGTTTTACTTGATATACAGCTTGCCCGAAATGAATAAAATTCCCGTCTATATGATGCCCGGTTTGGCTGCGAGTCCGGTTATTTTTGAGCGAATCAGTTTAGATGAAACTCAGTTCGAAGTGTATTGGCTTAGCTGGAAAATTCCACTTTTGAATGAAACTCTTCAAGAATATGCCCTGCGCATGACCCAAGAAATCAAACACGAAAATCCGGTTTTAATGGGTGTTTCATTTGGTGGTGTTTTGGTGCAAGAAATGGCAGCGTTTGTTGCCGTTCGCAAATTAATCATTGTGTCAAGTGTTAAAACTCAAGCCGAAATTCCACTCAGAATGCGCATTATTCGCAACACCAAAGCCTATCATTTAGTCCCAACGCGTTTGTTGCAAAATATTGAAGTGTTACGGCCATTGGCTTTTAATCATGCATTGAAATTGCGTTTTAAGCTTTATGAAAAATACCTTTCTGTACGCGATAAAGATTATTTAGAATGGGCTATTTTTCAGATGCTGTATTGGTCCAGAACAGTGGCCGATGAGCGCGTTATTCACATTCATGGCGATGCGGATGAGGTTTTTCCGATAGAGAACATCAAGAGTTGTATCACAGTGCCCGGCGGGTCACACATTATGATTGTTTTGCGCTACAGATGGTTCAATGAGTATTTGCCCAAAATTATTCTTAACGAATTATAACGGACTGTCTATTTTTTGTAAGTTTACTCAAACAAACTAGATTATGATGATGAATTGGATGAAGAAAACAGCTGTTATCGGAGCCGTTGTTCTGGTCAGCGGTGCTTTGGTATACGGAGTTTCTACCGAAGAAAAAAACAAAATTACCCATGAAGGTTCTGCAATGTTTTTCCCGACAAGTATTGACTTTGCCGGCGAAGAAGCACCACTGCAAATTACAGATGTGCGCGAAAGGCTTGATCGCGAATTGCTCATCAATGCCAATTTAGACGCTACCACATTGCTGATTATTAAAAGAGCCAACCGCGTTTTCCCGATTATTGAACCCATTCTTCAAAAATATAATGTGCCGGATGATTTTAAATATCTAGCCGTCATTGAAAGCGGATTGGTAAATGCGGTCTCTCCGGCAGGAGCCCGCGGTGTTTGGCAGTTTATGCCCAATACGGCTCGTGAAATGGGTATGGAAGTTACAGATTTGGTTGATGAGCGATATCACCTAGAAAAATCTACTGAAGCCGCTTGTAAATATTTACTCGATGCCAAAGCTAAATTTGGTAATTGGACTTTGGCAGCTGCTTCCTACAATGGCGGCATGACCGGTGTAACCAAGCAAATCGAAATGCAAAAAGTAACTAATTATTATGATTTGCTCTTGAATGACGAAACCTCTCGTTATGTATTCAGGATTTTGGCACTCAAAGAAATCATGAAAGAGCCTGCCAAGTTTGGTTTTACCTTCAATGAACAAGATTTGTACAAAAGTTTGCCGAGCAAAAAAATCACTATTGACAGCAGCATCACTGATTTAGCAACCTTTGCCAAAGATCAAGGGATTAATTACAAGATTCTCAAAATACACAATCCGTGGTTGCGCGATAAAAAATTGCTGAATCCGGCCAAAAAGAAATATGAACTTGAGATTCCACTGAGTGGATATTAAAACAAAAGCGTCTTTGCAGACGCTTTTTTTATTCGTTTTGAGCCAACCGACCTCGGCTGTTGTTGTTTTGGTACAAAGGTTTGATGCTGCCTTGTTTTTCTATGAATCCAATGGCGCGCTGGTCAAAAACTTCAAAGTTGAGTTCAAAAGCTTTCATCGATGAGGTTTTGGGCGGAATGGCCACACCACCGCGCTTGATGTCAACTACTTCTAAATCTTTATTCAAGTAATAGGAAGTCGGAAAACCCAAAGTATGTTTGAGCGTAGCTACCACATTTTCATCGTTTCTGTATGATTCATGTGCATAACAAACCTTTATTTTGTTGTTGAACGGAGTTGCCGCTTTTTTTGCATCTGATTTTATATCCCAAAAGAGCACAATCACCTGAAACGCGTCTGCATATTTATAGGCCAACTTGTTCAGGGCTTGAATTTCACCTTTGTTCATGACGCACCAAGATGAATAGGTAATAATAAAAATCGGTTTCTTGATTTTGCTGAGTTTTACTTTTCTGCCTTTAACTGATTTAAAAGCGTAATCTTCAAAACGAGCACCCACCAAATGTTTTTGAACCAATGTATCAAATAAGGAATTGGCTTGTTCAACATCGCCGCGTTCAAAAGCAAGGTCGCTTTGGTTGTTGTACTTTTTGAGGTTTGCCTTGATGGCCGAGGCAAAGGTTACGGTTTCGTCGTTTTGGCTGAATCCTGAAGTTAGGCCCAGCAAGAGCATAAGTGTTGTTGTAATTAATCGCATCACTCCAAAGAATTATTGATTAATAATGCCCCAAAATAGCAAAGAAAAATTGATATAAAAAAGTTTTCAACAAACTATTTTGCATAACTTGTTGAAAACCCCAAATCAATTGTCAATAAGTAAAAAATTAAATGCGTTTCAATTGCTCTTTCATCATTGAAATCTGATCTTTGAGCATGCCTTGTTTGTCCAGTTTTTTGGCTTCATTGAGCAAGTTGGTTGCCTCGAGTTTTCTGCGACGCGTAAGCGCTACACCAGCCAAGTTCAATTTAGCAACCGCCAAATCCATGTCCATGTTCAAGCCCAATTCAATCGCTTTTTTGAAATATTTTTCGGCCTGAATCAAATTGGTTTGTGAGAGCATAATGCCGTGCAAATAGTTAAAATAACCTTGTTGTTTTCTCACCAAAGCAGTCTCAGGATTTTTAATATACGACAGCCATTTTTGTGCGCCGGCAAAATCTTGTTTGCGCATCCGCAAGAAAGCCAACAAAATAAATTCATTTCTGTAATACAATACAATCGGAAGAATTGACAAGAACAACAAGAAAATTCCGTTGCCAATATAACCTTCAGTCATTTGCCAAATTGCCACGACAATCATGAGTCCGGCGATTATTAATTTTAAAAATCTGTGAAACATACCTAGTGTTTTTTCGGCGCCAAAGGTATCATTTCTTCTGATTGCGCCCAAAGAAATTGCATTGAATTTGCACCTAAAAATGCCAAAAAAATGGGTGCCTAAAATCAATTCAAACAGCAATAAAAAATATTTTCAAAAGCACTTGCCAACAAAAAAAAACTTCCTATATTTGCAGCCGGTTTTACAAATAAACCAAATCGCACAAAGATTATATTAAGTTTTAAAGATATCAAGCAATGAGCAAGAGAACGTTTCAACCATCAAAAAGAAAAAGAAGAAATAAGCACGGTTTTATGGACAGAATGGCTTCTGCAAATGGAAGAAAAGTGCTTGCGCGTCGTAGAGCGAAAGGAAGACACAAATTGACTGTTTCTTCTGAGCCAAGACACAAAAAATAATGTTTACGAGCATTCAAAATAAAGGCGTTACTTCAATTAGTAGCGCCTTTTTTTATACCTTGTTGCAGGTTTTTTGAAGCTATTTCCGGCTGTCCGCGCTACGCGGTAGCTTGCTCCCATCCGGGCTAGGGCATTCTTCAAAACTGCAACCTCATGTTTTAACTCACTGAATTTTTGATCCAAAACACCAACTACAACAACACAACCACATGCCCAAAGACACTTCTATTCAATCAGTGCTCATCATTGGCTCAGGCCCTATAGTTATTGGCCAAGCCTGCGAATTTGACTATGCCGGCTCACAAGCGGCGCGTTCCCTGCGCGAAGAAGGCATCGAAGTCATTCTCATCAATTCTAATCCGGCTACGATTATGACCGATCCGGCCATGGCCGATCACGTGTATCTCAAACCACTCACCACCAAATCCATCGTCGAGATTCTCAAAGCGCACCCGCAAATTGATGCGGTTTTACCCACCATGGGCGGACAAACAGCGCTCAATCTTTGCCTTGAAGCCGACGAAAAAGGCATCTGGGAAGATTTTGGTGTGCGCTTGATTGGGGTTGATATCAATGCCATCAACATCACTGAAGATCGCGAGCAGTTCAAACAATTGCTGGAGCGCATTGGTGTTCCGGCAGCTCCGGCCAAAACGGCCAACTCATTTCTCAAAGGAAAAGAAATTGCTCAGGAATTTGGCTTTCCGCTGGTGATTCGACCGTCGTTTACCCTCGGCGGAACCGGTGCAGCTTTTGTCCACCATAAAGAAGATTTTGACGAATTGCTCACCCGCGGACTCGAAGCTTCGCCCATTCACGAAGTTTTGATTGACAAAGCTTTACTGGGTTGGAAAGAATACGAACTCGAACTTTTACGCGATAAAAATGACAACGTAGTCATTATTTGCTCTATTGAAAATATGGATCCGATGGGCATCCACACCGGAGATTCCATTACGGTGGCGCCGGCCATGACGCTCTCAGATACGACTTTTCAGAAAATGCGCGATATGGCCATTTTGATGATGCGTTCCATCGGTAATTTTGCCGGTGGTTGCAATGTGCAGTTTGCCGTTTCACCTGATGAGCATGAAGACATTGTAGCCATTGAAATCAATCCGCGGGTGTCGCGCTCTTCGGCCTTGGCATCTAAAGCCACCGGTTATCCGATAGCCAAAATTGCCAGTAAATTAGCGTTGGGCTATCATTTAGACGAATTGCAAAACCAAATTACCAAATCAACTTCGGCACTTTTTGAACCTACTTTAGACTATGTGATTGTCAAGATTCCACGCTGGAACTTCGACAAATTTGAAGGCGCTGACCGAACTTTAGGTCTGCAAATGAAATCGGTAGGCGAGGTCATGGGCATTGGGCGTTCATTTCAAGAAGCCTTGCACAAAGCCACGCAATCACTTGAAATCAAACGCAATGGTTTGGGCGCGGATGGAAAAAGCTACCGCAATTACGAGCAAATCATTGAAAAACTTACCCATGCCAGTTGGGACCGGGTTTTTGTGATTTATGATGCCATTCAAATGGGTATTCCGCTGAGTCGCATTCATGAAATCACGCGTATTGATATGTGGTTCCTCAAACAATACGAAGAATTATATCAAATAGAAAAAGCCATTTCGCAATATAATATTGATACTTTGCCGCGCGAACTTTTGCTCGAAGCCAAACAAAAAGGCTACGGCGACCGACAGATTGCGCACATGCTTCGCTGTTTAGAAAGTCAGGTTTATAAACTGCGCGAGACCATGAACATCAAACGAGTATACAAACTCGTCGATACTTGTGCCGCCGAGTTCAAAGCGCAAACGCCTTATTATTACTCAACTTTTGAAGCCGAAATTCAAGCAGCCGACGGAACAACTTATGTGTCGAACGAGAGTGTGGTTTCAGATCGTAAAAAAGTCATTGTTTTGGGCTCGGGCCCGAACCGAATTGGGCAAGGAATCGAGTTTGATTATTCCTGTGTGCATGGGGTTTTAGCGGCCAAAGAATGCGGTTATGAAACCATCATGATCAACTGTAACCCAGAGACGGTTTCAACTGATTTTGACACGGCCGATAAGTTGTATTTTGAACCTGTTTTTTGGGAACATATTTATGACATTATTCAACATGAAAAACCAGACGGCGTTATTGTGCAATTGGGCGGACAAACGGCTTTGAAGTTGGCAGAAAAACTGGATCGTTACGGAATTAAAATTTTCGGAACCAGCTACGATGCGCTGGATTTGGCCGAAGATCGCGGCCGTTTTTCACAACTTTTGGCTGAACTCAAAATTCCGTATCCAAAATTTGGCGTGGCTGAAAATGCCGACCAAGCCAGCGCACTCGCCGATGTTTTAGATTTTCCGCTTTTGGTGCGTCCGTCGTATGTTTTGGGCGGTCAAGGCATGAAAATCGTCATCAACAAACAAGAACTTGAAGAGCATGTTATTGATTTGCTCAAGAATATTCCGGGCAATAAATTGTTGCTCGATCATTATCTGGATGGCGCTATTGAAGCCGAAGCCGATGCGATTTGCGATGGTGAAAACGTGTACATCATTGGCATTATGGAGCATATTGAACCTTGTGGTATTCACTCAGGCGATTCCAACGCTACTTTACCGCCGTTTAATTTGGGCGAGTTTGTAATGCAACAAATCAAAGATCACACGGTGCGTATTGCCAAAGCGCTGCAAACCGTAGGGCTCATCAATATTCAATTTGCCATCAAAGATGATACAGTGTATATTATTGAAGCCAATCCGCGGGCGTCGCGAACGGTGCCTTTTATAGCCAAAGCCTATGGCGAACCCTATGTGAATTATGCCGCCAAAGTCATGCTCGGACAAAATAAAGTCACCGATTTTGAATTCAAACCCAAACTCAAAGGATACGCGATCAAGCAACCGGTGTTTTCGTTTAGCAAATTCCCGAATGTCAATAAAGCATTGGGCCCAGAGATGAAATCAACCGGCGAGAGCATTTTGTTTATTGATGATCTCAAAGACGATCAGTTCTACGAATTGTACTCAAGACGCAAAATGTATTTGAGCAGATAAAATTAAAAAACCATGTTTCGCCACGAAGGAAAAACGCGCAACTTCAAGCACAATTTGGGCATAGCCTCGTTGTTGTCTTTTGTGGCGGGGCTGGTTAATGTAGCCGGATTTTTGGCGGTTCAGAAACTCACCACCAACATCACCGGACATTTTGCCTATTTAATTGACGAGGTTTTTAAACTTGCGTGGTGGAATGGTTTGGTGTATTTTCTGTACATCTTTTTCTTTTTTCTGGGCTCATTTACTTCAAACTTACTCATTGAAGTTGCCTCGCGAAAGCATTCTAAAATCAGTTATCAGATTCCGGTTTTTTTAGAGAGCTTTATCTTGTTTGTTTTGGCTGTTGTCGGGACTCAAATCACCCAAGATAATCCCAATATATTGGCGTTTGCTTTACTGTTTTCGATGGGATTGCAAAATGCCCTGGTCACCAAAATTTCTAAAGCAACCGTACGCACCACGCATCTTACGGGTTTGTTCACTGATTTAGGCATTGAACTTTCTCAGCTTATTTTTTACAAATTACCCGAGCAGCAGAAACAATTAATTTCATCTGTCAAGCTTCGGCTCACGATCATCAGTTTTTTCTTTTTGGGCGGAATTACCGGTGGTATTTTCTACAACCGCATCGGGCTCAAAGTTTTGGCTATGGCTGCCGTAGTGCTCATCAGCACTATTGTGTATGACTTTTTAAAATATCGCTGGTTGCGTTTTCGTCGTAAAAAGAGGGCCTAGTTATTTTTTTACAAATTTTTGTGGATACGAAGCGCCGTCCAGCTTCAAAACAGCAATGTAAACACCAGCGGTCAAATCATTCATATTGATAGAAATGTCAGAAACACCGGCCTTGGCCATTCGTTCTGAAATTTGACGAACGATTTTTCCGTTGGCATCGGTTATATCCATAGAAATTTTTGCTGCTGTTTGTAAATCTAAATTAAAGTTCAATACTTCGCCCACCGGATTGGGATACATCTTAAGCGCTATTGAATTTTCATGCACTTCTGATTGTAGGCCCAAATTTGATTTGAGTAAATTCCAAGTTACAGTATTGATGTGCACCGTAGCGTGGTTGTCAGTTCTAACCATAGCTGTGTTATCGGTTACTCCAACACTCAAAATGTGGTTGCCCTCAGAAAGGGTTGCCGGATTCAGCGTATAATTTTCAGTATTTGTGACCAATGTACCGTCAAGTTGCCATTGAACTTCTAACGTATTCGGAATCGGTCGGATCAATGAAGTCAGCGCAAACTCAAGAGCGTCTGAATTTACATTTAAAACGGTTGTATTGTCGGGTGTATAGGTTTCAATCGGATTAACCAAAGTATGAATGCGTTCCACAATGCCTTCTTTACACACAGCACAATAAGGCAAATTGAGTTGCTCCATTTTGCATTGACCGCTCACCGGTTTGAACCACAAAGCCGAGTTTCCGCCGCAGCAGTAAGGCTCAATGCCAATGTTGGTTTCTTCGGTTAGCCAGTTTTTCCATTTAACCAAATTAGGGTCGGTTTGTTGGGTCATGTTGATTTTTTCTTGAAAATATTGATCACCGGCGTAATATTCATCGGCCAAACGAGCAAAGGTGTGACCAATTTCATGCGCCGCAATTTCACTCGAAGCTTCATCAGCCGTAAAAACAGCATATGATCCGCCACTGCCGCCGTATTGGTTTGAATTGCCGACAATAAAAACCAAGTCATAATTCGGAAAATTGGCCGACAACACATTGGCCACTTTTACATTGCTGGTAACAACCGTCAATCGATGAATTCCAAAACCGTCGAACTTGGTTCCGAAATAATTGGTCGGATTAGAAACTTCAGTAAAATAACTGCTGCAATCACTGGCTGTATTGGCGTGTTTGACGCCGCTTTGGGTAGATATTACCTTGATGGCAAATACATTAAAATAATTTTTGTATTCATTCCAAGGAGAAATAGAGAACAGATAATTGCTGATTTCTTGCGCAGTAGCCAGAAAATTATCTTGTTCCGTTTCAAGGTAACCATCGCCCATAATCACAATGTTGAGATGTTTATCGGGATTTCCGTTGTCAAGAATCGGAACCACTTCAAAAGTTTGCGCTTGCAATGAAATGGAAAACAATAAAATCAGTAAGCAATAGCAGTTTTTCACAACTTATATTTTAAAGGTTTTTAATTCTGTTTTTTGTTTGTTTCGGGTTTCAGAAACTTTGATTTGTACTGGGCCGGTTTTTTCAAAACGGATAAAAAAATCAGCCTGATCAGTCTCAACATATTGGCTTGTTAACTGATGTTGGTCATTGACATATTCAACAGTTTTATACAGCGGATGTTCTATTTTAAAAATCTGTTTGGCTGATTGATTACTTGTGATTTCAAGGGTCAAATAATCATTTGATGAAACATTTGTTTGTGTATTTTTTTTGAGTTTTCCGTTGCTTTCGGTAACAGATAGTAACTCTATTTTACTGCTTTTTTCAGGTTGTTTGCTGATCAAAAAACTAACAAATACTATTTTGCTTTCAGCAGATTTTGATGTTTTTGGCTCTGATGAACTTGATTTTATCGCCGATGAACCGCAGCCCAAACAATTGAGCCCCAACAGCAAAGCCAAAAATCCTTTCACAAAATCCTGAAAAATAAAATTCATCCGTCAAATTTAGTGAATTAGCTTTTTGGGTGAGCGGTTTTATGCTGAAAATCAAGCCAACAAAAACCCAATCTTTCCAGACTGGGTTGGTATTTTAATTTTTGATGAGTTTTTGGGTGTTCGTGCCTTGATGGGTTTTTAAAGCGATTAAGTAAAATCCTTTTGAGAGATTGCTTAGGTCAATTTTTTCAGAAGTATTTGTAAAACCGCTGAGTAGCGTTTGCCCGTTGGTAGATGATATTTGATATTCGGTAGTCAAATTTTCTTTGTTGTTGATGACGATAAATTGCTGGGCCGGATTGGGCAAAACACTAAAATAATCTTTCATAGCGGTGGTAGTTGACAGCGGACTGATAGACGTATGGACACTGTTGGTCATGACAGCCGGATTAAAATCAAAATAAATATCAGAACTTGAACTAGCCACATCACCAATAGAAAAATTGCTTTTGGGTTTTATTCTGTAGGTCATCCAACCGTGACTTGCGGGCTCATTGGCCGATTCATAGGGCAAACCAATGTTGGAGAAAGTATAAGTCAATTCATTTCCGTTTCGAATTTGTATGTTGCAAACATGGCTGGCATCTATAGGTTCAAAAGTGCTCCAATCTAAGTCTGAATCAAGTGTCTCTTTAATGACGACCGTTGTTGCATTGGCCGTTCCGGTATTTTGAAAACGAGTTACGTAGTGCAAATAGTTAGCAGCCTGATTTGCGGTAATGCTTTCGCCTTCAAGAACCGTTTTGTCATTCGGATCAAAAGAACTGAATACAGTTTGATTCAAAACAAATGTATTGTCAGCAGGGTTGACATCAGATGGAGTTCCGGTAAGTGTTAATGTATTAATCATACCCGAACTCACAGCCGGCGGTGGCAGCACCATTGCTTGCACATCAACATAGCGTCTTTCAAACGGAAGCAAGTTGGTAAAATTCCAAGTCAAATCATCGTTGACATCGCTTACAAAAGCCGGATTCGCATTTAATGAAGCCAGTATGCTGCTGTTGTAATGCAACGTAAGGGTTCCGTTTAAAACAGTCGTGCCTTTGTTTTCGTAATACAATCGGTAAGTGGCTGCAAAGCCCGGAATGGCTTGGTTTACATTGAATAAATGCACGAGTAAATCAGTTTGATTATTAGCCGATGCAATACAGAAATTAATGTTGCTGTAATTGACGTTTTCGCCTGAACTCACAGTTGCCACTGATGTTGGCGTAGATGAAAAACCACTGCCCAAACCATTTAAAGCAGATGTTGTATAATTTCCGCTGTTGGGAATCAGGATTTCGTAATTTCCGTTGGCATTGGTAAAACTGATATAATTGTTGCTGCCATCGGTCGTGCTGACGCGTCTATTTTGAAAATTGAGTGCAGTGGCACAATCGTTATTCGTATTGAATTTAACGCTTCCCGAAATTTTATTAGGCAATAAAGAAGTTAGTTTGGTAATGATGTTGGCGCCACTAGGATTGGGACAACCGCTGCAATAAGATGCGTCATTCAAATAAAAAATTTGCGAACATGTGTTTGGCGCAATCAAATATGAGGTATTATAAACATATCCCAAATCAACGTCCTCTTGAGTTAGATAATGAATTCCTGTTGTACTGTAATTGTCTACTAAATCAAATATAGGATTCTCAACAATCGCATTGTTATCAATGAGTTGGCATCCAAAAAAGTTAAAGTCAAAATTATTAAATGTATAGGTGTAGTTAACAACATCACCCACATCTATCAAGCCATTGTTGTTTAAATCTGAATAATTCCCTTCCTGACCACTGTAGAGAGGTTCCTCAGCTTGGTAATATGTCCAGCCATCGTTATAATAGGAGCCGGGTAGACCATCACTTCCATAAGCGAAGGGGTCAGCAGATAAGTCGGTAATTTCAATATTCCCAATGGTTGTGGCATGTATCATGATTTGGCTTGAATCGTAACAAGATGGGTTGTCTTTGCTTATCGCGACCGTATAAACTTCTCCGGGTTGCAGTATTGGAATGTTGTTAAAGAATGTATATGTCCCTTCAGACGGAGCATTCGGGTTTTCTGTCGCGTAAATATTTGTCAGAGGTTCATCTCCAATATTCTTGATTTTGACTTCTAAATTTGGCCACATGTAATAAGGGCCAATTCGAGCTAGAGTAACTCCGATGGCCGGACTCGTGGCGCTTGCTTTAGGAATAGCAAGACAGATACTCGATAAGAGTATCAATTGGAAAAACAGTTTTTGTTTCATAGCTTTTTTTATTAAAAATAAACAAAACAATTTTATACATATTTGAAATTCAATGATATATTTTCAAATTTTTATTTAACAATGTTTGAACTTGAAAAAGTATATTTTTGCTTTTGTTCAATTGCTTTATTGCGGTTGATGTTACACGAGCAATTGTATGGATCTACTCAAAAAAATCAATTCCAAAGCCAAGGCTGATTTCAATACCGGTTTTGGAACCAGCGCGTCCAGCTACGGGGGTCGTTTCATCAATAAAGACGGCTCTCCGAATATTCAAAAACGCGGCTTGACTTGGTTTGACAGAATCAGTTGGTACCACACGATGCTCAAGATGCCTCGACTGAAATTTATAACGGTTTTGTTCGTTTTTTACACCGTCGTAAATTTTATTTTTGCCTCCGTTTATTATTTAATCGGTGTTCAATATCTGGATGGAATTGACGCTCATGGCCCCGAATGGGTCAAATTTGGCAAAGCTTATTTTTTTAGCGCGCAAACTTTTACTACGGTTGGTTATGGTCACATCAGCCCGAACGGTTTTTTAACCAGCGCGGTTGCTGCTACTGAAGCCTTGGTGGGTTTGCTGAGTTTTGCCATTGCAACGGGTTTGTTTTTTGGAAGATTCAGTAGACCCAGAGCTTATTTGAAATTTTCGCACAATGCACTCATATCGCCTTACAGAAACCATCAAAAAGCATTGATGCTGCGCATGGTTCCACATAAAAATACCCAACTCACCGATGCTCAAGCCAAGATAACTTTAGGGATGATCATTGAAGAAAATGGCCAGATGGTTAATAAATTTTATTCTTTAGATTTAGAACTTTCAGAAGTCAATTCACTGACTTTGAGTTGGACTTTGGTACATCCAATTTCTGAAAACAGTCCGTTGTTCGGATTTACCTCTGATGATTTCAAATCTATAGACGGTGAACTCATCGTATATGTTAAAGCTTTTGATGATATGTACAGTACGGTGGTTTCTTGTAGCACTTCTTATACTTTTGATGAGATTGTGTACGGAGCCAAATTTGAAATGATGTATTCAGATAGCGAAGATGACAGCAGAACCGTACTGTATCTGGATAAACTCAATAGTTTTAATCAAATAACTTTATAAAACAAACAACTAAACAAACTAAACAAACTATGAAAAAGAAAAAATGGAGCATTGCTTTAGCAGTTCTCGTTATTGGTGCTGCAGGGATATATTTTTATTTGAACCAGCCTGCTCGTGACATTGCTTCTGAAGAAGCTTCTTTTGTGTTGACAGAAAATCAGTTAGACACAGATTTTAAAAACAATGATTCGTTGGCCAATCTCAAGTATGCTGACAAAACGATTGAATATACAGGTACCATCAGTCGGTTGATTCCTCAAACACATTCTGCAGATGTTGACCAAAAAACCGTTGTGATTTTTAAAGATTCGCTTTTGCCAAAAGATATAAAAGAAAAGCAAAAAGTAACTTTTAAAGGGCGTTTTGTTGGATATGATGATTTGATGCAAGAATATCAAATAGATCAAGTTACCATCGTTAAAAAATAAGTATAAAAAAAGCCTGTTCAAAGAAACAGGCTTTTTAATGATTTTAATGACAACCCTGAAGCGAGTTAATATAATCTCGCATGAGTTGAACTCCTTCTTCATGAACGATGCTTCGACCAATCATAGGCATCATTTCTGCGGCGGCGTTGGTGCTCATTCTGTATATAATTTCAGAATGATCAGGGTCACGTCCGTTGATGACATAAGGTTGATTTGGAATTGAAAACAAAGGCGGTAAGCAAACGCCAAAAGTGTACAAGTCATTGTTGGCAAAGTCAAAACGTTGCGGTACATATGCGCAATGGCCGCCGGTTCTATGACAGTGTGCACAATTGATGTCAATATATGAGCGTGCTCTGAGTTCTAAAGGTTTAGAAGTATCTTCCCAATCAATGGCAGAATGAATTGACGATAAGGCCGGCAATGTGTTGTTGATGTAACCTAAATTTTTCCAATACTGTAACTGATTCCGGGTGGCATTACCATAATTATACATAGTGTTGAGGTTTTGCGGTTTTGGCCCGATGGGCGTATTGCGTTCGCCTCCTTCTATTTGTAAAGGATTGATTTTATGACAAGTCACACATTCTGTTTGTGAGGGAATTTTATAAGTAATACTTCTGGTCTGTCCATTTTCAGTCCATGTAATCGGAACAAAATAACCATTTTGATTGACGTCTAAGTAAGCCTCAGTTTGTTCTTCGTTCCAGATATAATCATAGAGTTTCCAACCGTCCGCTTTTCGGACCAACAAACGAGTTTCAATAAGTTTGGTTACATCATTGGGTTGGACATGGTCATAGTAAAACGTTTTTGATATAACCGTACCAACCGGAAATTCCAATACATTGTCATCTCCATTGTATGAAGCTTTTGTGCCGCGCGGCAACCAAATGAACCTTTTTTTGTGAGCGTAATCAGTAAACAAAGCACTGGCCGGTTTGTATGGAATTACCATATAATTGGGCTTGTGGTTTTTTAGCGGACCCACAAAAAGTTGGTAGTCAGACAATTTGGGATAAGGCACCAAACTTAAATCAATTTTCACAGGGCTGCCAATGGGGTTGGTAGCTTTGGCATTGACCTCTGTGTAATCAGAGCTGTCGTCTTGAGAACAAGCATAGGTTCCCAAAATTAAAAGGGCTACAGCAGCGAATAATAAATAATATCTTTTCATAGCTTTTTGAAAAAAATCAGGCCAAAAAAATCTGACCTGATAATAATATTTACGCTTTAATGAATTTTTGTAAGTGTTCTTTGCCTTGCGCATCTTGAACCAACAACAAATAAGCACCGGTTGACAATTTCTCTACATTAATGCTGTTGTTGCTCATAGGTGATTGCATCAATAAACGTCCGTTTAAATCAAATACTTTTGCAGATTTGATTTCTGAAGAATTGAGCGCTTTGATATTCAAAACTTGCTGGGCAGGAACCGGGTAGGTTTCAAATCCGGCTTGTGTAAATTGATTTACGGCCAAAGTTGATCCTTCGGTTACTTTGGTGGCTGTGTTAATGGAAGGATTTTCAATGGTGTCTTCAACCCCTGATGGCCATTTAACAACAATTTTGTCAATAGAGTTGGCTGTTCCAATTCCAAAATGAGCATTCATCGTACTTTGGTGGCTGAATCCGTGCCCACTTTTGATGTCGCGAATTTGTTTGCCCCAACTTCCGTAGATTTCTACACGCGCACCAATTCCGTTGTAGTTGCTTTGAATTCCTTCTAAATTGATGGTGATCCAGTTGTTTTCATTCGGGACATTCATGTAAACGATGTTTCCGAATTGAATGTCTAAGAATCCGTCATGATTCAAATCGCCAACAGCTCCTTCATTGAAGTTCATATCATAACCCGTAAAAGTCATGTCGCCGTTGTTTAAATACATTTCTTTAGCATTTTGCCAGAAAAAGTCAATCCAACCATCATTGTTAAAGTCGCCGGCTTGAATTTCCCATGATCCTACTTGAGCAGCAATTCCTGATGATGCAAAAATATCGGTAAACGTTCCGTCACCATTGTTGCGATAGAATTTATTGGTGTCTGAAATATTAGATAACATAATGTCCATGTCGCCATCATTGTCATAATCTTCAATGGCTGAAGCCCATGATTGAGCTCCGTCGTTGATTCCGGCTGCTGCTCCGTCTTCTGTAAAAGTTCCGTCACCGTTGTTTTTATAATATAAGTTGATGCGTTGCGGATCTCCTGAAGGAGCACTGCCGCGGCATTTTGACAAATACATATCGATTTTTCCGTCGTTGTTCAAATCAGCCCATTGCGATTGGTAATTTCCGCCCACGGCCAAAGTGTTCATGAGTGAAATGTCAAAAAGCAAATTTCCGTTTCCATCATTGCGATAGGCGTGGCTTTGCGCTACGTCATGACAAGCCCATAAATCAAGATTTCCGTCGTTGTCAATATCAACAAAATTGGTTCTTTGCGTAAAAATACTCTGAGGATATTCAGTGATTGTATATCCGGCCCCTTCAGCCGCTGCTTTGACAACACTTACACGACTTCCGTTTCCTAAAGCTAAATCATTGTAGCCGTTGTGATCAAAATCTCCGGCAGCAATACTCCATCCTGGTGTATAGTTTACAGTCAACGGATAGTTGTTGGTGGTAAAACCCGTACCATCTGCTTTTTGCGCAAATACGCTAACTGCACTTGAACCCACCGTAACAATGTCATCAAGATAATCTCCATTCATATCACTCACACAACAAATGGTTGAATTTCCGGCAAAGGTTTGTTGGGTAAAACTAATAGGAGCCACTGTGATCGGAGCTTCAGTCAATGTAAAGTCAAATCCGGCGGGACTCCAACGGTTGTCCCAAGCAATAATATAAGTAGCTCCGGCATTTGCATTAAAGGTCACGGTAGACAAATAAGAATTTCCAGAACTACAAGTAATGCTGCCCGAATCATCATCATTGGCCACACAGATCAATTCGCCGCAAATACCATTGTAAACACTCACACGCGTATCACCGCAAATGTTTTGGGTTAAGTCTGAACTGATGGTTACACTCAGATTTTGTGGTGCCGTATAGCTGTACCAATTGGCCAGCGTTGCTTGTGTAGAACAAGAAGTGGTGATGTTGGTTCCCGAAATACTCGGAACCGTGGTCAAGCCGGCAGTGATTACCTGCGGATTAGCGCAGTCATTTTGCGCACTGGCCCAAAAACTCAGACACAACGCTAGGAGGGAAGTAATTTTTTTCATGCAATTTTGGTTTGTTATTGTACAATTTTTTTCTGAAGAATTTTGACTGTGGTTCAGGCAATTTTCATCAGCGACCCAAATGTATTAAAAAAAACTTAACAAACAACACTAATGCGCTTAGTTTACAGACCTCTAGCTAGCGGGTGTTCTTGAACGTTTCAGAGCAACAACAGTCAAATAAAATTATTCCAAACCTTCATTTTCTGCTCGTTTGAGCAAGCTTTCGGGTAGTGATTTTTTGGCTTTGGCGCCCATTTTTTTGAGTCGTTCAATGCTCGAAACTAAATTTCCTTTTCCGTCTACAAGTTTATTCATGGCAGCGTCATACTCGGTTTTTGAATCTTTGATTTTGTTGCCCACTTTGATTAAATCTGACACAAATCCTTCAAATTTATCATACAAGGCACCGGCTTGACGCGCAATTTCAAAGGCATTTTCTTGTTGCTTTTGATTGGTCCACATACTGTCAATAGTGCGCAATGTGGCTAAAAGCGTGGTAGGTGTTACAATTACTATATTGCGTTCAAAAGCTTTGTTGTAGAGCGTTGCATCGTCTTGAAGGGCAATGGCAAAAGCGGGTTCCAACGGAATAAACAACAACACAAAATCAGGACTTTCAATTTGATATAAATCTTGATAATTCTTTTCGCCTAATTGGTCTACATGGCGTTTGATTGAGTTGACATGTTCTTTTAAATAATTGGCTTTGAGTAAATCATCCTCTTCATTGGTCCATTTTTCATAAGCTGTCAGTGATACTTTTGAGTCGACAATCATCTTTTTTCCGTCAGGCAAATGAATCACCACATCCGGAAAAACACGCTGACCTTCGGTGTTTTCATGTGCCATTTGCACTTCATACTCGCGCCCTTTTTCTAAACCTGATTTTTCCAGTACGCGTTCCAGCACCAATTCGCCCCAATTACCTTGCATTTTGCTGTCGCCTTTAAGCGCTTTGGTCAGGTTGATGGTTTCTTTGCTCATTTGCTCATTCATTTCGCGCAAGCCCAAAATTTGTTGGCGCAAAGCTGCGTGATAATCAATGCTTTCTTTGTGGGTGTCTTCGACTTTCTTTTCAAAAAGTTGAATTTTATCTTGTAGCGGAAGCAAAATGCTTTTGAGATTTTCTTTGTTTTGCTCGGTAAATTTGTTGGTTTTTTCTTCGAGGATTTTGTTGGCCAGATTCTCAAATTCTTTGGTGAATTTCTCCTGAAGCTGCTCTGTTTCTTGTTTTTGTTCGCGCAAACGCAAAAGCAAATGGTCGTAGTCAGCTTCTTTTTTGCTGAGTTGCACCATGAGCGATTCTTTTTCTTGTTGCAAAGATGATTTTTCGCGCTGTTCTTTTTCAGTTAAATCTTTGGCCGATGAAAGCTGCAATTGTAAACCTTGAATTTTCTCATCGGCAGCAGCTTGGGCTGATTTATTTCCGGAAGCTTGCAGTAATTTTCCGAGGTATAATCCAATAAATAAAGCCAAACAAAAAGCAATAATAACCAACAGTGACGCGCTCATATAAAGTTAATTTCAAAGACGTAAAAGTAAGCAATAAAACACAAAATAACAGCCGTCATCTAAATTTAACCAGCTATTGTCTGACGTTTTATTTGAATTATCTTTGACCCGATTTTGCGCTCTAAAAGCCAATAACTCTATCATTTTTGTCACACCGTCACTTTATATTGTTTAAACCTTACGGATATTTGAGCCAGTTTAAATATGAGCTCAAACGACCCAAAAAATTATTGGGTGAACTGTATGATTTTCCGCCCGGAACCATGGCAGTTGGCAGGCTCGACGAAGATTCTGAAGGTTTACTTTTGCTTACCACCGATGGCAAACTCAGCGATCATATCTGCAGCAGCGGTATGGAGAAAGAATATTATTTACAAGTAGACGGGCGCATCACACAACAAGCCATTGATGGGTTACAACAGGGCGTTGAAATCGGTTTTGAAGGAATTCGCTACCAAACCCTGCCTTGTCAAGCTCGGCTTCTTGATGCGGTTCCGAATTTTCCGCCGCGGGCCAAAAAAATCCGCGATGAACGGCACGGACCAACTTCTTGGGTTTCAGTAACGGTCAACGAAGGTAAATTCAGGCAAGTGCGCAAAATGCTATCAGCAGTAGGTTTTCCGGTTTTGCGATTGGTGCGTGTCCGCATCGGAACAATCACCTTAGAAATGCTCGACGGTGCGTCTGTAAAAGAAGTTTCAAATTTAATTGAATAGCTTATGCTGAATATAGTTCTTGTAGAACCTGAAATACCCAACAATACCGGAAATATTGGTCGACTGTGTGTCGGAACCCAAAGTCGATTGCATTTGATTAAACCCTATGGTTTTGAAATTTCAGACAAGCATCTCAAGCGCTCCGGCCTTGATTATTGGGTGCACCTGGATTGGACAGAATATGAAAATTTTGAACAGTGGGCGGCTCAAGTTCCGGATCACAGCAGAGTTTTTTTGATGAGTTCTCATGCAACTAAATTTTATCACCAGCAAGAATTTCGCAATGGAGATTGGCTGGTTTTTGGCAAAGAAAGTGTGGGTTTGAGCTCAGAGGTGATGGCCCGATTTGAGCACCATCTAAAAATTCCAATTTCACCGCAAGTACGCAGCTACAACTTGGCCAATGCTTGTGCTTTTCTCATCGGCGAGGCCAAACGACAAATTGGTTGGTAATTTTTTCTATATTTGAGAAAACCAACCATTTAATTCATGAACAACACAGCTCATTTGCGCGGAACCATTTTCAGACATTTAGACGGATTAGCCACAGCACCCGTGGCCGTAGCACTGAAAAAAAAAGGAATTCTTGACTATTTACTACAACAAAAACAAGCTGATTTAGATGAGTTAGCGCTGCAATTCAAAGCCAACAAAGGTTATTTGCATGTAGGTTTGCGTGTTTTGTGTTCTCAAGGTTTTTTGAATTATAACGTGGATGAAGCTCAGGAACGAATCAGATTTTCTTTATCAGAAAAAAGTGAAGTGGCTTTTGCTCATTTTTATCTTTATCAAGATGTGGTAGATTTGTTGCAGTTTTCAATGCAATTTCACCCGAGGTTATTTGATGAAGCTCCGTTTGCAAAACTCCAGGCCATTTTTGAAAAATACAAACACAACTACGACCTTGTGATTTCACAAGACGCACTCACTGCCGAAGTTCAAAATCAAATACTCAAACACGTTGAAGGTTATTTAGTAGCGCCAACTACTGTTCGTTTGGGTATGAGCGGCATGTTTCACAAATATTTTATGGAAACTTCTTTTCGGGCTGAGGAATTTCACAAATCGCCCGAAATGTTTGATCAGATTTTACAATTTTTATCCTTTTTAGGTTGGTTTCAACACAAAAACGGAAACTATCAGTTTACCGAGACGGGTTTGTTCTTTGCCAAAAGAGCCGCTTCATACGGAGTCACGGTTTCTTATCTGCCTACTTTTGCTCAGGTAGAAGAACTCATTTTTGGCAATCCGTCTGCTTTGCGCATGCAACTCGATGGCAGTGATGAAATTCACGTTGACCGCGAAATGAATGTTTGGGGCAGCGGTGGAGCGCATGAAACCTATTTTAAAATCGTCGATGAGATTCTGATTTATCTTTTCAATTTGCCTATTGATCAGCAGCCCAAAGGAATTCTCGATATGGGTTGTGGCAACGGTGCTTTTATCCAACATATTTTTGAAGTTATTGACCGGCAAACTTTGCGCGGAAAAATGCTTGACCAACATCCACTGTTTTTGGTAGGTGCCGATTACAATCAGGCGGCGCTCAAAGTAACCAGAGCCAATCTGATCAAGGCTGATATTTGGGCCAAAGTCATTTGGGGTGATATTGGACGTCCGGATTTATTGGCCAACGATCTCAAAGAAAACTACAATATTGATTTGGGCGATTTACTCAATGTGCGCACTTTTTTAGATCACAATCGCATTTGGGAAAACCCCAAACATCAAACTCCAGACAGAATCAGCCTTTCAACAGGGGCTTTTGCGCACCGAGGCGAGTTCATCTCAACACGCGCTGTTGAAGATAACTTGCTGGAGCATTTGCAAAAATGGGCGCCCTACGTTAAAAGATTTGGCTTGTTGCTTATAGAATTACATACCATTGCCCCTGAAATTGCCGCCAGAAATATCGGAAAAACCGCCGCCACCGCATATGATGCCACGCATGGTTTTTCTGACCAATACATTGTTGAAATTGACGTTTTTAACAAAGTGGCTGCTGAAGCCGGATTGTTTCCGGATCAAAAAGTTTTTAGAAGATTTCCTGATTCTGAAATGGCCACGGTGAGCATCAATTTACTCAAAGGAAATCAATCACCGAATTAAAAACTTTTTGGTAGTGGGGTCAAAAGTTACTTGTTCTTTTGGGAATAGCTCAGAAAAAACGCCCTGTGCGATGAGTTGATCGGGTGTATTTTGATAACTTTTTTGTTGCGTCAGTACAATCATTTGGTCGCTGTATTCAAGCGCCATATCTAAATCATGTGTTGAAAATAAAATGCATTTTTGGGTTTCTTGACTGAGTTTTTTGAGCAACCGCAACAATGAAATTTTGTGCAACCAATCTAAATGCGTGCTGGGTTCGTCCAGAATAATTAAATCTGTATCTTGTGCCAAGGCGCGCGCAATCATGACCGTTTGCAGTTGTCCATCACTGATTTCATGGTGCTTTTTATGGCGCAGATGATTTATTTGGGTTTGTTCTATTGCTTGTTCAATTTGATTAAGATCTTCTTGAGACAAATCTCCGAGCCAATTGGTGTAGGGTTGTCTGCCCAAAGCGATGAGTTCATAGACGGTAAGTTGGCTCGGCGGAAGTTTTTCAGTCAATACCAAACTGAGTTTTTGCGCTATTTGCGTTGCAGAAAATTCGCTTAGATTTTTATCTTCTAAAAAGATATTTCCCGACAAAGGTTTTTGCAATCCGCCTAACGTTCTGATTAGGGTAGATTTTCCGGCTCCGTTGGCCCCTACCATCGAAATCAATTGTCCAGAATGGAGCGAAAAATCAAGGTTAACACCTACGCAAATATTGCCTTTTTTTTGTGGATAGCCGATGCTTAATTGGTGTGTATGTAAAACTTGTCTGTTCATTAATGGCGGCGTTGTGCAGGTTGTAAAAGCAGCCAAATGACCACGGGCGCTCCGATGATTGAAGTAATAGCGTTGATGGGCAGCATCAAATCAGTGCCCGGAGGTTGTGACAAAATATCGCACAAAAGCATGATGATGGCACCTAAAATAAGCGTTGCCCAAAACAAAATCGTATGTTGGCTGGTTTTAAAAATCAAACGCGCTATATGTGGAACCGCCAAACCAATAAAGGCTATGGGGCCTGCAAAAGCAGTGATACTTCCGGCTAGAATACTCGTGGTAATGATGATGATTCTTTGTGTTTTGGGGTAGTTGATGCCCAAGCTTCGTGCGTAGTTTTCGCCCAACAAAAGCGCATCTAATGATTTGAGACAAAAAACCGCCAATATCAGCCCGAGGCATACACAAAAAAAGAGTATTCCCAGAGAATTCCATGACAAATTACCTAGGTTTCCCATAGACCAAAACGTAAATTTTTGGAGTTGCTCTGCCGAGCTAAAATAAGTTAGAATACTTACAAATGCACTGGTAAAACTGCCAAACATGAGTCCGACAATTAAGATAGACATGGTGTCGCGCAATTTCTGACTCACGGCCAAAACAGCCATCAAAACAACAAAACTACCCAGCAAAGAGGCAATTACAATACTCATTTCAGACAAAGCAGCCCAACCTTCCGGGAGCCAAGCGGCGCCTAAAATCACCAAAGCCACACCCAAACTTGAACCTGAACTCAATCCTAAAACATAGGGCCCTGCGAGTGGATTTCTAAACAAAGTTTGCATCAGTAATCCACAAACGGATAGTCCGGCTCCGGTAAGGATGGCCGTTATGGTTTTGGGCAATCGGTAATTGAGAATGATGTAATCCCAAGTGGTTTTAGAAGCGCCTTGTCCGCTGAGGCTTTTAAAAATATCTTTTGCCGGAATCAACACCGGACCCAGGCTCAAATCAGCCATCGACAATACCATCGCCAAAATCAGCAACAAAAGTAAAAGCCCTTTTGAACGTTTTGAATGCATGTTATTTCAGTTGTTCAAAAAAGTGAAATTCGTTATCAGGAAATAGTTCTGGATGGAAAATCTTGACCATGTCTTGCAAAACCCAGTCGGGTCGGTTGGGGGCCCATTCGTAAAAAAGAATACCTCCGGTTGGCCCTTTTTTAGTGCTAAAGGAATACACTTGTTTGTTTTGAAATGCTTTGAATTGCGCATAGTGCGGATTGTCTTTTTGCATTTCTGCCAGTGATGTATATTGTGAAGGTCCTATCCAAACATCTGCCTGTACGGCTTTTTCGAGCACGGTTTCAAACGATAAAGCCAAGCTTCCGGTGCCTTTAGAATCAGCCCACAAATATTGCGCTCCGGCATCTTTAATAAATACAGATCCCCAACTGTTTCCGTGCGGCAAAAACCAATGATTTTCATACAGAGCGCCGGCCATAACGGTGGGAGTGTAGCTGCTGGTAAGCACTTTTTGTTTGATGGATATGTAGTTTTTTTCAATCTCTGTGAATATTTGATCTGCTTGTTTTTCTTTGCCGTACAAAGCCCCGAAAAATTTAATCCATTCAGCTTTACCCAGCGGTGTAGCTTCGTTCCAATCGCCGTTGAGCATGACTTTGAGTCCGCTTTTTTGCAATAAATCAAGGGTCGGATTTACACCGTCAATGCCGTAGCCCACAATTAAATCAGGCTGTAAATCGAGCAAGGATTCAGTATTTAGATTTTGATTGGTACCGAGTTCTTTGACTTTTTGGCCGTCAATTAAAGCGCGGACTTTGGGTGATGAAATATAATCAAGCTGCGGAAAACCAACCAACGTTTTTTCAACACCCAACATTTCAAGTGAAGGAATATGCGTGGTAGATGTGACCACAATCGTTTGAATAGGCACTTGAATTTGCGGAAATTTGGCTAGTTCACCAGGAACAGAAGCATTCTTTTCGCACAGTATGTAGGTGTATTTTTTGGGTGCATTTGGCCACGGATCTTGAACACGCACGATGCTGTAACCCGAGTGTTTTTCAATGGAAAGGCCATGCGCATATTTGATGTAATTTTTTCCTGAATTGTTTGGATAATGCTCATTCTTGGATTGTCTGCACGCACTGGTCAGCAGACAAAAAAGGGAAACAAAAAAATAGATGCACGCAGTTTTCATACCTCAGATTAAGCTTTGCAAAGGTATGCGGATTGCATTTTAAAAATCAAAATTTATTTTTTTATCCAACCAATGCGACTATCTTTGCCCTTGAATGAAGGTTGCGTTGAAAGTTCCAACGCATGAAAAGGGAATCAGGTTCAAAACCTGAGCTGTACCCGCAACTGTAAGCTATTAAGCTTGTTGTAATCTACAAAGCCACTGTCACAAGTGATGGGAAGGTAAACAACAAGACGCAAGCCAGGAGACCTGCCTTTGTTCTTAAAAGTTTCGAATCTTCGGGAAAAAAGATTCAGAAAATTATGAGGATAAAGAAAATTATATCAGCAGCATTCTTGCTTTTGTGTTCATTGGGTTGGGCGCAGAATGACAGCATTGTAAAATTGCGCGAAGTAGTGGTTTCAGATACGCGTTTGTGGTCAGAGTCAAACATCTTGAGCAAACAAAAACTCAATGATTCAGTAATTGCATTACAACCGGCCTCGCTCACGCAATTGTTGCAATACAATACGTTGATTTCGTTTAAGCAGCATGGTTTTGGAATGGTTTCATCGCCTACGTTTAGAGGTACAACAGCCCAACAAACCGCTGTGATTTGGAACGGTATCAACATCAATTCTCAATTCAACGGACAAACGGATTTCAATACGCTCAATGCATGGAATTTTGACCAAGTCGTTTTGCGTGCCGGTGGTGGTAGTGTAGCCTACGGAAGTAGTGCCATTGGCGGCAGTGTGCATTTGAACAACGAAATGATTTTTAAGCCGCATAGGCAGCAAAAAATCCAACTCAATTATGGTAGTTTTGAAACATCCGGGCTCAATTATAAATTCTCAACGGGTCAGAAAAAATGGTCGGTGGGCAGTTCGATTTCCATGAATCGTTCGGAGAATGACTATCCGCTTTTGGGAACATCCGGGCTCAGAAATCAAAACGGCCAATTTCAGAATGTGAGTTTGCATGTTCAAGCCGGATACAAAATGAATCCATATCATTTACTTCAATTTTATGCACAAACTTATGAGGCGCAGAGACATTTTTCAGGCCCAGTGGGTGCATCGCCCCATAGTGTTTATCGCGACATCAATCAAAGAAATTTGTTGCAATGGAGCTATGAAAAGAATCGGTTTAAAAGTCAGCTCAAAAGCGTTTTTCTGTCGGAACAATATCATTATTATCCTGATTTTTCGGTTGTTGATTTTCAATCTTCAAAAGCAGAAACTTTTATCGGTCAATCTGATTTAACGTATCAATTATCGCCCAAAATAGAGTTGCAGTCAGTAGTTTCTTTTACGCAAACCAAAGGCAAAGGGTCAAGTATTGGAAGTGCTCAACGAGAAATTTTGGCCGGTGCCCTGCTCACCAAAATTAATTGGTTGCAAAATTTGATTACCGAGGCCAGTATTCGACAAGAAAATTCTTCTAGTTATCAGAGCCCATTTTTGTTTTCGGTTGGGACTCTTTGGAACGCATTTCAAGGTTACTCACTGCGGGCCCATGTTTCGCGCAATTTTAGGATGCCTACCTTCAATGACTTGTTTTGGAACCCCGGAGGAAACTCAGATTTAAAAGCTGAAAATGCTCTGCAAGTTGAAATCGGTCAGGATTTTGTCTGGAAAAACACCACAATTTCATGTACGGTTTACCACAATGATTTAAAAGATTTGATTCAATGGACACCCGGAAGCGGCAGTATTTGGAGTCCGCACAATGTGGCGTCGGTTCAGGCTTATGGCATTGAATCTTCTGTGCATCATTTATTTAAAATGGCAGCACATCAAATAGAGTTGCAAGCTGCTTATGGCTATACTATTTCAGAAGATCAAGAGCGAAAATTACAACTCACTTATGTTCCGAAACACAAGTTTACCGGAAATTTAGCCTATGCCTTTAAGGGTTTTCGGTTGTACACACAACTCATTTACACCGGAAAGATTTATACACAAGCTGATCACAATGCTGCTTTGACCGATTTTGCTCTGGCCAATGCGGGTGTTTTGTATCGCATTAAATCAAGTATTGATTGGACTTTTGGTGTTCAATGCCAAAACATTTCTAACGAATTATATCAAAGTACTCCGGATCATCCGATGCCGGGCAGAAATTATCAAATTCAACTAACACTTAAATTATAAATTATGAAAATCAACCAGCTATTTGTTTTGGCCATTGCCGCCATTTTATCACTTGCTTCTTGTTCTAATGACACAGAATCTATCAGCTACACGCCAAAAGGTGATTATGACAGCGGTATTTTGGTGCTCAACGAAGGAAATTTTGGCGTAAATAATGCCGAGGTGAGTTATTTATCTTTTGACCTCGGATCAGTTTACAGCGAAATTTTTCACACAGAAAATGCAAGTGAAACACTCGGAGATACCGCTCAAAGTATTGGTTTTAACGGAGATTTAGCCTACATCGTTGTCAATGCTTCGAACAAAATTGAAGTAGTGAACCGATATACATTTAAAAAAGTAGGTTCTATCACTACCGGACTTAGTTTTCCGCGCTACATTGCCTTTGCCAATGGGAAAGCTTATGCGACCAATTGGAACTCACAATTTGGAGGTTCAGGTTTTGTATCGGTCATCAATTTGGGCAGTAATAGAGTAGAAAGTACCATAACAGTTGCAGATAATCCGAATAAAATTATTGCGCAAAACGGTAAAGTTTATGTAGCGCACAACGATTTAGCCGCGCAAGGAAACAGTCTTACTGTTATTGATGCAGTGAGTCAATCTGTGACAGGTTCAATAGCTGTAGGGGATAGACCTGATACGATGATGCTCGATGACAGTGGTTTTTTATGGGTTTCATGCAACGGAAAATCAAGTTATCCGGTGGCAGCAGATGAAAGTGCCGGGAAGATTATGAAGATTGATCTTTCAAGTCAAACTGTTGTCAAAACTTTTGCACTGACTGAAAATACAGCACACGTTAATTATTTTTCAGTTTACGGCAATCATATTTTTTACGTAGTGGGGAATGATGTTTTTAAAATGTCTTTGTCTGAAACCAATTTGCCCACAACCAAAGCATTTTCATCTTCGGCACAATATATTTATGGATTCGCCGTAAAAAACAATCGAATTTATATTGCTGATGCCAAAGGTTTTAATGAAAATGGTCAAGCTTTGATTTATGCCTCTGGCGACGGAGGAGGTGTTGCCGTTGGAACACTGCTCAAAACCCTTGAAACCCGCATTGGTCCCAATGGATTTTACTTTAACTTATAACAACAAGGCTCTGGATACGGGGCCTTTTTTATGGAAGTTTGAAGTTGTCTTTGTACATTTCTGATTGCATTAGAACTTCTATTCTTTCATCTTTTATGGCTTTGGGAACATGAAAAGGAATTGAACCCAATCGTCCGGCACCCGTGATGTTTTGAATGGCTTTTTGCAGTAAAGGTTCGTCGGCCTGGCCCAAAATCCCCATTTGACCAAGGTTTTCTTTGTACTCAATGTCAGGTTCTAAACCGTTGATGTAATCGCCAAAACCATCTTTGTTGACAATTTTCAGCACCAAGGGTTGCATGGCATAGCGGTGTTTTGTGCTTGCACCCGATTTGCTAAAATTAGGCGAATCATACAAGGTAATTGAACCCACATTTTTTCCAACAGTTGCATCGCCAACTTGAATTACTTGCATGTAGGGTTTGAGTCCGTTGATAACGAGCTCGCTGGCTGAAGCTGTTGCTTTTGAAGTCAGAATCCAAATTTTATTCAGGCGTAAACTCTGAATGACTTCACCGTTGCCGAGGGTGGTTGTATATAAATCGTAAAATTGTTGGCTCCATCCGCGCGCATTGTAGTATGATTCCACTTTGGCATTCCATTGTTCTTTGGCAAAAAGTTGCCCTGAAAATTGCCCGGTAATCATACTGGCTAAACGTGTTGCCGTAGCAATAGAACCGCCTGAATTGTAACGTAAATCTAAAACCAATTCGGTAATTCCGGCTGATTTGAGTTGGGCAAAAGCTTGGTTGAGTGTTGATTCATAATTGGGATAAAACCCGTTGTACATCAAATAACCAATGCGATGCGCACCAGATTCAATTACATTGGTCACCAACACCGGATTTTCTGAAAGTACAGATTTGGTCAGTAAAACACTTTGCCCGTTGGGCGTGATGTTACCACCGTCATAATCAGCTAAGTTAATGGTGTAACTTGTGGGCGCTAACAAAGTGCGGTAGTTATTGATGTTGAGCGAAGTTCCGTCAATGGCGTAAAATATAGCTCCGCGACGAATATTTTTAGCCGCAGCGTCTGAACCCGGCAAAACATATTTAACCACACCAAAAACCTCAGTTAGAGAATTGTTTTTGTAGTAGATTCCGATTTCTAAACCGTTGTTGCTTGTGGTTCCTGAGAGGATGCCTTCAAGTTGGGTGTAATCTGAAAAAATTACACTGAAACGATCGATGGCTTCGCCGGCTGTAGGGTATTGACTTATGGGTTTGTTGAGCAAATTTTGAAACAAAACTTTCGGGTCAGAATAAGCTGATAAATATGAATTCAAATCTGATTGATCAGCAAATCGATGGTCAGCCAAGTCAGGTACATCGGTTTGCCACAAATAATACAGGTTGAGCCCTTTCCAAACAAAATTTTGCACCTGTATAGATTCAGGAACCTTATTATCCTCTTGTACTTCGCAGCTGAATATGAAAAATGTAAATGTAATTAGGACAAAAAAATACTGGTTTTTTTTCATGATCTGTAGAATGTCAACCGTGTAAATTTACCTAAATTCATCTAATTTTTTGAGGTCTTGTAACAAAACTACAGGTGGTTCGTCTTGCCTCAAGTTGATGAAAACAACCTAAATGAACGCACAAGAATTTGTACATCTAATCAATCCGTTTAAGGATAAGGTTTTTAGGCTCGCCAAGCGATTGCTGGTCAGTGCTGAAGAAGCCGAAGATGCTACCCAAGAAGTTATGATGCGTCTTTGGAAAAAAAATGAAAGCCTGGAACAATACAAAAGTGTCGAAGCTTTGGCCATGACCATCACCAAAAATTATTGTTTGGATCAACTCAAATCAAAGCGCGCATCACAACTTACCATAGAACACCATCAGTATGCAGATAAACAAGCAGGTGTGCTCAGACACATTGAAGCAAATGATGATTTACAATGGATTGAGCGCGGATTGAATGTCTTACCTGAGCAACAAAAGCTCATCATTCAGTTGCGCGAAGTAGAACAATACGAATTTTCAGAAATTGCCCAAATTCTCGATATGAATGAAACAGCCATTCGCGTGGCGCTCTCCCGCGGGCGTAAAGCCATTCGAGAATATATGACCAAAACCCATCAGTATGGAATCAGCAGTAATTGAACAACTATTAGAAAAATACTTTGAAGGCGAAACAACACTGGCTCAAGAACAACAATTGCGTGTTTATTTTTCGTCAGATTTGGTGGCAGAACACCTCAAAGTGCATCAACCCATGTTTGCTTATTTCTGCCATGAGCAAGAACAGAAGGTTGCTTTAAATCAAACGTTTTCACCTAAAAGAAAAACCCGGAAAGTATATCTGGCAGCAGCATCAGTCGTGGTTTTATTGGGTGTGGGTTATTTTGCCGTTCAACAATTTTCACGTCCAACAACAGCCCAAACGGCTTATGGAACTTATGACGATCCGGAAGCAGCTTTTAAAGCTACCCGAAAAGCACTTGAATTGCTTTCTGGTCATGTGAATGTAGGAGTTAACAGCATGCAATACATAGAGACCTATGAAGAAACCAAAGACAAAATTTTCATCACCGAGTAATCAATCATCAATTAATTATGAATCAATCAAATTTTAAAATCATGAAAAAAATCCTAATCATTTTGTTGGCCGTTGTATTTTCGGCCCCGATGTTCGCTCAAAATGCCTTTGACAAATTTGACGGACAAGACGATGTAACTTCTATCATTGTCAACAAAAAAATGTTTGACTTGATGGGGAAAGTAAAAATGGATGCCAGCGATAAAGAAGCGCAGCAATATCTGAATCTCATTAAAAAACTCGACAATTTAAAAGTGTTTACCACCAAAAGTACCCGTGTTGAAAATGAAATGCGTGCAGCAGCTAATCAGTATATCAAATCATCTAATTTAGAAGAGTTGATGCGTGTAAACGATGCCGGAAGAAACATTAAAATTCTAGTAAAATCAGGAGCCAAGGATACCCAAATTCGAGAACTTTTGATGTTTATTGAAGGCGGTGGTAAAAACGACGACACGGTTCTGATGTCGCTTACCGGTAATTTTGATTTAGACGAAATCTCACTTCTGACAGATAAAATGAGATTCCCGGGCGGAAATGAACTCAAAAAGGCTACCAAAGGCTCTAAAGGTTCAAAATAAGATGAAAAAGTTTTTAGCATATGCACTGGTTTGTTTGACTTTATTTTTTGTAGGTTGTGACCAAAATCCAAGTTTGCAAAAATATTTTGTTGAAAATGCAGAAAATAAAGATTTTATTTCGCTCGATGTTTCGCCGAGTATTTTAAATCTCGACAAGACTAAATTGACCGATGCTCAGAAATCTGCTCTGGCTTCATTTGAAAAAATCAATGTTTTGGCTTTTAAGCGCAATGATCAAAATCTAAAACAGTTTGAGACTGAGCGCGCCAAGGTGAAAACTATTTTAAAAGATCCGAAGTACCAAGAGCTCATCAAAGTTGGCTCAGGCAAAGACGGCGCTTCGGTAGCTTATGTGGGGCCCGACGAACATATTGAAGAATTTGTAGTTTATGCCAATCGCTCTGAAAATGGTTTCGCCATCGTGCGCGTTTTGGGCAAAGACATGAATCCGAATTCAATTCTTGAGATGGTTTCGGTTTTAAAAAATGCCCATATTGACTTAGAGCAGCTCAAACCGCTTCAGTCTATGATGACACCGTAACAATTACAACAGATAAAAAAAGCCTTCCAGTTTCGGAAGGCTTTTTTTAATTTTTGAAGTATTTAAACGGTACCACGAGCATACCAAAACACTCACCGTCTTCTTTGCCGATGTGTTTGTGGTGCATTTTGTGGGCACGCCTGACAGCTTTCGCGTAGCGATTGTTTGCGTTTCGAAACCATTTAATGCGTTGGTGAATAAAAATATCATGTACCAAAAAATACGCACAGCCATAAGCAAAAATGCCCAAACCAATGGCGAGTCCTACCGGTAAAATATCATAGTGCCACAGCAGAGAAAAACCAACACTTACCACAGCATAAAAAATAAAAAAAGCATCGTTGCGCTCAAACCAAGAATCGTGGTCTTTTTTGTGGTGGTCAGCATGCAAATACCACAAAAAACCATGCATGATGTATTTGTGACTGAACCACGCCATGAATTCCATCAGGCAAAAAGTAATTATAAAAGCAAGAATTTGTAAAGCCATAATCAGGATTAAATAAATTTCAATTTATAACTTAAATAGCATTTGGCAAACAGCCCGTATTTTTCGTAATCAGGGACACGGATGCGCGTTTGTCTGATTTGCGTGGAGGGTGTTTGTTTGAGTTTCGCAAGTAATTTTTTGTAATACACATAAGCCGTGTATACACCGAGTTTGGCTTCTATTGGCAAAAGGACAATGCCTTCATAACCGGCTTTAAAATCAGCTTCAATTTCTTCAATGATTTGTTTTTTGGCACTTTCGTTAAGCTGATTCAAATCGGTATTCGGAAAATAAGTGCGATTGAGCTGTTCAAAATCTGCTTTGAGATCGCGCAAGAAATTTACCTTCTGAAAAGCCGAACCCAATTTCATAGCAGCAGCTTTCAATTCTTGATATTTTTGTTCATTACCTTTGACAAAAACCTTCAGGCACATCAAGCCCACCACATCGGCTGAACCATAAATGTAATCTTCATATTCTGCTTGTGAATGATAAACCGTTTTGGTCAAATCAGCCTTCATACTTTTCATAAATGCGTCTATAAGTTCCCGCGGGATATGGTATTTGTGCACTGTATTCTGAAACGCATTGAGTACCGGATTCAAGCTGATTTTTTGTTGTAAGGCGTTTTCTAAATCTGCTTCAAATTGGGCAAATAAAGCTGGCTTGTCATAATCGTGAAAACTGTCGACAATTTCATCGGCCAGACGAACAAACCCATATATGTTGTAAACATCTTGACGAATACTGGGCGCCAACAATTGCACCGCTGTTGAAAAAGAAGTGCTGTAAGCCTTAGTTACAGACCTACTACATTGATTTGAAACAGTGTCAAATAGTGCTTTCATGGTTATTGATTTTTTTGGATTAAACCCGCTGCGAGTTTTCCTGAAATTAAGGCAGGAGGTACGCCGGGTCCGGGTACAGTAAGTTGTCCGGTAAAATAGAGTTGATTGACTTTTTTGCTTTTGAGACCGGGCCTTAAAAAAGCTGTTTGCAGCAGTGTATTGGCCAATCCGTAGGCGTTTCCTTTGTATGAATTATATTGTTCTTTGAAATCATTGATGCCAAAAGATTCTTTGAACAATACGTGGCTTTTGAGCGATTGTTTTGTGTGGATTTCTAATCGGTCCAAAAGTAAATTAAAATAATCTTCGCGCATTTGCTCGCTGTCTTCTAACCCGGGAGCTAAAGGAATCAGAAAAATAGCAGCTTCACAACCCTGAGGTGCTACATTTGCATCTGTAATTGACGGAAAACTTGCGTAAAACATAGGGTCTTTGGGCCAATGCGGATGGTCATAAATGGCTGAAGCATGCGCATCAAAATCGGCATCAAAAAACAAGGTATGATGTTCTACGTTGTTTATTTTTTTATCGAATCCTACATAAAACAACAATGACGACGGAGCAAAAGTTTTTTTGTTCCAATAATTCTCAGTGTATTGACGATTATATTCAGGCAGTAAGGTTTCGGTGTGGTGGTAATCAGCCCCGCTCAAAACAACATCTGACTTCATGAAAGCTCCGTTTACAACCAATCCAACTGCTTGGTTATTTTCAACAACGATCTCTGAAACTTTACTGTTACATACAAACTGAACTCCGAGTTCGCGGCCTAATTTCTCCATGGCTTGAACCACGCCATACATGCCATTTTCCGGATGCCAAGTGCCCAAACCAAAATCGGCATAATTCATAAAATTATAAAAGTATGGCGTATCAGAAGGTTTCGCGCCGAGAAATAAAACCGGAAATTCCAAGATGCGAATGAGTTTTTCATTTTTGAATTGTCGGCGCATTTCTGTACTGATGTTCTTCAAAAACAAACCACATTTTTTAAAGGTTTCCCAAGTAATCAGCTCTGTAAAAGATTCACCAGGGCGATACACCAAGTCTCCAATGGCAATTTCATAGTTTTCGCGTGCAGATTCGATGAACTTTTTGAGTTTGGCTCCGCTGCCCGGTTCTATAGATTCAAAGGTTTGGGCAATTTCATCTATAGCGTCTGAAATGGTTATTTGTGTTCCGTCGGCAAAATAAACGCAATAGGCAGGGGCTAATTTTTTTAGTCCGTAGTAATCAGACGGTTTTTTGCCAAAATCTGCAAAGAACCGCTCAAAAATATCCGGCATCCAATACCAAGTCGGGCCAATGTCAAAGGTAAAACCATCTCGTTTTAATTGACGCGCCCGCCCACCTACAGTGCTGTTTTGCTCATAAACGGTTACTTGATGTCCGGCCTGTGCTAAATAACAAGCCGCGGCCATCGATGAAAATCCGGAGCCAATTATTTGGATGTTTTTTCTCATGAAAGTTCGTTGATGATTTCGGCTATACTGCTGAAAGTTTTGATTTGATCATTGGTGCTTTTTGGGTTGATGTGCATGGCCAATCTGCCTGTTACCCAAAGTCTTGAATTAGATGTTAAAATATTATCCCGAACATTGACTATATAATGATCTAGTTCTTCGGGATTTGGTTCGACTGTAAAGTAAGACAAAAAGGTGACATCTTCAAATATCTGGGTAAATTCTTTTAAATTCTCAACCGGCAGACTTTCGCCCAGAAAAATAGATTGATAACCCATGGATAAAATCTCGTAATTGAGATACATGATTCCAAGTTCGTGGATTTCATGCATGGGTAAATAAAGGACAAAAACAGTGTCGGTTCTTGAAGGTGTATTGGTTTGTATTTGTGCAGTATTGACTAATATTTTTTGTTTGATTAAATAGCTGATAAAGTGCTCATGCGCCGGGACGATGGTGTTGGTTTGCCACAACAAACCTATTTCTTCAATAAGAGGAATAAAGACTTGATAAAAAACTTCTCTGAAACTTTTTTGGGCTAATAACTCGTCATAGGTTCTGAAGAAAAGTGCTTGATCAAATTCCATCATCGATCTTTTGAATGCTGAAATCGCGTGACTGTTGCTATTGATTTTGGTCGTAATTTCTTTTACCAATTGACTGATTTGCTCAGAATTGTACTTTGAAATCTTAGAAATTTTATACCCGTGATTGATGAGCAAAGTGACATTTAAAAGTTTGGTCAGTGATGAAACATCATAAGTGCGGATGTTGGTATCGGTTCTGACGGGCTCAAGTAAATTGTATCTTTTTTCCCATATTCTAATGGTATGTGCCTTGATTCCGGAAAGGTTTTCAAGGTCTTTGATACTCAGTACAGTTTTGATATTGTTCATCTTTATTTGAAAAAAGTTAAACAAAAATAAACAAAAAAAAGTTTGGAGTACTTTATTTAGGATTAATTTTTGAAAAGGCGACGCGTTTTTTTAGTTTCCTACAGAAATATATTGTTCATGTTGATCATAATTAATGAGACAAAATTTGCATTTCGATATTTTATCACAGCAAAATTTCACTGTAGTTTCTAACCATAAACTTTTAAATAGTATGGTGGCTAAAGATTATTTTATAATCATATTCTGTTAATTTTAAAAGCAATTGAAACAAAATCACCTGCGTTAAAAAAAATAATTTATTTACAAGAATTAAAACAGTTTGAAAAATAAAATCTAGTTTTGGTCAAATTTTAATTCTTTTTCATGAAGGTTGCCCACTTTGCGTTTCTGCTTTCTTTTTTCTTTTGTTCGGTTTTGGTTTCATGTTCAGATCAAGAATCTAACATCAAAAGTCAAGTTGCTTCGCGGCCGATAAGTCCAATTAGAATTAATCAAGTAAAAATTGGCGAGCAAATTTGGATGACGAAAAATCTTAATGTGAGTAGATACAGAAACGGAGATGTTATTCCGCAAGTTACCAATCCGCAACAATGGGCCAATCTGACTACAGGTGCTTGGTGTTATTATGCAAACAATTCCGCCAACGGAGTTGTTTATGGTAAATTATACAATGGATATGCAGTAAATGATCCAAGAGGCCTAGCACCTGTAGGTTACCACATTCCCACAGACCTTGAATGGACCTTGCTGACCATTTCTCTGGGAGGTGAAGATATTGCCGGAGACAAAATGAAAGCCACAACCAGTTGGAATTTATTCCCCGGAGTAATTAATAACAACAGCAGCGGCTTTACTGGCCTTTCAGGAGGTTATCGCACTTTAGATGGCTCGTTTTACAACATGGGCTATTACAATAGTTGGTGGAGTTCATCAGCAACTGACGATTCAAATATTTGGTATCGTTTTGTCAAATACAACAGTAGTTGGGTTGATAGGTTGAAAAACAGTCCTAATTCAGGTTTTTCAGTTCGTTGTGTTAAAGATTAAATCATAAGTTACTGCTCTACTCAATTGTTTTTGATAAGTTTCCAACCAATTTATCCATTGATTTATATCAACTATTGGTTGGTTGTTTTATTTTCATTCTTGTTTCAGGAATATCTTTTTCAAAAAATATATTCAAGAAAAACTTGAGCATTCTAAAGTTTTTAAGAGAATTGTCTTTAGGTCTTACTTCGATCATATTTTATATCAAAAAAACGCACTTCAATTATAGAAATGCGTTTAGGTTTTTCCGAATGTCCACCGGACATTTATTCCGCTGGAGCTCCATACAATTCGACCTTTCGGTCTTCGAGTAATTTTGATTTAAAAAAAGTAGAGTAAGTAGTTGTGTTGTTTTTTTGAATTGACGATCAGATTGCCTGACGGCCATCTTTCAAAGCTCTGCTTTGAAAATTTTTTTAAAACAAAAAAACGCACTTCAATTATAGAAATGCGTTTAGGTTTTTTCCGAATGTCCACCGGACATTCTCCTCTTAATATCACCCGAGCGATAGCGAACGGACGAAGTAAATGTGACCACGATCAGATTCGAACTGACACGTCTTGCGACACCACCCCCTCAAGATGGCGAGTCTACCAATTTCTCCACGTGGCCTGAAATAAAAAAAGTCAAGCCTTTTGCCCGACTTTTGTGACCTGGCTGGGGCTCGAACCCAGGACCCCATCATTAAAAGTGATGTGCTCTACCAACTGAGCTACCAAGTCGGCGTTAGATTTTTCAGTTGAAATTTGTGACCTGGCTGGGGCTCGAACCCAGGACCCCATCATTAAAAGTGATGTGCTCTACCAACTGAGCTACCAAGTCAAAAGTCATTTCTCTAACGCGGGTGCAAATATATGACCTTATTATTAATTTATCAAAGCAATTTTATTTTAAATTTGGGTTTTTTTAATATTTCCTTTTAACGCCTTAATTTATAAGGATTTATCAGTATGGAGAAAATAATTTTGCTCGGTTATATGGGCTCTGGCAAGTCAATCACAGCTCAGCTGTTGTCAGAAAAACTGGCTTTAAAATGCCTGGATATCGATGCAATAATAGAACAGCAAGAGCAAATGTCGGTTGCGGAAATTTTTACCCAAAAAGGTGAAATTTACTTTAGAAAGAGGGAACATCTTGTATGGAAAGAATTAATTGCTTCACAAGATGAATTTATCTTGAGTCTTGGAGGAGGCACCCCTTGCTATGCTAACAATCACGAGTTGCTTCAAACTCCGGGCGTTATTTCGTTTTATTTAAAAGCTTCACCTGATGTCTTGTTACAAAGATTAAAAAATCAAGCCATAACACGTCCCTTGTTAACCGACAAAACTGAACAAGAACTCAAAGAATATATTGCTCCTCATTTGTTTGAGCGAAGTTACTTTTACCAACAAGCTACTTTTACCATCAATACTGATGAATTGAGCCCTTCAGAAGTAGTTGCTGAAATCATCAAGCGTTTAAACTAAATATGCATAATTGCCCTTTTCTTCAAAAACAACATGCACGTGTTCTTGTGCGGTTGTGCTTAGTGAGATACCTTTAAAGTCAGCTTTTACAGGATATTTTTTGTGGTTTCTATCTACCAAAACTGCCGTTTTAAATTTTTTGAGCGGTACATTTAAAAAGTGACGAACCGCATAAATTAAGGTTGTTCCTGAATTTAAAACATCGTCTACCAACACCAAACCCTCGTTTGCATATACATCTGAACCTAGAGAAGTTTTGATTTCTTTGTGTGGATTTTGTTTGTCTAAATAAACTGCACAAAGAATAAATTCTGAATCTGAAATTTGTTGCAGTTTTTTAATGAGTTTTTCGGCCAAAATAAAACCGTTGTTGGCAATACCGGCTATAATTACTTTGTCTTTTGGGTCAAAGCTTTCGCAGATTTGATAGGCAATTCTTTGAATTTTGTGTTCAATTTCTTCGTGATTAAGAATGATGTTTTGGCTCATGGCGATTTTTTAAAAAAGTTCTTCTTCGTCTATATCTTGGGTATAGTCAGACAAATCACGACGATCTTTCTTGGTTGGACGACCTTCGCCGGTTTTGCGGTAATGCATTTTTGAGATTTTGAGCAGTTCTAAATGTTCAAAGGCTGATTCCGGTGTTTGGTCTTTTCGGTAGATATCAACCAATTTAGCGCCCACGCGATTTTCAGGAATATCCAAAACGCTCAAAGTATAGGTAATCTGATCTTTTCTAAAAGTAACCACATCGCCCGGAAAGACCTCTTTGGCCGGCTTGGCAACCTGCCCGTTAACTGTTACATGATTTTTTTTACAGGCTTCGGTCACCATATTTCGGGTTTTGTAATACCGAACGCACCATAAATATTTATCAACTCTCATGAAAAAATAAAATACACGTTAAATACTTTACAAAGATAAATCAATATCGTATCTTTCGCCGCATTAAATTCAAGGGTATAATGAATAAATTTAAGTTTTATTTCTTACTGATTCTTTCGGCAGTTATTTTTTCATGTAATAAATCAGATAGCTCTTCAGATGTCACGATCCGTGACTTTGGGGTTCAATATGCCACAGATATTGCAATGATTGAAGAATTTCTCAATACACATTACATAGAAGTAGTGAATTCTTCAAGTTACGATGACCAAGATGTTACTTTCACCAAAATCCCCGAAGGCGGGAGTCAAGCTTCAATTATGTCATGGTTGAATCGCAATGAATACCCTAAACTCTTAGTCAAAGATGTAGCATTAGATGATATCACCTATAAAGTATATTACTTAAAACTCCGTGAAGATTATTCAGGCGGACAAGCCCCAACTCGAGTAGATGGTGTCAAAGTTGCCTATAAAGGGGTTTATTTGTATTATACTGATGAAAGTGAGGCAGTGTTGGCCACTAAACAATTCGATTATAACCCTTATCCGGATAATTTTTTTACACTTACTTCTGTCATCAGAGGATGGACTGAGATTGTACCGTTTTTTAAAACAGGGAATAAAACTGTTATTGAAGGGCAACCAACCTTGTATAGTGATTTCGGAGCAGGCGTTATGTTTGTTCCTTCAGGTTTAGGTTATTACAACCAAGCCCAGGCCAGTATTCCTTCATACTCACCACTCATCTTTAATTTTAAATTGTATGATATCACGCGTTCTGATCAAGACGGTGATGGCGTACTTTCTATTTATGAAGATCTCAACCAAAACGGTATTTTTACCGATGATGATACTGATGGAGATGGTGTTTATGATTATTTAGACCCCGATGATGATGAAGACGGATATTTTACCAAGACTGAAATTAAAAACCCAGAAACCGGTGCGGCCTATCCGTTTGATGAGATTCCGACTTGCACTTCAGGAAAGAAAAATTACTTAGACAAAACTTGTCATCCATAAAATAAAAATCCCGCTTACAAGGCGGGATTTTTATTTAGGGGTTTTTATTTTCTTTTCAAAACTCTATCCACTGCTTCAACAATGGCAGCGCTGTTGAGTTTGTATTTCTGCATGAGTTGCTCCGGAGTGCCCGATTCGCCAAAGCTGTCGTTTACTGCTACAAATTCTTGCGGTACCGGATCTTTCAAAGCCAATACTCTAGATACACTTTCGCCCAAACCGCCAATAATGTTGTGTTCTTCAGCTGTTACGATGCAACGCGTTTTTGATAACGATTGCAAAATGGCTTCTTCATCGAGTGGTTTGATCGTGTGAATATTAATCACTTCAGCTTTGATGCCTTTGGCTTCTAATGCTTCAGCAGCTTGCAAAGCTTCCCACACCAAATGGCCGGTTGCTACAATGGTCACATCAGAACCTTCGGTAAGCATGATCGCTTTGCCAATGATAAAAGGCTCATCAGCTGGCATAAAGTTCGGCACCACCGGACGGCCAAAACGCAAATACACCGGGCCGTGGTGGTCGGCAATAGCGATGGTGGCTGCTTTGGTTTGATTGAAATCACAAGGGTTAATCACCGTCATACCCGGAAGCATTTTCATGAGTCCGATGTCTTCTAGAATTTGGTGGGTAGCTCCGTCTTCGCCCAAAGTAAGTCCGGCATGCGAGGCACAAATCTTCACGTTTTTATCTGAATAAGCTACTGATTGACGAATTTGGTCATAAACGCGTCCGGTTGAAAAGTTAGCAAAAGTACCCGTAAAAGGAATCTTTCCGCCAATGGTCAAACCTGCGGCAATTCCAATCATATTGGCCTCTGCAATGCCAATTTGAAAAAAGCGTTCCGGATGATTTTTAATGAACTCATCTAATTTAAGCGAACCGATCAAATCGGCACAAAGCGCCACCACATTCTCGTTGGTTTTGCCCAATTCTGTCATTCCGGCGCCAAAGCCCGAGCGGGTATCTTTACTTCCGGTGTTGCTATATTTTTTCATGTTTGTACTGTCTTTACCAAAAATTAATAATCACCCAAAGTTTCCGGATTCTGAGCCAAAGCTGCTTCGAGTTGTGCATCATTCGGTGCTTTTCCGTGCCAAGCGTGGCTGTGCATCATAAAATCAACGCCGTTGCCCATTTCGGTTTCTAACAGCACACAAACTGGTTTTCCTTTTCCGGTTTTTGATTGCGCCAAAGTCATTCCGTTAATAATGGCTTGCAAATCGTTTCCTTGTTTGATCTCGACCACTTCCCAGTCAAAAGCCAAGAATTTAGCCTTGACATCGCCCATACACAAAACTTCGTCGGTGGTTCCGTCAATTTGTTTTCCGTTGAGGTCAACCGTCGCAATCAAATTATCCACTTTTTTGGCTGATGCATACATAATCGCTTCCCAATTTTGTCCTTCTTGCAACTCACCATCACCGTGTAGGCTATACACCAAATGTGGGTCTTTGTTCAGTTTTTTGGCTTGAGCCGCACCCAAAGCTACCGACATTCCTTGCCCGAGTGAGCCCGATGCAATACGAACCCCCGGCAAACCTTCATGCGTGGTGGGGTGTCCTTGCAAACGCGAGTTGATCAATCTAAAAGTAGCTAATTCGCTCACCGGGAAATAACCCGAACGTGCCAAAACACTATAAAAAACCGGCGAGATATGACCGTTTGACAAAAAGAAAACGTCTTCGCCTATACCGTTCATGTCAAAACCGGGTTTGCGTTTCATGAGGTGTTGGTACAAAGCCACCATAAATTCGGTACAGCCCAGCGATCCACCCGGATGTCCCGAGTTAACCGCATGCACCATACGCAAAATATCGCGACGCACTTGCACACTAAAATCGTGTAAATGTTTGATGTCAGCCATTTGTATGTTTCATTTGTTTGAGCCCCAAAAGTAAGGCTAATTTCGCAGGGCGGCAAATCAAAGCAGCTGTTTTATCGCAGTTTGTTTTGGGCGTGTCCCTGCGGGTCAGGCTGTTCGCTTAAGTCCTCGCGCTAAGCGCTCCGGGCTATCGCGGCCACCTGCCTGCCGGCAGGCAGGTCCTTCACGCGGGTTCCGCGAGCAAAAATCGTCTCAATGAATCATACTTACCCGCACTGACTCAAATTTCAAACCTGTAAATCAAGTTGCTTTTTTCTTGATAAAAACCAGCGAGACCAAAGCAATTAAAGTCGGCAAAATCACCACCGACGGAATAAAAGTGCTCAGTTTAAATATGCCATTTTGCTGCGCGTTGGCTTCGATCATTTGCTGTAAGGTTTCGGTAATTTTTTGAGTAGATGTGTTTATAGCTTTAAGTTCAGTTTCTTTTAAATCGAGCACATATGAAAACCAATCTGGGTTGATAAAGTTGTGGTATGTGTATAAATATGGTTCATAAATGAGATATGAGAGCAAACCTATCCAAAGCGCCATGCCAATTCTATTTACAAGCGTTAAGGATTGCTTTTGATTTTCTTGTTTGATGGCCCAAAAAATTACTGTTATTGGCCAAACTACAATGAGCATATCTAAATATTGCCCGATGTTTAAATGGGTAGTATCCAGCTGGGTGAGCCACATAAAAGTGGTATACAGGCAAAAGCCAAGACCCATAATTAACCCTTGAAGCAGTGTTGATTTGTAAATATTTGCATTCATTTTTTGTTTGTTTTTACTGGCTGATGGGTCAAAATTTGCGGCTGGATGTTACAGATTTTTTTCTGTCCACTGACTTTTTAACCATTAACTACAAAAAACTGCTGTCATTTTTAATTTCCGAATCCAAAAAGTTTTTCATAAAACAATTGAAGTTGAAGTTTTGATCAGAATGTTAATTTGCGTCATTCAAATTGACACGAATTAATAGAAGCGTGTAATTCAAAAAAATAGTCCCACCGAAGCGGGACTAAAGATTTTCATCTACGGCATATAGCCTTATTGTGGTAAGATTAAAGATTGGATTTTTAATCTGTTACAAATATAAAATAATTTTCTTCTTAATCTGATAGGGAAAACCCTAATTCTTAATTAGGGTTTTCCCTAATTTTTTTTCAGTATGGTTTTATTATTTTTAGTCAAATTTTAAAGCTATGACAAAAATTTTGGGTTTAGATTTAGGAACCAATAGTATTGGGTGGGCCATTAGAGATACAGAAAATGATGGCGCAAGGCAAATAATCGATAAAGGCGTCAGGATATTTTCTGAAGGAGTCAAGTCAGAAAAAGGAATTGAAAGTTCTCGTGCTGCTGAAAGAACTGGTTACAGAAGTGCTAGAAAAATTAAGTATCGCAGAAAACTGAGAAAATATGAAACACTCAAGGTTCTCTCTTTAAACGCAATGTGTCCATTGTCTGTTGAAGAAGTTGAAGAATGGAAAAAAACCGGATTTAAAAAATATCCGTTGAATCCTGAATTCCTAGAATGGTTAAAAACCAGTGATAATGTTAACCCCTATTACTTTAGAGATAAAGCAAGTAAACAAAAAGTTTCTTTATTTGAATTAGGAAGAGCATTATATCATATGGCTCAAAGACGTGGTTTTTTGAGTAATAGATTAGATCAGTCAGCCGAAGGTGTTTTAGAAGAACATTGCCCTAAAATTGAAGCATTAGTTGAAGATTTACAAAGTATAGATGAAATTCGATTAAATCTTAAAGACTATTTTTTTGAAGCAGGTATTCTTGATGAAAATGAAAAAAGTGGATTTGTAAAAGATTCAGACGAAGGCGATAAAAAATTAGTTTCTCTTTATAAATCACTATTGGCTATTGTCAAGAAAAACGATCATGATTTTGAAAAGTGTAAAACAGAAATTATCCAACGGTTAAACAAAAAAGATGTCCTTGGTAAGGTCAAGGGAAAAATAAAAGATATCATGCAAGCGATGCATGATGGAAATTTTAAAACTTTGGGACAATACTTCTACAGCTTGTATAGCAAAGAAAAAATAAGAGATCAATATACTTCACGTGAAGAGCATTACCTCGAAGAGTTTAAAATTATTTGCAAAGTTCAGGGTGTTGAAGGAATTGATGAAAACGAAAAATTACCTGAAAAGAAATTTTCCGGTTTAGCAAAAGATTTATACAAAGCCATATTTTTTCAAAGACCTTTAAAATCACAAAAGGGATTGATTGGTAAATGCTCTTTTGAAAAAACTAAATCCCGTTGTGCTATATCACATCCTGATTTTGAAGAATACAGAATGTGGACCTATTTGAACACCATAAAAATTGGTACTCAGAGTGAGAAAACCATGCGGTTTTTAACACAAGATGAAAAGCTAAAATTAGTTCCAAAATTCTTTAGAAAAAATGATTTTAATTTTGAATTTTTAGCTAAAGAGTTGATTGAAAAAGGAAGCAGTTTTGGTTATTATAAATCTTCAAAAAAGAATGAATTTTTTTATTGGTTTAATTACAAACCAACAGATTCGGTTGCTGCCTGTCAGGTTTCAGCGTCCTTAAAAAATGTAATTGGAGAAGAATGGAAAACAAAAACATTTACTTATAAAACTCTGAATGGAATGAAAGAAGAAGTGTCAAAATCTGTTGATTATAAAGATTTGTGGCACTTGCTGTCAGTTGCTACCTCTGATGTTTATTTGTTTGACTATGCCAAAGAAAAATTAGGTTTAGATGATAAAAGCGCAAAAGCCTTCAGTAAGATTAAATTGAAAAAAGATTTTGCAAGTTTGAGCTCGTCAGCGATTAATAAAATTTTACCATATCTCAAAGAAGGACTGTTATATTCTCATGCAGTCTTTATGGCGAATATTGAAAATATTGTTGATGAACATATTTGGAAAGATGTTGAACAACGAAATTACATTAAAACAAAAATTGCAGAGATACTTGATCATTACACTTTTGAAAAACATCAATTAGAAATAATTAATGGACTTTTAAAAGAAAGTAAAGAGAAGGGTGAATATTATTCAAAAGAAGCTGAATCTCTATACAAAAAAGACTTATCTAAAAGATTAATTTCATTTTACAAAAGTTTTCTAATTGAAAGCGAATTGGAACAAAATGAAATATTAGAAAATGTATTTCCAATATTTATACAACAACTAAAAGATTATGAGTTTATTAAAATAAAACGATTGGATGAAAAAGTATTAGAGTTTCTTGGCGGTAAAAATCAAGATGGAGAAGTGTTTTGTAATAACCCGAAACGATTAAAAAAACTGTATCACCCTTCAGATATTGAAGTGTTTAAGAAGAAAGTTGTTAAAGATGAATTTGGAAATGAAAAGTTAGTACTGGGAAGTCCGTTAACCTCGTCAATTAAAAACCCGATGGCCATGCGGGCTTTGCATCAGTTGCGTAAAGTGCTCAATGCGCTGATTCTTGAAGGACAAATTGATGAAAATACCCGAGTTCATATTGAAATGGCGCGTGAGTTAAACGATGCCAACAAAAGAAAAGGTATTCAGGATTATCAAAACGAAAATAAAAAGTTTAGAGACGATGCTATAAAAGAAATCAAGAAACTCTATTTTGATCAATGTCATAAAGAGGTTGAACCAACAGAAGATGATATTTTGAGGTATCAACTTTGGCTTGAGCAGAATAGCCACGAGATCTATGAGAAAGAAGGAAAAAGTATCAGCATTTGCGATATTATAGGAAGTAATCCGGCTTATGACATTGAACATACGATACCCAGAAGTATTTCACAAGATAATTCGCAAATGAATAAAACCTTATGTAGCCCTCGATTCAATAGGGAAATCAAAAGAAATAAAATGCCTACTGAATTATCTAATTACTCAGAGATATTACCAAGAGTTGAACATTGGAAAAAAGAAGCCGAAAAACTTGATGAAGAAATAAAACTCATTACCCGGCAAATAAAAGCCGCTGCAACCAAAGAAGTAAAAGATAAAAAAATCAGACGAAGACATTATCTAACTTTAAAACGGGATTATCTTCAGGGGAAATATGACCGATTTGTTTGGACAGAACCCAAAGTAGGTTTTAAAAACAGTCAAATTTCAGACACGGGTATTATAACCAAATATGCACAAGCCTATTTAAAATCTTATTTTAAGAGGGTGGAAAGTGTAAAAGGAGGTATGGTCGCCGAATTCAGAAAGCAGTGGGGTATTCAAGAAAGTTATATGGATGAAAACGGCTTTAAACACTATAGAGAAAAAGACAGAAGTAAGCATACCCATCATACTATTGATGCTATAACTATTGCATGCATGACCAAAGATAAATATGATGTTTTGGCTAAGGCATGGACTTCAGAAGATCAACTGGATAAGCAAACAGCAAAAGCACTCATGTCAGAGGCTAAACCTTGGAAGACTTTCAAGGAAGATTTAGCTAAAATAGAACAAGAAATACTAGTCTCACATTACACCCCTGATAATGTGAAGAAACAATCGAAAAAGATTATTAGAGTTCGTGGAAAAAAACAATATGTGGCCGAAATAGAAAGAGATGCCAATGGAAAAGCAATCCCTAAAAAAGATGCTCAGGGCAGAATAATCTATAAGTTGGATAAAGAAGGAAAAAAAATACCAAGATTTCAGCAAGGGGATACAGTGAGAGGGTCATTGCATTTAAGTACTTTATATGGTGCTGTAGAGCGAGAAAATGAAAACGGAGAAAAAGAAATTAAATATGTAGTTAGAAAGCCAATTACAAAAGACTTTTCCGAAGTAGATTTGAAAAATGTAGTCGATGAAGGAATAAAAGACCGAATATATAAACATGGTTTAAAAAATGTTTTGAACCCTGATGGTTTTATCATTCTTCCACGAGAATCAAAAGGTGTTGATGGTGCAGCCAAAGATTTAAATGAGATGATTATCAAGAAAATAAGACTTTATCAGCCAACAGTTAAAAATCCGTTGAAGATTAAAGAACATAGCTTATTATCAAAATCACGACATAAATACAAGCAGATGGTTTATGGGCAGAATGAAGGCAACTATTGTATGGCTATTTACGAAGGGATGGATAGTAAAGGTAAAATACAAAGAACACATCAACTAATTAACATGTTGGATGCTGGTAATTATTTTAAATTAAGTAATTCAGATAAAAAGTTATATCCAATAGCACCAGAGCAGGATGAAAAACAAAATAATTTAAAATATATTTTAACTAAAGGCAAAATGGTACTTCTCTATGATAAATCTGTTAATGAATTATTCGAGATGAATTCTAGTATGTTGTTAGATAGATTATTCCAAATAACACAATTGGATGTTGAAAAATCTGCAGAAATAAAGTTATTACATCATATAGAAGCGAGAGAGAAAAAAGAAATTACTGAATCAATGGGTTTAAAGACAGGAATGAAAGGTGGAAAAAATATAGGTGAACAAAAAAAATATCCATGGATTAAGGTTGGAGTAAATTCATTTGATTGTTTGGTTGAGGGGTATGATTTTAAAATAACACCATCGGGAAAAATTACTTTTTTATAAAATATTTAGTAGTTCTTTGACATAAATTTTCAAATTCTTAAATAACCAAACCAAAATAAGTTTCTGCGCAGTCGATGTGTGGTGGTATACAAAAACAGATTATATTTTTCAGAGGTATGTTTGTGAATCTCCCGATGGTCGATTTGATTTAAGATTGGAAATCGAGTCAGCGAGATTTGGCGCAGCCAAACAAAGATATTAAAGCGACCACCATACTCGCCAACTAAGTAGTTGTGGTTTGATTAAAGATTGGGATCAACGATATTATTGATGGTAAGGCACATCGAACCGACGAGGTTGTGGTTTGATTAAAGATTGGAATCAACGATATTAGTGTATGAAGTGTAACACAGAGATTGAAGGTTGTGGTTTGATTAAAGATTGGAATCAACGATATTACTAACTATGAACACAACAAAATTAACATCGTTGTGGTTTGATTAAAGATTGGAATCAACGATATTTTGGTGGTGGGGTTATGGTTAGTTTGTTTGGTTGTGGTTTGATTAAAGATTGGAATCAACGATATTACTTCAGGCGCGCTTGTTACTCTTGTGCGTGTTGTGGTTTGATTAAAGATTGGAATCAACGATATTTAATACGCAAAAAGCAGTCAGTTCTCAGCAGTTGTGGTTTGATTAAAGATTGGAATCAACGATATTTTTGATAATTTCTTCAAGTCCGCCAGATGAGTTGTGGTTTGATTAAAGATTGGAATCAACGATATTTGAAGTTCTAAACTCGCCTGATACGCGGGAGTTGTGGTTTGATTAAAGATTGGAATCAACGATATTTAGCATTTTGCCACCACCCATATCAACTGGTTGTGGTTTGATTAAAGATTGGAATCAACGATATTAAACTTACCACCATACTCACCAACAAGGAAGTTGTGGTTTGATTAAAGATTGGAATCAACGATATTTTTATCAGTTTCAGGGAGTGTTTGGAGCATGTTGTGGTTTGATTAAAGATTGGAATCAACGATATTAATAAAAATCCGCACCCAAAACCAAATTGAGTTGTGGTTTGATTAAAGATTGGAATCAACGATATTCTCGATGTTATTATTGGTAGCCGCAGTCATGTTGTGGTTTGATTAAAGATTGGAATCAACGATATTTCTTTAATCGCAGCAATGCGAGCATCAATAGTTGTGGTTTGATTAAAGATTGGAATCAACGATATTAAAGAATTTTTATTTGAAGGTCAAGTTTTTGTTGTGGTTTGATTAAAGATTGGAATCAACGATATTATTGCGCAATGAAGGATCAAATATTATCGGTTGTGGTTTGATTAAAGATTGGAATCAACGATATTCAATGCTGCTGTTTCAAACTTGGTTCCATCGTTGTGGTTTGATTAAAGATTGGAATCAACGATATTCTCGATGTTATTATTGGTAGCCGCAGTCATGTTGTGGTTTGATTAAAGATTGGAATCAACGATATTATTGTAATTGATCACCACATCGGAGCTTGGTTGTGGTTTGATTAAAGATTGGAATCAACGATATTACAAGCCAAAACCCATTGAGTCCATCAACGGTTGTGGTTTGATTAAAGATTGGAATCAACGATATTTTAAAGTTTAGTGTTTCAAATCAACTGCGGGTTGTGGTTTGATTAAAGATTGGAATCAACGATATTATTTCACTGGCGGGGTCGTCAAAAAATCCAGTTGTGGTTTGATTAAAGATTGGAATCAACGATATTTGGCATCTGTTGGCGTATGCTCTACTATAAGTTGTGGTTTGATTAAAGATTGGAATCAACGATATTTATTTACTGCATCATCAGTAACTTGACCATGTTGTGGTTTGATTAAAGATTGGAATCAACGATATTTTAATACTTGCCATTGCTTCGGCATCAACTGTTGTGGTTTGATTAAAGATTGGAATCAACGATATTTGTTTTGGTAATTCAATCCAAACATCATCGTTGTGGTTTGATTAAAGATTGGAATCAACGATATTCACATAGAGTAATCATGATGGATACATCTGTTGTGGTTTGATTAAAGATTGGAATCAACGATATTTTTTATTTGTTTTTCTGCAAACAATTGCAGGTTGTGGTTTGATTAAAGATTGGAATCAACGATATTGGCGGCGGAGAGCTTCGTGATCAATTGCAGGTTGTGGTTTGATTAAAGATTGGAATCAACGATATTCTGCTTTTGCCCACCAGATATACGTGTGGCAAGTTGTGGTTTGATTAAAGATTGGAATCAACGATATTTGTTTTTGATTCCTTAGAAACCGGATTGTTGTTGTGGTTTGATTAAAGATTGGAATCAACGATATTAAGTTTGAGCTGGGCGCGTTGCAGCATGGGTTGTGGTTTGATTAAAGATTGGAATCAACGATATTAGAATTGATAAAATGGTGTCGGCTTCGTCTGTTGTGGTTTGATTAAAGATTGGAATCAACGATATTTAAGCCACACATCAAGGCCGTATCGGTCAAGTTGTGGTTTGATTAAAGATTGGAATCAACGATATTAGGGCATTTAAAAACCTGCCTCATTGTAGGGTTGTGGTTTGATTAAAGATTGGAATCAACGATATTTGAATGCGCAAATCAATGACAAAAACAAAGTTGTGGTTTGATTAAAGATTGGAATCAACGATATTTGTTATTCATGTAGTTTATTTCAGAGTGAAGTTGTGGTTTGATTAAAGATTGGAATCAACGATATTAAAAAGCTCCCGATGATGCAGCCTAATCAAGTTGTGGTTTGATTAAAGATTGGAATCAACGATATTAACGGATGGATATTTTCTGAACAACTTAAAGTTGTGGTTTGATTAAAGATTGGAATCAACGATATTTTGACTAAGTCGGTTTTGTCCATTTTAAAGTTGTGGTTTGATTAAAGATTGGAATCAACGATATTCGTATCAGAACAAGCCCGGGCAGACATACAGTTGTGGTTTGATTAAAGATTGGAATCAACGATATTCCGCTGAGCGAATTGGACTGCCAAACCCTAGTTGTGGTTTGATTAAAGATTGGAATCAACGATATTAGATTCAGTACAAAGAAAATTTAATGCAAGTTGTGGTTTGATTAAAGATTGGAATCAACGATATTTTAAATGCTTCTTGACTGCCTAGCGCATTGGTTGTGGTTTGATTAAAGATTGGAATCAACGATATTACTTCGGGTTCGTTTGTTACTCTTGTTCGTGTTGTGGTTTGATTAAAGATTGGAATCAACGATATTAATAAAAAATTCCTGAAAGACTTAAATACTGTTGTGGTTTGATTAAAGATTGGAATCAACGATATTTTAAAGAGACACGAGTTCACAAATCCAGTAGTTGTGGTTTGATTAAAGATTGGAATCAACGATATTGGTTATTCAGCTTACTTCGTCAAACGAGTAGTTGTGGTTTGATTAAAGATTGGAATCAACGATATTAAGAGCAAGAAGCTACACGCAGCTTGAACTGTTGTGGTTTGATTAAAGATTGGAATCAACGATATTTATCATTGTAACCTAGTGAAGCACCGTCGCGTTGTGGTTTGATTAAAGATTGGAATCAACGATATTTTTGCTCTTTAGAATTAGACCCGTTTTTGGTTGTGGTTTGATTAAAGATTGGAATCAACGATATTACAATGATGGTAACGCATCACGGAAGCCGTGTTGTGGTTTGATTAAAGATTGGAATCAACGATATTACTATTTGTCTGAATAATTTTCAATAAGTTGTTGTGGTTTGATTAAAGATTGGAATCAACGATATTCTCTGTGGATTCTAAAAATTGACGTTGCCAGTTGTGGTTTGATTAAAGATTGGAATCAACGATATTCTGGACAAAGAATATCGTGGTCAATATCTAGTTGTGGTTTGATTAAAGATTGGAATCAACGATATTGCTAGAGAAACAAAAAGAAGTTCATGAAAAGTTGTGGTTTGATTAAAGATTGGAATCAACGATATTACCAACTTATTTTTTCAATGTTAGCTCTGTGTTGTGGTTTGATTAAAGATTGGAATCAACGATATTAACTGAAGCGCTGAAGTTAGACAGCGAAGCGTTGTGGTTTGATTAAAGATCGGAATCAACGATATTGAATGAATCTACACACTCAATTAAGTTCTGGTTGTGGTTTGATTAAAGATTGGAATCAACGATATTTGTGGCGTTCATACCGCGCATGCCTTCGGCGTTGTGGTTTGATTAAAGATTGGAATCAACGATATTAATGCATGAAGGAGGAAGTTTGTCGGCACAGTTGTGGTTTGATTAAAGATTGGAATCAACGATATTTAATGAAAAATTTACTTGCGTACACGAGGAGTTGTGGTTTGATTAAAGATTGGAATCAACGATATTCGGCCACGCGACTATGAAAGCTCTTGATATGTTGTGGTTTGATTAAAGATTGGAATCAACGATATTTATCATTGCTCCCGACGCTACAGGTAGTATGTTGTGGTTTGATTAAAGATTGGAATCAACGATATTTCATAGGCTTCAATTCAACATCAAATACAAGTTGTGGTTTGATTAAAGATTGGAATCAACGATATTTTGATTGAGTTGGTATTATGGCCTTTAACAGTTGTGGTTTGATTAAAGATTGGAATCAACGATATTCTAGATAACCAACAAATAAGCAGTAGCTGTGTTGTGGTTTGATTAAAGATTGGAATCAACGATATTTAAGCCGCTGCGCATTGGAGCTGTTCCGGAGTTGTGGTTTGATTAAAGATTGGAATCAACGATATTTATCAACGCGCAAGAGCAAACTGTTCTTGAGTTGTGGTTTGATTAAAGATTGGAATCAACGATATTTTTTAACTTCCCGGATTGTAATTGTAAACTGTTGTGGTTTGATTAAAGATTGGAATCAACGATATTCACAAAGAGAATTGATAGAATACACCTTAGTTGTGGTTTGATTAAAGATTGGAATCAACGATATTTTATAGCGATTACCTCCTAGGCACGCATAAGTTGTGGTTTGATTAAAGATTGGAATCAACGATATTTCCAAATTCCGAAACAACTACTGTAATCCAGTTGTGGTTTGATTAAAGATTGGAATCAACGATATTTCCATACAATGTATAGCCACCAATCTACCGTTGTGGTTTGATTAAAGATTGGAATCAACGATATTAGCACCTTTGTTAATCATTAATATTCAAGTGATTACTTTAAAGTATCGTTTTAAAAAATGCTTCTTTATAGCGCTGGTAAAGCTATATTGAGGCATTTTTTTATTTCAAGACAATTCAAGTTGGGTGGGTTGTGGTTTACAAACACAGATTATAATTTTTAGAGGTGTGTTTGTGAATCTCCCGATGGTCGATTTGATTAAAGATTGGAAATCGAGTGTGCGAGATTCGGCGCAGCCAATCAACGATATTAGCGCGGTTGCTAATCGTTAATATTCAGGTGGTTAATTTAAAGTATCGTTTTAAAAAATGCTTCTTTATAGCACTGGTAAAGCTATATTGAGGCATTTTTTTATTTCAAAACAATTCAAGTTGGGTAGGTTGTGGTGCTTTGGGGATTTCTTCTTTACCCCAGAAATTGATGATGTTGCCAAACTGTTTATCGGTAATGCGTAAAACACTTACTTTTCCGAGTGGTGGCAGCATCTGAAAGATACGCTTTTCATGTACATCAGCACTTTCGCTACTGGCACAATGCCGCGCATAAACAGAGAATTGCATCATCGTGAATCCGTCTTTCAGTAGGTTTTTCCTAAACTGGGAAGCATTGCGCCGGTCTTTTTTAGTTTCGGTCGGTAAATCAAAAAATACAAATAACCACATAATTCGATAGCCGTTTAAGTCCATAAACTCGGATATTTAATTTTTTTACGTTCACTGGTAAAGCACTGTTGTAAAGAAGATGCAGTACGTTGCAAACCTACCATCAACGGGCTTTTTTCATCATCAAAATATACCGTTCGGGTAAGAATTTGGATTAATTCAGATTTGATTTCTGTTGTTAAATTTTCGCTTGGATTTTTTTGTGTTATCTCAAAAACTTTCTCATCAACAAGAGGCCTAAAAGGCTCCATAATGTCATCTGCCAAAGCAAAAGCGTTGTACTTACTTTTATGGTGAATTCCCAAAGTGTTTAATAAACCACTTCCAGAGAGTGATCTGGCTGTTGCAGCTCTAAGCAAAGCATAGCCATAGTTCAAAAAGTTATTCGGATATGGGCCAAATCGCTCGCGCTTGAATTTTTGCTCAAAAAATGATTTCCAATATAAATTAGCAGCAACACCTTCCATATTTGAGCTGTCGCCACTAAGTACTTTTGAAGCTAAAAAAGCAAATGAGTTTTTTTCTTGAGTAACCTGTTCTAAAAGGATTCCTTGATTGGTAATTTTTTCTATAACTGTTTGTTGCCACAATTGTTTTTTTAACGGAACACTTGCATTGATTTGATTTTTAAAAATTTCTTGTTGTATGTGATGACTGTTTAAATTCAAAAACATTCCGTTGGGTAAGTGATTGTTTGAGCAGATAATTACGGCTGAATTATTTTCAACCAACTGATTCATAGCTGGAATGCTTAAATAAATTTCCGGATGGTCAAGCACAATAAAACCAATATCTTCAATGGGTATTTTGCTTTCGCGGATTTCTGATTTAATGCACAGTTGGTTGTCTTTTGCAGATATTGAGGCTTTGTTTTCAATGAGGATAGATTTTTTAATCATGGCTTTAAAGTTTTATCTAAAAGTAATAAAAAACTGTATAAAAAATTTGGTTTTGTTCTGATATACTGATGTTTACGTTTCGCGTAAGGGACCTGCCTGCCGGCAGGCAAGTCCCAGCGGCAAGGCTAGAGAGAACAGCCCGACCCGCAGGGGCACCTGTCTGCCGACAGGCAGGCGCCCTAATGGTCAACTAATGCTAAATTTCCAAATTTTCAAATTTTCAAATCTCCAAATTACCCTATCTTTGCCGCCTGAAAATGCCCATATGAAATTTGATTTATTACAACAAGATCCTCAATCAAAAGCGCGTGCCGGTTTGATTACAACAGATCACGGCACCATTGAAACCCCCATTTTTATGCCGGTGGGCACCGTGGCTTCGGTCAAAGGCGTACACCAACGCGAGCTCAAAGATGAGATCAATCCGGATATTATTCTTGGCAACACTTACCACTTATACTTGCGTCCGCAAACACAAATTTTAGAACAAGCAGGTGGGTTGCACAAATTCATGAATTGGGACCGCAACATTCTGACTGATTCCGGCGGTTATCAGGTGTATTCACTGTCTGCCAACCGTAAAATCAAAGAAGAAGGCGTGAAGTTTAAATCGCATATTGACGGCTCGTTTCATTTTTTTACGCCCGAAAATGTCATGGAAATTCAACGCACCATTGGCGCCGACATCATCATGGCTTTTGATGAGTGCACGCCGTATCCGTGTGATTTTCACTATGCGCGCCGCTCAATGCACATGACGCACCGTTGGTTGGATCGCTGTATCAATCATTTAGAAAAAGTGCCTTTTAAATATGGGTATTCACAAGCATTTTTCCCGATTGTACAAGGAAGCACTTACAAAGATTTACGCATCCAATCAGCCGAATATATTGCCAATGCGGGTCAAGTGGGCAACGCTATTGGCGGATTATCAGTAGGCGAACCCGCCGAAGAAATGTACGCGATGACCGAAGTGGTGTGTGATATTTTGCCCGAAGATAAACCCCGTTACCTCATGGGTGTGGGCACCCCGATTAATATTTTAGAGAATATTGCGTTGGGTGTAGATATGTTTGACTGTGTGATGCCTACCCGAAACGCACGCAACGGAATGCTGTTTACTGCGCAGGGCACCATCAACATCAAAAATAAAAAATGGGAAGCCGATTTTTCTCCACTAGATGAAATGGGTCACACCTTTGTTGATACCGAATATACCAAAGCTTATTTGCGCCATTTGTTTGCAGCCAATGAGTATTTGGGCAAACAAATTGCCACGATTCACAACCTCGGATTTTATATGTGGTTGGTTCGTGAAGCCAGAAAACATATCTTAGCCGGTGATTTCAGAACCTGGAAAGATATGATGGTCAAAAATATGAGCCAAAGATTATAATTGTTGAGAGTTTCACTATGCTAACAATCATTGACAAATACATCCTCAAAAGATATCTCGTGACCTTTACGGTGATGTTGTTGTTGTTTATTCCGATTGGGATTGTCATTGATGTTTCTGAGAAGGTGAACCGCATGATAGAAAATCAGGTTCCGTTTGGTAAAATTGCACTGTATTACGTTGACTTTGTGATTTATTTTGCCAATTTGTTGTTCCCGATTTTCTTGTTTTTGTCGGTCATTTGGTTTACTTCAAAGCTCGCCAACAACACTGAAATCATCGCGATTCTGAGTTCTGGAATTTCGTTTACGCGCTTCATGCGACCCTACCTCATTGGCGCTACCATTGTTTCATTTACTTCGCTCATCATGGGCTTCTTTTTTGTGCCCAAGGCCAGCGAAGGGTTTAAGACTTTTAGGTACATGTATCTTATTGGTAACGGCCGAGAAGAAATGCGCGACAACACCGACGTATATCGACAAGTAAACGATGATGAATACATTTATGTGAGCAATTTCAACACCATGTCTGAAACGGCTTTCAACTTTAGTTACGAGAAATTCAAAGGCGACCAGCTTGATTATAAAATTACCGCCAACCGCATTCGTTGGAATCCCAAAAAGAAAACCTATACGCTTTTTGGATTTGTTAAAAGAACGGTGGGTGAGTTAGACGATGTGATTGAAAAGGCCGAAGAACGCGAAATGAAATTTAATTTTGCTTTTGAAGATTTAACGCCAACGGTATACATCGCTGAAACCCTTTCACTGTTTGAATTGCAGGATTTTATTGCCAAAGAACGCAAACGCGGATCGGCCAATATTGATATTTATTTAGTGGTTTTATACAAAAAATACAGCATTCCGGTATCGGCATTTATCTTGACCATTATTGCAGTGGCTGTATCTTCAATGAAGCGCCGAGGTGGTATGGGAATGAACTTGGCATTAGGAATCCTCATTGCTTTTACTTTTGTGTTTTTTGACAAGATTTTTGGTGTTTTGGCTGAAAAGTCGAGTATTCCGCCTCTGATTGCCGTTTGGATTCCGAATTTTATTTTTGGCGGTTTGGCCTATTATTTACTGCGCAATGCCAAGCGATAAATTCAAAAGCTACTTACAACTTCATCTAATTGTTTTTATTTGGGGTTTTACTGCGGTGCTGGGCGCGCTGATTTCCCTTGATGCCTTGCCGTTGGTATGGTATCGGATGCTTCTGGCTGCGGCTTTTATCTTGGTGTACATACTTTATAAAAAGTTTCCGCTCAGACTCTCTCCCAAAGAACTGTTGCAATTATTCTTTGCCGGAATTGTCATAGCCCTGCATTGGTTTACCTTTTTTAGGGCCATCAAAGTCTCTAATGTTTCAGTGACTTTGGCTTGTTTGTCTACGGGCGCTTTTTTTGCTTCGTTGCTAGAACCTTTGCTTACCCAAAAAAAAGTAGTTTTATACGAAGTCTTTTTTGGGCTTTTGGTCATTGTTGGACTCAGTATTATTTTTCGCGTTGAAGCCCATTACATTGAAGGTATTTTACTCGCTTTGACTTCGGCTTTTCTCTCGGCTTTATTTTCTATCATCAACAGCAAATTTGCCCAAACCCACAATCCTTCAGTGGTTTCTTTCTATGAAATTGCAGGCGGTGTGTTGTTCTTTTCGGTTTTACTTGCAGTATCAGGCGGATTCGATGCATCGTTTTTTCAAATCACCGCATCCGATTGGTTGTATTTGGCCATACTAAGTTCAGTTTGTACCGCTTATGCCTTTATTGGTTCAGTGCAGGTCATGCGTTTTTTGAGTCCGTATACGGTCATGCTCACCATCAATCTGGAACCTATTTACGGAACCATTTTAGCGGTTTTGGTTTTTGACGAAAAAGAAAAAATGAGCCCGCAGTTTTACATAGGTGCACTGATTATTATTGTGACGGTGTTGCTCAATGGCTTTGTCAAAAGCCGCCGGACTGCTTAAGAATAGTTGTTGTTTACAACTAAAAACAAAAAAAATCTTGGGGTACTCATTTTAAGTTTTATCTTTGTTCACCTAACTATAAAAAGCAAAAACGCATGGAATATTTAGATTTTGAGTTGCCCATTAAAGAACTCGAAGATCAGTTAGATAAATGTCAAATCATCGGAATCGAATCCAACGTTGATGTTTCTGAGACATGCAAGCAAATTGAAAAGAAACTCGAAGAAACCAAACGAAAAATATACAAAAACCTCACCGCTTGGCAACGCGTTCAGTTGTCCAGACATCCGAATCGGCCTTATACTTTAGAGCATATTACCACCATTACCAACGGTGTGTTTTTAGAACTTTTTGGCGACAGAAATTTCAAAGATGACAAAGCTATGATTGGCGGATTGGGCAAAATTGACGGGCAGTCATTTATGCTGATTGGACAACAAAAAGGCATCAACATCAAAATGCGTCAATACCGCAATTTTGGAATGGCCAATCCCGAAGGCTACAGAAAAGCTTTGCGACTCATGAAAATGGCCGAAAAGTTCAATATTCCGGTGGTGACTTTTATTGATACTCCGGGCGCTTATCCGGGCATGGAAGCCGAAGAACGCGGACAAGGAGAAGCCATTGCGCGCAACATTTTTGAAATGTCGCGTTTGCGGGTGCCCATCATTTGTGTCATTGTAGGTGAAGGAGCCTCAGGCGGTGCGTTGGGCATTGGCGTGGGTGATCGCGTACTGATGATGGAAAACACTTGGTATTCGGTAATTTCACCCGAGTCTTGTTCCTCTATTCTTTGGAAGAGTTGGGAGTACAAAGAGCAAGCTGCTGAAGCACTTAAATTGACCTCGTCTGACATGAAAAAACACAAATTGGTCGACGACATTATACCAGAGCCATTGGGCGGAGCGCATTACGACAAAGACACAACTTTCAAGACCGTCAAGCAGTATATTATGAAAGCCTTCAATGAGCTCAAAGATTTATCAACAGAAGAATTGGTTGCCCAGCGCATGGACAAATACAGCAAAATGGGCGAGTACAAAGAATAAAGCGTAAATTCTTACTTTTTTACACTGAATCCGGAGCCCTTTGGTTTCGGATTTTTTTATGGTTTTGAACAAAAACAAACAATTTATCAACACTTGTTTTTGTATAACTAAAGCCCACCAATTTTTTGAATTTACATACATTCGCAACATGGAAAATTTCAGAAATATCAGCCCGGTTCGCGTAGATAAAACCACCATCATCAACCTTGAAAAAGGCAAGTTACCTCCGCAGGTTTTAGAACTTGAAGAAGCGGTTTTAGGCGCCATGATGATTGACAAAAAAGGCGTTGATGAAGTCATTGATATTTTGCACCCAGAGGCTTTTTACAAAGAAGCGCATCAGCACATTTTTGAAGCCATTGTTCAATTGTTTACCGATACCCAACCCATTGACTTGCTCACGGTTTCGGCCCAGCTCAAAAAGAACGGAAAACTTGAATTGGCCGGAGGTGATTTTTACCTGATTCAACTCACCCAAAAAATATCTTCGTCGGCACATATTGAATTTCACTCGCGTATTATTTTGCAGAAATTCATCCAGCGCAGCCTAATCAAAATATCTTCAGAAATCATCGAAGAATCTTATGATGAAACCACCGACGTTTTTGATTTGCTTGACAAAGCTGAGTCGCGTTTGTACGAAGTGACCCAAGGCAACATCAAACGCAGCTCTGAAACTGCGCAAAGTTTAGTGATTCAAGCCAAAAAACGCATTGAAGAAATTGCCGGAAAAGAAGGCCTTTCGGGCATCGCAACCGGATTTGAAAAACTCGATCAAGTCACCTCGGGCTGGCAACCTTCAGATTTGATCATCATCGCGGCCCGTCCGGGTATGGGTAAAACAGCTTTTGTACTTTCGATGGCGCGCAACATTGCTATTGATTTCGGGCATCCGGTGGCGGTATTCTCACTTGAGATGTCGTCGGTACAGCTCATCACGCGTTTGATTTCATCAGAAACCGGCTTATCATCTGAAAAACTCAGAACCGGAAAACTCGAAAAACACGAATGGGAACAGCTTTCTATCAAAGTCAAAAACTTAGAAAAAGCGCCTTTGTTTATTGACGATACGCCCTCGCTTTCCATTTTTGATTTGCGTGCCAAAGCCAGACGTTTGTCATCACAACACGGCATTAAACTCATCATCATTGATTATTTGCAACTGATGACCGCCGGAAACAGTGCCGGCAAAGGGGGCGGAAATCGCGAGCAAGAAATCTCCACCATCTCGCGTAACTTAAAAGCCTTGGCCAAAGAACTCAACGTTCCGGTAATTGCATTATCTCAGTTGTCGCGTGCGGTTGAAACCCGCGGTTCAAGCAAGCGACCGTTGTTGTCCGATTTGCGTGAATCAGGTGCAATTGAGCAAGATGCCGATATCGTATCATTTATCTATCGTCCTGAATACTACAAAATTGACGAATGGGATGATGAAGAAGCATCGCCTACACAAGGTCAGGCTGAGTTCATCATTGCCAAACACCGTAACGGTTCACTTGAAAATGTGCGCTTGAAATTTATTGGCAGTTTGGGTAAATTTGACAACCTTGATGAATACGGTGGTGCTTATGACGATTTGCCATCCAAAATGAACCACGAAGACAATCCGTTCTTGACCAAAAACTTACCGTCGGCCAACGAAGCTTTTGGCAGTCAGGTCAATCCGTCGTCTTCGGGCGATGACGATGTGCCGTTCTAAAAAAGGGTTGGATTTTTTAACTATGCTTGTCTTTGAACTCGTCTGGATAAATACTATCTTGGGCCATATTTCTAGAAGATGAGAAAATTTTTGCTATTTGTTTTTGGGTTGCTGCTGTTGGGCTGTTTTTCAGCACGTGCGGGTTTTATCTTATTGCCCATGGATGAATTAGCTCAGAAAAACCACCTCAAAGCCTACGGAATTACTTATTGGACGCTCAACAAAAATTACAAAGCCAGCTGGTTGCTCAACTACCGCGGTGGTTCTTTTTTGCTGCCGGATGCCGAAGAAATTCGCAGAGAATGCCAAATCCGCGGAGTGAGTTTTGAACTTTTATCGGATGCTGAAGCCCAGCAAATTTTGGAGGAAATCTCCAGTCCGTCGCAAAACATGGAAACCGTAGTGCTTGAAAAAGCGCCTAAAATTGCGGTGTATACGCCCAAAGGCAAACAACCTTGGGACGATGCGGTGACGATGGTTTTGACCTATGCTGAAATTCCGTTTACGCCTATTTACGACGAAGAAGTACTCAAAGATCAACTTGTTTTGTACGATTGGCTGCATTTGCACCACGAAGATTTTACGGGTCAATACGGAAAGTTTTACGGCTCATACAGAAACGCACCTTGGTACATAGAACAGAAAAAAGAAGCCGAGGCTCTGGCAACCCAACTCGGATATGCCAAAGTCTCACAAGAGAAGTTGGCGGTGGCTAAAAAGATTCGCGACTTTGTGATTGGCGGCGGTTTTATGTTTGCCATGTGTTCGGCCACTGATAGTTTTGACATTGCGCTATCGGCTGAGGGTGTAGATATTTGTGAACCGATGTTTGACGATGACCAGAGCGACCCGAATTATCAATCGCGCATAGATTACAGTCGCACTTTTGCTTTTAAAGATTTTATTTTAGATCGTCGCCCGGAACATTATGAGTTTTCAGATATTGATATGACTGAAAAACGCAAGATTCCGTTTGAACGTGACTATTTTACCCTCATGGATTATTCGGCCAAATGGGATGTGATTCCTAGTATGTTGTGTCAGAATCATACCCAACTCATCAAAGGATTTATGGGGCAAACCACTTCATTTGATTCGGCTTTGGTCAAGACAAATGTATTGGTTTTGGGCAAATGTGAACTCAACGATGAGGCGCGTTATATTCACGGGCAAAAAGGCAAAGGTTTTTTTACTTTTTACGGAGGCCACGATCCGGAAGACTACCAGCACCGTGTGGGCGATGAGCCTACGGTTTTAGATTTGCACCCGAATTCTCCCGGATTCCGATTGATTTTAAACAATGTGTTGTTTCCGGCGGCTCGAAAAAAACCACAAAAAACCTAGTCACGTCATGTAATTCAGAACCAGATGCCCAGAAAACTCTTTTTGCTGCTCAGTTTATTCATTTTTGTGGGCTCGTTCGCGCAAACTGAACGCAAGAGAGATAGTTTACAGAAATTACTCGACATCTACAATCGGGCTCATTCTTCAAAAGTTTCACAATCAGACACAGTTAAAGTCAATTTGCTTTATAAACTGGCCGATACTTATTGCGCTACAAATCCGGATCAAGCCATTGTTTACTACAATCAATCCATAAAACTCAGCAGGCAGATTCACTATACGTTCGGAATAGGCAAAGGGTACAACTACTTTGGGCGTTTGCATATTGACAAAGGCAATTTTCAGTTGGCAATTGCCAATTTAAACCGAGCGATTGCTATTTTTGAGAAAAACCCGGCTTGTAAAGATTTGGGAGTAAGCTACGGATTGATGGGTCAATCATATTTGTTTTTAAACAATTTTGCCCAGTCGTTAAAATACCTCAATGCCGGTTTGACTATTTTTGAGCCCTTGCACGAATACCGAAAAATGGCGAGCCTAACCAACAACATCGCCATTTTATACGGCAAAATCAACGAAAAAGAAAAAGAATTGGCGTTTTACCAAAAAGCGCTTAAAATTCTCGATGTGCATGTGCCGAATCATCATTTAGATTTGCGCTACACCATTCTTTCAAACATTGCCAGTATGTATGCCGACAAACGAGCATATCAAAAATCAAATGCGCTGCTCTACGAATGTTATGCCTATCAAAAGAAAGTGCAGGATGTAGTTGGAATGGCATACTCTGAGCAGCATTTAGGCACCAATTGCAAAAACCAAAAGCGATATGTGCAAGCGCTGGATTTATTCAATAAAGCACTGGTCAATTTCAGCAAAAACGATTACAAATCCGGAATTGGTGACTCATTCCGCAACATAGGCGAGGTGTATTTTTTACTGCATCAATTAGATGCTGCCGAAGCATTTACTTTGAAAGGATTGCGTATTTCTCAAGAAATTGGTGAGATTGAATCGGTAAAGTTTGCTTATGAAAACCTGGCTAAAATTTATCGCGAAAAGAAAAATTACAAAGCGGCTTTTGAGAATCAGATGCTTTTTAAAACCATGAGCGATTCAATGTTTAATACCGAAATCAACAACAAGCTCACGCAAATTCAGTTGGAATACGAGTTCAAGAAAAAGCAAGACGCACTCAAAGAAGCTACGTTGCATGAAGCCAACAAGCAAAAGAAAATCAAATATGTGGTATTGATTTCACTGTTTTTACTGAGTTTGGTGACCATTGGTATTTACATCAATTCTAAAAAAATGCAGAAGCAACGCAATATTATTCAGCGACAAAAAGAACAAATTGAAAGCTCGCTCAGAGAAAAAGAAACCTTGCTCAAAGAAATCCACCACCGCGTTAAAAACAATTTGCAAATTATTTCGAGTTTGCTCAATATGCAATCAGAAGAAATCAGTGATCCGGTGGTTTTGGCCACGATTCAAGAAGGGCAGAGCAGGGTGCAAGCCATGAGTTTGATTCATCAAAATTTGTATCAATCAGATGAAATCCATAAAGTGAACGTGGATAATTACCTCAAAGAGCTCGTGGCTTATTTGTCAGATTTATTTGGTGCTAAATCAAAAAATATAGAAGTTTTGGTTGAAACAATTGATTTGAAATTTGATTTTGATACGGCCATTCCGCTGGGTTTAATGGTCAATGAACTTGTGGCCAATGCCTTTAAATACGCTTTTACCGAAAAAGAAGGCGGCACCATCAAAGTGGCCATCAAAGCGCTCAACAAAGTTGATTATGAACTTAAAGTTACTGACAATGGTCACGGATTAGCACGCGATTTTGATTTGCAGAAACTCAAATCGCTCGGACTCAAATTGGTTTCAATTTTAAGCAAGCAATTGCGCGGGAATTTATCAATTGCGCAAAGTAAAAACGAAACTTCTTTTGTGGTGATGTTCAAAGATTTAAAAGAATACAATGCGACACAAATTTAATACAAGCAGTTATGGTAAAAATTTTAATTGTTGAAGACGAACTCATCATTGCCGAAGATGTACGTTCTATGCTTGTCAAAATGGGCTATGAAGTTTTGGGAGTTGCCATGGATTATCAAGAAGCCATGGTTTTTTTAAAAACTACTCATCCCGATTTGATTTTGCTTGATGTTCATTTAAACGGAACAAAAGACGGTATTGACCTGGCCACAGAAATAAATCAAAGGTTTAAAGTTCCGTTTATATATACAACTTCTTATGCAGACTTGGCCACCCTTGAACGCGCCAAAGCTACGCACCCCATCAATTATCTGGTCAAACCATTTAAGCAGGAACAGCTTTTTACGGCTATTGAAATGGCTTTACACCAATTGGCTGCGCTTGAAAATAATTCGATTGATTCTGAGCCCAAAGCAGATTCGTTCATCATCAAAGATGCCTTGTTCATCAAAGACAAGTTCAAATTTACCAAGCTCAATATTCATGAGATTCTGTGGATTAAATCAGACGGAAACTACCTTGAAATAAAAACACTGCACAAAGATGAGCTCATTCGGGCTACGCTTTCAAACTTCATTGAACGGCTCAACAGCCAAGTGTTTTTTAAAACGCATAAGTCTTATATTGTAAACTTGGAATATATGACCAATTTAGAGCACAACTTTGTAACGATTCAACAAACCAAAATTCCGATTGCCAAAAATTACTATGATGTTTTGGTAGAAAAACTCAACATTGTCTGAGTTCTGAGTTCTATCATCACTTGGTATTTGGTTTTCATCCCAAATTCTTGAGAGTTCATCACATTTTTTTTCGCCATTGAACGACAATTTTTTTCTTTACGATGAAATGGTTCAAAAACAAAGTGATATGAAATGGGTTTTCCTTAATGAAAAATTCCCCCTTTTAGAAAATTTGTCTTTACTCAAAGTCATCATCGTCGCCATTTGTATTTGTTCGGTGGTGTTTTCGGCTCTTTTCATTGACCTGATGTTTTTTTAATCATTTCAATAACTAACCAGACGTTGGTCATAGTACAATTCAAGTTTGGCAAATGACCGAGACAACATTTGCTAAATAAAAAAACCACCAGTATTGGTGGTTTTGTTTTATACAGCGTTGTGTTTTATTTATTGTTCTCCATAACATAGTTCAGCACTTTGCGCATCAAATGAATGCGATTATTTAATGCTGATGTATCATTTTCACAGTCACTCAGCTACTTTTTTTAAAAAAATATTTAGGAATCAATCTTTTAACAATTTTTTGTACCTTGTTCAGGTAATTTTAAACCGCCTTATTATGAGAGCTCTTATCACTTATTTATTTGTTCTAATATTAGCACAATTTTCTTTTGCTAATGGAGTAGTTATTACCAACAGAACAAATGGATCTCATCTGAGATTGACAAATTCAGATGTTCATGTTTCTGTAATTAATCAAGTTTCTACGGTCAGAACCAGCCAGACTTTTATCAATGATTCTGGTATTTCACAAACCATGGAATATGGCTTCCCTTTAGCCAGTAATGCTTCTGTAACCCAATTGAAATGGAGAGTAGATGGTGGTGCGTGGCAATTTGCTGTTTTTCAGAGTGGTGGTTCTTCAGGTGGTTCCGGAGGCACGCTAAATTCAGTTTTGTCCAATTATTTAGGAAGTACTCCTTTATTTTTTCCGTTCAATAACCCAATAGCTGCCGGTAGCCAAATTGAAGTAGAATTGACTTATGTACAATTATTACCTTATAGTTTTGGTAAAGTTACTTTTGAATATCCGAGTAATTATTCTTTGATGCAATCTGGAATCATTGAAAACGCACAAAACTTTACTTTTGAATTATCATCGCAAAGAACCGTTGTGAATATTGAAAACCCTACTAATACGAGTACAATTACCAATGACGGGAACACTGCAACTGTTACAATTAATCAATACGAATCTACTTCTATCAACAATGTTTTAATCCAATACGAACTAGCATCTGATCAATTGGGCGTCATTCCATTTAGTACCCTATTACCCGAAGGGCAAAATACTTGTGACAATTTTGGAAATGGTTTTTTTGGTTTGGTGGTTGAACCTGAATCTAATCCGAATACAGCAGTTATTCAGAAGAATTTTGTGTTGATTATTGATTCTTCAGGTAGTATGGCGGATGAGAACAAAATGACGCAAGCTAGGCAAGCGGCTTCATTTATTGTAAACAATTTAAATCCTGGAGATAAGTTTAATATTATTGAATTTGATGATAATGTCGTCTCTTTTAGACCCACATTGGTTGACTATAATTCGGCTAATGCCACTGCAGCATTAAGTTTTATAAATGGTATCATAGCTGATTACACCACAAATATTTCGGGAGCTTTAACAACAGCCGTCAATCAATTTGGTTCAGCCGCTCAAGATCAGGCCAATATTATTGTATTCTTTACCGACGGACAGGCTACTGCGGGTATTACTAGTACGCAAGGTATATTGAATTCTGTCAACAGTTCTGTGAATCAACTAGATACTAAAATATTCCTTTTTACCTTTGGAATCGGTTCAAGTGTTACTACTGATTTGTTGACCTTACTTGCCGTAGATAACAATGGATTTGCAACCTTTTTAGGCAATGATGAAATTGCTGATGTGATTTCTAATTTTTATTTAACCATCAGAAATCCGGTTTTACTGAACCCAGTTATTTCTGTTACCCCAGCAGGCGCCATTAGCAACATATTTCCGGACCCTTTGCCCAATTTATACAAGGGGCAACAATTAATTTTTACAGGAAGATATCAAGTTCCGCAAGATATTGTGTTAACGCTTTCCGGATCAGCATTTAATCAAGATGTTCAATATGTTTATAATTTAAATTTAAGCAATCAAAATAACGGCGCTTATGCATTTTTGCCTAAATTATGGGCTAAGAATAAAATGGAAAGCTTGTTGACTGATTACTATTCGTTGCCTCAAGGCTCAGCCGCAGCACAGGCTATTCAACAAACGATTGAACAAACCAGCTTATGTTATCAAGTCTTAAGTCCTTTCACATCTTTAGGCGATCCGTCTTTAGGTCAAGAAGAATTTATGTCTGAGTCTGATAGTAATTCTTTGAAGTTTTTCCCTAATCCGTTTACTACTGAAACGCAAGCATCTGTATATTTGTATGAGCCGGCAACCATTCTCATTAAAATCTATTCTATTGATGGTAAATTGCTTAAAACAGTCAGATTGGATGGTGTTTTTGGTGATAATATAATCAAATTAGATGGCTTAGATAATCAAAGCAATGTTTTGAGCTCTGGAATGTACATATACACTATATCAATCGGAGGAAAGGATACTTATTTTGGGAAGTTGATTAAAAGCTAACCATCTTCTAGCAAAGCGATAAATTAAAAAATGATAATTAATAAGAAAGCCAATCAAATGCGATTGGCTTTCTATTTTTTAACTTAATTCTTTAGGTATAATTTTCCCAAACTATTTATTATTCTCCATAACATAGTTGAGCACTTTGCGCATCAAATGTACGCGGTCTTTGCCTATTACATTGTGTTTGTGCATCGGATAAGCAAAGAAATCAACTTGTTTTTCAGCTTCGACAAATTTCTTGATCAAATTCAAATTGTGTTGCATGACTACTACATCATCACTGGTTCCGTGAATGAGCAAAAGTTTGCCTTTGAGATCTTTCACATAATTCAACGTACAGTTTTCGTCAAATCCTTTTGGGTTTTCAGCCGGAGTATCCATATAGCGTTCGCCATACATTACTTCGTATAATTTCCAATCGGTCACTGGTCCGCCCGCTACGCCTACTTTGAATACATCGGGTTTGCGCAACATCATAGAGGTAGTCATAAATCCGCCAAAACTCCAACCATGCACGGCCAATCGATTTCCATCTACATAAGGCAATGATTTCAAATACTCTACGCCTTTCATTTGGTCGGCGATTTCATTGTTGCCCAACTGCCCGTGGATTACGCTTTCAAAGGCAAACCCGCGGTTGTCTGACCCTCGATTATCAACGGTAAAAACCAAATAACCTTGCTCGGCCATCCAGTACATCCACAAATTGGCACCGTCCAAATAGCTGTTGGTGATCATTTGTGCATGCGGTCCGCCATAAACATAGACCAAAACCGGATATTTTTTGCTCGGATCAAAATCACTTGGCTTGATGAGTCGCGTGTATAAATCAGTCGTTCCGTCAGCGGCTTTAATGGTTTTAATCTCAGCCGTTCCCATTGCATATCCATTGTATTTGTTTGGGCTTTCAACCAAAGTTGTGGCTTTGAGCGATTTGTTGTACATCAAACTTTTGCCCGGCGTGTTGTGGTTTGAAAAATCGTCAAAGAACCAATTTCCGTCAGTGCTAGCAGCCACTGTATGTACACCGCTATCTTGAGTGATGAGTGTTTGTTTGCCGTTCATATCCACTTTATATGCCAGCATATTGGTTGGGTTGTCGCCCGTAGCCATAAAATATACCTCGGTTCCGGCCGGATTAGCACCCAAAATCTGACGCGCAGGGAATTTGTTTTTAGTGAGTTGACGGATGAGTTTTCCGTCAATCGAGTAAAGGTATAAGTTCTGGAAACCGTCTTTTTCACTGTGCCAAACAAAATTATTTGATTTTGCATTCGGGAAAAATGCCGGATGTTCCGGTTCTACCCAGTTCGGATTTTTTTCATTGAGCAAAGTGCGCACAAAGGCTCCGGTTTGGGCATCGTATAAATTAAGGTTCATATCGTTTTGCGCGCGGTTGAGCTCGGCGATCAAAACGTATTTTTCATCGGGTGTCCAAGCCAAATTGGTCAGGTAATCATCGGCATTTCCGCGTGGCTTGATGTATACGGTTTGCTGGGTTTTCAAGTTGTAAATACCCACGGATGGTTTTTCGCTTTTTTGGCCAATCATCGGATATTTGATGTTTTCTAATGAGCCCGGAACCGTGTTGATGTCCAACAGCGGATAATCAGCCACTTCCGATTGGTCTTTTTGGTAAAAAGCTAAAAAGTGATCATTGGGTGACCAAAAAATCCCGCCATCGATTCCAAATTCATTGCGTGCAATTGATTGCCCCGATACAATGCCTTCGTTGGTTTGATTAGTAACGGTAATTTTTTGATTGTTTTGATCGCTGATGTACAAATTGTTTTTTTCGGTGAAGGCAATGTTCTGATGACCGTGATCATAGGTTTGGTTTTCGGCTGTATCCGAGAAAGTTCCCGTCAGCTTACTCGTTTTGTCTTGGGTGTTGTATTCAAAGAATTTTGGCCCATTGGCGATGAGAAAATGCGTGGCATCTTTCCATTCAATCCCAATGAAACTCTTGAGGTCGGTTCCTAAAACTTTATTCAAATCAGCCAAAGTTACCAGTTCAGTGGCCTTGGCGTTGTTTGTGTTGGCGGTCATGAGTTTTTTTCCGCCGTCAGCAAAATAGGTGTACTGATTGGTGTTGGGAATCCACTGAAATCCGAGTAGTTTATCAGCCCGGAACTGACGATTTTGTTGTAAAACGCTTTCTTCAAGCGTGAGTTTTTTTTGTTGACCAATGGCTGAAAAACTGAGCAAACAACTCAGTGCCAATAAGGAGAATTTATTCATAAAATGAGTTTTACAGATGAAACAAAAATATAAAAAAGGATAACGCACAGCCTTTGGTCTGTAATCATTATCCTTTTGTTACAAGATGTTCGCTATTATTAGCTTCCGAGTTCGTTTTCTTTATCAAGATATTCTTGCACAATTTCTATGGCATTGGTCACTACATCGCTGAGTGCTGTAATAAAAGTGCCTTCTTCAGCCACACTGATGGCGTGTTTAATGGCCTCAACTTCTTTGGTAATAATCTCATGGGTAATGTTGCGCCCTGACTCGGCAATACCTTCTAAAATCAAGTTGATGATTTCCTCTTCAGTACGTCCGCGCAAGTGTTTTTCTTGACGGATGATGATGTGGTCAAACATACGACCGGCAATCTTGGCGCATTCTTTAATATCTTCGTCTCTGCGGTCGCCCACTCCGGCAATGATACCGATTTTTTTGTGGGCTTCAACATTGCTCAAATAATCTTCAATACCGCGATATCCGGCAGGATTATGCGCAAAGTCAATCATCACTTTGAATTTTTTAAACTCAAAAATATTCATTCTACCCGGAGTCTGTGCTGCGCCCGGAATAAAGGTTTGCAAGGATAAACTAATGTCTTCGGTTTTAAAGCCCCAAAGATAACTAGCCAATGTGGCGGCCAAAACATTGGCAATCATGAATCGCGCTTTTCCGCCCAAAGTAAGCGGAATGTGTGTGGCGCGTTCAATGCGGATTTTCCATTCGCCTTTTTTGACGGTGATGAAACCGTTTTCATAAACACAGACAATTTTACCTTCTTTACACATTTTTTTGACGAGTGGATTTTCTTCATCCATCGCAAAATAAGCCACTTGACAACTGAGTTCTTGCCCAATTTTTACACATTGTTCATCTTCAGCATTCAAAATAGCCCAGCCGTCTTTTTTGACGCTTTTGACCACGGTACTTTTGACGCGCGCCAAATCATCTAAAGTGTGAATATCACTTAGTCCCAGATGGTCTTCTTGAATATTGGTAATAATGGCAATATCGCAACGACTAAAGCCCAAACCGGCGCGCAAAATTCCTCCGCGAGCCGTTTCAAGAACCGCAAATTCTACAGTTGGGTCTTTGAGGATGTATTCAGCCGAAACCGGTCCGGTGGTATCGCCTTTTTCCATCATATGGTTTTGTACATAAATACCATCTGAAGTGGTGAACCCAACGCGATAACCGTTGTTTTTTACGATGTGTGCCAAAAGGCGTGTGGTGGTTGTTTTTCCGTTGGTTCCGGTAACCGCCATGATCGGAATACGACTTGGTTTTCCGGGCGGATACAACATATCAATGACCGGAGCCGCCACGTTTCTGGGTAATCCTTCAGAAGGAGCTAAGTGCATACGGAAACCCGGAGCCGCATTGACTTCTAATATACAACCTCCATTTTCTTTGAGTGGCTGAGTAAGGTTGGGCGCCATGATGTCAATACCGCAAATGTCTAAACCAATCACCCGAGAGATGCGCTCGCACAAGAAAATATTTTCTGGGTGCATCATATCGGTAACATCTACCGAAGTTCCGCCGGTGCTGAGGTTGGCGGTTGATTTGAGATAGACAATTTCATTTTTGGCCGGAATCGTTTCAAGTGTGTAACCTTTTTTGGTGAGTAAATCTGTTGTGTCGCGATCTACTGAAATTTCAGTCAATACGTTTTCGTGCCCATAACCACGGCGCGGATCTTTGTTGGTTTCGTCAATGAGTTGCTGAATAGAATGCGTTCCGTCGCCTTTAACATGGGCGGGTTCGCGCAAAGCAGCAGCCACCAGTTTGTTGTCAATTACCAAAACGCGGAAGTCAAATCCGGTGATGAATTTTTCAACAATCACCCGGCGGCTATAGTTTTTGGCGTGGGCCAATCCGGCTTTGGCATCGTCCATGTTTTTGACATTGATGGATGCGCCTTTTCCGTGGTTGCCATCGAGTGGTTTGATCACAATGGGGAAACCAATTTTTTTGATGACGTTTTCTAAATCTTCTTCATCTACGCAGATGCCACCGCTAGCCACCGGAATAGAAGCCATGTCGAGCATGCGTTTGGTTTCTTCTTTATTACAAGCAATATCAACAGCGATGTTGCTGGTTTTGCAAGTGATGGTGGCTTGAAAACGCATTTGGTTGACGCCATAACCCAATTGTACAAGCGAGTTGGTACCGAGGCGAATCCATGGAATATCACGCGCTACGGCTTCGTCAACAATACTGCCGGTTGAAGGTCCGAGTCTGACGCGTTCGCGAATTTCACGCATTTTTTGAATATCGGCTTGAACGTCATATTCGGTTCCGGCAATAAGTGCTTCGGCAATGCGCACCGATGATTCGGCGGCAAACATGCCCACACTTTCTTCAACATAGCTAAAAACAACGTTGTAAACGCCCGGTGTTTTGGTTTCACGCGTGCGTCCAAAACCGGTTTCCATGCCGGCGAGGGTTTGTATTTCAAGGGCAATGTGTTCAATAACGTGCCCCATCCAGGTGCCGCGGTCAATGCGGGAAAAGAATCCACCACGGGTGCCTTCGGAACAGCGATGTTCAATCATGGTAGGAAACATGGCCTCAATGCGCTCGCGGAATCCTGGAATTTTGTTGGTGGGTTTTTGTTCCATATCCTCGAGGTCGAGGCGCATTTGGATGAGTTTTTTGCGTTGGACGCTCCAAATATTGGGTCCGCGCAGGGCTTGTATTTTTTCAATTTTCATAGAATGAATGTCTTGATGGATGAATTTTTATAACGAATTTGTTAAAAATAGGAAATTATTGTTTTGGTTTTTAAATGATATTGTGAAAAAAACACACTTTATCAATATTGAGTTGAAATTCAATAATTTGAGCAATTTTTTTGTGTTCTTTGAAAACGCTATGTAGGCCTTTAGCCCCGATGGGAGCTAGCTACCGCGTAGCGCGGACAGCGGGCTGCAACCTCAATGAGCCCTGAAAAGATTGCGCTGCAAAACCAGAAAAAACGTTTGCGCAATTGGATGAAATGGTTATTTTTACCGCATGAAAATACACGGAAAACTGATTATTATTGGGGGGGCGGTTGATAAAGGCAGTTTTACTGAGACTGATTTGGACGTGAATGCCCCTAAAAATTTGAACTTCTTTGAGGAAGGTATTTTAAAACGCATCATCAAAGAATCTTTGCATCATGAAAGATCTCGGATTGAAGTGATTACTACGGCTTCAAAAATTCCGAGAGAGATTGGCCCTGAATACGTCAAAGCTTTTAATTACTTAGGCGCAAACAACGTGGATGTTTTGCATATTGAGCGCCGTGAGCAGGCGATGGAGGAGGAGATTTTGGATCGTTTGAAAAAAGCCGATGTAGTGATGTTTACCGGTGGAGACCAATTGCGCTTGTCTTCGATTTTGGGCGGAACTCCGTTTCACGATATGTTGCTGGACAAATACCGCAATGAACCGTTTATTTATGCCGGAACTTCGGCGGGTGCCGCGGCCGCCTCAAACAATATGATTTATCAAGGCAGCAGCAGTGAGGCTTTGCTCAAAGGCGAAGTCAAGATTACTTCAGGTTTGGGGCTTATTGACGATGTGGTCATTGATACGCATTTTGTGCAGCGGGGCCGTATTGGTCGTTTGTTTCAAGCGGTGGTCGGCAATCCGAAAGTTTTGGGTATTGGCTTGGGCGAAGATACAGGTTTGTTTATTGCCAACGGAAAACAAATGGAAGCCATTGGATCGGGCTTGGTGATTTTGGTAGACGGGCGTGAGGTAAAAGATACGAATTTGACGCAAGTTGAATTGGGTCAGCCGATATCCATCAACCATTTGGTCACGCATGTCATGAGCAAGAACGATACTTTTGATTTGGATACTTTTAAGATGACCATTAAGTCGTCTCAATACGTTTAGTAAAAATTCTATTCTTTTAAAATTCAAATTCCAATTTAGTTTATTTAAATTGGAATTTTTTCATACAGCTAAAATGAATAATACACGAATCATCATTCACGGCGGATTTTTCTCAGAATCATCCACCAACCACGAAACCAAAGTAGCCAAGCAGCAAGCTTTATTGCGTATTGCAAAAGAATCACATGCTTATTTGCAATCGCATTCGGCTCTGGAAGCGGTGGTGTATGCGGTTTCGCTTTTAGAAGATGATGCTTTGTTTAATGCCGGCATTGGTTCGCAAATTCAAAGCGATGGCAAAATCAGAATGAGCGCTTCACTCATGGACTGCGTTTCGATGAAAATGAGCGGCGTCATCAATATTGAGGAGGTAAAAAACCCGATTCAAGTGGCGCAAAAGCTCCTGGAAGTGGATGATCGAATTCTCAGCGGTGAAGGTGCTACCCATTTTGCACGAACTCATGGTTTTGAAAAATTTTCGACTGAAATTCCGCAACGACGCGCCGAATATGAAGCCAAATTGGCGGGAACTGGCGTGGGTACGGTGGGTTGTGTGGCGTTGGATGCACAAGGCAGAATCGCAGTAGCCACCTCGACCGGTGGAAAAGGTTTTGAAATTGTTGGGCGCGTTTCAGATTCAGCCACAGTGGCCGGAAATTATTGCAACGAATTTTGTGGTGTGAGTTTGACCGGTGTGGGCGAAGACATTGTAAGCGGTGCCGTGGCAGCCAAAATTGTCACGCGTGTTACCGATGGTTTTTCACTGGCACAAGCTTTTGATAAAACCTTTGCCGAGCTCACGCCATTTGACGGTTTTGCCGGCGCGATTGCTATAGATAAAAACGGAAATATGTATCACCAAGATTCGCATCCGAGTATGGTGTTTGCAAGTTTTGATGGCGTTCATGAAGAAGTTTTTGGATAGACCGGTTTATTGACCTGCGAGGTTTTCAAAACCTTGTAGGTCTAAAATTATAAATAAAGAACCCCGACTTTTTGGTCGGGGTTTTCTTTTTCATCTCTTTACGGTTGATGCTCCGAACGTTTGTTTTAATGTTTCAGGAAAAACGGCTGTTTGTAAACCACCCACTCCAGCGAGTTATTTCCTGTGGTAAAGAAACGGTGTCTGAGTGTGTTTTGCTATACGATGTTTTACGTATTTTAAGTTGCTGAGCTGCTGAGATACTGAGTACCTGAGAAAAGAAAGAAACTGTTGATAAATCATAGATTTTCGATGAATACAATGCACTTAAAAATCTTAAAAGAAAAAATTCATTTTCTCAGTATCTCAGGCACTCATGTTCTCAGGTACTCAATAAAAAAGCCCCACTTTTCAGTGAGGCTTCTTTATATAAGTAAGTAAAAATCGGGTTGATAAAACGTTTATTTTACTTTGTTCAAAATGGCTTTAAAAGCTTCCGGGTGGTTCATGGCCAAATCAGCCAAAACTTTACGGTTAAGTTCAATGTTGTTTGCTTTTAATTTACCGATGAACTGAGAGTAGCTCATTCCTTCCAAGCGAGCTCCGGCGTTGATACGCTGAATCCACAAAGCGCGGAAGTTTCTTTTGTTTTGTTTTCTGTCGCGGTAAGCGTATTGCATCGCTTTCTCAACAGCATTTTTGGCTACTGTCCAAACGTTTTTTCTGCGGCCAAAGAAACCTTTGGCTTGCTTCATAATCTTTTTTCTTCTTGCTCTTTTAGCAACTGAATTTACTGATCTAGGCATAATTTTGTGATTTTTTTGTAGCAGGCGTCCCGAATTGAATCAAGGGAACTTGTGGGCCATACTCCAAGGTTATTAAATAATTTTTTAACCTAAAGAACGATATATCGATTAAACGATTCTCAATTGTTCTTTAACGCTGCGCTCATCACTTGGGTGAACAAGAGCTGCGTGTGTCAACGCTAATTTGCGTTTTTTTGATTTTTTAGTCAAAATGTGACTTTTGAAAGCGTGCTTTCTTTTGATTTTACCAGAACCGGTCACTTTAAAGCGTTTTTTGGCGCTGGATTTCGTTTTCATTTTAGGCATTTCTTCCTGAGTTTTTGATTTATACTTACTTATTTACTTTCTATTTCAGAAGCCAAAAGGCATCAGTTGCCTGTGCCTTTGGTTTTTCTTTTATTTTTTGAAGCTTGATCCGGCTGTCCGCGCTACAAGGTAGCTTGCTCCCATCCGGGCTAGGGCAGCAGTGTATTCTTAGAATTTCTGTTTACCCGATGTTCAGCCACTACTTTTTCTTCTTCGGAGCGATGAACATAATCATTCGCTTTCCTTCTAATACCGGAAGCGCTTCTACTTTTCCGTATTCTTCTAGGTCTTGTGCCAATCTTAAAAGCAAAATCTGACCTTGCTCTTTATAAATAATGGATCGCCCTTTAAAGAATACAAATGCTTTGAGTTTGGCTCCGTCTTTCAGGAATTTCTCAGCATTTTTTCTTTTAAACTCGTAGTCGTGCTCATCGGTTTGCGGTCCGAAACGAATTTCTTTGACCACAATTTGTGATGATTTGGCTTTGAGTTCTTTTTCACGCTTTTTCTGCATGTATACAAACTTGTTGTAATCAATAATTTTGCATACAGGTGGTTCTGCGTTGGGTGAAATCTCAACCAAATCCAATTCTAATTCATCGGCAATTTTGAGTGCTTCAGAAGTTTTATACACGCCTGGCTCTACATTGTCGCCCACCAAACGTACTTCGGGCACACGAATCAGATTGTTAATTCTGTGCGCGTCTTTTTTTTCTACTCTGGGTTGATAACCCCTGTTGTTTCTAATTGCTATGACTTTAAAATTTAAATGTTAAACTGTAAATACTTTTAATGTTTTGTCAATTTCTTCCTGAACCATCGCGGCAAATTGGTCTACCGTAGTAGTGATATTGCCTTTTCCTTCTTGGCCGTGACGTCTAATAGATACTGTGCCGTTTTTCTCTTCTTCTTCACCAACAATCAACATAAATGGCATTTTCTGAACTTCCGCATCTCGGATTTTTTTGCCAATGGTTTCGTTTCTATTGTCAATTAGGGCGCGAATTTCGTGATTTTCCAGTAATTCCAAAACTTTTTTCGCATAATTTTCATATTTCTCGCTCAAACACAAGATGATAGCTTGCTCAGGCATGAGCCAAAGCGGGAAGTTACCAGCGGTGTGTTCCAACAAAATAGCAATGAATCGTTCCATTGAACCAAACGGAGCGCGGTGAATCATCACCGGTCTGTGCAGCTCGTTGTTAGAGCCTTTGTAGGTCAGTTCAAAACGTTCCGGCAAGTTGTAATCTACCTGAATGGTTCCCAATTGCCAGCTGCGACCAAGCGCGTCTTTAACCATAAAATCAAGCTTTGGTCCATAAAAAGCCGCTTCGCCATATTCCACCACTGTATTGAGGTTTTTATCGCGGGCAGCATTGATGATGGCGTTTTCAGCTTTTTCCCAGTTTTCATCGCTTCCGATGTATTTATCTCGATTTTCTTGATCTCTCAAAGAAATTTGAGCCGTAAAGTTTTCAAATCCGAGCGATCCAAAAACATACAAGACCAAGTCAATTACTTTTTTAAATTCTTCGTCCAGCTGATCCGGCGTACAAAAAATATGCGCATCGTCTTGTGTAAATCCGCGCACACGTGTTAGTCCGTGCAATTCGCCTGATTGCTCATATCGGTATACGGTTCCGAATTCGGCATAGCGCTTCGGCAAATCTTTATATGACCAAGGTTTGTTGTTGTAAATTTCGCAGTGGTGCGGACAGTTCATCGGCTTGAGCAAAAACTCTTCACCTTCGGCCGGGGTGTGTATTGGCTGAAAACTATCAGCTCCGTATTTGGCGTAATGTCCTGAAGTTACATACAATTCTTTCTGGCCAATGTGCGGAGAAACCACCTGTTCGTATCCGGCTTTTTTCTGAGCGCGTTTTAAAAACTGCTCCAATCTTTCGCGCAAAGCGGCGCCTTTGGGCAACCACAAAGGTAAACCTTGACCCACTCTTGATGAAAAAGCAAAAAGTTCCAACTCTTTCCCCAATTTGCGGTGGTCGCGGCGTTTGGCTTCTTCAAGCAATTCTAAGTAATCGGTCAAATCTTTTTGTTTCGGGAACGAAATTCCATACACGCGGGTCAGCTGTTTGTTCTTCTCATCACCGCGCCAATAAGCTCCGGCCACACTCATAATCTTCATGGCTTTGATCAGGCCTGTATTCGGAATATGTCCGCCGCGGCACAAATCAAAAAAGTTTGAGTGATCACAAAACGTAATCGTTCCGTCTTCTAAATTTGAGATGAGCTCTGTTTTATATTCATTGTCTTTATAAATAGCCAGCGCTTCGGCTTTGCTCACCGAGCGCATTTTAAATTCGTGTTTTTCACGGGCAATTTCCAGAACGCGGTCTTCAATTTTCTTAAAGTCAGCATCGCTAATGGTGTGCGATCCAAAATCAACATCGTAATAAAACCCTTTTTCAATAGCAGGTCCGATGGTCAATTTAATGCCCGGATACATTTCTTGTAACGCTTGCGCCATTACGTGCGAAGTCGAATGCCAAAACGCTTTTTTGCCGTCGAGGTCATTCCACGTATACAATACAAGCGAACCGTCGGTGGTCAGTGGAGTTTCGGTTTCAACGGTCGTGCCATTAAACGAAGCCGAAATTACATTTCTGGCCAAACCTTCACTTATACTTTTAGCAACTTCCATCGGAGTCACCCCAGAGGCAAACTCTTTTACCGAACCGTCGGGTAGTGTAATCTTAATCATTCATCCTAATATTTTATGCAGCGCAAATATAACAGATTCGGCTTTACGTGCAATATTATATAAGCGTAAATATATAAGTCATTTTTTGGGCGTGCCGGCTCGTTGTGTTTTGTTTTGCGGTAAAATGAAATCGCTCGCCGTCGGGCTGTTCGCTCTATCTTTTGTTCATGCTTCACAAAAGGATGCCGCTGCCATCCCTCACGCAGGCTTTGGTATTCGTTGAAGCATTAAATTTTT
>JAIXSK010000013.1 GCA_027484725.1 Flavobacterium sp. | reverse complement strand
ATATCGTCGCATCTGGATTGACCGTAATAGTACCACTTTGCGTCGCTGTACCACAACCGCCTGTAGTGGTTAATGTATAATTAAACGTTCCTGTTGCAGTCGGAGTTCCTGATAATGTAAAATCCCCCCCTGAGAATGAACCGCTTACTCCAGAAGGTAAGTTTGTAGCCGTAACATTGGTAACACCATTGGCTGTATTATATACAATCGGAGACAAAGCTGTGTTCACACAAAGTGTTTGATTGTCATTGCTCGTTGAAGAAAGCGTCATGGTTACAGCAGAATTCACGGTAATGGACCCTCCTAGAGAAGCGCTTGCACAATTTCCGGTTGTGGTAACTGTATAATTGTATAAACCGGCACTTGTAGGTGTTCCTGAAATGGTATACACACCTGAATTATAAACTCCAGTAACGCCTGGTGGTAAATTGGTTGCTGTGGCTCCGGTGGCATCCGTCAAGGTGTAAACTATCGAAATCGGTAAGGCTTGATTGACACACAAAACCTGATTGTTTGATGATGGAGCCGAACTTAAAACTATACTCGAATCTGGTTCAACGATAATTGTTCCGTTGCCAACACAAACATCCGTTCCTGAGGTCATCGAAACCGAATAACTGTAAGTTCCGGCTGCTGTTGGGGTTCCGGAAACTGTGAGTACACCAGAAGAAAAACTAGCAGATACTCCCGGTGGTAAAGAACCCGCAGCAATACCCCCCGAAGTTGCTCCGGAAGTTGTATAAGTTATGGGCGTAATGGTTTGACCCAAACACAAAGTTTGACCTGTAGAAGACGCTGTTACCGTACAAGCACAATTTGAAATGATTACTTGAGCAGTGGTTACAAAGGCCGAACAATAAGCGGTAGCAGGAATTTCATAGGTAACGGTGTAGGTATTAAAAAGACTACCATTAGGGATGATGGTTCCGTTACTAGGATTTATAACCAATCCCGAAGGCGTCGCTGAATAAGTTCCTCCGGGTGTCAGTCCGGTGGCTATTACAGGTTGTGGAGTTGTGTTACTTTCACAAAACGGACTCAATCCGTAAGAGATGGTTCCGCTGGCCTGATTGCCAACATTGAGATTAAACTGTCTAAGACTCACACATCCGGTATTAAAATCTTCAACGCGAATCCAAATAGTTGATGAAGTAGCACTAGTAATGTAATGCTGAACATCAGCGTCAGGAATCAACCCGGTCAGTGAACCATAAAGAGCCTCATTATTTGTATTGGTATTGTAATAAGAAACCCCATAAAAATTAGGATCTAAAGTTCCTAATACTGCACTAGTTTGGTCAATATTTCCAAAATCATATTGAGCCGCAACCGGAACACACAAATCAATGTCATTGGGCTGATTTAATGACAAATCCGGCAAATAAGTGATGGTAATATCATCTGATGCCAACAAACAACCACTCGTTGTATATTGTTCCAATTTATAAACCCCCGATTGGGTGGCCACCAAACTTGGCCCGTTTTCACCGGGAATCAAAACACCATCTCTGAACCATTTAATAACTGTGGTGCCTACGGTTAACCCCGAATTAATAGTAATGGGTGTCCCAAAGCAAACCCCGGTATTACTGCTCAAACCAAACTCATCCAACAATTCAAGTGGCGGAATGGTAAAGTTTTGAATAAAAACCGCAGAATCTAAAAAATCGTCAGAAACATTTCCGATGGCAAGCTTGATATGGTAAAGCCCGCCACATTGCAACTGTGAGTAGGCTCTAATCACTTTGGTAAAACCGTCATATTCCACCGTGGGTGTCGCAGAGTTGTTGGGATTTAAACCCGTAGTTAAGTTATTAAAAAAATAGCTCGGATTTACTGCCCCAACACCATTGTTTCCTGGCCCATAATTTACATTATCAATAGAAATAGGAGTCGTTGTACTGGGTATTAAAGCAATGTTTTTTGCATTTCCTGAATACGGACCTGTAATTCCCGGACCACTTAAAAAGAAACCAAAACTATCATTAATACTATTTACATATTCTGGATATTCTTCAGAACCAAAAACAAAGTCAAAATTGAGTTCGAGTCCGGTGGCCACAAAATCAAATTCTAAAATAGCCGAACTAGAAATCGGATCACCAGCCACTGCCGCCAAATCCGGGTCTGAACCAAAAGCATTAGGCGAAGGCATGTTTCCGCAACCAAATGTAGTGCAATTATTTGGCCCTAATCCAAACTGAGCATTTCCTGTAGCTAGAATAATTCCCCGACTCAACCCCAAAGTGCTCCCGGCAAAATTAACATTGAACTCGCCTACCTGATCGCGAAGAATATTCGCATTGGCTGTACTGCCATTAAACTTAACATTGAGCGGAGTTACTCCTTGACCGACCAGTGCATTTTGAACCAATTGCGCAGGCGTTTGTGTAGTGTTGTTGATGAGCACCTGCGCCTGTACAGAAGCGCCTATAAATAGGGTCATCAGCAATAGAATCTTTTTCATAGCAATGAATTGAAAACGATGCAAAAAATGATAATAAAAACTTAAATCTTCAAATATACTGATTCACGCAACATAAGTTCGTTAAATTTGCAAAAATTCATCCAGCCATGATTAAAATCAACATAAAAGAAACCCAAAATCCGACGATTCTCAAATTTGAATTCCCGGATTTCATTACCCAAAACGAAAGCTTTGAATTCAAGAACATTGACGAAGCTCAAAATTCACCACTGGCGCAAAAACTCTTCTATTTACCCTTTGTCAAAACCGTTTATATTTCCGGAAATTTCATTGCCATTGAGCGCTTCAGCATTGTTGAATGGCCCGATGTCCAAGATGCCGTTGCCGAACAAATCGAAGAATTCGTCAATAATGGCGGCGTAATTGTGCAACCATCCGAGCAAAGCAACCAGAAAAAACCCGTGAGTGTCTACGGCGAAACCACACCCAATCCGGCCACACTCAAATTTGTAGTCAATACACGCATTACCCCTGCGGCGGTTGAATTCAAAAACATTGACCAAACCGAAAGCTCACCACTCGCGCGCGAACTCTTCACTTTTGCTTTTGTCAAAGAAGTTTTCATCGACGAGAACTACGTTACCATCACCAAATATGACCGCTACGACTGGAACGAAATCACCCTTGAATTGCGCTCATTTATCAAAAATTACATCGAAAATGGCGGAACCGTCGTTGACGCATCTCTCATCAAACAAACCAGTCCGGCCGAAAAACAAAACGCACCGCAATACGAATCGCTTGATCCGACTTCACAGCAAATCATCGAAATTCTCGAAGAATACGTTCGCCCGGCGGTAGCTGCCGATGGCGGAAACATTGTTTTTGATTCCTACGACGATCAAGAAAAACGCGTCAAAGTCATCTTACAAGGCGCTTGTAATGGCTGTCCGTCAAGTACTTTTACGCTCAAAAACGGCATTGAAAACATGCTCAAAGACATGCTCAAAAACCCGGAAATCAAAGTCGAGGCGCTCAACGCATAACCCAAAATAAAGCGTCTTTCGGGGCGCTTTTTTTTGATGTGAAGCTATTCCGGCTGTTCGTTGCAATCTTTTTGTTTTGCCAACAAAAAGGATTTCCACTGCCATCCGGGCTAGGGCTTCTGAGTCAAATTTAAACCATCGTTTATGAACGAACTCTCAAAAGAAACGAGTCCGTATTTGTTGCAACACGCGCAAAATCCGGTGCACTGGAAAGCCTGGAACCAGAGCGCATTGCAACAAGCGCAAGAACAAAATAAACTCATCTTGATCAGCATTGGCTACTCGGCTTGCCATTGGTGCCATGTTATGGAACACGAAAGCTTTGAAGATGCAGAAGTTGCCGAGGTCATGAACGCGCATTTTGTCAATATCAAAGTGGATCGCGAAGAGCGCCCTGATCTTGATGCGGTGTATATGAAAGCCGTTCAAATCATGACCGGACAAGGCGGCTGGCCCATGAATGTGGTGGCTTTACCCGACGGCAGACCGGTTTGGGGCGGCACTTATTTCAGAAAAAATCAATGGATCAATGCGCTTGAACAACTGCAAGAACTTTATGAACAGCAACCTGAAAAAATGCTCGATTATGCCGAGCGTTTGCAGTTGGGCTTGCAACAACTAAGCCTTTTGCCCGAACCCGAACAATTAGCCAATGATCAAACTATAGATTTACTGGTTGAAAAATGGAAAAAAAGTTTTGACCACGAATTTGGCGGATTGGCGCGTGCACCCAAATTCATGATGCCCAGCAATTATGATTTTTTAATGCGTTATGCCTTTGAAAAAAACGATGCGGCTTTGCAAGAGTATGTTGATTTAACCCTAACGCGCATGGCTTGGGGCGGTTTGTTTGACACCGTTGACGGCGGTTTTTCGCGCTACTCAGTGGATATGCGCTGGCACGTTCCGCACTTTGAAAAAATGCTTTACGACAACGGACAACTCGTTTCATTGTACGCACAAGCCTACAAACGAACCCAAAACCCGCTGTACCAAACAGTCATCAAAAAAACCTTAAATTTTGTATCGCGTGAATGGCTCACGCCTGAAGGTGCTTTTTACAGCGCGCTCGATGCCGACAGTTTGAATGCAGCTGGCCATCTTGAAGAAGGCGCTTTTTATGTTTGGACAGAAACAGAACTCCGCGATTTAATCGGTGGTGATTTTGAACTTTTTGCTCAAGTTTTTAATATCAACCAATTTGGTCATTGGGAACACGGCCACTACGTATTGATTCAAAACCAGCATTTAGAGGTAATCGCACGCGAATTCAACTTGAGTGAAACCGAGCTTTTGGCGCGCAAAACCCATTGGGAAAAACTGCTTTTTGAACAACGCGAACATCGCTCAAAACCTCGGTTAGATGACAAATGCTTGACTTCATGGAACGCCTGGATGCTCAAAGGTTATCTTGAAGCTTATCAAGCACTCGGTGATCAGGAATATCTTGATACAGCAATCAAAAACGCCCATTTTATTGCGCAAAAACAATGGTCGCCTGAAGGTTATTTGTGGCATAGTTACAAACTAGGCAAAAGTAGTATTCCTGGATTTTTAGAAGATTACACTGCTGTTGTTGCGGCTTTTATCACACTTTACCAAACCACTTTTGATGCATCGTGGCTCCAACAAGCCAAGCAACTCACTGATTATTGCTTGGAGCATTTTTACAGAGAAAGCCAAGGTTTTTTTGCCTTTACTTCTGATTTAGACGATGCTTTGGTGAGCGAACATTTTGAACTGGAAGACAATGTCATTCCGGCATCCAACTCAGTCATGGCTAAAAATTTATTACAACTAAGCGTGTATTTTAACCATCCGCATTACGAAAAAATTGCGCTGCAAATGATTCAAAAAATCACTGCCCAAATTGATTATCCGAGTGCTTTTTCAAACTGGTTGCATACTTATTTAGATTTGGGTAAAACCCGAAAAGAACTGGCCATTTGCAGCACAAATGCCCTTGCGTTGGGGCAGAAAATCAATCAAAATTATTTGCCGCATGTTTGGATTTCCGGAACTTCAGAAGTCGCCGATTTGCCATTTCTTCACAACCGATTTCATCCCGAAAAAGATTTGTTTTACCTCTGTCAAAACCAAACTTGTCAGCAACCTCTTGAAGACATTTATTCAGCTTTGAACGATCTAAAATCAGTATAAATTAATTTAATTTTGCACGCATCAATCATGTTTTGGACCAACAAAATACTATTGGAAACACCTATGAAAATACACCAAGAAATTCGAAGCCTTGATCAGTACGTCGATTCATTAATCAACCTATTGCTCGATTATGCACCCAAAGTTGTGGCTGCGCTTATTATGCTTTTTGTGGGCATTTGGGCCATTCGGGTCATCAATAAAATTGCCCGAAAAATCATGTTCAAACGCGAGATTGAGCCCACACTTATAGAATTTTTGTCTGACATTATTTATTGGGGATTGCGCTTGGTTTTGTTCATTGCCGTGATTTCTAAGTTGGGCATAGAATCATCCTCTTTCTTGACCATATTGGGCGCAGCCGGTTTGGCGATTGGTTTGTCATTGCAAGGTTCGCTGTCTAATTTTGCTGGGGGAATGCTTATTATTTTGTTTAAGCCTTTTAAACTGGGCGACACCATTGAAGCACAAGGAGTAACCGGAACCGTGATTGATATTCAAATTTTTGTCACTCAGTTACTCACGGCCAACAATCAGGTTATTTTTGTTCCGAATGGCGCACTCTCAAATGGGGTCATCATCAATTATTCGCAGCAAAACACCCGCCGAACAGATTTGACCATTGGAATATCTTACGATACTGATTTAAAAAAAGCCAAAGACATTATTGCCGAAGTTTTGAATGCTGATGAGAAAATTTTGAAGATTCCTGAACCTAGTATTTCGGTTAGGGAACTCACAGATTCCGGTGTGAAATTAGCCATCAGAGCTTGGACTAAAAATGAGGATTTTGGTGAAGTTAGTTCTGAAATTTTACAAGAATGTAAATCTGCTTTGGATTATCAAGGAATCATATTTCAGCCGTATTTGAAAGAAAATTCAAAAAACCTATAACACTTCATAAAATAATTAATAGTTTTACTCATAAGAATTTAAATTTAAAAGCCATGAAAAAAAATGTATTTGTTTTAAGCCTGTTTTTTTTTCTGAATTTTTCTTGGGCACAAGTAAAAACTGGAGCACTCAGGTATGAAGTTTTAGACCCTAATAATGGTGGTAAAATATTCAGAAATCCTAAAAATTCAGGCCCAGATAAAATTGAAGGCTCTCCGTATATTCAAAAAGTTTTTGCCCCTGCCAATGTCATCAATGTTGAACAAAAATACTTTATGAGATACAATGCTTATGAAGATCGATTTGAATTCATCACACCAAAAAACGACACTTTGATCATGGATAAAATTGACGATTTTGGATTGATTACTTTTAACATGACTAATAAAAAATTTAAGCTTTTAGATTATCTAAACTTAAATGAAAAGATGACCAAAGGTTATTTAATTGAGCTCTACACTAAAGGAGATGTTGGACTCTATAAAAAAGAAAGTGTAAGCTTCAGACCCGGAAAGAAAGCAAAAACTTCACTTGAAGTTGATATGCCAGCGAAATATATTAAAAACGACGACTCTTATTTTCTAAAAAACAAATCGGGAAGTATTGCTCTTTTTCCTGAAAGTAAAAAGCAATTGGTTAAATTATTTCCAGAGAAGAAATCTGAAATTGAAAGTTTCGTCAAACAAAGTGATATCCACTTCGATCAAGAAATGGATTTGAAAAAAGTAATAGACTTCATTGCTGCTTTTTAGCAGTTGTTACCATAAAATCTTTGAGATAAAAGGGCTCAAAATACGCAAGATCTTCCAGCGTGTTTTGCATCATTTTTTGATGGCTAAGCGCTGCCATTTCTCGAGCCGAAGGAAATTCAATTTCAGATAAAAATTGGTGATTTTCGCCTTTTAAAACTTCTTGGCATTTGGCCTGGCAATCACCTATAAAATAAAGTTTTTGGCTGTAATCAGAGAACGAATTCTCGTCAATAATTTGCGCTTCAACCTTGCGCACCAACTGCCCTTGCCCATCATAAACAGCGCTGTAAACTTCCATTCTGCGCGCATCAATCATGGGCACCACCAAACCGTCTGAAACTTGAACTTGTGCGGCCAAAACTGCAAGTGTGTCTACAGCGATGAGCGGAATGTTCAAAGCGTAACACAAGCCTTTGGCGGCAGAAACTCCGATGCGCAAACCGGTATAAGAACCCGGACCTTGACTCACGGCAACAGCACTTAAATCAGCAAATCGCAGTTGACTTTCCAGCAAAGCTTCTTCAATAAAAACATGTAGTTTTTCGGCATGCGAATATCCGCTTTCAGCGATTTCCTTTAGTGTAATTACTTCACCGTTTCGTGCAATTGAAACCGAACAATTTCTGGTTGCTGTTTCAATATTGAGGATGTAGGTCATTATTTTTTATTTTCGGCCGGTTTTGGATTGGAAAGTTTTACTTTGTCTCCAGAATTCAAATCTTTGGTGACCGTGGTATACGGACCAGTGATGATTTCTTCGCCGGGTTTCAAGCCTTCGGAAATTTCAATATTGGTATCGTCTTGAATACCGGTCTTGACTACTCTAATTTTGGCTTTATCGCCTTGACGTACAAATACACATTCAAATTTTTTGTCGCTTTTGGCTTTGGTCTTGTTTTCTTCTTGCGGAACACCCATATCAGTTTTCTTAACAGCAGCAGTATCTGTTTTGACAACCACAGCACTGATAGGAACTCCGAGGACATTTTCTTTTCTTTTGGTAATGATGTCTACCGTCGCGGTCATCCCCGGACGAAATGGCGAATATGTAGCCGGTTTACCTACTAACAAATCTTGATAAGAATCTTTGAGAATACGCACTTTTACTTTAAAATTAGTCACCTGATCAGCGGTGAGCGCGGTACTGGCAGAATTTGAAATACTGGTGACCAAACCTTTAAATTGCTTTTTCAAATAGGCATCAACTTCAACCCGAGCCGAATCACCCACGTTGATTTTGACAATATCATTTTCATTGACATCGACTTCAACTTCCATATTGTTCAAATTGGCTACGCGCAAAAGCTCGGTTCCGGTCATTTGTTGGGTTCCTAAAACCCGTTCTCCTAATTCAACGTTGAGCAGTGAAATGGTTCCGTCGGCCGGAGCATAAATTGTAGTTCTCCCTAAGTTGTCTTTGGCTTCATTGACGGTTGCAGAAGCGCTTTTCATATTGTAATAAGCAGATTGTTTAGACGCTTTAGCATTCTCAAAAGCCGCTACAGCCTTGTCCCAGTCAGACTTAGAAATGATGCCTTTATCAAACAAAGTCTTGCTTCGTTCATAGCTTGATTTTGCCTCATTGTAAGCTGCATCTGCTTGGCTGAGTCCGGCTTTGGTTTGTGATAAACCGGCCAAGGTTCGGTTGTACCCCGAGGTATATAAATCCGGATTGATGCGCACCAATAAATCACCTTTTTTTACCACTTGCCCTTCTTTGACTGGCAAATCAATAATTTCTCCGGAAACTTCTGAAGAAATTTTCACTTCAATTTCCGGTTGGATTTTTCCGGTAGCCGAAACGGTTTCAACAATGGTCATCTGGGCAGCTTTGGCCGTTTCAACTTCAATGCTGTGGTCTTGATTTCCGATAATTCCTTTTTTATTGAGAATCAACAGCACAATAATGAGCAAAAGTGCACCACCAATAAAATAATAAAGTTTCTTTTTAGACATAATCAAATGTTATTTAAAAATCGGAATTCCGAAATAAAGCTCAACGATTTTGGTTCTGAAAATAAAGTCATACTTGGTGCGCAATTCTTCTGACTGCGCATTGGCATATAAGGTTTGTGCTTGATTAAAATCAAAACTGTTCATCAAACCCACTGCATATCGTTCACGAGCATATTCAAAAGCCCTTTCTCTAGCTTGCAAAGCCTGATGTGCAGATTGATAAGACTTGTAAGCACCCTGTGCATCTGTATAGACGGTATACACTGTTTTTTGCAAATCTTGTTCGCTTTGCTTTTGGGTGATTTTACTCTTTTCGAGCATCACTTTAGATTTTGCTACGGCGTTCCGAGCGGCAAATCCGTTGAAAATCGGAATGTCCATTTGGATACCGAAGTTGTGTCCTTTGTTTAAACTAAACTGATCAAAAATAGGCTCTGCTCTACCAAAAGTGTACTGAACATTGGGTTGCATAACCGGATAAGTAACCCCACCCACGGTAACAAAACTCCCGTTTTCAATCATGGGATTGGTCGTGTTAATTTCAGCGCCTGTAATTCGGTTGGCATCAGAGGCACGGGTACTAAAACTGTAAAAACCTTGCAAAGTTGGTTGATAGGCACCGCGGGCAATTTGAACATCCTTCTCGGCCAAACGCGTGTTGGTTTCGGCTATTTTGAGTTCAATTCTAAAAGATTTGGCTTTTTGATAGACATCTTCAGGTTTTTGCAACATCACCGCGCTTTCAACCGCCGGATAATCTGCATCTGCTATATCAAAATCATCTATTTTTTCAAGTTGTAAGAGTTGTGCCAAACTCAGTTTTGAAATGAGTAAAGCATTTTCGGCAACAATTACTTTTTGCTCATCAGCGGCCACAGTTGCTTGGCTGTCCAGCAAATCACCTTTCGGGATAGAACCGGCTGCCACCAATGCTTCGCTGCGTTTGAGCTGTTGCTCATCAAGTGCCAAAAGCTGATTTTGAACCTTGAGATTTTCTTTATTGAATAGAATTTGCAAATAGGCATTGGCAATGTTCAGTGCAACATCGTCTTTAATTTTACTCAATTGATATTGCGCTGCAAGTTCTGCAATAGTGCTGCGGCGCAATCTGTTTTGGTTTTGCAAACCTTTGTACAAGTCAATACCTGTATTAAAACCTACACTGGTAAATTGAATGGTTTGATTTTCTAAAATACCGGTGGTAATGTTTTGGTTCAAACCAATGTTCCAACTGTGTCGGGCCGATGCGTTGAAAGACGGTAAAAAATTTCCGACTGCACTTTTGTGGTCAATCTCGGCCAGCTGAGCATCAAGTTCAGATTGTTTGATGGTAATGTTGTGTTCGAGCGCGTATTGAACACAAGCCTCTAACGTCCATTTTTGTGGCTGATTCTGAGCAGAGCCAACCCAAAAAAACAAGGCGAAAAGCGTCGAGAAAAAAATCTTTTTCATAAAGAATCTGAAAGCATTACAAAGGTATCATTCCATTTTGAATTTCGAAGGTTGAATTTGAGATATTCTGTAAATTCAACCGCCAGAAATATCTTTCAGGAAACCTTTAGTCCGCTGCTTTTATTTTTTGTTACAGACTTTAGTTTGTTTTTGGGTTTGACTACTTTTGCCACACAAATAAAGTTTTCATGAAAAATCTATTTCGTTGTTTGGTTCTTATGATTTTCGGATGGTTGAGCAGCTGTAGTTCAACCCAAAAAATTGAAGCGCTTAAACCTGAACCTGATGATGCAGCGCCATTACTTTATGATCCGGCTGTATCATACATCAATCTTCCGGTAAAAATTAAAATACAAGACATAGAGAACCAAGTCAATAAATCATTGAGTGGTTTGATTTATGACGACAGCAATATTGAAGACGACGATTGCGAGGTTAAAATCTGGAAACAAGCGCCAATTGACCTTCAAAATGTAGGTGGAAAAATCAAAACCGTGCTTCCGCTTAAAGCGCAAATCAAGTACCGCATTGGAACTGACCGGTTGGGCATTGCACTCTACAACACCAAAGAGTTTAATTTTAATGGCGTGGTTACTTTGCTCAGCGATGTAAATTTATCGAATTGGAAACTCAATACCCAAACCGAATTCAAATCGCTCGATTGGAACGAAAGCCCAACGGTAAATGTACTGGGTAAAGCTGTTCCGATTACTTATGCCATCAATCCGACGATTAAATTTTTTAAATCTAAAATTGAAAAAAGCATTGATGCCGCCATTGCCAAATCAATGGATTTTAAACCTCAAGTGCTCGATGCGCTCGATAAAATCTGTACTCCGTTTGAGATGAGCCCGCAATACCAAAGCTGGCTGAGAATTAATCCGCTTGAATTGTATACCACTGACGCCCAATTGATTCGTGAAAATATAAGTTTTGACATGGGGCTTAAATGCGAAATGGAAACTTTAATTGGCGCAAAACCCGTGAGCAAATTTGACCGAAGCAAAATCATCCTCAAATCCGTGAGCAAAATGCCGGAACACGTTTCTGCAAATATTGTCGCGGTTTCTACTTATGAGCAAGCCTCTAAACTCATGACCCAGAATTTTGCCGGACAAGAATTTGGTTCTGCAAGCAAAAAAGTAAAAGTTCAAAATGTAGCACTTTGGCACAAAAACGGAAAACTCATCATTGCGCTTGATTTGTTGGGCAGTGTCAACGGAACCATCTATTTATCTGGATTTCCTCAATACAACAGCGCTACCAAAGAAATGTTTTTTGATGAGCTTGATTATGTACTTGATACCAAAAGCCGTTTGCTCAAAACTGCCAATTGGCTCGCACAAGGTTACATTTTGAAAAAGATACAGCAAAGTTGTCGGTACTCAATTGCTCCGAACTTAGCTGAAGGTCAGAGCAGTTTGCAGAAATACCTTAAAAACTACAGTCCGATGCCCGGTGTTTTTGTCAACGGAACCACCAAAGAAATTGAGTTTCAGAAATTTCAGCTCACCAATAAAGCCATCATTGGTTTCTTGCGCGTAAATGGCGAAGTTTCGGTTTCGGTAGACGGTTTGTAATTACGCTTTTTTGGGACGAAATAACCTGTATGCCAGATAACCACCCACTGCTACCAATATATACGGAATGAGCATGAGATAAACGATGCCGTCGTTGACGGCTTCGGCCTTGATTTTGTTGCCTTCGCTTTCAATGGCTGCACGGCACATGGCACACTGAGCCCAAGAGAAATGAGCATAAATCAAAACCAAGAATAAGGCAAAACCTCTTTTTAATGCCTTTTGCATAATGCCGGGATTAATAATTGTAATAAGGAGCAATCATCAAATACACAATCACACCGGTAACCGCTACATATAGCCAAATAGGAAAAGTAATTTTAGCCAGTTTTTTGTGTCGATCAAATCGTTCAGCCAAGGCGCGCACATAGGTAATTAAAACCAATGGAATTACTGCAATAGAAAGTAAAATGTGCGATAGGAGCAAAAAGAAATAAATCCAACGCATGATGCCTTCGCCTCCGTATTTGGTACTATCAGCGGTCATGTGATAGACAACGTACATCACCAAAAAAATGACCGATAACGCTATGGCCAAAACCATGAGCTTTTCATGGAGTTTTCGGCGGCCATTTTTAATAGCGTATACGGCTGCTATCAACACTATGGCGGTAATACCATTGATGGTGGCATAAATAGGCGGCAAGAAACCAAACGGCTCTACGATGATACCAAAGTCTTTGAGTTTGACCGTGAACAAAATAGCAACAGCCACCGGAATAATAACCGATACTGCGATGATCAATTTGTTGAATCTAGTTTCAATCGAATGTTTTTCGTTGATGATGAGTTCTTCTTTAGATTGGTTGTTTTCCATTATTCTCTGAGTAAAATTGCAATATCGTGTTGAATTGCCTCAACGCCTTTTTTGTCAAGACCGTCGTAGTATAAAATAGGGTTTCCAAATTCATCTTTTCGGCAACGAATGTTTCCTTCTTTGTCTATCAAAGCAAATAAACCGGAATGTTCAAAACCACCGTTTACTTTGGCGTTTTCACCGGCATAAAGATTGAATCCTTTATTGGCCAAATCATAAATGTATGTTTTGTCGCCGGTCAAAAAATGCCAATTTGACGATTTTACACCAAGTGTTTTTGCATGTGCTTTGAGTACTTCAGGTGTGTCGTGCTCCGGGTCAATAGAAATAGAAGCGATGCCAAAATTTGGATTGCCAAAAAAGCGATTCTGAATTTGAAGCATGCTTTGATTCATCCGCGGACAAATCGTCGGACAACTCGAAAAGAAAAACTCTAAAACATAAACCTTTCCTTTATAATCTGCATTAGAAATGGTTTTACCGTTTTGATCGGTTAATTTGTAAGAAGGTGCCGGACCAATTGTTTGCAAAGTAACGACCTGATCACTGGCATTATCGCCTTGGTCGAGTCTTTCATTTTTAATTACATCTCCATTTTTGATGCGATTGACTATTTTAGGAACGGCATAAATTCCAAACAATAGAATAATCAATGAAATACCTATATATGATTTGTTTTTGAGCATGTAAATTAAATTTGTCGGTGAGCGTTGTTGCGTTTGAGTGCCAGTCGATATTCGGCTAGAATAACTTTGACATCGTCTGTCATATCGTTGTATAAATCTGAGGGCGATGATGTATCGTAGCCTTCTTTGTATTCGTCTTTATCTTTACGGCCGCGCAGATTTCGCTTTTTATCAATAATGAATACGTTGTTGGTTCCGTAATGAACATCCAGCTTACCCTTGAGTTTGAGCGCATCATAATAGGCTTTGATTTGGTTTTTGGGTGCAAATACAAACAGCCATTTCGAAACATCGGTAATGTCATCTAATGAACCTAAGATTTCTTTGACTTGCGGCTGTGTTCCTTCAGGAGCCACCATCACAAATTGAAAATCTTTGAAATCTTTGTTCTTGTTGTAAATCTTTTGATTCAGATTGAAGTAGTTGCCTTTTCGCTCGAGCATGTTATCACCGGTAAAACCCAAAATGGTTATTTTTTCATTGAGCGAAACTGGCTTTCCATCAAGAGACGTCCACGGACCAATATCAGGCACTGAAGGAGTTACAGTAGGCAAAAACATAAAACTGTTGACGCCGGTAGCAAAAAATAAATAAGCAACAATCGGGAGAATGAAAAGGGTAAAAAGAACTAATTTTTTTTTCATGCGATGTGCTGATTTAAATGCATACAAAAATAAAAAAAGGCACGCAAAGCGCACCTTTTATCATTCATTAATATCTTGTTAAAAATTCCATTTAATGGTAGAACTTTTAAATACTTCAAAAACATAATTGGCCTCAACCAATAGAATAAAAACCAAATAGAGTACCAAGAAAATGACGGTAGCTACTACAGCCCAACGCAAAGATGGTTTTTCACCTTCCATGTGCATGAAGGCCCAAACAATGTAGTACGCTTTAAAAACGGTTAGGATGATGAAAATCCAGTTGAGTAAATTCATTCCTAGAAAGTGAGTCAAGTGCAATGACTCTGGTTTGATGATACCCAAAATAACCTCAACAGTAGTTACTACTGACAACAAGGCAAATACGCCCCAGATTCTTTTGGTATTAGATACGTGTTCGTGCGCCATGATATATCGCTGTAATAAGATTAAACTAAGTAGAAGAAAGTAAATACGAATACCCAAACAAGGTCAACAAAGTGCCAATAAAGACCAACTTTTTCAACCATTTCATAGGTGCGTCTTTTTTCGTAGGTCCCGAGCAATACATTGAAGAAAATAATGATGTTGATGATGACCCCTGAAAATACGTGGAATCCGTGAAAACCTGTAATGAAGAAAAAGAAATCAGCAAACAATTTGCTTCCGTATTCATTGCGTTTTAAGTTAGCACCTTCAACTACCAAATGCGCATTGGCCAAACGAGCCTCAGACTCAGCACGCGTCAAAATGGTTTTGTGTTTGTGCTTGCTTAATTGATGATTGATTTTTGGATCTTTTTTAGAAGCTTCAGTATCTTCGTAAATAACTTCTGTACGAACTAAAATTTCAGGATGTGCTTTAAAACCTGCTTGAACTTCAGCCACTGAATAAGTTGGAAGTGATGACTCATCCATGAACCATTTCCCTTTGTTGCGCTCAAGTTGTTCTCTTTCTTCAGGAAGAGTCAAGGCAAAATCTTCTAATTTTACGCGTTTACCGGTATTGTCTACAAACTGAAGCAAACTTCCGCCTTTGGTTTCTATGGCTCCATACTCACCGTGAATGAAGTTTTTCCACTCCCAAGCTTGTGAACCCACAAACACCAAACCGCCCAAAATGGTCAAGAACATATAAATGGCTACTTTGTCTTTTTTCATCTGATGTCCTGCATCTACTGCCAATACCATGGTAACAGAAGAGAAAATGAGGATAAAAGTCATCAAAGCCACATAATACATCGGAGCCGAAACACCGTGCATAAATGGAAAGTGCGTGAAAACCTCGTCTGCCAATGGCCAAGTCTCAATGAATTTGAATCTTGAAAAGCCATAAGCAGCCAAAAATGCAGAAAAAGTCAAGGCATCAGACACGATGAAAAACCACATCATCAATTTGCCATAACTCGCTCCTAACGGCTCATTGCCACCGTCCCAAGTTTTGTGTTCGCTGTTTGCAGTAACTGTCGCTCCCATAAAAGTTAATTCGTTAAAAAGTTCCCAAATTTACATTTTTTTCTTATTTGAAGAAATATAAAAACAAAAACAAATAAACCCACAATAAATCAAGAAAATGCCAGTACATCGCACCTAGCTCAATTCCAAGGGTTTGGGTTGCATTGTATTTTTGTTTAAAATGATTATAAATTATCACCAAAAGCGAAATAATTCCGCCGGCCAAGTGCGCCAAATGCACCACGGTGACTACATATAAAAAGGTTGTGGTAATGTTACTGGCCGGACCAGTGAAGTAATAACCCATATCAATCACTTGTCCAAAACCCATAAATTGCAACACTACAAACAAGGCACCTAAAGCCAACGTTGCAAGTAACCAAAGGCTAGTAACTGAGCGATTATTGGCTTTGATGCTGCGTTTGGCCAGGTGAAAAGTAACACTACAAGCAATAATCACAGCCGTGCTGGCGTAAAAAGCCGTGGGCATTTGAAAATTTTTAAGCCAATCAGCACGTGATTTACTGACCACAAAAGCACTGGTGAGGCCGGCAAACATCATTGTGATGCTCAGCATTCCAAACAAAAGCAAAAGCTTATACGAACGATCGTTGCGCGCTTTGTCTTCTGGAGTTAAACTATATTTATTCATCTTATCTTAAGAATTTATCTGTTATGTAAATGATTTGCAGCAGTGTAATGTATAAAACGCTCACCAACATCAGCGTTCTGGCAGCTTTGGGTGTTTGTAATTGATAAAGTTTGACCGAATAAAACAACATCCACAAACCCAACAGCAAAACCAAAACGGCGCTTACTGGTGTAATGAATAGCTGACCTGTGAATCCAAGCATAGGCAAAAGCGACGCTATGATGAGCCAAATGGTGTACAACAAAATTTGCAGTGCTGTTGATTTGTCTTTTTTCCCGGAAGGCAACATAAAAAAACCGGCTTTTTCATAATCGTCGTACAAAAACCAGCCGATGGCCCAAAAGTGCGGGAATTGCCAGAAAAACTGTATCAAAAACAAAGTTCCAGCTTCAATACCAAAGTTGCCTGTAGCAGCCACCCAGCCCAACATAAACGGAATGGCTCCCGGAAAAGCCCCTACAAAAACTGATAAAGAAGTTACCGTTTTAAGCGGTGTGTACACACTGGTGTATAAAAAAATAGAAATGGCTCCAAACATAGCTGATTTCGGGTTGATCATGTAAAGCAAAATCAATCCGACAATCGTGAGCAAACTGGCCAAAAACAAAGCATGGTTAGGCGACATTCTGCCTGAAGCCACCGGTCTGTTTTTGGTGCGATCCATCAGCGCGTCTAAGTCTTTTTCAATGACTTGGTTGTAGGCATTAGAGGCGCCTACCATACAGTATCCGCCAATGGCCAACATCACTAATTGTGTAAAATTAAAACGAGAGAAACCATCTATTCCGAGCAAATATCCGGCAACAGAAGAAAAAACAACACTGATGGCCAAGCCCGCTTTGGTAATTTCTTTGAAATCAGCTACCGATTTTTTTACCGAAAATGTTGTGACTGTTGCGCTCATGCGTATTTTAAATCGGCGCAAAGGTACTTTTCAGAAATGATTCCACCAAGAATCAAATCATAAAAAGTCTGACTATTTTTAACATCCAAAATTCGATTAGTAATCAAAATACCAATTAAAAATATCACTGCGAATGCCTAAAGAAAACCAAGTAGTGGTTTCTTTAAAAACATCAGGCGTGGTGGCTGTTGGATTAAAATCACGATAGATAAAACTGCCAAACAATTTGAGGTTGGTGGCCGGATTGAGCAAATAACCGGCTTGCACATCGGCAATGAGTATGTTGGTTTTGTTGCCCTGCCCAACTTTTACCTGTACATCATAAGGCCTGTCAACATTGTAGTTGTTGTAAATGTTTCCACCGTAGTTATAACTATCTGAAGTAGTATTGAAATCAAAACCACGAATGCCATAAGTAAGTTTGGCATCGGCAAAGTATCGCCCTTTGTGGTAACGACCAATAAGGATTAGCTCTTGAAAGTTCGCCCCCCATTGATGTCCCACATTTTGATTCGCATGACCGTAATTTGTAGAGGGGTCGCTGTGCGAATAAACATAGGGCCGCACCCGATTGTACTCTAACTGAAGCAATAAATTCTCAACATTAAAAGCATTGAAATACTTCACCCCTACTTGATATCCGTATTTGTTTTTCCAACTTTTCTTTCCTTCTTTGATATCAGCTAATGAAAATTCATCCAAGAGAAACTGTCCATAAAAATTAAGTTGGTTGTTCCATTTGTACTTAGCAGTCAAACCCATCAAGGCATTCCCGGTTTTGGCTGAGGATGCAAATTCAACCGATCGGTAAAAAACAATCGGGTTAAAGAAACTCATATCAAAACCGCGACCGTTGGTATTGGCCCAAATAACCGACTCAAAGAAACCAATGTTCAAACGTTTGGTGGCATTCCAACTTAAATAATGGTTGGCCATATACTTGGTTGCGTAGGTTCGGTCCGCTGTAAACTCAGGACTAATGTCTTTGAGAAACATATAGGTGTTGGTATATCTGATTTTCCAAAAAGTAGTGCTGAGTTTAAAAAAAGGATATGGGCTGACCCCATCGGTAGTAATGAGCGAGCGATAACCATCACCGATGAAATTTCTTCCGTAGCCGGCTTGCATAGAGAAAATATCTCCGGGCGTGTAGGTAATGTTGGCTTCAGCCATAGGCATGTCAAAGGCGTCACTTTTGAAACTTTTAGCTATCCCGATTCCGGGAATCACCGCCGGATCACCCCCAGAAGGTTTGATGGAAATGGCGTAGCGATTGTAATAATCAGCAAATCGGCCTTGACTTTCGTAGATGGTAGAATTAAAGACAATTTGTCTGCCCAATCCTCCCTGAATTTGTAGTGCTCGGGTATTGACATAAGTATATTTAAGTTCACTCGGACTGCTTTTGCCCATTTGCAAATCCAAAATAGGATTAAAGGTAAACCAATAACCGTCTCCTTGAATTTCGGCAAAGTTTTCATTGAAGAGCTTTCTGCCCATCCAAGATGATTTGCTCATCATCAACTTTTGGTTTTCTTCGCGGAATTTATAGTATCGATTTACATCGGCATAATTCAAAGGCTTGACAGCGGTGTGGTTGTTGCTTCCGACTTGATTGATGGCCGCATCAAACCACGCGTAATAACTGTGTGAAAACGGAATGTTGAGCGGACTTTCAAACTTGGGATTGTTGAATTGATGGTAGCGTATATTGTCGTATTCGGTCAGCTCTTTGTCTCTGTTAAGCGTGTAATTATGAGCTTCTTCTTGGCGTTGCTGTTCTGCTTCAGAAGCTAATTGTGCAGCACTTTTAAGCGGAATAGATATTTTAGCCGTGTATTTTGCATAATTGGGCTGACCATTATACATTGCGGGTTCAACTTGCGGTAAACTTGAAAAAACTCTTTGGGTTTCTGCACGAAGTCGCTCATCAGTTGCATCAACATACAAAGTCTTGAAAACACCCTTATTACTCACTTCAAACAAGACAATTACACTGCCTGTATAACCCGAATTTTTCAAATCATCCGGCACTTGAAAATGATGGTACACATAGTCTTGCAACTGGCTGTTAAAACAATCTTCAAGCGCTTTGCCAATCTGACCCTTGCAAGCCGGAAAAACAGGATGTTGCTCTTTGCTTTGCGCTAACTCTTGAGCATTCAAGCCCAAAGCGCACAATAAAATTACGATTGAGAGTAGTTTTCTTTTCATACTAATAAGACGAATCTGCTGACTGACCCTCTGCTATAGCTTTGGCTCCTGAGGTTCCGATGCGTTTGACCCCTAAACGAATCATGGTTGTAGCTTCATCAAAAGTGCGCACACCACCAGCGGCTTTAACCGGAAGCGGAGCAGCATTTTCAAGCATTGGAATAATAGTTTCTAGCGTAGCACCATTGGGTAAATTATTTTCAGTAAGATAGAAACCGGTCGATGATTTGACATAAACCGAATTGTATTGACTTTCTTTGAAATGATCCAAAACTACCTTTTTTATCAACGTAGAGAGTTGAATAATTTGTTGGTGATTCAGCGCGGCTACTTCAATAATCCACTTGACAATTTTGTGGTGTTGCAAACCCAATTGTGTGCAAGCTAAAATCTCTTGGCGAACTAAATCAACCTCACCTCTTTTAAAGGCTTCATAATTACACACAAAATCCAAATCATCGGCGCCGTCTTCAATTGCTTGTTGCGCTTCTTTGAGTTTGTCTTCAAGCGAAGATTGACCCAGCGGAAAATCAATCACCGTGCCTACACAAACTTTTGATTGAGCTGCATCAACCATCTCACGAGCAATCGCAACTATATTGGGACGAATCATGATAAGCTTAAAATCTTCGTCTATAGCCTCTTGAATAAAACGTCTGTTGACCTTTAGATTCTCTGATTCCGAAAGACCCGCTTGCGCAGCTGTTTTAAGATAAGTAGAGTCAAGATATTGCCTGATATTCATAATCTTTAAATAACATCAGCCCATTGTGAAACTGAATGAAGGGTATAAAAATAAAAAATCCCGCCGAAGCGGGCATCTTTTATTGGATTAATTTATAAGCTTTTTGCACCAAAACGATGGCAAACACAGCAGACAAAGCCCCAATGCTGTTGGCTATTACGTCCATGGCATCTGCTGAGCGAGTTGTGGTTAAAGTTCCCTGACAAATTTCTATGACAATTCCATAAAATATAGAAAGCAGAAACGTATTGCTCAAGGTCTTTAAAGCCCCTTTTTGGGAATGCCTTAAATACAAATACCACAGGACTGTAAAAACAAAATGAAAAACAAAGTGAACCCCTTTGTCTACATTCTGAATTTGAAACTTTGGCAATATACGAGGATCGCTCAAACTTAAATATGTTATGAGCAAAGTCCAGCCAAGGGCAAAGGATAAAAATAGGTTTTTACGCTCCAATAAGCGCTGCGTATGCTTCACTGTCTAAAAGTTGATCGTAATCAGCAACATCAGAAACTTTTACTTTGATCATCCACCCTGCTCCATACGGATCAGAATTGACTACTTCAGGATTGGTTTCGAGTGAATCATTGAAAGCAACAATTTCGCCGGCCATAGGCAAGAACAAATCCGATACCGTTTTAACGGCTTCAACGGTTCCAAAAACCTCATCTTTATCAAGTGTTTGATCAAGTGTTTCTACTTCAACATATACAATATCGCCCAATTCTTTTTGAGCAAAATCTGTGATGCCTACCGTGGCCATATCGCCATCAAGCATAATCCATTCGTGGTCTTTGGTGTACTTTAAGTTTGCAGGTATATTCATTTTTGTAATAAAATTTATGATTCAAAGTTAGTGTGTTTTTTGTACTTCTGTGATTAATTTCCAAAATTGTAACGCATGGTAAATCCGGCTCTAATGTTGGTAATTGGATATGATGTTGAGATAACTGCTTTTGAAAATTGATGATCGTAGAAGAACAATAATGTCAAATTTTTGCTGAACGAATAATCTGCACCTACTCGGACAGACCAAATGTTTTGTCCACCCGAAAGTTTGTTGTTGTCATAATCTAAATAACGTACAATAGTTTTGCTGTTTCTGTAGGTTGCATCGACTTTAATATTGATGTCGCTTTTGATGATGCCTGTAGGATTGTCGGCTAATTTAGATGAAATGATTACGTCTTTGATTCGGTAGCCTAAGCCCAAAGTATAATCCATGCCTCGAACCTCTGTGAGTAAGTTGTTGTCAAAACTCAATGACATAGAGCGATCTTTTTTGACTTCGGCCAAAACTTTTACCGAATTTTTCATTTCCATATCAAAACGCATCAATGGATTAAACTGCTCTACTAAGTTGACATTAGAGATGAGTAACTTATTGTAAAAATTTCCTCCGACATCAGTTCCGCTCGGGTTTTTATCGTATTCAAAATTAGAGCGGAATGAATTCACAGTATACGTAGCTTTGTAAGCATGCTGAATAGACAAACGTTTGAAATTGTCTTTAAAGAATTTATAACGCATCAAGCCCGTATATTTAATATTCCAATTCGGAATAGGAAAATCTCTGAATACATTAAGAGACACACCTGAAGCACTGCTGCCGGTATATGCAGCCATAAATGCAGGAATTAAAACAGCCTGATTGTTTTTGCCAAAACCAATAGGATAATCTTTGTTGGCTACATAAATAGCATATTGCGGATCATTGGTGTTGGTTGGAATCGGATGTGTTGCATCGCCATATCGCGGTATATTGCCGCCGTAATATCTTTCAGCCAATCGATTGGCAATTTCAAGCCGGTTGTTTCTGAAATCTTCAAAAGCAGCCGAATAGTTTTCATCACTTTGACTAAAGGCGGTTTTGATCAGCACGGTTGAAATAGCAAAGTTCCCGGTACTGTATGGAGAACGCGGATTGTATATTCCTTCATCAGACACATCGTACTGCTCTGAAAAATTGCGTACATAAGTTCTGTCTCCGGACAAATCAATTTTAAAATCAGGAAACAAATCAACATTCGCCGTAAGGTTCAATGTACGATTGATTACTTGGGTATAACTTTGATTGAAATCTTGATAATTGGTTAACCATCCGTTTTTGGCAGCTTCATAACGAACATCGGCCTGAGACCCAAAGATAAAGCCCAAGGTAGGTTTAGAAGTTCCAAAGAAACCAACGCTTGGCAAAAATCCAGGCAAGACGGTTCCTCTGTTTTCGGTGTAGTTGATGTTGACATTTTTTATACACGTAAGGGTGTTGATCAATGCATCTTTAAAAAAGCTGTTCTGATTGGCAGCCGGTTGTGCTGTGTTGACTACTTTTTGTCCGGGTTTTGGCGGTGCCGTAGATTTTGGTGGCGCAGCTTTTTTCTTGGTCAATCCAATGTATTTATAGAACGAATCCATGTTTAAAGCCGTATTGAGTTTGTGCGATCCGGCATTCTGAATAGTGTTCCCTAAATTGAATGTTTGACCATCAATTTCAAGTTGTGACATAGCTACTGAAGCACGTTGCCAGCTATAATCGCCCGTATATGAATAAGTTGATTTAACAAAACTCAAAAATGGCAGCTTGTTCAAAGGCAATTCGTAATTAACCACCAATTGATGGTTGTGTGTGTTGGGTTCACCTGTATTCCAATAATCGGTAAAGAGTGTAAAACTGTTGTCTACATTTCCGTCGGCATCAATAAAGTTGCGCACAATATTACTTGATGAAGCAGTGTAGTTTACTTTGAGTGATTTGGTCAAATTATAACCAAAACCATATTGATAATTAAATAAGTAATTGCGTCTGTAAAGCGGATCCAACGGAATTCCGGCCACATCAATTTGACGAAATTTTTGCTCGTTGTATTGGCGAATAATGCTTGCGCTAAATGAAATATTAGAGGGCAAGTAATTAAAATTAAAGTCGCTGAGTAACTTTAAATAAGAACTCTTTTTGAGAAACTTATTGTTTTTTAGAGGCTCAACAGCTTTAGGCTGAAAATTAAAGGTGTAATCAGCGGTGGTATTCACTTGCTGATCTAAGTAATCTTCAATCTCAAAATTGTGTTTCTCAACTTGATTGAATGAATACGACAACGTTAGATTTTCAGGATCATAAATTCGTTGCTTTTGGTTGGGTGAACGCTCTTTTTTGACCCCTATAAAATTGATGCTTTTACGCTTGGTATAATCAATCGCTCTGTCTTTAATAATGGCGCGTTCAGCTGAACTGGCTGTGATGTCCAATACTTGATCCAATTTGATATCTTGGTTAAACGGATCATACAAAGGCGTAATGGTTTCTTCGCCCACCGAATAGTTAAACGGTAAATTGATATGCCATTTTTTAGGCATGAGTTTGCCCAAACTAAAATTGGTCACAATGTTGTACTGTTGGGTGTCTTCTCTGCTTCGCTCATTAGGCCCTTGCTCTAGCGAACCAAAACCAACGGTACTCATTTTACCCATGGCCGAAATGGTTGCAAAATCCGCCAAGTTGGTATCAACATTAGCTACAGCAGCCATACCGCCACTGTTGTCCATTTCAGCCAACCTCAACTCATTGAACCAAACCTCTCCTTTGATGGGTCTTGGAACAAGCGGACTTCCGGACGGATCCGTTCCGACAGAGGTGTTGTTTTTAATTCCCAACATAAGATTTCTGACCAACCCAAAGTTCGGATTACCGCGCACCCCAACCCGCATGCGTCTGGTGTATGATGCATCAAGTTCATCGTCGTAGCGGTAGAAAATTTCATTCGGCCCCAGAGCAGGTGCTTGTCGTGACAAGATCTTTATTTGGGTAAGCATTTCCAGAGGAATGGTCAAATTATTGGCTTCCGGCCAAATATCATAAGCCGATGTGGCCCCTGAAGCAGTAACTTTAAGCGGAACTTCTACTTGATAAAAATTATCTGTAAAGTCATTTCCGAAGCGAATAAAAGCTACCATTTCATTGTCTTGTAGCGGTATTGAAGGATCTCCGGGATAGGCCTCAGCATGAATAAACATTTTGAGTTTTTTGAACTGTCGCATGTCTACACTAACGTTTTTGAAAACACCGCGCGCGTCGGTAGCCTCGAGTCCTTGTTCACCAGAAACGCGCAAAGACAATGATTGCTCGTTTTGGTTGATGATGGTATTGTTGTTATACAATTGCTCGCGAACAACCCCCGGAGGAGTCACATAGCGAATCGGCGAACGATTGCTGTTTTCTAAGATATTAACTGATTGAACTTCGAAAACAGTCGGGTCATCAGCCACATTTGTATCTGTTCCCGGCGGAAGTACTGAATCGAGCGTGTTGGCATATCGTCTCCAGTCACCACGAACTAGGTCAAGTGCCGCAAAACGCAAGGTAACTTCATCTTTGAATCCGGTGGTAAACATTCTGATGAAACGAATCGAAGTAAAATCGCTGATGCTTCCAATTTTTCGCTCAAATTCGGTTACCGGAATCTTATATTGAATCCAACGAACCGGAGTTGATTCTCCAAAACTTGATCCTGAAGTCGCTGCACTTGTTTCGCGCACATCAGTTACAAAACGCGTGTTGCCTACTAAAATGCCCGGTTTGATATCAACACTGTACTCATAATACGCGTCAAAGGTATCCATGGTATTGTCTCGGTTGATATCTTCAATATCCGGAACTGTTGAGTTTCCTCTGTTGTTGTCAGTTACATTCACCGGTGAATTTCCTTGGGTTCCGTTGTATCTTTTGTAACGATCAATAACACTTCCTGAAGCCTGAAGAAAGTATTCGTAATTATCTCCGGCAGGATCCGCCTCACCAGCATAATTGGTATATATGCTGGCCTCATCAGCATCATTCATACCATCGAGTCCAATATCTTGGGCGCTACGATTGCCTCCATCAACATCAAAGGCATAAATAAGTGATTGCGACGCAGGAACTTTTCCCCAAATGGTATTAATCACCAATTGATTTGATCCTGCTTCTGGCAAACCATTCTCGTATTGTTTTCGACCGTCTCTCAATATATCTTCAGAAATAGAACCTATATTGAAATAGATTTTTCCAACATTATCACTCGTTGCCGGAAGTGAGCCGTGCCCCACATACGGGTCCATCACCCAAAACTGAATGAACTCAACATTGGCTTGCTCAAAATTAGTTGAATTGAGTGAGCGCATAATTCCACCAAAGTTGTTTTGCGGTACGTTGGCTACATCTAAACTATTGTTGTAAGGACCGCGTTCTTTAGGATAATAGGTCAAATCTAAAGTATTGATGATTTGAATTTGTCCGGGTGCAATATCAGTATTCGGATATACCTCTCGCGTAAAAATTCTACGGGTTTTGTTCAGGGAAATATCATCTGTTGAAATACCTCCTGGTTTGGTATAGATAATCGGATCTATGGTGTACCAACTCAATTTAGCACGCTTGTATCCGTAGTCTATATTGGTGGAAGCTCCGTTAAAATTATAAGGGCTCGGCGTCTCACCAGCATTGGTCTCGGTATCTACCAATGGAGTTGATGACAAAGACCAAGAAAGGGGTGAACGCAAATCAATGTTGGTTTGAGAACCTTCAAAATCATCTACATACAAAGTAGATTCACCGTTGAATTTATCGGCCTTAGGAGTATCCGGTTTTAAGAAAGCAACTTCACCTCTGAACGAAAAATTAGACGGAACATCGGTATCCATAAACGGTAACTTATTGACCATTCTGGTAAAGAAAGGTACTTCTGTTGCATAATTGGCGTGAAGACCATAGATGGTGTTGTTTACAGATTCTTGACCATAGGTAGATTTTTGGGTCAAAGGTCTTTCAGTCATTTTAAGCAAGGTTCCGCCTACAATAAACTTATCTGAGAATTTGTGCTCAATGTTAAAGCCCATAAAACGGCGGGTCTGTTGACCAAAAGTAGAGTTATTCTCTACCGAAACTTGAATAGGTGTATTGGATGCTTGTAATGAAGGATCCAAAATTTGAACTCTTCCGGCTTGGTAGTTAACTGTATAATCAACTCCTTCAAGTAAAACACGGCCTCCGGCGGTTACAACAACAGAACCTTTGGGAACATTAAAAGCTCCGATCGGAATTCCATCACCACCAGTTGATTTGAACTTCCCGCGCAACTCGTATTTATTTTTATTACCGTCTTGTAAAGCCGAAGCTTGGGTTCTGCGGTACATATTTCTAAAAACGTATTTTGTTTGGTTGGCGTTGTATGTGTTCGGATCGTTATAAACCTGAGTGGGAGCATCTTTTAATTTGTCAAAAATCAGTTTACCGAAAGGCTCAACAGTGGTAAAAATTAATCGCCCATTCTGGGTATCCACGGTAAGTCCGGGTAAAAAATCAAAGAAACCGTCACCACCTACTTGCGGGTCATTGGTAGAATTTAAACGATCTAAATTGAATACTTTGAGCAAAGGAGTCTCAGCCAATTTATTTTCAGGACTTGGATTGGATGGAAAAGGATTTCCGGGCAAAGCAGAAATGTAATTGAGCGGCGAAGGGTCAGAATACAAAATATTAAATCTGAAATCTTGTTGCTCTAACTGAAAAGCACCCGGAATCTGATAAATATTTTTCATCATTAAATTCCAAACCGGCTTTTCAACATTGGTTAGATTACTCTTGAGCATTTTTAACACCAATGCTTGGGTGGTAATGGCTTGTAATTGTCCGGTATTCGGATCTGTAGAACCTGCTTGGGTAGCGTCTACGCCATCGTTTCCAAACTCGCCCACTTGATATACTTTGTCTCCAATGGTATATTGGTAGGCTACCGCCAAAACTTCATCATTGGTGAGCTTTTGTTGCAGCGAAATATAACCCAATTGAGGATGGAAAGTAAACTCATTGGTGTTGAGTTTTCTGGCGTTCTCAAGTTTAGAAAAATCCAATCCTTCCACCGGAACAACGGTGTTAAAACCTGAACTGGCTGTGGCAATTTCTCGAATATTCGGATTTAAAAAACCAGCTCCACCAGCGGTGTTATCAATTAAACCGGGGTCATATTTGTTGTTTTTATTGTCTGCTGGACTGTCTGCGGCAGCAGTAAAAAATCCGACCGGAGCTGGATTCAATGATACAATTTCATTATCTGAATACCCGCTTTGTTGCGATTCACCTAAATCTTGAAGCGCTATAATGTTGCGCTGATTGTTGTTGGTATTGTTAACGCGATTTTGACGGTTGGTAATCCAAACTTCAATACGGGTAATTTGTACACGACTGTCAATAAAAGGATAATTTTTTAAAGCTAAATCATAGCGATTTCTAAAGTACTGCGATAAAAAAAAGTGTCGGTCATTATCATAATCCAACCCAAAAAAATCAAAATCTTGGATGGTTCCGCCACCTTGAGCCGTAACGGTTTTTGTTTGCGATTTTTGCTCTGAGAAAACTCCGGTAATGGTGGTTCGTCCAAATTGTACTTGGGCTTTGACTCCAAAAAGACTTTGTGCACCTCGAATAAGCGATCCGCTCAGAGGCATACTTACGTTACCTACTTCAATTTTTTGAATGATATCATCTTCATCAGGAGTGTATTCAAGTTTGATTTGATTCTGAAATGAAAACGTCGATTGGGTATCGTAATTGGCTGTAACTTTGAGTCGTGTTCCCACCTTGCCCAAAAGCGACATATTGATGCGTTGGTTAAAATCAAAATTGATGTTTTGACGATTCCTAGGAGAGAATGCCGGATTGTCTTGTTTGGTATATCGAACGCCCAGATCTACTTCAACAGATCCGGTAGGTTTTACATCTATGGTGTTGCTTCCAAAAATAGATTCAAAAAAACTTGAATTCACATAATATCTGGGCAATAAATTCTTTTTGGCATCTTGTGTTCCGGCTTTTTTGCCGTCAATGGCATCTGATTTTTTCTTGTAATACTCACGCATTGCCTCTCGCAACATGAGTTGTTCGTATTCTTTTGGGGTTAAAATAATCGGATAATTGATGTTGAAATCATCAACTTTGTTGGTATATATATATCGATCGGTTGCCGGATCATAAGTGTAAGCCTCCAAAATACTCGGCGGATTACTCAATTGTAGATTCCCAGCAGCATATCCGGGTTTAATGCTGTCTTTTACCTGTTCTTGCTCTTGCTCTTGTTCTTGTATCTGAGCAAAAACACTTGCCTGAGAAAACAAAAAGAGCATCAAAACAAATATTTTGAATACCGGCGATAAATTGCTTAAGTATTTAGTTTTCAAGTATTATAAATTTTTTAATGCCTGTTTTATAATAGCTTCAACACTGGCTGAACCATCTTGAAGAACAATTTTGTCCACCACTTTTTCTGCCAATTTTTTGTTAAAGCCCAGAACTTCCAGTGCTGATAACGCTTCTTCTTTATTTGTATTGTTTGCTACACTCGAAACTTCATCCAAATCATAGAGTTTTAACACCTTGTCCTTGAGGTCAAGTATAGCGCGTTGGGCTGTTTTTCCGCCAATCCCTTTAACGGATTGAATGAGCCCCACATCGCCCGTGGCCAAAGCCTGTATAATTTGTTTGGGCTCAAGTGACGAGAGCATGGTTCGGGCAATATTGGCTCCGATACCAGAAACCGACAACAGCATTTTAAATATTTCGCGTTCAGATTTTTCAACAAACCCAAACAACGTATGCGCATCTTCTTTAACTTGAAGATACGTATATAGTTTAATATGATCTGAGGCAGGAAGCAAACCGTAGGTATGCAATGAAATATGAATCTGATAGCCCACACCTGAGCAGTCAATAACGACTTCCGTTGGCGATTTTTCAACTAATTTTCCTTGAATATGTGCTATCATTATCTCTTTAAAGCAGTTCCAAATATAACAAAAAACTTTAATTAGCCTCTGAGGCGATGTGCTTAAAATTTAATATTAAAATTCTTTAATTTTTTGATTTTCTCTTGAGCGTCTACCACAGCTACCGCAGCCATATTGACCATTTCCTCAACACTGGCACCCAACTGAAAAATATGCACCGGTTTATCAAGCCCCATTACTATTGGGCCAATTGAATCAACTTTGTACAATTCTTTGAGTAATTTATAGGTAATGTTGGCCGACTCTAAGTTTGGAAATATCAATGTATTCACTTTTTTACCGGCAAGTTTTGAAAACGGAAACTTGGCCTTGAGCATGTCTGGATTCAGCGCAAAATCAGCTTGAATTTCACCGTCAACCACCAAATCCGGATAATAATTATGCAAATAAGAAACCGCCTCTCGCACTTTAGATGCGCTCAAGTCAGAAGCAGAGCCAAAATTGGAAAAAGAAACCATAGCAATGACCGGTTCTATCCCAAACATACGAACGGTTTTAGCGGTCATCAGTGCAATTTTAGCCAAATCGTCAGCCGTTGGATTCGGATTGATGGCCGTATCAGACAAAAACATCGGACCTCTGTTGGTCATCATCATATTGGTGGTAGCAATCAGTGAAATACCCGGAGCCTTTCCTATGAGCTGCATAATCGGTTTTACAGCCGAAGGATAACTGCGCGAATATCCAGTAACCAATGCATCTGCTTCACCTTCATTGACCATCATGGCCGCAAAATAATTGCGTTCACGCATCCATTTTTGAGCGTCCAGCAATGAAATGCCTCGGCGTTGACGGGCTTTCCAGAACATATCGGCGTAACGCAATCTGCGCGCGTCTTCTTCTTTGGTTTTCGGATCATAAATAGGCACATCGGCATCAAAACCCAATTCTTCTTTAAGCTCAAGAATCAATTCGCGATTGCCCAATAAAATGGGTTTTCCAATACCTTCTTCGTGTACAATTTGCGCAGCTTTGAGCACATCGAGGTGATCAGCCTCTGCAAACACCACTCGTTTCGGATCCGTTTTGGCGCGGTTGGTCAACAAACGAACCATTTTGTTGTCTGAGCCCAAACGCTCCATGAGTTCGTCGCGGTATTCATCCCAATCTTGAATCAGGTTCAAAGCAACCCCCGAATCCATGGCGGCTTTGGCCACAGCCGGAGCCACTGTGGTAATCAATCGCGGATCAAAAGGTTTTGGAATAATATAATCACGGCCAAAAACCAATTTGGTTTCGCCATAAGCTATATTGACTTGCTCAGGTACACTTTCTTTGGCCAAGGCAGCCAAGGCGTGTACCGCAGCCATTTTCATTTCTTCGTTGATTTTGGTGGCACGTACATCCAGCGCTCCTCTAAAAATATAGGGAAATCCCAAGACATTGTTTACCTGGTTGGGATGATCGGAACGACCTGTAGCCATGATGATATCATTGCGTGTATCAATAGCCAATTGGTAATCAATTTCCGGGACCGGGTTGGCCATGGCAAACACAATTGGATTACCGGCCATATCAAGCAACATTTCAGGTGAGAGAATATTTCCGGCCGATAAGCCCAAGAAAACATCTGCTCCTACCATTGCTTGCGCCATCGTAGTACCGGGTTTTCCGGCTGTATATCTCTTTTGCAAATCAGACAAATCGGTTCGCTCTTGGTGCAAAATACCGTCTTTGTCAAACATAATAATGTTTTTTGGTTGCACCCCGAGCATCACATACAAATTAGCACAAGCCAGTGCTGCTGAACCCGCACCTGAGACCACCACTTTGACTTGGTCAATTTTTTTCTCGGCCAATTCAAGCGCATTGAGCAAAGCGGCCGATGAGATAATCGCCGTGCCGTGCTGATCGTCGTGCATGACCGGAATGTTGAGTTCTTCAACCAATCGACGTTCAATTTCAAAAGATTCCGGGGCTTTGATATCTTCCAGATTGATACCTCCAAATGTAGGGGCAATATTTTTGACCGTTTGAATGAATTCTTCAATGTCTTTGGTTCCTACTTCAATATCAAATCCGTCAATGTCGGCAAAAATTTTAAAAAGTAATGCTTTACCTTCCATCACGGGTTTAGAGGCTTCCGGACCAATGTCACCCAAGCCTAAAACAGCCGTTCCGTTGGTAATAACAGCCACTAAATTTCCTTTAGAAGTGTATTTGTACACATTGTTGACATCTTTGGCAATTTCTAAACATGGTTCGGCTACACCCGGTGAATAGGCCAAAGATAAATCACGCTGGGTAGCGTATTTTTTGGTGGGTACAATTTTTATTTTCCCCGGAGTGGGTTTAGCGTGGTATAGTAAAGCTTCTCTGCGCTTGCTGTTTCTGTTCATGCTTTAGGAATTTATTCCGACCGACAAAGGTATAAGTCTAGCGGTACAATTGAAATTTTTCGCTTGATTCTTTATTTATTGGCCATTCTGATTTTGTGATGATGGCGTTTGGGGCTGCGCACTTTCTGCAGCAGGATGTTCAGTTGGTTGGGGCTGTACTGATGATGAGGGTTGATACTCGGTCTCTTGAATGTCTTCGCCTTTTCGGCCCAATTTTACTTTGGGTGCATCTTTGGTTCCGGTAATGGTGAGCGGAATTCCAATGATGCCCAGAGGTGGCAATCCCAAGCGCATTTTGATGTTGAGTTGACCATCAAAACTGGTGGTTCCTTCAATGCGTGGACGAAAACCGGCAAACTTAAACTTAAACCTTTCTATAGTAATGATGTTATTTTTGATGGTGGTTTTAATGTCAACTTTACTTACATCAGGGTTGCGAATGGCGTCGGTATGGGTTTTATCACTTACAGCGCCAAACATTCTGAACCCACGCATTTTTACTTGTCGCACCGACAAAACACCGCCTCCTGTAAGCGATGGATAAATGGGTTGCATGTTTGCGTCAAGTTTACCTGCAACTGCATAATCTAATGAAACTTTTCCCTGTGCTTTTTCAGCAGCCGAGGCCATTTCGCGAAACATTTTAATTTCGTCATAAGCGCGTTTGATATCAAAGTCTTTGGCTTTAATTTTAAAATCAAAAGCAGCGCGCATTGGGGTTTCACTCATATAAGACGCATTCATATTCACCGGACAATCAATGATGCTAAAGCCCGTGTTTTGTAGCAAAAGATTGCCTTTATTGACTGATAAGTTTCCGTGCGATTGGGTCAAATTCAAACCTTGAAAATCAACCTTGGCTGCGTTGGCTGCAAACTGCAAATCAAAATTGGGCGGAATCACTACCACACCGGATTGCTGGGTGGCAGGCTGTGGTGCTGTGGTGCTTTTTTGCGTTGTTGGTTGACTTGTCGCGCCTGACATGAATTCATCGATATTGATGTAATTAGAGGTCAAATTGAATTTACCTTTGAGTACTTCGCGGTCTGACAAAACAAAATTGATGACGTTTTGCAAGTAGCCATCCATCTTGAAATCAGAAGCGCCATAAGCTGCCAAGAAATTATTGAAAAACATTTTGTCTTGCTGAAACTTAAATAACCCTTGATTGATCAGAAATGGTTTGGGCAAATATTGGCTTTGGGTACGGATGTTTTTGAGTTCAAGTGTTCCGCTGTTTTTGAGTTTGTCATATCTTCCGGCTACCGCATCGCTTTGAACCCCTTTAAACGCCACATCAGCTTTGATGAATCCTTTGAGGTCAAGTCCGTCTATTGGAAAAACTTTGTACACACGCGCCAAATCAACACTGCCTTTTGCTTTGAGGTTATAGGCTACGTCGTCAAAATTTTTAAAGCTGGCTTGCACAAAAAATGGTTTCCCTTCAAAAGTAAACGAAGCCGGATTGATGATGAGTTCGGTTTGCTTGAACGTTCCGTTTCCGTTGAAAAGTGAGGCCAAAAGGTTGATTTTGCTAATGGGTTTTGGATAATATTGCGTTTGAATGTGGGCATTTTGGAGCAAAACTGTTCCTTTGGTCACCGGAAATATTGACTTTTCTTTGTTGTAAACCCCTTTAGAAATGACATTCATCTTGAGCAAACCACTCAAATCCATCTGCTGCAGACCGGCCGCTTGATCCAGTTTTTTAAGATCGAGCGATGCCTGCATGTTGGCCTCAATGATGGGATGCTTGAGACCGCGCGCTTTGACTATTGCCTTGAGGTAATCTTTTCCGACATTAAAAAACAGTGAATCTACACTTACTTGAATGTTATCCGGATTTAAACCCGGAATTTTTGTATCAAAATTCAAGAAAATGTTTGAAAGCGGATAAGGTGCATTTTTATATTCGATGTGCCCGTCACGCACCTTCATGTTGAACTTCAAATCTGGACTTTTGTTTTGCGAAGCAATATATTGTCCTTTGAGCGAAAGACCCATATCGGTAGTGCCTTTGACTTTGGTTTTCTCAAGCCAAGTAACATATTCTGGTGGCAAAGCTGTAAAAAAATCGTTCAAACGGCTGTCTTTGGAATTGATGGTAAAATCCATATCATAGCCGTTTTTGAGGAAATCAAATTTTCCGGTAAATTCAACGGGAAGTTTGTTGATTTTAAGGTTGTTTTGCTCAAAGATAAAAGCCAATGAATTGGTGTTGATTTTGGTAATCAAATCGGCTTTGACCTTTTTGTTTTGCAAATATTTTTTGTGGTCATATGTTAGATTGAGTGAATCGATTTCGGCTTCGGTATAAATATCAAAAATGGCTTGGTCTAAATCACCTTTACCCACATAATTGAATCCTTTGGCATCGACGAGCATTTTGACTGACTCGTCGTTGTATATAAGATGACTGTCTTCAATAGCTATTTTTTCAAGTCTGAGAGAAGTATTTGAATCTTTGCTTGCGGGCTTTTCATCTTCTGAAACATAAACATTGTAGTTGGCCTCTCCTTTTGGGTTTACATGTACATTCATAAGCGCATTTGAGAGGAAGATTTTATCAATCTTGACTGTGCGGTCAAAAATCAGGCTTTTTAGGTTGATTCCAAAAGCAATTTCGCCGGCTGAAACCAAGGTTTCATTTTTGTACGGAGCCGATCCGTTGAGTTTGAAATCTTTGAGTGTTAAAGTAAGCGAAGGAAAATGATTGAAAAAAGACAATTCAGCTTTTGAAAAGTTAAGTTCTCCTTCGAGTCGTTCGTTGGCAAATTTTTTGACTTCTTCGGCTATTTTTCCGGGAAACAAAATCGGAAGTACAAACATGAGCCCCAAAACAGTGAAAACAGTTATCCCTGTTATTTTGAGTCCCTTAACAACATTACTCTTTTTTACTTTTTCCATGGCACAAAGGTAATATTTTCATTTAGGCCGAAAAATAAAATGCCCTTGATTTAAAAAAAGAAAAACCTCCCAAATGAGAGGCTTTTCTAAAAAATATTAACTAACTCTAACTTACTCTTTGACAAGTCTGCTGGTTTTCTGACGACCATTGGCATCGGTGATTTTCACCAAATACATACCGGTATTGAGATCAGAAATATCAAAGCGATAACCGTTTGATTGCGCAGCAAATTCTTTTACGATTTGTCCGGTGATGGAATACACCAGAACTTTTGAAGTTGTTGCATTGATTTGGAAATAAGTTTGTGCCGGATTAGGATAAAGTTCAATGGCTTGAGACATATCTATATCATCAATGCTTAAAGTAGAAGGTTTGTTTCCGAAAACTCTGAACCCACCCGGCTCAATGCTGATGTTCGTATTGGTATCGGTCACACTAAACGAAGTATCATCCATCATGTTGTACCATGTTCCTGTGAATGGAAATCCCCCGGCAACATTGATTGTATTGTTGGTAAAATTGGTCAATACAAAAACATAACTCAAGTTGCTTGTTTGTGACGTACTGGTCCAGATATCCAAACGCGGGCGACCTACAGAGCTAAAGTTCCATGCGTAAGAACCGTTTTCAAATACATTCTCTGTTTTCTTGAGGTTAATCAAACGTGCCCAATTGGTATAAATAGCACTTCTGTTGGCATCTCCTAACCAGTTGTCAGCCCATTGTGGCTGTGGCTTGGTATCAAGTTTACAATCTGGATTTGAGAATGAAACGTTTCCGTTGTTGCAAGTCCAGAGCGATTTCTCCCAACCCAATTCACCAAAGTGCCAAATCATTTTAGGCCCAGGCACTAAGATGTGAACCGCTCCCATAGCAGATGTTCTGAGCAAAGCTTTGTTCAAATCACCTTGGGTCTGACCAGTCTCGGTGATGGCTTTGTACAATACGCGCTCTTCGTCATGGCTTTCGGCATAACCCACAAAACGCTCGGATGCATCTGCAACACCAGATAAATTGGTCGCATTTCCTTTGATTAAATTAGCATATGGATCGGTCATTTTACGCCATTGCATGATGCCTTTGCTGTTCCCTGATTTGAGATAGTTGGCCCATTCAACCTCTTCGTTGTAGGATCCGCCGGTTCCTAAATGTTCAAAAATTACCAAGAAATCAGGATCGAGTTCCCATTGTTTGTCAGCATACCATTTGAGCTTAGCTACACGGTCCGCTTGATAATTATTGGTACAAGCCTCTTGACCTCCGGACACATTGGACGGGCAAGCATTGGTAAACCCTTTGGTCAAATCCCAACGGAATCCATCAATTTTGTATTCTTGAATCCAATGCTTGATAGTTCTGACAACATATGTATTGGTTAAATTATCGGGTTCGCGAAAATGATTTAAATCTGTACCCACATTATAAGAGTGCATAGCAGCCTGATTGCAGTATGGGTTTTCAGATGTTACTCCGTTGTCCCATCCGTCTCCGTCTGCATCGGTCATCCACATACGAACCAATGGTGAACGCCCGAATACGTGGTTGAGTGCAACATCTAAAATTACGGCGATTCCGTTTTGGTGACACAAATCAATGAATTCTTTAAACTTCGTTGGTGGTCCGTAACGTTTGTCAAGCGCCATATGATAAGCTGAATTGTAACCCCAACTCATGTTGCCTTCAAATTCCATGACCGGCATGAGTTGAATGGCGTTTACTTTTAAGTTTTTAAAATAATCAATGCGATTGATCAAGTCTTGATAAGTTCTGTTGGTATCAAAGTCTCTGACCAAAGCTTCGTAAATAACCAAATCTTTCTTTTGCGGTTTGACAAAGTTGTTGGTGGCATCGCTCCAATTGTATTGATAATATGCATTTGGTCCGGTTTGTAAAACAGACACTTCGCGCTCTTGCCCAGTAGGATAAGCCGGCAGACCCGGATATACCCCTAACGAAATAATTTCAGGGTCATCAAACGGTGATAAAACCAAAGTTGAGAAAGGGTCAGCAGTTTTGACAATGGCCGGTGAATTGGCTGGTCTACTGGTCACATCACACACCCAATACTGAAAACTGTAATATTGGTTGGGCGTTAAACCCGTCAATTGCAACCAAAATTTGCCCGAAGTGGGATCTTTTTTCATCGCGTAACTACCATCGGGTTGCCAGTTGTTGAAAGTTCCTGCTACATATACAAAATCTTTAAAAGGCGCGTTGAGCACTAAAGTTGCTTTGGTCGCATCAGCCGGATCATAATTAATTCCATCCTCAAGGGTTCCTGATGGTAAAGCTTCAGAAATAGTTCCCGGATTGATAATTACTGAAAACTTTTTGACTTGAATAAACGTTCCTTGGGTTACCTCAAGCTCATAGTTTTGGTTTTGAGTGATGCCTGTGTGATTGAAGGTAAAGAAAGAAGTACTTGGAGCAGTACTGATACTCACCCCATTGGCTTTGAGATTGTAGCTTGCAGCTCCGTTGGTATTAGAGGCCTGAATTGAGAGGCTGGAACCCGAATTTAAAATAGTTGCACTGTTGAGCGCAGGTGAAATTAAAGTAGATTGAAAAATACCTACATTAAAAATAAAATCAGAACAAGCGGTTGGTTTTCTCAGTGTCTGAGAACCTGTAGCATTTCTGAACACCATACCCATTTTGGTAGCGCTAGATTGTTGAGCAGCGTTGATATTAAAATAAGTACTAGGTGTTATCGTAATGCTCCAAGTGCCATTGCCGTTGTTGGTCATAAGTCCAACACCATCGTCTTGTCCCCAGTTACCAACAACCGAAAATCCAAACGCATTAGAGTCGTTCCCGATTCCGGCATGCATATATACCTTGGCCGGATTGGTTCCCATGGTATTACAGGTAGCACTAGCAAATGATACGGTGATGGTTATTTGATCTGTTACATTGAATGAAGCCGGCGAAATGGTAACTTGCGCTGACATCATCAAGGTAAATAAACCGAGCAACCAAGTAAATAAAAGATTCTTTTTCATATGAATTTAGTTAAAAAGAGGTTGCCTGTTGACAGCCTGTAGTTTGTTTGATAGTAATTCGATTTAATTTGGATTTAACTCAATGGTATATGAATATTGTCTTGGCGTATTGAGATCTAAAGAAATATCATACTTAGTTTTGGTATTATCGTTCACATAGGAACCCGGTGCTTTGATTGTTCCTGTATTATCTACTGTTGCTGTCGAAACTGTAACAGCATTGTTGACATTGAGAACAGCAGAACTAGAACCTGTAAGTACTGCAGCTACAGGACTCGTATTGCCTGTTTTGAAACTAAATTTCTTACCGTCAATAAGGCTGATGGTAACTTTCCATTTTTTGGTTTGCACATCATAAGTCATTGGTGTTGTATTTTGAAATGCAATGGTTTTGGTTGCATTACCAAAAATACCTAATACATTGGTACCTGCTGAAGTGTTGAATGGTGAAATTGTGTAAGTTCCGGCGGTTGCATTTACCTTGATAAAATAATGACCATCGGTGGGAACATTGTAAGAAGTTGTTCCGTCTTGAATTAAAGTTCCCGAATTACCACCACTGATTCCGAAAACTGATGCACCTGAAAAACTTCCGCACGGATCTGGTTGATAAAACTTATAATCCCCAGCCGTTAAATACATGAAGCCTTCGTAATCTGATGCACTAGTGTAAGAAGATGAAACTATTCTATTTCCATTAGCAGGATTCTCCCCTTCTTTAACAAAAGCCATAATCAATGGTTTTTTTGAATAACCAGTTACATTTAAGGTAATAGGATTTGAATATTGATATAAGGCATTTGAACTAACACCAAGTTTTGATTTTATTCTAACGTCTATATTCATTGCACCACAATTAAATGTTGGCAATTGATTTATAATAACATTAAACTGCTCTACTGTAAGAATAGCTTCTCGCGCATCTGGTATCAGATTTAATCCTACTTGAGATTCAACGGCATTTAAAAAATTCGGATCAGCATCATGGTCAGAAAAAACAAGAGTGTAAGTCGAAACACTAGGAGTTCCGTTATTGCTTCTGTCCCAATTAAATTTTGCATAGGTATCAGTCGCAGTTGCTTCGGTCAATACAAGTGGCGAAACTACATTTGCATCTTTACGTAATTCAAACCCATTAGCATTAACTACTGGATCTTTATCATTTGTACATGATCCAATTGTAACTAATACAAAAAATAAAACTATTGTTTTAAAAATATTTTTCATCGAAAATAGTATTAGATTAATTATATCCATCGTTTTGACTCAAGTTTGGATTTGCTTGAATCGCTTTAAGTGGGATAGGAAATAAATTGTAGTGTGCCGGAATTGCAGTGCCTTCTTTAACACCGCCTTTCCAAGGCCATAAATAAGAACCTCCTGTAAACTTTCCAAAGCGAATCAAATCAGTTCTTCTGTGTCCTTCAAAGTTGAGCTCACGGGCTCTCTCGTCAAGAATAAAATTTAAAGTTAATTCTCCAGCAGTAATAGGTGTTGCATGTGACCTATTGCGAATGTCATTTACATATCCAAGAGCTTCACCAATGGTTCCACCACCACCACGAAGCACACACTCGGCATAGATAAGATAAACATCTGCTAAACGAAATAATGGAAAATCAGTGTTTGCAAATGAAGCGATTATGGTTTGCCCCACAAAGTTTGTGTTTCTAAACTTAGTGGATGGGAATCCATCAATCCACGCCTTATAATCGTTCATTTCATAATTATGTCTTTTAGTTGGATCAGCATTGCTTGAACCTGTCCAAAACAACTTAGCTCTATCGTCATTTGAAGCCTCTACAGCAGCTGTTGAATTGCCAAACAAACCGTACCATGCTTTAGTTGCGCGGTGTCCGCCCCAAGCGTTAGTTCCACCTCCTGGGTTTCCATAATCAGTGGCAGTCATAGTGGCATCGTTTAAACTGCCATTTATAAGATAAGTAGTATTGCCATAACTTTGGCTAACTTGTGAATCAGCTATCAATGCATAGATAATTTCATTCTTAGCACTCGTTTTATCATTATCAGCCTGAAAAAGACTTCCAAAATTAGGTGCTAATGAATAACCTCCCTCATCGATTACTTTTTTGGCATAAGTAAGAGCATCAGCATATCTATTGGTTCCCCTGTATACTTCTGCGTTTAAATATAGTTTTGCAAGCAACATTCTAACTGTAGATTTATTTGCTTGTCCATAACCAATGTACAATGGCAACTTAGGTTCAATGTCCAATAATTCAGATTCTATGAAATCAAATATCTGAGCTCTAGAAGACTCTGATTTTAAAGCTCCAACAGGATCGGTCTCCAATAGAATTGGACCTTTACCAAAACAATCTATCAAGTAATAATAAGACAATGCGCGTAAGAATCTCATTTCACTTATGATTTGATCTTTACTAGATATATTGTATAAATTCATCTGATTAATAACTTTGTTGGATTGAGTAGCCGTATAATAAATTCTATTGTACAAATAACCAAAGAATTTATTACTGTCTGTCCAATCTGTAGCAGTAGTTAACTGATCTAATCCATTATCTCCCCAGCGGTTTTTCATACCATCTGCTGTAAAGTCTTGTAAATTGATAATCCCTCTTAAAAAAGGCGACTCTCCTGGGTCATCCCCAGGAACATTTGTACTCCCAGGCCCTGAAGCTCCAGACAAAGCAAGCGTTGCATATACTTGAGAAACTAATCCACCCAAAGTAGGTTGCTCAGCCAGTAACTGATCTAAGTTTTTATTTGGCCCCTTTGGCTCAGTATTCAAATCATCTGTACAACTCAACGTGAACAAAAAGACTAGAGCCAATCCAATACTGTTTAATTTAAAATTTTTCATAATTTTTTTTATTAAAAGTCAAAGCTTAAACCCAATGTATAAGTGGTAGGTCTTGGGTAGAAATTACCATCAATTCCTCCAAAATTTTCAGGATCCTGTCCGGAATAACTAGTTATAAGAAAAGGATTGTTTACAGATGTGGTTACCTTCAACGTAGATTTGTTTATAAATTTAGGAAACTTATATGCCAATGAAATGTTATCGCATCTTAAAAAAGTAGCGTCTTCAAGGAAATAATCTGAAAACTGGGAATTGTTCAAACTTGCGTTATCAAAAAGCGGGTTAACAGTTTGTAATACATTATAAATACCATTTCCATTCTGAGAAATAGCACTTTGTAAAGCACCTTGATTTTTCTGCTTGAGGTTGTATACTTGACCTCCTAGCTGACCTCTGAAATTGGCAGATAAATCCCAATTTTTATATGATATATTAGTTGAAAAACCATAAGTCCAATTAGGTACAATAGCAACATAGTAACGGTCTTTACTGGTTATTTGTCCATCTCCGTTTCTGTCAACATAAGCACCAACTATTGGATTGCCGTTTTTGTCATAGACTTGCTCAAAAACCCATGCTGATCTTGGTTGATTGCCAACATGATGATATAGTAGATATTCACCAGTCCCCCCAATGCTTGAATCTGGAACCTGGACCTCTGTTACAGCCCCTAAGTCAGAAACAGTACTGTAGTTGTATGCTACATTTCCTCCAATATTCCATGTAAAGTTATCATTGGAGATGAGCTTAATGTTTAATGAGGTTTCAAAGCCTTCCCCATCTATTGAACCAACATTTTTAACAAATATTCCTGAAACTGTTCCTCCGGCAGGGTAAGTTACCGCCGCCAACAAATCAGTAGTTTTTCTTTTATAAACATCAAAACTGCCAGAAACAATACCTCTTTTGAAAAATTCAAAATCCAATCCAAAATTTAAAGTTGCTGTATTCTCCCAAGTCAAGTCTTCACTGTAACTAATTGGTGTATAAGTAGTAATGTTAGGCAAGTATTGACTTGTGGTGTTTCCTGGTTCAAATAAAAGTTGAGAAGGGAAATAGCCCGCTGTTTTTCCGCCTCCAATTTGAGCATTAGCAATATTTGACTGACCAGTCTTACCCCATCCAATTCTTAATTTTAAATCTTGAACTAAATTTGATTCTTTAAGGAATTTTTCTTCTTTTACTTTCCATGCAAATCCAATTGCTGGGAAATAACCCCATCGTTTACTTGCAACAAATAAAGATGTTGCATCAGCTCTCATGGTTGCGGTAAATAAATATCTATTCAATAAATCTACGTTAGCTCTAGCAAAAAACGCTTGTAGGTTTAATGGAGAATAATATCTCTGATTGCGATTATTTGGATCTATATCAGGAATTCTGATAGCTGTAATTGGGTCATTCCTGAATATGTTTTTATTTCCGTCGACCTTGAAATTTTGATAAGAATAACCCGCCTGAGCATCAATTCTTGTTACGAAACCAGATAAATTTTTGTTGTATGCCATATAGGCATCCATAGTTGTATTGGTCGAAGTTTGATTTTCAAGATATGAAAGTCCAGGATTAAACAACGACTGTCCGGCTTGATTAAAGGTATAAGTAGCTATAGAATTATCAGAAAAAGTCTCTCTGATTCTAGCTTGTGAAGCATCTATACCTAAATTTAAAACTGCTTTCAAATCTCTAAAGAAAGGAAGTTTGTAATCAAACTCTGCATTCCCTAAGAACCTTACAGCTCGTTCAGGTCTTTTTCTCTGCTGCAAAAGGGCTAGTGGATTCCATGAACCGAGTAAAAGTTCTCTACCACCGGCTATTTCAGTTGCTTGATAATATCCTGCAAATTGATTATTTGTAGATGGTCCGTATACTGGTTTGGTTGGATCCATACTCAAAGCTCCTCCTAAAGCACCTCCTTCATCAACACTATTCTTATTAGTATATGTCCCTTTTGCATTAATATCAACTTTTAAATCATCATTTAAAAATTTAGGAGTCAGTTTAAATGAGTAACTGAAACGCTCATAGTCATTCGTTTTGAGAAGACCTTGAACATTCGCATACCCTAAGGACATTCTAAATGGAACTTTCTTGTATAAATTGGCACGAACTGAAAAGTTGTGATCTGTTGATATCGCTGTTCGCAATACTTGATTTTCCCAATTAGTGTTACTCAAAATACGTCCCTCAATTACTCCGGGTGTGAGTAAATTATCAACCTCTGTAGTATTTGGGTCATCAATACCTAATAAATTGGTTTTAGATGGAAAATATTTTTCAATAAAACTAGTATATTCTGGACCACTCATTACTTCAAGTTTCTTTCCTACTTTTCCTATTGAAACATTTGCTGAATAGTTGAACTGAGGGGCTCCGCTAGTTCCTTTTTTGGTAGTAATCAAAATAACCCCGTTAGATGCGCGAACACCATAGATAGCAGTAGCAGAAGCGTCTTTCAAAATAGAAAAACTTTCAATATCATTTGGGTTGATTAATGTAAATGGGTTACTCACCCCGGCAGGACTTAAATCGCTTAAAGGCACTCCATCAATAATAATGAGTGGATTGTTTGATGCATTGAGTGAAGCGCCGCCTCTAATTCTAATGTTAGGAGCTGAATCTGGAGAACCACCATCATTGGTAATTCTTACCCCAGCCGCTTTACCTGCTAATAATTGATCGGTAGATACAATAGCTCCTTTGTTAAAATCTTTTGAGGTAATTAATGTAACCGAACCTGTTGCGTCTTTTTTCTTCGCAGTTCCGTAACCAACTTGAACAACAACTTCTTGCAGTTGATTTGATTCTTCTTCAATAGCTACATTTAGTTCGCTTTGACCATCATAAGTTATGGTCTGTGGTTTATACCCAATGTAAGAGATATTGATTTTGTCTCCTTTTTTGATTTTGACCAACTTGAATTTTCCGTCAAAATCTGTTTGGGTACCGTTCTGCGTCCCCTGAACGGTTACATTTACGCCCGGCATGGGTTGCTTTGAAACCTTGTCGGTCACAACCCCATCAAGTGTGCTCTGTGCAAAGACACTCAGCGGTAGTAAAAGCATAAAAAATAACAACTTAGTGTAAATTGTTTTCATACATTTTGTTTAAGTTAGAATTAGTTTTAAAGCTTGCACTTTACTTCGAAAAGTTAAATTTAGGTAAATTTTTCGATTGGCTTTGTGCACAGCTGTTAATTGTCATGCCGAAAACGTTTTCGTGTTGAAAACTTTCGAGTTAGCTTAATTTTTTAAGGATAAAATTTCGATAAAACAAAATTAAATATATCTTTATTCACAAAATAACATCTGCACACAAAAAGCCTTTATGAAGAGAAAAGTCACCCTGAAACAAATTGCCAAAGAGCTTGATGTTTCTATTTCTACCGTTTCAAAATCACTGCGTGACAGTCCGGAAATCAGTGAAGACACCCGACAAAAAGTTCAGGCTTTTGCAAAACTATACAACTACAAACCCAATTTGATTGCCCTGAGTCTGAAAAACAAAAAAACCAAGACCATCGGCATCATTATTCCTGAAATTGTGCATCATTTTTTTGCAACAGTCATCAGTGGAATCGAACACATTGCCAACGAAAGAGGATACAACGTAATTGTCTGTCTTTCAGACGAATCTTTTGACAAAGAAGTTATCAATATGGAGATGCTGGCCAACGGAAGCATCGATGGTTTCATCATGTCACTTTCTAAAGAAACTCAACTCAAAAAAGACTTTCACCACATTACCGAAGTCATCAATCAAGGCATGCCAGTGGTGATGTTTGACCGTGTGACCAACGATATTTTGTGCGATAAAGTCATCATTGACGACAACTTGGCCGCTTACAATGCCGTACATGATTTGATCAACAACGATTATAAGAAAATTGGGCTTATCACCACGGTTGATTACGTAAGTGTCGGAAAATTGCGCACCGACGGCTATCTCAAAGCGCTCAAAAACAACGATATTAAAATTGATGAGCAATTGATTTTGAAGATAGAAGACATTGAAAATTGTACCGAACCCATTGAAGAACTCATCTCAAGCCAAAGGCCTGATGCCATTTTTGCCGTCAATGAACTCTTTGCCGTAACTGCCATTAAAGCCGCTAAAAAACTGAACATCAAAGTTCCTGATGAGTTGGCCGTGATTGGTTTTACAGATGGAATCATTTCAACTTATTCTTCACCGAGCATCACTACGGTGAGTCAAAACGGAATCAAAATGGGCAACAAAGCGGCACAAATGCTTATTGAAAGATTAGAATCTGAAGACGAGGAAGAACATTACAAAACAGAAGTGATTGAAACGCATTTGGTCCTGCGCGAATCGACACCAACACTCAAATAATCCTGAACCCTTGTTTCTGAAAGCGTTAATTTTTAACTTTTGTTTTCAGTAATCAAAATATCCTTTATATTTACACCCGCTATCAAAACTTGTACTTTACTTCGAAAATAAAAACAAGTTTTTGATAAGCCGCGCGCTTATCGTTCATTTTAAATTACGATATGGAAAAGCGTAGATTAAGTTTCTGGGAAATCTGGAACATGAGTTTTGGATTTCTAGGCATTCAGTTTGGATTTGCTCTTCAAAATGCAAATACCTCCCGAATTTTTGACACTTTAGGAGCTGAAGTCGACAAAATTGGACTTTATTGGTTAGCCGCCCCTTTGACGGGACTCATCATTCAACCCATCGTTGGATATTTATCAGACAGAACCTGGACCCGACTCGGTCGCCGAAGACCGTATTTTCTTGCCGGAGCCATCTTATCATCTATCGCTTTAATTTTCATGCCCAACTCCCCTTCGCTGTGGATTGCCATTGGAACGCTTTGGATTATGGATTCTTCCATCAACATTTCTATGGAACCTTTCAGAGCTTTTGTGGGCGACAATCTCTCTGAACAACAACGCACTTTGGGCTTTTCAATGCAGAGTTTTTTTATTGGACTCGGAGCTGTGGTTGGCTCTGCGCTACCCTATATTTTTACCAATTGGTTTAACGTAGAAAACACTGCGCCCGAAGGCATCATTCCGCCTTCAGTAAAATGGTCATTCTACATTGGCGGAATTGTATTTTTATCGGCCGTTTTGTGGACAGTCATCAAATCCAAAGAATACACCCCCGAAGAATTACAAGCTTTTGAGTCAGACAATTCTGACCACAACGAAACTTCAAACACAGATGGTTGTACCGAAAAAAAACAATTCAATATCGGTATTGTATTGGCCGCTGTAGGAGCCATTTTGAGTTATTTTGTTCACGATTTAAATGTACATACCCAGAATAGCCATAAAGAACTTTACATTCTCTCTATAGGAATTTTAACTGCGGGCTTATTGTTTGTTCTTGTTTCGCTTTTGCGCAAAAAATCTGTGAGCAATGGGTTTACCATCATCATCACCGATTTACTCAATATGCCCAAAACCATGAAACAACTGGCTTGGGTTCAGTTTTTTTCGTGGTTTGCTTTATTTGCCATGTGGATTTACACCACCAATGCTGTAACCGGTCATGTTTTTGGCACAACTGATACCAAATCAAAATTATACAATGATGCCGCTGACTGGGTATCGGTCATGTTTACCGTATATAATGGCGTTGCGGCAGCAGTTGCCTTTTTATTGCCTGTATTGGCCAAGAGAACCAGCAATAAATTCACCCATATGTTGGCACTGGTTTTTGGTGGATTAGGACTGATTTCCATCTATTTTCTATCAGACAAAGTGGGCTTATTATTGGCCATGATCGGAGTAGGAATTGCTTGGGCCAGTATTTTGTCCATTCCGTACGCTATGCTTTCTGGGGCTTTACCTTCTAAAAAAATGGGCTACTATATGGGCGTTTTTAACTTCTTTGTGGTCATCCCGCAGATTGTTGCCGGCACCATCTTGGGCTTTTTAGTCAAGACATTTTTCAACAATGAACCTATATATGCTTTAATCATCGGAGGTGCTTCAATGATTTTGGCAGGAATTTTAACCCTAACCGTTGCCACCAGCAGCAAAATTAATATTAATGAATAAAAAAGCTTTCATATTTGATCTTGACGGCGTCATTGTCGACACAGCCAAATATCACTTTCTGGCTTGGCAAAAAATTGCTGCCGAGCTCGGAATAGAATTTACCCCAGAACACAATGAGCACCTCAAAGGTGTGAGCCGCGTTCGATCACTAGACTTAATTCTCGAACTCGGAAAAATAGAAGCTTCGCAAGCAGACAAAGATCGTTGGCTGGTTCAAAAAAACGAAGATTACTTGTCGTACCTCGTTCATATGAATTACAGCGAAATTTTACCCGGCGTAATGCCTGTATTACAATATCTGAAAGAACAAAACCAAGCCATTGCTTTGGGATCAGCCAGTAAAAACGCACGCCCGATTCTTGAAAAAACCGGCATCATGGAATACTTTGACGTGATCATTGACGGCAACGACGTGAGCAACGCCAAACCCGATCCGGAAGTTTTCTTGCAGGCCGCACGCAAACTGGGCATCGCCTATGAACAATCGATTGTTTTTGAAGATTCAGTAGCCGGTGTTCAAGCCGCCAATATTGCAGGCATGACCAGTGTGGGCATTGGCGAGGCAAGTATTTTACACGAAGCACAATACACTTTTAAAGACTTTACCTACATGGATTTAAGTTTTATAGAATCATTAATCAAAAAATAACTGTCGACCCATCATCGACACCCAAAACAAACTACAAGCATAAACAAAAAGAGAAGAGAAAATGAATCAGGATTACATTCAACCAGATAATTGGTCCATTATTGAAGAAGGATTTGATACTGCACAAGTAGAATCATCTGAAAGTCTTTTCAGTCTAGGCAATGGCACCATGGGCCAGAGAGCCAATTTTGAAGAAACCTACTCCGGAGCCACCTTTCAAGGAAGCTATATCGGAGGTGTATATTACCCCGACAAAACCAAAGTGGGCTGGTGGAAAAACGGCTATCCGGAATATTTTGCCAAAGTGCTCAACGCACCCAACTGGATTGGCATTGACATTACCATCAACGGAGAAGTTCTTGATTTAAATCAATGCAAAGAAGTCAAACGCTTCCGCCGCGAACTCAATATGAAAGAAGGCTGGTATCATCGTTCGTTTGATGCCACGCTCCAAAACGGTGTTGAAATTGCCGTAAACGTGCGTCGCTTTTTATCGCAAACTTTAGATGAAGCCGGACTCATTCGCTATGAAATTACCCCGCTCAACCAATCGGCCACCATCGTTTTCAAACCTTATCTCGATGCAGGCGTAACCAACGAAGACGCCAACTGGGAAGAAAAATTCTGGGAACCGCTCGAAGTAAAACACCAAGGCAATGCAGCATTTGTGACCGCGCGTACTTTCAAAACGCATTTCATTGCGACCACGTTTATGAATAACCGTGTGTTTCTGAACGGAACTGCCACCCAAAACGCAACTGAAATTGTTGAGGCCAACCAAGAAAAAATACAATTCCAATATACGGTACAAACGGCTCAAGGCGCCACGGCATCCATTGAGAAAATCGGAGGTTATACCGCCTCAATGAACCACGAAAACACCCAAGCGGCTGCTGAAAAAGTAATTGCTGCGGCTTTAGCCAAAGGTTTTGACGCTTTGCTTTCTGAGCAAATTCAATCTTGGGGCAAAATCTGGGAAATGTCAGACATTACCATTGACGGCGATGTCAAAGCACAACAAGGCATTCGCTTCAACATCTTTCAACTCAACCAAACTTATTCAGGTAGAGATTCAAGACTCAACATTGGTCCGAAAGGATTTACCGGCGAAAAATACGGCGGTTCAACCTATTGGGATACCGAGGCGTATTGCATTCCGTTTTACATGGCCACCAAAGACCAAGAAGTAGCGCGCAACTTGCTCACTTATCGCTACAACCAACTCGGCAGAGCCATTGAAAATGCCGAGAAATTAGGCTTTACCGGTGGCGCAGCGCTTTACCCTATGGTTACCATGAACGGCGAAGAATGCCACAACGAGTGGGAAATTACCTTTGAAGAAATCCACCGAAACGGAGCCATCGCTTTTGCCATTTACAACTATTACCGTTATACCGGCGACTATTCATACATTCCTGAAAAAGGGCTCGAAGTACTCATTGGCATTGCGCGCTTCTGGCAGCAACGCGTCAACTTTTCAACAGCCAAAAACAAATACGTCATGTTGGGCGTAACCGGACCGAACGAATACGAAAACAACGTCAATAATAACTTCTACACCAATTACATCGCCAAATGGTGTTTAGAATATACCGCTGAGCAAGTGCGCAAAGTGGCCGCTGAATACGCTTCAGACTATGCCCGCATTGCCCAAAAAACCAACATCTCAGAAACGGAACTACAAGCTTGGGAAAATGTCGCTCAGAATATGTATTTCCCATACAGCGAAGAACATCAAGTCTATTTGCAACAAGACGGTTTCTTAGACAAAGAACTCGTGCGGGTAGCCGATTTAGACCCAAAACAACGCCCCATCAACCAAAAATGGTCTTGGGATAAAATCCTGCGCTCACCGTACATCAAACAAGCCGACGTTTTGCAAGGATTCTATTTCTTTGAAGACCATTTCAGCATGCAAGAACTTGAAAGACACTTTAATTTCTACGAGCCTTTCACCGTGCATGAAAGTTCGCTTTCGCCATGCGTTCACTCAATTCAAGCAGCCATTTTGGGCAAAATGGATATGGCCTATACCTTCTACCTCAGAACTTCGCGTTTAGATTTAGATGATTACAACAAAGAAGTCAAAGAGGGCTTGCACATTACCTCAATGGCAGGCACTTGGATGAGTATTGTAGAAGGTTTTGGCGGCATGCGTGTCAAAAACAATCAATTGCATTTCAGCCCGCGCATTCCCAAAGAATGGAAAGGCTACTCATTTAAAATCAATTTCCGCCACCAAATTTTAGAGGTGTCGGTACAGCAAAATCAAACCAAGTTCGCTTTAGAAGGCGATCGCGAAATTACCGTGGTGGTCAACGGCCGTGAAGTAACGGTCGAGCCCAACGGTTTGGTAACGGTTTAGGGCGTCTCCCTGCGGGTCGGGCTGTCCGCTTTATCTTTTGATGCCGCCCCAAAAGCGGCATCAAAAGGATATCGCTTTCATCCCTGACGCGGCCGACGTTTTCAAAAAAAGCAGCTTACTGAAAATCAATCAACCTCTATGAAAAAAATTCTTTTCCTTTTGTTTGTGGCTGCAGCGGCCCACGCACAACTCCAAAAAATCGAACCTCCGTTTTGGTATGCCGGCATGCAACATTCCGACGTGCAAATCATGTGTTATGCGCCCAATGTGGCTCAATACAGCGTGAGCGCTTCAGGTGGCATTGTTGTCAAAAACATCCAAAAAACTGAAAACCCCAATTATTTATTTGTCACCATTGACACCCAAAATTTGCCCCCGCAAACTTTTGATTTGAATTTTACCGCTGCCGGTTCCAAAAAACCCGCCTTCAAGCAAAGTTATGAGCTCAAAAAGCGCCGTGAAAATTCGCGTTTACGCAAAGGTTTTGACGCTTCTGATGTGGTTTATCTCATCATGTCAGACCGCTTTGCCAACGGAAACCCGGCCAATGATTCAAGCCCATCGCTCACTGAAAAAGCAAATCGTTCCCAACCCGGCGGTCGTCATGGCGGCGATGTTCAAGGCATGATAGATCATTTAGATTATTTGCAACAATTGGGCGTTACAGCACTTTGGCCTACTCCGCTGTGCGAAGACAATGATGCGCAATATTCGTATCACACCTACGGACAATCAGACGTTTATAAAATTGATGCGCGTTTTGGCACCAACGAAGAATACGTAGCGCTATCCAAAGCAGCTCATGAAAAAGGCCTCAAACTCATCATGGATTACGTGACCAACCATTGGGGCGCCGAGCATTGGATGCTCAAAGACTTGCCTAGCTATGATTGGGTTCATCAGTTTCCGGGTTTTGCCCAATGCAACTACCGCATGACTTCGCAATTTGACACAAATGTTTCGCAGACCGACAAAAAACTCTGTGTTGACGGTTGGTTTGTTAAAAGCATGCCCGATTTGAATCAGTCAAATCCGCTGGTGCTCAATTATCTCACACAAAACGCACTTTGGTGGATTGAATATGCTGATTTAGACGGTTTTCGCGTAGATACTTATTCCTACAATGACAAACAAGGCATCGCTCAATGGACCAAAGCCATCACCGATGAATATCCGTATTTCAACATCGTGGGCGAAGTCTGGATGTACAGCCAGGCGCAAATGGCTTATTGGCAAAAAGACAGTAAAATTGGCGCGATTGAAAGTTACAACTCGTATTTGCCCAGTGTGATGGATTTTACTTTGCAAGACGTTTTATCATCGGTATTTAACGAGAACGAAGCTACTTGGGACAAAGGCGCCATCCGGGTGTACAACAATTTCACCAATGACTTTTTGTACCCAAACCCAAACAATTTGCTCACCTTTATGGAAAACCATGACACCAATCGTTTTAATGAATTATATAAAAACGATTTTCAGAAATACCAAATGGCCATGACCCTCATTGCTACTGTTCGTGGAATTCCACAAATTTATTACGGTTCTGAAATAGGCATGAGCGGCGATAAAAACAAAGGCGATGCTGATATTCGCCGCGATTTTCCGGGCGGTTGGAAAGGTGACACCAACAATGCTTTTACGGCAACGGGTCGGACCGCTGAACAAAATAAGTTTTTTGATTTTACCTCTAAACTTTTGAACTGGCGTAAGAAAAACAACGCAATTCACTTCGGAAAAATGAAACACTATTTGCCTGACAACAATGTTTATGTGTATTTCAGATATACCGATGATCAATCTGTAATGGTTTTGGTCAACAACAGCAACAAAGCACAAACCGTCAAAACCAGTCGTTACCAAGAAAGCATTCAAAATCACGAAATGGTTTATGATGTTTTGAACCAAAAAAGATATCCTTTGGCCGCTGAAATCAGCATCGATGCCAAATCAGTGCTCATTCTTGAGCTGAAATAATTAGCTATGAAAAAAACAGTCTTTCTTTTATTGATTTCATGTGCAGCGATGGCGCAAAATGCTGCGCGAAAATACCTCTCGCACACTTGGTCGCAAAACATTCTTGAAATCAAAACTTCTGATGGCACCTACCGAATTGAGCCCTATACCGAAAGCATGGTCGAAACCTCATTTATCCCAACCGGAGAGCGCTTTGACACTCATTCGTATGCAGTGGTTCCATTGGCCAAAAAACCAGGTTTAAAAGTCATGTTTTCCGACAACAAAAACAAATTGTCTTTGCAGTGCGGGCAACTCAATTTAGCCATTGACAAGGCTCCGTTTCAGATACATTATCTGCAAAACAATTCCGAAATACTCTCTGAAAAAGAAGGATTTACCAAAGTCAACGACTCCACCCAAACCATTTCATTCAACCTTGAAACCGATGACCAACTCTACGGTGGCGGTGCGCGTGCTTTGGGCATGAACCGCCGCGGAAACCGTTTGCAATTATACAACCGCGCGCATTATGGTTATGAAACCCGTGCCGAACTCATGAATTTTTGTATTCCGCTCGTGCTGGCTTCTAAAAGCAACAGTCGTTATTATGCGGTGCATTTTGACAATTCAGCCATTGGTTACCTTGATTTAGACAGCCAAAAAAACAACACGCTCCGTTATGAAACCATCACGGGCCGAAAAACCTATCAAATCATCGTTGGTAATAGCCTGACTGATTTGACCCAGAAATATACCGGCCTCACCGGAAAACAGCCTTTGCCTCCGCGTTGGGCTTTTGGAAATCTCTCATCGCGTTTTGGCTATCACAACCAAAATGAGGTAGAGAACACCATTAGAAAATTTCAAGAAAATCAAATTCCCGTAGATGGAATCATCCTCGATTTATATTGGTTTGGCAAAACAGTTCAGGGCACCATGGGCAATCTAGATTGGGACAAAGACAATTTTCCGAACCCCGAAAAGATGATGTCTGATTTATCTGCCCAAGGCGTGCAAACCATTCTCATTACCGAGCCTTTTATTTTGACCACTTCCTCAAAATGGCGCGAAGCCGTAGATAAAAAAATCTTGGTCACCGACAAAACCGGTAAACCGTGTACTTGGGATTTTTACTTTGGCAATACATCGCTGGTTGATGTGTTTAAACCCGAAGGCAAAGACTGGTTCTGGAATGTCTACAAACGCCTGGTCAAACAAGGTGTGGGCGGTATGTGGGGCGATTTGGGCGAACCCGAAGTATTTCCGTCCAAGGCCATTACCGCAGCCGGAAAAGCCGATGTCGTGCACAATGTTTACGGACACCAATGGGCCCAGCTCATAGCCGATGGTTATCAGAAAGATTTCCCCGAGCAACGACCTTTTATCTTGATGCGCGCGGGTTATTCAGGCTCGCAGCGTTTTGGCATGATTCCGTGGAGCGGTGATGTGAGCCGTTCTTGGGGCGGTTTGCAAAGTCAAATGGAAATTTCTTTGCAAATGGGCTTACAAGGTTTGGGCTATATGCATTCTGATTTGGGCGGATTTGCCGGCGACTATTTTGACAACGAGCTCTATTTGCGTTGGTTGCAATACGGTGTTTTTCAGCCAATTTTCAGACCGCATGCGCAAGAAGACGTGGCTTCAGAAGTAGCGCGCAAAGATGTGGCCACCAGGGCACTAGCCAAAAAACTGGTTGAATTGCGCTATCAACTCATGCCTTACAACTACACTTTGGCTTTTGAAAACAACCAAACCGGTATGCCGCTCATGCGTCCGGTGATGATTGAAAACGGACGAGCCCAAAGCATTTCAGACAAAAGTTACTTTTGGGGCAATGCCTTTATGGTAACGCCCATCAGCCAAGCAGGCGTAACAAGCAGTTCAATTACATTTCCGAATGACAAACGCCATTGGTTTGATTTTTATACCGAACAAAAATACAACAGCAACAGCACCGAAAATGTGAACTTTGGCGCAGATCATATTCCGGTATTTGTAGCTGGCGGAAGTTTTGTGCCCATGACCCGGACTTTTGCCAACAGCGCACAATATTCGTTCAGTGATTTGATGATTCATTATTATTATGATGAAGCGGTACCAACTTCAGACGGACTAGCCTATAATGACGACGGAAAAACTCCGAAAGCATTTGAAAAAGGCGCCTATGAACTCTTGAAGTTTTCAGCCAAAAATACCGCCCAAAACATGCGTATTACACTCAGCGCTGAAGTGGGCAAAAACTACCAAGCCACTGATAAAAAAGCTACCTTGACGGTTCACAACATGCCTATGAATATCAAGAAGATTACCGTTGACGGGCAAGAAGTTACCGCTAAAATGTCTGGGCATAAAGCCGAAATCCAGTTGTTATGGAACAAAGGAATGACCAAAGAAATTCAAATTCAGTTTTAACATGATGATCAAAAAAATAACTCTGTTTTTTATCGGACTTATCTTATTACAGCCCGCCATGAATTCAGCACAAACCCAAAAGAAAAAACCGACCCAAAAAATGGTTCAGGCCCAAACGCCTTTTGTTTGGGAAGGTGCCAATTTATATTTCTTGATGACCGACCGGTTTTGCAACGGAAACCCAAAAAAAGAAATTTACTTCAACCGGGATAAACCAACGGCAAAACTCCGCGGATTTGAAGGCGGAAACTTGCGGGGCATTATTCAAAAATTAGACGAAGGATATTTTGAAAAATTGGGGGTCAATGCTCTTTGGTTTACTCCAATTGTAGAACAGATTCACGACGGAGTGGATGAAGGCACCGGGCTCACTTATGGTTTTCACGGTTACTGGACGCGCGATTGGACGACACTTGATCCGAATTTCGGCACCAAAAAAGATTTAGCCGAACTGGTTCAAAAAGCTCATGCTAAGGGAATCCGCATCATGCTTGATGGCGTGATCAATCATACCGGACCGGTGACTGAAGTTGATACGGTTTGGCCTTCAGATTGGGTGCGTACCGAGCCGCAATGCAAATACGACAACTATGAAAACACCACGGCTTGTACCCTAGTCAAAAATCTGCCGGATGTATTAACAGAAAGCGATCAACCGGTTGATTTACCCGAATTTTTAGTTGAAAAATGGAAAAAAGAAGGTAGATACAACCAAGAAATGGCGTCACTCGATGCTTTCTTTAAAAGAACCGGATATCCGCGCGCACCGCGGTATTACATCATTAAATGGCTGACCGATTATATAGCAGAATTTGGTATTGACGGATACCGTGCTGATACAGTAAAACATGTCGGTGAAAGTGTTTGGACCGATTTTAAAACCCAATGCGATTACGCTTTTGCACTCTGGAAGAAAAACAATCCAAGCAAAGTATTAGACAACAATTCGTTTTACACCATTGCCGAAGTGTACAATTATGGCATCAGCGGTGGTCAAGACTTTGATTTTGGCGACAAGAAAGTCAACTACTTCCAAAATGGTTTTAACAGCCTGATCAATTTTGAATTTAAATGGAATGCGGCACAACTCAGTTACGAAGCGATGTTTGACAAATACAACCGTCAACTGCAAGGCCCACTCAAAGGATTCAGCGTTTTGAATTACCTTTCTTCACATGATGACTCAAAACCTTTTGACGCCAACCGCAAAAAACCTTATGAAAGTGCCAATCGATTGTTGCTTTCACAGGGTATTGCCCAAATTTATTACGGCGATGAAACCGCTCGCTCACTGGTGGTTCCGGGCACAGAAGGCGATGCTACTTTGCGTTCATTCATGAATTGGGAAGATGTCGCATCAAATCCTGAGACGAAAAAAATTCTGAACCACTGGCAAAAACTCGGACAATTCAGAAAAAAACATCCGGCTGTGGGTGCGGGTGTTCATCATAAAATCTCTGAAAAACCTTTTGCATTTTCAAGAACTTATAACCTCGGAAAAATCCAAGACAAAGTGGTTATTGCCCTTGAACTCAATCCTGGCGAAAAAGAAATTTCGTTAGGTGAAGTATTCAAAAACGGCTCTTTGGTAAAAGATGCTTATTCGGGCAAAACGGCCATAGTCAAAAACGGCCACGTCAAGTTCAACACCGAATTTGATTTGTTGCTGCTCGAAGCACAAAAATAAAACCTCTTAAACGCCGCAACATTCAGCGGCGTTTTTTAGTTTTACCGCTTAGTTAAAAGTATGAATCAACCACGCATCATCGGACACCGCGGAGCCGCCGGACACGCCCCTGAGAATACCTTGGCATCATTTGCCAAAGCCATTGATTTGGGCGCTCAAGGCATTGAACTTGACGTGCATGTAAGTGCCGATGGACATCTGGTAGTTTTTCACGATGAAACTTTAGATAGAATGACCAACGGTTTCGGAGCCATTTGTCATCATACTTTGACCGATGTGAAAAAATTATCGGTCGACAAAACGCACCAAATTCCCACTTTGGCTGAAGTTTTTAACGAATGTCCGAATGAAATTTTAATCAACATTGAAATCAAAGATGCAAAAGCTACTCAGGCGGTTGTTCGGTCAATTTCAGAACAGATAAAATCCGGAAGGAGTGATTCAAATATTTTGGTTTCGAGTTTTGATTGGAATGTGCTCAAACTTGTCCGAGCAATGAATACCAATATTCCGTTGGGTGTTTTGACTGAAAAAAATATAACCCAGGCCATTGATTTTGCCCAAAGCATTCAGGCGCTGAGTATCCATCCGAACCATCGGGCTTTGGATGTTGAAAATGTTTCGCTCATCCGTGAAAACGGTTTTCAAATTCACACCTGGACCGTCAATGAACCTGTTGATATTGAACGTATGAAAAGTTTGAATGTAGATGCCATCATCACTGATTATCCGGATAGAATATGAAATCACATTACGATATAATTGTTGTAGGCGGCGGCGCAGCAGGCTTTTTTACGGCCATCAACATTGCTGAACAAAAGCCACAACTCAAAATAGCTATTCTGGAACGCGGCAAAAACGTGCTTGAAAAAGTGCGCATATCCGGCGGCGGACGCTGCAATGTAACGCATGCTTGTTTTGTTCCCGATGAGTTGATTCGGTTTTATCCGCGTGGCGAAAAAGAACTCCGCGGACCTTTTCATCAATTCTGCTCGGGCGATACCATTGAATGGTTTGAAAAACACGGTGTGGCACTAAAAATAGAAGAAGACGGCCGTATGTTTCCAACGTCTGATTCATCGCAAACCATCATCGATTGCTTTTTAGAAGCAGCCAAAAAAAATAAAATTGACATCCTAACCGGGCAAAGTGTACAATCGATTTTTAAATCAGAAAAACATTGGAAGATAGATACGCCCAACCAAAACTTCAGCTGTGACCAACTGGTGATGGCCACCGGAAGCAATCCGAAAATCTGGGAATTGCTCGAAAAAATGGGGCATTCAATTGTGGCTCCGGTTCCGTCTTTGTTTACGTTTAACATCAAAGATACGCGCATCAAAGAACTGATGGGGCTTTCGGCTTTGGCGCAAATCAAGGTCAAAGGAACGTCGCTTGAAGCTACCGGCCCGCTACTGATTACGCATTGGGGCATGAGCGGCCCGGGTATTTTGAGGCTTTCGGCTTGGGGCGCACGTATTTTGGCCGAGAAGAATTATCAGTTTGCGCTTGAAGTGAATTGGCTCAATGGTCTTGATATAGAAAGCACCGAAGATGTACTCAAAAATTTTAAAACAGATATAGCTAAAAAAGTAGTTGCTAAGCAATCTCCGTTTGCACTCGTCAATGATTGGCCTGTTGAAATCAGAATGCCCAATCGTTTATGGGAAAAACTCACCTTTGCTGCCGGAATTCAGGCGGATGAAAAATGGGCCGACCTGAACAAAAATCAAATCAAACAACTCGCGCAAGAGCTTTGCTGTGGCGTTTTTCAGGTAAATGGCAAAAGCACTTTTAAAGAAGAATTTGTCACTGCGGGTGGAATCGATTTAAGAGAAATCAACTTTAAAACCATGCAAAGCAAACTGCATGAAAACTTATACTTTGCTGGTGAAATTCTGAACATTGATGCAATTACCGGCGGATTTAACTTTCAGAATGCCTGGACCGGCGGGTTTATCATTGCTAAAAATATTTGATTTACTTATTTAAAAATCAATATATTTGGTTGACTAAAACCAATCGCTATGAAAAACCGATTACTCTATACCTTATTATTGAGCTTCTTTTTTTTAAATTTTATACAAGCAAGTTCCAACAATATTTATCCAACAAAAAACAAAACGACACTTCTTTGTTCGGCTCCTACCGGTTTTAGTTATTCATTTGTTTCCGGAACCAATAATATTCTTCTTACGTGGGCAAATACCACCAATGTATCTTGGGAAGTTGCTACACAAAGCACATTAGAAGCGCCAGCAGTTGATTTTATGGGTGAAGTAGTAAATACAAATTCATACACCGCAACCAATTTAGTAGCGGGCAATGCTTATTACTTCTATGTTCGTTCTGTTTGTAGTGATAATACCAAAAGCAATTGGACTTTAGGCGCAAGCATTCCGGTTTTTTACAACCAATCTACCAATGACGAACCAACACAGGCTTTAGCTTTGGCAGTAAATACCGGTATTCTCTGCAACAATATCAATTCATGCGTTTTAGCCGGCGGAACTCCATCAAGCAGCGTTCCGGTTCCGGCCTGTGTAAACACCCTAGGAAATGATATATGGTATAAGTTTACGGCTACTGAAATCAGACACGTCATCAACTCATTCAATTCGAATATTATTTCCATTGCTTTATACTCTGGCGACGGCGGAAATTTAAATTACTTAGGTTGCACTACCAATAGCGCCAATGGTCTGGATTACTCTTCCTATACAATTGGGAATGAATATTACATACGTGTATGGAGCAGCGTTACATCAACTCAAATAGTTGCCTTTGATTTGTGTATTAAATCAGTGGCTGATTGTGCTCACGGTGAGCTTTTTTGTGGATCTAATGCAAACGACCCATACATCTTTGAGAATGTAGTCGGAGTACCTTCAACAGGGCAAGTGGCTTGTTTAGGATCTATGCCCAATCCGAGATATATTACTTTGAAGGTTACAGAATCTGGGCCTTTACAATATCAAATTATACAAAGTACAAGCTTTGATGTGGCAGGGAATCCCACAGGAAATTATTTGGATGTTGATTTTGTGACTTGGGGCCCATTTACCAATGCCGATAGCTGCGACCAAATTGCGTTTGCTGATTGTCCGACTTGCCCATTTGATAACTCTACTCCATCGTCAAATACTTTCTATCCATTTGGCAATATTACAGACTGCAGTTACAGTTCTAGCTATACAGAAAACTTGCATATTCCCAATGCGCAAGCGGGTCAATATTACAAACTTCTGATTACCAATTTCAACGGTGCCTCAGGCTACATCAAATTGATTCAAACCAATTATGACGCGCCGGGTTCCGGAAGAACAGCTTGTGCCGACAAACTGCAATTGGTAGCTTTTGTTGATTTGAACGCAGACGGAATCAAAGATGCCAACGAATTTAATTTTCCGTACGGAACTTTTGACTATCAAGTAAACGATGCTGCCGAAGTTACGCACATCAACACCCCAACAGGAAGATACGATTTATTTGATTCAAATCCGGCCAATAGTTATGACATTAGTTATCAAGTATATCCTGAATTTACGAATCATTACGGATGCACAACCACGGTCAACAATTTAAACATCGGAGTTGACCAAGGGGTTGAAGTGGTTTATTTTCCGGTAGTTCCGGTCAATGGTGCTTTTTATGATCCGATGATTTCTATTTCCTCGGTCAATCCACCGGTGCCGGGGATGACGCATCATCTGCGAATCGCATACAAAAATGACGGAAATACTTTGGTTTCAGGTACTGTTGCTTTTACCAAAGATCCGTTGCTGACCATCAGCTCAGTGAGCGAGGCTACAATAACCAACACGGCAAACGGATTTACTTATAATTTTACTGATTTGGCTCCGTTTCAGACCAAATTCATAGATGTTTATTTATCTGTACCGGTGATTCCCAACATCAATATTTGGGATTTTGTCACAAACTCCGTTCAATTAACCACGGCTGCTGCAGATGTCAATCTGAACAACAATGCGCAAACTTTAACTGAGGCGGTTGTTGCGTCGTATGATCCAAATGATAAAATGGAAGTGCACGGTGGGCAAATTTTAATTTCAGATTTTGACAATTCTGATTACCTACAGTACACCATTCGTTTTCAAAATACCGGAACAGCCAATGCCATCAATGTCAGAATTGTAGATATTTTGAGCGAATTACTTGACGAACAAAGCGTCCGAATGGTGAGTGCTACGCACAATTACACACTTCAAAGAATCAACAATCAATTGGTATGGAGTTTTAACAACATCCAACTCAAACCAAAAATCCAAAATGAAGAACTCAGTCAAGGTCAGCTGGTCTTTTTAATTAAACCCCGTCCGGGATACCAAGTGAATACCACCATCAGCAACGTGGCGAGTATTTTCTTTGACACCAATCCGCCCATTGTGACTGAAGAAGCCAAAACTACTTTTGTAAATGCTTTGGCCAACCAACAATTTACAGATGAAAATTGGAGTATCTATCCAAACCCGGCTAATGATTTGATACAGATTGAGCTTTCAAAAACAACTGATCTTATTAAAGAAATTGAGTTAACCGATTTGTTAGGCAAAACCGTTTTAAGAAAAATCAATTTAAAAGACCAACAACAAACACTCGATATTTCAAATTTATCTCAAGGTGTTTATATGGTATCCATTACCACACAAAACGATTTCAAACAAGTCAAGAAGTTGGTTGTAAAATAAAATCTAAAGAATCTCATCCCAAAAAGATGAGATTTTTTTATTTGTTAAGCCACCATATAGACGCATTGAGCAATCCGGCAAAAGATACCCAAGCCAAATAAGGCAACATCAAATAACCCGAAACTTTGTCAATGACTTTAAATTTGAGATAGGTTTCATAAATCATCAACCAAAGCACCACCAATTCTAACATGGCTAAAAAAGGGTTTTGCCAATAAAAAAACAGTACCGACCATAAAGCATTCAGCGCTAGTTGAATCCAAAAGAAAACAAGTGCTTTTTGAACTGCTTGTTTTTCAAACTCATCTCTTTGCCAAACTTTGCCGGCCGCAACACCCATAAACATATAGAGCAAACTCCAAACCGGGGCAAAAACCCAAGCCGGCGGATTGAAAAAAGGCTTTTCTAAAAGCGGATACCAAGTGGTGACAGAACTGCGTGTAGCCATGCCAGAAAAATATCCAACGGTGAGACAAGTGGCTACAAAAACAGCAATTTTAAGATATCGGTTCATAGGATTTTTTTTCAAAAGTACAGATTTCAAAACAACTCTATTGCGATTTTTTACCGTGATGAAAAAAAGTATCTTTGGCAAAAAATAATCGATGCACACACAAAAGGATTTTATGGCTCCAAGATTTGATTCTGATTTGAAATCAGCTGAGTTTTGTTGGAGCGCGCCGAGTAATATTGCGCTGGTTAAATACTGGGGGAAATTAGAAAAACATACAGATGCTGATGGTTTGCCCATGAGTCAGATTCCGGCCAATCCGTCGTTGAGTTTTACTTTGAGTGCTTGCAAAACGATTACTTCTGTGGCTTTTGAAAGAAAAACTCCAGACGAAAATTTCGCTTTTGATTTACTTTTTGAAGGGCAACCCAAAGAAGATTTCAAACCAAAAATTCAAAAATTCTTAGAACGCATTGAAATCTATTGCCCCTATCTCAGAGATTTTCATCTGATCATTGACACCCAAAATACTTTTCCGCACAGCTCGGGCATTGCCTCTTCGGCCTCAGGGATGGCTGCTTTATCGATGAATATTATGAGTTTAGAACGAGCTTTAAACCCAGAAATGACCGACGATTATTTTTATAAAAAAGCATCGTTTTTGGCGCGATTGGGCTCAGGAAGCGCTTGCCGAAGCATCAAAGGCCAAGCGGTGGTTTGGGGCAAACACGCTGAAATTCACGACAGTTCTGATTTGTTTGGCGTGGCATTTTCAGAGACGATCCATCCGAATTTTAAAAATTATCAAGACACCATTTTGCTCGTGGACCGCGGCGAGAAAAAAGTATCGAGTACAGCCGGACATGATTTGATGCACGGACACGCGTTTGCGCAAAAAAGATTCGAACAAGCCCATGAAAATCTCTCGGCTTTAAAAACCGTTTTACAGAACGGCGATTTAGAAAAATTCATCTCAATTATGGAAAGCGAAGCGCTCACTTTGCATGCCATGATGATGACTTCGGTTCCGTATTTTATCTTGATGCATCCGAATACTTTAGAGGTGATTAATCGTATCTGGAATTATAGAAATCAAACCCAAATTCCGGTGGGTTTTACCTTAGATGCGGGCGCCAACGTACATATTTTATATCCCGAAAACGTTCGCGAAGAAGTTTTACAATTTATTCAGAACGAATTAGTTGGCTATTGTCAAAATGGTCAGTATATTTGTGACGTTGTTGGCGATGGCAGTCAACAAATCAAACCCTGATGACAACAATATTTTGCTTGCGGCGTTAAGCCTTTTAACCAAGAGAATCATTCATTTAAGTTGTACACAAACCCTATGAAAGGACCACTTTTCTACTCAAAAATCCTCCTGTTCGGAGAATACGGAATCATCAAAGATTCAAAAGGTTTATCTATTCCCTACAACTTTTACAACGGAGCGCTCAAACTTGACGGAAATACTTCGGCTGATGCGGTCCGTTCCAACCAAAACCTTCAACGATTTGCTTCACATTTAGAAACTTTGCAATCTGAGCAACCCGAGTTGGTTCAATTTGACATTCAGGCTTTGAAGAATGACATTGCACAAGGCATGTACTTTGATTCAAGCATTCCACAAGGTTATGGTGTGGGCAGTAGCGGTGCATTGGTCGCTGCTGTTTACGACAAATACGCAAAAAATAAAATCACTGTTTTAGAGAATCTTACCCGTGAGAAACTCTTACAACTCAAAAATATTTTTGGTCAAATGGAATCGTTTTTCCACGGAAAAAGCTCTGGCCTTGACCCGCTCAACAGCTATTTGAGCATTCCCATTCTAATCAATTCCAAAGACAACATTGAAGCTACCGGAATTCCGACACAAAGCCGTACCGGAAAAGGCGCTGTCTTTTTGTTGGACTCAGGCATTGTGGGCGAAACTGCTCCGATGGTCAACATCTTTATGGAAAACCTCAAAGATCAAGGCTTTAGAAGCATGCTCAAAAATCAGTTTGTCAAATATACCGATGCCTGTGTTGAGAACTTTTTGGGGGGCGACATGAAATCGCTTTTCTCGAACACCAAAAAACTATCCAAAGTGGTGCTCAACCATTTCAAACCAATGATTCCCGAAGAATTTCACGGCATTTGGCAAAAAGGTATTGACACCAATGATTACTATTTAAAATTGTGTGGTTCCGGCGGCGGTGGCTATATTTTGGGCTTTACCGAAGATTTAGAAAAAGCCAAAGCTTCGCTCAAAGACTACAAATTAGAAGTAGTTTATCAATTCTAAATCAACTCCGGAAAACAACTTTTTATGCTCAGCCGAAGAAAGCGATTGTTTCTGATGAAAATTGTCAGTTTGTTTTCGGTGGTGCGCGGCTACAACATTCCTATTATTGTAGTGGCGCAATATCTTTCGGCTATTTTTATTTTGGCGCCCGGTAAAAGTGCGCTGTCCATTTTACTTGATTACAGATTATTTGTAGTGGTTTTGGCTTCATCGATGGCCATTGCATCGGGTTACATCATCAATAGTTTTTATGACAGCCAGAAAGATTTGATCAATCGCCCCAACAAATCTATGCTCGATCGATTGGTGAGTCAAAAAACCAAACTGCAAGTTTATTTTTCTTTGAACTTTTTATCTGTATCACTGGCATTTTTGGTTTCGTGGCGCGCAAGTTTGTTTTTTGCGAGTTATATTTTTATGATTTGGCTTTATTCGCACAAACGAAAAAAATACGCGATGTTCTCAAACTTCATCGCATCGTTTTTGGCGATTTATCCGTTTTTTGGCATTTTGCTTTTTTACTATTATCGCCTTCCGCTAGATGAGCTTGAAAACCACCGCAATGATTTTGCTGTTATCTTTAGTCATGCCTCGTTTTTATTTTTGTTGTTGCTGGTGCGCGAAATGATCAAAGATTTAGAAAACATCAAAGGTGATTTGGCCAACGGTTACCAAACCATTCCGGTACTGTTTGGTGAAAAAACTTCTAAAATCTGTATTTCTTTCTTACTGATGTTGACCTTTGCTCCGGTTTATTTTTTGGTGAATGTATTTGATGTGGGCTATATGGATTTATATTTCTACGCCGGTTTTATGGTGATGATTTTCTTTTGTTTAAAACTCTGGAAAAGCCAAAGCCGCGAAGATTATTTGCTGCTGCACAACCTGCTCAAATTTTTGATTGTGGCCGGTGTCTGTTGCATTGTACTGATTGATCCGATGGTTCTGATTCACGGAAAAAGACTACTGCAAACCATTTAATGTTCACTCAGCCCGAAATAAACCTATCTTTGCCGAAAATTTCGTCATGAACCAAAACAATCGCTCAGACAAACGACCTAGCAAACGACCAACTAAACCTGCTTTCAGTTCGGCCAAACCACCTCTGGAAAAGCGTTCTCAGAAAAAAACAACTACTGCCCCGAAAACTTCAACTCCGGCAGCAAAAAGCAAAGATTCAGATTTGATTCGTTTGAATAAGTACATAGCTAATTCTGGTGTTTGTTCAAGACGTGAGGCCGATGTTTATATTCAGTCGGGCAACGTGAAAGTCAATGGCGAAGTGATTACCGAAATGGGCTATCAAGTTAAGCCCGGTGATGTGGTTATTTTTGACGGAACCCAACTCACTCCGGGTAAAAAAGAATATATTCTGCTCAACAAACCCAAGAATTTCACCACTTCGGCCGATGAAGGTGCAGAAAACCGCAATGTACTTGATTTGGTTCGCTCGGCTACCAACGCTGCTTTATCGCCTATTGGCCGTATGGACAAAAACACCACCGGTTTATTGCTGCTTACCAATGACAACGATATGATTGTCAAATTCAATCAACCCAACCAAAAATCAATTAAGATTTATCAGGTAAGCCTCGATAAAAACTTAAAATTTGAAGATTTAGAAAAGATTGCTTCGGGGGTTACCTTAGACAACCACCGTTTGTATGTTGAAGAAATCAGCTACATTGAGAACCAGCCTAAAACTGAAATCGGTCTCAAACTCAGAACCGCCAATGTCAAAGTAGTGCGCAGTATTTTTGAACAATTCAAATACAACGTACTCAAAATTGACCGTGTGGCTTTTGCCGGACTCACCAAAAAAAATCTTCCGCGGGGCAACTGGCGTTTCTTGACCCAACAGGAAATCATCAACCTCAAAAATTCATAAATGCATCCCAACGAAGTCATCGCCCACCAATGGTTTGAAGCTTTTAACACGCATGACTTAGAAAAGTTGTTGCATTTGTACGACGATCAGGCACAACACTTTAGCCCGAAACTCAAAATTCGTCTGCCTGAAACCCAAGGACTCATTCAAGGAAAAGCGGCCTTGCGCACATGGTGGCAAGATGCTTTTGACAGAATTCCGTCGTTGCAATATCAAGTCACATCACTAACCTCGAACGATGATCGGGTTTTTATGGAATACATTCGCATGGCCGAAGGCGACCCAAATATGTTGGTTGCTGAAGTTTTAGAAATCAAAAACGGAAAGATTGTTTTTTCGCGCGTTTATCACGACTCATAAAAAAAGCCCCTCAAAACTGAGAGGCTCTGTGCGGGTGATAGGACTCGAACCTACACGCCTTGCGGCACCAGATCCTAAGTCTGGCACGTCTACCAATTTCGCCACACCCGCGGCTATTGTGGCTGCAAATATAGATATATATTTTAAAAAACAAAACTATTTCGCCACACAATTCAGATTTGTTTTTGAGGCAAAAACACGGGGTTTGTTTATAAAATTTAACCGCCTCATTTTTGAATATTTGTATATTTGACCTAAACACATTCTCGTTACATGGACTCTATCAAAAACTACGTTCAACAACACCAAGAACGCTTCATCAATGAACTCATTGAACTGCTTAAAATACCCTCTGTCAGTGCTGATCCGGCTTACGCACAAGATGTCATCGATACCGCCGACGCCGTCAAAGCCAGCCTAGAAGCTGCCGGTTGTGATTGGGTCGAAATTTGTGACACCCCCGGCTACCCGATTGTTTATGCCGAAAAAACCATTGACCCTAACCTCCCCACGGTGCTTGTCTACGGCCACTATGATGTACAACCGCCTGATCCGATGGACCTCTGGGATTCCCCACCGTTTGAACCCGTCATCAAAAAAACCGAATTGCACCCCGAAGGCGCCATCTTTGCCCGCGGAGCTTGTGATGACAAAGGCCAAATGTACATGCATGTCAAAGCGTTAGAATACATGGTGCGCAACCACCAACTGCCGTGCAACGTCAAATTTATGATTGAAGGCGAAGAAGAAGTAGGCAGCAAAAGTCTGGGTTGGTTTGTTGAGCGCAACCAAGAAAAACTCCAATGCGATGTCATTTTAATTTCTGACACCGGCATGATTTCTAACCAACAACCGTCTATCACTACCGGATTGCGCGGCTTGAGCTATGTTGAAGTTGAAGTAACCGGCCCTAATCGCGATTTACATTCGGGTTTATACGGAGGCGCGGTAGCCAACCCGATCAACATTTTGGCCAAAATGATTGCTTCTTTGCACGATGAGAACAACCACATCACCATTCCCGGATTTTACGATAAAGTCGAAGAACTCACTGCTGCCGAAAGAGCCGAAATGGCCAAAGCGCCTTTTGATATTGAGCGATACAAAAAAGCACTCGACCTCAACGATGTATACGGCGAGGCGGGTTATGTGACCAACGAACGCAACTCGATTCGTCCAACTTTAGATGTCAACGGAATCTGGGGCGGCTACACCGGCGAAGGCGCCAAAACCGTAATTGCCAGTAAAGCCTACGCCAAAATATCCATGCGCTTGGTGCCGCATCAAGACTGGGAAGAAATCACCCAACTCTTCACCCAACATTTCCAGAGCATTGCTCCGGCCGGAGTGCGCGTGCAAGTAAAACCACACCACGGCGGTCAAGGTTATGTAACGCCAATTGACAGCATTGGCTACCAAGCCGCCAACAAAGCCTACACCGAAACCTTTGGCGTTCCGGCCATTCCGGTGCGCTCGGGCGGAAGCATCCCGATTGTAGCCTTGTTTGAAAAAGAACTCAAAGCCAAAACCATCCTCATGGGCTTCGGACTCGATAGCGACGCCATTCACTCGCCCAACGAGCATTACGGCATCTTCAATTTCTTAAAAGGCATTGAGACCATCCCGCTGTTTTACAAGTATTTCACCGAAATGTCCAAATAAAGCTAAATCCGTCCACTGTGGCGGATTTTTTTTATGGGCGTTCCCGCCACCAAAAGCCTTCCTAAAAAGTAAAACTCGCTCAGGTGTCGGTCAGGCTGTTCGCTGTATCTCGCGCTGCGCACGAGGATGCCGCTTCCATCCTTAACGCAAAATCAGCGGCTTTTAAAAATCAGTTGTTTTTATTTTTGGCCTCGATCCATTTGGCCATATAACGCGTACTGCCCAGCGTGTGGTGGTGTAAGATTTGCCCTAAAAAGTGTTTTTGTCGGTGCGCTTTTAAGTTCAAAAACAAAGCGTCTGTGCGGTCTTTTAAAATCGTTTCAAACTTCTTTTTGTCATAGCGCTCCTGTAGCATTTCAAGGCCGGTTTTTTGCGCTTGTTGCCAAAGCGATTCATCGGTATACAAACGCACCGCCGCCGAGATAAACGCAGCTGGTTCATCAGCAATAAAACCATTCCACCGGTTGTTGATGTGCATGGCTTCGGCCCCGATGGTTGTGGTGACACTGGGCGTTCCGGCTTGCATGGCTTCAAGCAATTTACCTTTTACGCCCGCACCAAACTGAATCGGTGCCAACATAATTCTTGCCTGAGCAATTACTTCCAGCGCCGAATTTGCTCTGCCCATGATATAAAATCGCTCCGAAGGCTTATGCAATTGTTCTGCTTTGGGTGGTGTGTAGGCTCCGTAAATGAGCAGTGAAGCTTCGGGCAATTGTTTGCTGAGCTGGGGCCAAATGTTTTTTTTGAGCTGCACTACCGCATCCCAGTTAGGCGGATGCATCAAATTGCCAATGAATACAAAGTTTTTACGCGCGTCAAAACTCGGCCATTTGTGCATTTCAGCCTCAGAAATTTCATCTGTTAAAAACGGCACATAGCACAGCAAATCAGCACTGATGTTGAATTGATCTATCAGCAAATCATATTCAAATTCTGAAATTATGAGCGATACATCACAGCGCAAAATACTCGCAAGCTCACGTTTGGCGGTATCTGAATATAAATCGTCTGCTTCAAACGCGCGGTTTTGTTCCGCGGCTTTTTGTCGGGCCAGGCGCAAAAAATGTAGATCTTCGGTATCGAGTATTCGCAATGCGTTGGGGCAATGTTCGGCCACGCGCCAACCAAACTGTTCTTCAATCATAAAACGATCAAACAAAACCACTTCTGGATTAAGTTGCTGTACAAAATCATCAAAGCTTTCATCGTTGAGCAAAATAGTTTGGGTTTGTACCCCCATTTTGGCTAAATCTAAACTATACGGACTTTGAGCTGCGGCACTCGCAAAAGTAATTTGGTAGTGCTCGCGCAAGAAAAAATCCACAAGTTGTTGCATACGCCAGCCGGCCGCCGATGATTGCGGTTCGGGCCAGACCAGCCCAATAATGAGTAATTGTCGCTTTTGTTTCATGATTCTGCCTGCCGAAATTACAATTTTCAGCGCAGAGCTGTAAAATAAATTCCTGATTTATATCAATGTGCCATTTTTGGCGTTAACTTTGTAATCATCATCATCAAAATCAGGCTTCGGCCACAAATCAATCATCATGTTACAATCATTCTTCCTCCTGTGTTCGGGGGCAGACCGTCAGTTATTAAAAGACTGTTCTGCAGGCGAACAAACCAAATTTGCCGGAATTGGCGCCACCGTTTTCTTTACTGCAGTGATGGCTTTTTTGGCCGCTGCTTATGCGCTGTACACTGTTTTTGACAATCCCTATTCGTCGGTAGCTTTTGGCCTGGTTTGGGGATTGCTTATTTTTAATCTCGACCGATTTATTGTATCAACCTTGCGCAAACGCGACCACTTTTGGGCCGAATTCAAACAAGCTTCTCCGCGGATTATATTGGCCATGATTATAGCGGTGGTTATTTCAAAACCGCTTGAAATTAAAATCTTTGAAAAAGAAATCAATACGGTTTTACTACGCGAAAAAAACGCCATGACGCTCAACAACAAAAAAGAAATTTCGAATTATTTTCAGAGCGACATAGACAAAAACAAAAAAGAAATCCAGCAATATCAAGCTGAAATTGCGGCCAAAGAAAAAGAAGTCAACAGCTTGTATGACACCTATATTGCCGAGGCTGAAGGCACCAAAGGAACGATGAAAATGGGTAAAGGCCCAGTGTTTAAAGAAAAAATTGACAAACACAATTTGGCCAAAACCGAACTCGACACTTTACGCCGAAACAACTTAAATCGCATCGCCGAACGCGAGCAAAAAATCAAAATACTGCAAACCCAGCAAGAGCAAAAAGTTTCACAAACCCAACCAGTGATTGACGGTTTTGACGGGCTTATGGCGCGCATCAACGCTTTGAACAAACTACCGATGATTCCATCATTGTTTATCATGTTGTTGTTTTTGGCCATTGAAACCGCGCCTATTTTAGCCAAACTGATGTCGGGCAAAGGCGAATACGATATGAAGTTAGAAGATCTAGAAGCCGCGCTCAAAAGTACTCTGGCGCAAGATCAACACCAACGACAGTTACTCGTGAGCACCAACGCTGAAATGCATGACAAAGTATACGCCGATATTGCACAAGACAAAAAACTCTATGATTTGCAACGCAAAAAAGCTACTGAACTACTTGAGCTACAAGCCAACGGTTTTGTAGAGAAACAGAAAAAAGCTTTATAAAAAACAACCCGGTTCATAGCCGGGTTTTTCATTTAGTCGTTTAAATTCTGAAGTTCTTCGCGCTGCTTTTTGGTCAACCCTTTCACCACTTGCTCATACGAATGTGTAATGAGTTCTTTGATGCGTTGATCGGGCACACCGGCATTCACTTTTACGGTATTCCAGTGAATTTTACTCATGTGATAGCCCGGCTGAATATCGTCATATTCGGCGCGCAGTTCAGCGCCGTAATCCGGATCACTTTTGAGGTTGAGCGCCGGATTTCCGGCTTCCCATTCTTTGAGTGAAGTCAGGGCAAACATCTTTCCGGAAACTTTAAAAACCAAAGTATCTTCATCAAACGGAAAATGCTCGGTAACGCCTTTTTTGGCCAGACAATATTGGTAATAGGTTTCTAAATTCACGATCTGAAAACTAATTATTTGATTACTTTTTCCATCATTCGCTCCGGATAAGCCAAAGCAGTAAACCCGAATTTTTCATATAAAAAATGAGCATCGCGCGATGCCAATCGCCAAATTTTGACTTTTTGTAATTTCGGTTCGTTCATCATGGCCTCTATCAAAACCGAAGCATAACCTTGACCGCGGTGTGGTTCGTCCACAAAAACATCCATGACATAAGCAAAAACTACCTCATCGGTAATCACACGCGCAAAGCCAATTTGTTGTTTGTTTAAATACAACCCAAAACAAATCGAATGATCAATGGTGCATTGCACTTCTTCCATAGTTCGCCCGGCCGCCCAATAAATATCTTTGAGAAAGTTTTGAATAAAGGCTACATCCAACTTGGTTTTATCGGTAGAAACGCTGATCATCACAGAACAATTTAAAGTTTTATTTGATACAAAACCGGTTTAGACGGCGAAGCATCATTCTCAAAAGAAGCCATTTGCAAATTGAGCAAATAACTTCCGTCGGCTACCGAATTGGGCACAAAAATCATTTCGGTAATGGTGCAATCATGGCGCGCATCTGCATTGAGCTGATGAACATTTTGAACATTCCAGAACGCTTTGTGTGATAACAATTTTCCTTCATCATGCTCCCGATCCACACTTGGCAAATCAATCAGTAAATGCTGGACGCCGATTTCGCGCAAATACAGCGCAGCTTCTTCCAACAAATACGGCGGATTAGTGTTTGAATATTTGAGCTGTTTTTTTTCTTCCGGGTTGGGCAAAGTCCGCATCACAACCGCTTCGGGCGATTTGCCGTTTAAAACCGATTCGAGTTGAGCGCGGTTGATGATGAGATCTTCACCCTGAGCGATGGGTGCAACCGAAACGAGTTCAGCCACAAAGAAAAAAGTTTTCAAAGCCTGATGAACACTGTAAAAATCACGGGTAATATGGCCCAAACATTCGGTGTGCGTTCCGTGTCCGTGCGGATTGAACAGAATGTTGTTGAAGTTGGTTGAGGAACTACCTTCAGAGACTTTCCCGACCCAATCGCCAAAACGAACGGGTTCAATAACGGGTTTTTCCAGATACCAAGCTATTGGATTTTCATCGGTGTTGGTCAGCGCAATAGAAATATCAATCGGCTCAGCCAAATTCACTTGATATTGAATTCCGTGGTGTTCAAAAGTTGCTTTCAAGTTGTGTTTTATTTCAAATGTAACAAAAATAAGTCTGAGGCAATTCCGTCGGCCATAAACTTACCGGCGCGCGTGGTTACAAGTTGACCTTCTTTGATTTCGAGCCAACCGTTGTCGCGGTATTTTTGGGCTTGGGATTGCAAATGCGACAAAGTTTCAATGCCAAACTCAGCTTCAATCCGTGCAAGTGAAACACCCCAAATGGTGCGCAAACCGGTCATGATGGCTTCGTTGTATCGGTCTTCAAAAGTCAGCGTTTCGGATTCAGAAGGCAAAATTCCTGACGCAATCGCTTTGAGGTATAAAGAATTATTAGCGATGTTCCAACTGCGCATTTTTCCGTTGTAACTGTGTGCCGATGGCCCGATTCCAATATATTTTTTACCCAACCAATACCCAGAATTGTTCTTCGAGAAATAACCTTCACGCGCAAAATTGGATATTTCATAATGAATAAAACCAGCCGCCTGAAGCGCATCAGTTAAATACAAAAAATGCTCTTGTGCTGATTGATCGCTGGGTTGCGCCACTTGTCCGGACGAAACCATTTTGTGCAAAGCCGTTTTGGGTTCAACCGTGAGCGCATAACTCGATATATGCGGAATTTTGAGCGATAGTGCCATTTGTACATTTTGCTGCCATTTTTCAAGCGACATGCCCGGAATTCCGTAGATTAAATCAATGGTGATGTTGTCAAAAAGCGTTTGGGCTATTGGCAAACAAGCCCATGACTCTGCTGCTGAATGCGCCCGGTTCATGAGCTGCAAATCATCGTCGAAAAATGATTGCACCCCAATACTGAGCCGATTGATTCCCATTTCTTTGTACAATTGTAAAACCGCCAAAGACAAATCATCCGGATTGGCTTCAAGGGTAATTTCAGGGTTTTCAATTACCTCAAAACAATGGTAAACGGCTTGAATGATTTGCTGTACATCGGCTGTTGATAAGATACTCGGAGTTCCGCCACCAAAATAAATGGTTTCCACCGGCTCATCTGCGAGTTCAGCTCGACGCAAATGAATTTCTTGCACCAGCGCCTGAACCATTTCTTCTTTCTTTTTGTGTGTAGTCGAAAAGTGAAAGTCACAGTAATGACAAGCTTGTTTGCAGAAGGGAATGTGAATATAAATGCCCGACATTTCTATAAATTAACCAACGCGGTTTTCATTTTGTTTCACAAAAGCTTCCCAACCCGAATAACTTTTTCCGCCCACCACTTTTCCGGAATTAAAAAAATGACAAACCGCTGCCGCCAAACCATCGGTAGAATCGAGGTTTTTGGGCAAGGTTTTAAGGCCGAGCAATTGTTGCAGCATTTTGGCCACTTGCTCTTTGCTGGCGTTTCCGTTGCCGGTAATGGCCATTTTGATTTTTTTGGGTTCGTATTCGGTAATCGGAATTTCGCGCGATAAACCCGCCGCCATCGCCACACCTTGCGCCCGACCGAGCTTGAGCATTGATTGCACATTTTTGCCAAAAAACGGCGCTTCAATGGCAATTTCATCCGGACTGTAAGTATCAATGAGTTCAATGGTGCGCTCAAATATTTTTTTGAGTTTGAGGTAATGATCGTCGTATTGACTCAAGAGCAGTTCGTTGAGTTGGATGAATTCCATTTTTTTGTTGACCACTTTGATGAGTCCAAATCCCATAATGGTGGTTCCGGGGTCAATTCCTAATATAATGCGCTCGTTAGACACGATGGATGATTTAAAAAGTCAAAGGCAATGCAAAATGTTTACTTTTGCGCCCATGACAGCAGTTGCACACAAAGCTAAACAATTCTTGGTCTTTACCATCAAAGTTTTGATTGTAAGCGCAGCCTTTTATTTCATCTACAAGCAACTGCAACAGAATACGGCTTTGCGTATAGAAAATGTGCAGCAATTACTGGCGCAAAATCTTAGTTGGGCAGGTATACTGTTTTTGATTTTGCTGAGTTTCTTGAACCGTTTTTTTGAGATTCTCAAATGGCAAACGCTGGTAAGTTCATTTGAAAAAATCAGTTTGGGTCAGGCCGCCGCTCAGGTTTTGGGCGCACTCACCGCGGGGATTTTTACCCCCAACGGACTCGGGGAATACGCCGGGAAAGCTTTGTTTTATCCTAAAGCGCACACCAAAAGAATTGTCTTTTTGAATTTAATTTGCAACGGTGTTCAAATGCTGCTCACCATTGGTTTTGGCCTTTTGGGATTGCTTTGCTTTAACGCCTATTTTCAGATGGTTCCCAATTGGGTTGTAGGCGCATCAATAGCCGGATTCGCTGTAGTAATTACAGTGCTGTTTTTGAGCAGAAGTTTTACAATTCGCGGTTATTCTGTTGAGAAATTAATTGAAAAAATCAACGAAATTCCGCGAGAAATTCACCGCAAAAACATGTTGCTTGGTCTGGGCCGTTACTTGGTTTTCTCGCATCAATACTATTTCTTATTTTTGGTTTTTAACGTGCAACAGCCTTATTGGCTGCTCATGTCGGGCATTACAAGTGTGTATTTTTTGGCTTCATCGCTGCCGAGTTTTCAGTTTCTGGATTTTGCGCTCAAAGGCAGTATGGCTGTACTTTTTTTTGGTAAATTGGGCATCAATGATTGGATTCCGGTTTTGATCACAGCGCTGATGTGGTTTTTGAACGTGGTGATTCCGGTGGTGATTGGCAGTTATTTTGTGTTGAATTTTAAAACCAAATCATGAGTATTACATTGTTGATGATTGTTGTTATTTATTCGGTGACGCTGGGACAACTCATAAGCGGTTTCCGAAAAATCAAGACTTTTCACCTGCAAAATACCACACCCAAAACGCATTTTTCTGTCGTGGTTCCTTTCAGAAATGAAGCAGAAAACTTGCCGCGATTGCTGCAAAGTATAGAAGAACTCAATTATCCGTTGGAATTGTTTGAAATTATTTTGGTAGACGATGCGTCAAGCGATGGTTCTGAGCGAATCGTATATCAATGGCGAATGAACCACGGTTTGTATCATGTGACACTTTTAGAAAATATTCGCCGATCAGGTTCGCCCAAAAAAGATGCGATTGCCAGAGCGATTCCGATTGCTTTGGGCAGTTGGATTTTGACCACCGATGCTGATTGTTCGCTCCCGAAAGAATGGCTCAGCACCTTGGATGCCTATATTCAGAAACAAGAACCCGAGATGATTGCGGCTCCGGTGATGTATGAAAAAGCGCGTGGTTTTTTAGGGCATTTTCAGCAACTGGATTTGGCCAGTTTACAAGCCGTAACCATCGGAAGTTTTGGCTTTGGATTGCCATTTATGGCCAACGCTGCCAATTTGGGTTACACTAAAAAACTGTATTACGACTTGGGTGGTTTTGAGGGTTCGCTGCATCAGCCCGGTGGCGACGATGTGTTTTTGTTGCAAAAAGCGGCGCAGAAATTCCCTGAAAAAGTGCATTATCTCAAGGCAAAACAAGCCATCGTAAAAACCCAAACCGAAAAAAGTTGGCGCAAACTCTTAAGCCAAAGAATTCGATGGGCAGCCAAAGCCTCGAGCTACACTCGCCTTTTTGGTCGCGATTTGGCACTGATGACTTTTGCAGCCAACTTAGCTTTAGTACTTGCGGCTGTTTTGGGTTGTGCCGGATGGATGTCTTATGAAATGACGGCTGCTGTTTGGGGTTTAAAAATAGTTGCTGATTACTTGATGACGGCTCCGGCGCATCGGTTTTTAACCGGTAAAACCATGTGGATTTGGCTGCCGGCCAGTGTGCTGTATCCGGTTTTTTGTACGGTGGTGGCTTTGGCTTCATTGATCGGAACATATCGGTGGAAAGGCCGTGATTATAAAGTGTAACGACTGCCCTAGCCCGGATGGGAATGGCATCCTTTTGTGCTGGGGTTCAGCGCAAAAGATAAAATGTACAGCCGGATCAGCTTCTAAAAAAACTAACGCTCCGCTACATTTAAAATCACCGGCAGAACAAACTGCGTTTTGACCGGAAGGCCTCGTTTGGTGGCCGGATGCACTTTGGGAAAATCAACCAAACGCGCTTTAAATATACTGTCTAAAGTAGCTGTATTGTATGGATTGGCTTGATTGGTTTGTGTGGCAAATTCAAAACTCGCGTTGGGCAGTACGGTGACTTTGAGTTGTAGCGTATCAATTTCAGGATACAAAATGGCTAATGTATCGGTGTTGAGTTTTTCTTGAATGAGCTGGTTGAGCTGACTGAGAAAACACTCGTTTTTTTGGCTTTTATCAGTAAGTGAATCGCAGTTGTCAAAGCCCGGCCACTCGTCAACTTGGTTCCAATTGATGGATTTGAGTTCTTTTTCTAAAAGCGTATCAGCATCGGGCACCGGACGGTTGAAGTATTGACACGAAGCCAATGTCAGCAGAAGCAGTAAAAGCGTTAAACCTGTATTTTTCATACCCCGAGCTTGCCGATGTGTTTTAAAAACCGGACTAAAAGTACAATTTTATTTTATAAAACTTCAAAAAATAGTTTGCCCTTTGTGGCGATTGCAAATGCCCTAAAAAGAAAAAAGCTATCCACAAAAGTGGAAAGCTTTTCATTGGTCTAACTACTAAACCTGATACACTCTGTTAGAAGTGTATCGAAAACAACACAACTGTCTTAAATGCTTTTCGGAAAAAAAGGTTTTCGTTTCCGAAAACCTTTAACCTTTTTGCGGTCTGGACGGGACTCGAACCCGCGACCTCCGCCGTGACAGGGCGGCATTCTAACCAACTGAACTACCAGACCTCGCTGTAATGCGGATGCAAATATACTACAGAAATCTAAACCTGCAAGAGAATCCGTAAAAATATTTGACTTATTTATTTATTTCTATCTAAAAGTTTGTTTTTCAATTAGGTAGGTTGTGAGTATTTTTTCAAAATCGGCTCCCACATTGACCGGTACGTATTTGATTTTATTTTGCGCGCACGTTTGCGCTACTTTTTTAAAGTAGGCGCGTACGCCTGATTCGTATTGTTCTTGAATATTGTTTGAAAAAAGTGTGACTTCATCGCCGCTTTCGAGGTCAATGAATTTGCGCGGAGCGCTGTCATACTGAAATTGAACTTCGGTTTTATCATCAATCACATGAAAAAGTACTACGCGGTGTTTGTTGTGTTTGAGGTGCTGCAGTGCATTGAACAAAGCTGCGTCATCGCCGCCTTGAAACATATCGGCAAACAAAATAATCATGGAGCGACGGTGGATTTTCTCAGCAATCTGGTGCAAAAAAGTAACCGTGTCAGTGGTTTTGGTCACTGCTGGTTTTTGCAACATATCTTCAAGTTTGTCCAAGATCATTCGGTGGTGACGATCGCTGCCTTTTTCGGGTGCATAATATTCGTAATTATCTGAATAAACACTGAGCCCAACAGCATCGCGTTGCTTTTTGAGCAAATTCATCAAAACGGCCGAAGCCAGCACTGAAAACCCGATTTTGCTTTCAAAAAAAGGCTGCCCTTCTTTGAGTTTTGGGTAATGCATAGAGGAAGAATTATCGACAATCAAATGACAGCGCAAATTGGTTTCTTCCTCAAATGTTTTGGTATAAAGGCGATCGGTTTTGGCGTATAACTTCCAATCAATGTGTTTGGTGCTTTCGCCGGTATTGTAGACTTTATGTTCGGCAAATTCAGCGGAAAATCCGTGAAATGGAGATTTGTGCATGCCCGAAATAAAACCTTCGACCACTTGATGCGCCAGAAGTTCGAGATGCTTAAAGCCCGAAATAAGCTCTTTTTGTTGTTCGATTTTTACCATGAAGCCAAAGATAGTAAAAGTTGGTTTTGGCTCGGTGGATTTTATTTGTTTAACAATACTTCTAAGGCGCGAAGCCTGTTTTCTAGATTTTGAATTTTGGTTTGTTGTTCTTGAATGAGTTCTTGTTGCTCTTGAACGGCTTTGACCAGTGGTACCACAAATTCTGCATAACGCAATTTGTACAATCCTTTTCCGTCTTTTGGCGCTTCAACACCGCTAAAATTATATCCTGATTTTTGAGCTGCCGCTTCGACTTCTTGCGCTAGAAAACCGGTTTGCGTAATTTTTTCAATGTCGTATTTTTCAGGATAATCAGCTGATTGATCGGGCTTACCCAAATTGGCGATTTCGTATTGTTTGCGGATGTCTAAATGATACGTTACCGGCTTCAATTGCTTTATAAAAGCCAAACCGGGCACGTTTTCTTGTACATTTTTTTTGATGCGCGCATCTGAATAAGTGGCCCAATTGACCTGGCCGCCAATGCTTGTTTGAGAAAAATTGCCAATGTTGACATTATTGCTTCCGGTAGTTGCCCAACCCACTACACGCCCTAAACACACTGTATTTGAAATTCCATTAGGGACATTTATTCCTGCACTCGTACCCACTGCCGTATTGCCAAAACCAGTTTCGTTGAACCCTAATGTATAATTTCCTACCGCAACATTTTCTTCGCCAGTAAGGTTCATATTCATCGCATTCGTCCCAATCGCTACGTTATATTTTCCAGTAGTATTATAACATAAGGCAACATAACCCATGGCTGTATTGGAATATCCATTAGTTTGAGAGTATAAAGAATGATAACCTATTGCTGTGCAAAAAGAACCTCCATAACTTGAAAACATAGCCCTGCGTCCCACAGCAACATTGTATGCTCCCGATGTGTTGGCTCTAAGAGCACTTGTGCCTATAGCCGTGTTTTCTCTACCCGTTGTGTTATTCATCAGCGAATAAGACCCGATAGCTGTGTTTTCTTCGCCAATTGTATTCGATCGCAGCGCATTGGTTCCAAAAGCAGCATTATAACTGGCCGTGGTATTAGATTGCAACGCATAGGCGCCATGAGCCGTGTTTTCGGTTCCGGTGGTATTCAAATGGAGCGAATAGATTCCTGTGGCGGTACTGTAATTTCCGGAGGTATTGGACCTCAAAGACTCGTATCCGATGGCTGTGTTTTCAACTCCTGAAGTATTGTCAGCCAAGGTTTTGCTGCCAACTGCGGTGAGGTTAGAGCCACTAATATTGCTAGACAACGCTCGACTTCCGATGCCAATATTTTGATCTCCGGAAACATTTTGCGCCAAGGCATACGCGCCCAAAGCCAAATTATCGCTGCCTGTGACATTCTCGCTTAGGGCAGAAAGCCCAAGGGCGGTATTGTAATTCCCGGTGGTATTGCTCGCCAAAGCAGTTTCGCCTACCGCCGTGTTGTAGCTTCCGGTGGTGTTGCTTCGCAAAGCCCAGCTTCCGAAAGCCGAATTGAATCCACCCGTGCTGGTGGTTTTGTTGAGAGTATCGACCCCAAAAGCGGTATTGAAATTGGAGAGCAATCCAGAAAAAATATTGTTGCGCTTGAAAATGACATCCTGATTATCGGAGGTTCCGATGAAGTTTGTTGCTGGAGTCGTTCCGGAATTTCCATCGACTGACCAAGCTTTATTGTCTTTTGAAATCGAAATCCAAGCAGTAGTTGCATCGTCCCAATAATAAAATCCTTTTAAGTTGGCACCAACATCGGTGGTCAAATAAACCAACATTCCGTCTTGATCTATGGTCGGATTGGTCACCGGAAAAGCATCTACTTTGGGAATCAATATTCCATCGGTAACATCAGGATTGGCTTGGTCGCTCGATTTGATTTCAAGTTGAGCATTGGGCACTGTTGTATTGATGCCCACTTGCGCTTTGATTGAAGTAAAAGCAAACACAACCAAAATAAATACAAACTTCTTCATTGTGTTTTATTTTTTATTCAGTTCATTTTTGATGAATGTATCAAAATCAGGCAGGTTTTTACTTTCGTATAAATCAATGAATTGTTTGAATTGTAAATAGCCATAAACGAATGGATCTTGAGTAGCTTGCTCGTAATTTTCTGCAAAATACTTTTCTACGGTACTTCCTTCAGGAACAGGATTGGGAAGCTGTGCCCACATTTTTTTGGCATACTCATAACATTGCTTTAATTCGGTATCGCGGTGTTGTTTTTTCCACCATAAAAATCCAATGGTATTGGCTAAATATTCGCTTTCATAAGAATTTTTAACGTCACCGTGAAGAATGTAATCAAAAGCATGTCCTAACTCGTGAGGCAAATAAAATCCGTTAAAAAACAAACCGAATACTTTTTTACCTTCCTTTTCATTTCCTGCAAGTTGGTAGAAGAATTGTTTTTGCTCGGGAATTACTTGTTCCCACAGCGGAATATTGGCCGCATCTTTATAGAAAAATATTAAATAAGGCGTGGTGTTGAGTATGGTTTTGATGTCAAATTTTATCGTAGGATCAATTTTTTTTAAATCACTCGTAAATTTTTGAGTGACCGCATTCGCATCTTTAACTAAAGCTATTGAATCTTGATAGGTTGAAAACCATTTTTTTTGCCCGAATGAAATCGAGGTAATGGCCAAGAATAATATAAGTGTTGTTTTTTTCATCATTGTCAATTGTTAAAAATGCAACCATGCCTTTATTAATAAGTCATGGTTGCGAAATAATTACTTTCCGTACCGTTATTTCTTAATGAACTTTATAGTTTGAGTATTGGTGTGGGAAATTATTTTTATAAAAAATATTCCGTTTGATAAGATATCCAGATTATTAATTGTGATGCTATTTTGAGCATTGATATCCGGATTAGAATTTGAGTAAACTTCTTTACCAAGTATATCAACAATTACAATTTTAAGTTCTTGATTTAGGTTATTTTCAAATTGAAGATTTAAGCTATTTGAAACCGGATTGGGCGACAAAACAACGGTTTCATTTTTAGTTTCAAATGATGGTGTATTTAGTGAAACATCCATTATTCTGGTATAAAATCCAGCGTTGTTGCTTTCGCCTACCAATATAATTTTCCCATCATTTTGCAGGGCCATGTCATGTATGATATCATCGCCGGTAGTTAAATCATAAAATGCATGAGCGGTTCCTGTTTTAAAATTAAAACTCACATCAACATTTCCGGCTGCATCAAATCGTTGCAAATACAGTCCTTTATTGTTTGTTGTTACAGAAAATCCACCCAAATAGAAAGATTGATCCGAATTGGCTAAAATTTTATAGGCGCTTCCATCAACATTAAATAATGATGTTGCTGTTGTATGCGTTAAATCGTTCATACCCATCAAATGGGCGCCATTGGCTGTAAATCCGTGGAACGCTGGGATTGACTTTCCGTTCCACAAAGCTGTGGTGCTGCCGGTTCCTGACAAATAAATATTGTCTGCACTGGTAATATGCAACGAATACACTTCTGAAAGATCGCTTAAAGAAAAAAAGTTGTCTTGAGTGGTCACTTCATAATTAAAATTGTTGTAACCATTGTTTCCAAAAGTAGTGTCGAGTGTTCCGTTTGTGTTTAGTCTGGCTACAATTCCTTGAGAACCAGGCGATGTTCGATGACCGGCAACAATTATTTTCCCGGTTGATTGCACACCAATTGCTCTTGCTTGACAATCACTTCCAAAAGCAAGTTTGACATAACCAGTTACATTAAATGTGGTATCAAAAGTATAATTAGGATTCAAACGAATAATGATCATTCTTCCTTGCGAGAGCACACATCTTCCTGCCAGAAGAATTTTCCCATCGGCTTGTGTGGTAGCGGCAAAAATATCGAAATCATTTTCGCCTATATCAAAAGGTATAATGGTCGTTTTTGAAATACTCGGATTAGTGATTTGTCTTATTTCAATTCCTTTTAAGTTTATTCCCTCACCAATTAAATTAGAAACATAATCGTTTTCTATAATCGGTAGTGGAAAGTTCTTGTTGAGATTTAAACCGCCATTAGACGATTCGTTGTACCACTGATAATCTATAACACCCGCATCATCAATGCTTGTTGAACCACCATAAGCATAGTTTTGCCCTTCATAATTCCAATTAGTAGTCATGTAGAAAGCATTGGTGGCAGAGTTTAACTTTATGCCACGATTGGCCGTTTTTAAATTAGGATTAAGGCTAATATTGTTTTTTATGCCATAATTGGGTTCTACAAAAAAAGTTCCGGCGGGAATTAAAGTACAGCTACTGGTGCAACCGGGCGTTCCATCGCATTCTTCGCCGGGTTCAACAATACCGTTGCCACAAATAGCTGTGATTGATTTGCCTATATTGTTCTGAGCTATAAAACACTGAGGAAACATAAAAATTAAAAAGAGTAAAATTTTCTTCATGATTGAATTGATTAAAATTTGAATTGGACAGTTGATTTGTCTATTGTGATTCAAAATTACTCTTGCACTAAAACGCATTTAAAAAATCTAGACGAACAGGCCAACTAATAGACGAATATTGATTTTTTTTCAATACTTTGGTTCAATGAGAAAGTTCAATTGTCTGATTGTTGACGACGACGAAGTAGCGCGACTGAAAGTTATTTCTATCGCCCGAAAGTTTGCGGTTCTGAACATCATCGGTCATTTTTCATCAGCCCAATCTGCTTTTGCGGTGGCTGAAAAACAACCCATTGACATTCTTTTTTTAGACATCGATATGCCTTTGCTGAGCGGATTAGAACTTCGGAAAAAACTCATGGATATTCCGGTGTGCGTGTTCATCACTTCGCATCCCGAGCACGCCGCTGAGAGTTTTGAACTCGAAACTTTAGATTTCATTGTAAAACCGCTGCGCGAAGAACGTTTCGCTCAGACTGTGGCGCGCATTGAGGAATTTCTCGAAATCAAAAAAAAGGCGCATTTGTACGAAAGTAGTTTTGGCGATGATTTTATCTACATCAAAGACGGTTACGAAAAAGTAAAAGTAAAACTCTACGACATTTTATATATTGAAGCGCTCAAGGATTATTGCATTTTGGTAACACCACAAAAGCGATATTGTGTTTTTTCGGGCATGGGTAATTTGCTCAAAGAAGAACATTTTAGTTCATTTGTGCGCATTCATCGAAGTTACGCGGTTCGAAAACAGTTTGTGCAACGCATTGGCAGCAGTGAATTGGTATTGACCAACCAAGTCAAACTTCCGTTGGGCAATGCCTTCAAAGACAATCTTAGCTTGCTTTAATTTATGAAACAACTTGCCTTTTTTTTACTTGCCTTTTCGCTTTTTTCATCGGCGCAGCAAACCCAAAAAAACAATAAATATTGGCTGGATCAAGCCAATAAAGCTATTGAATACAACAAGGCTTCAGATTTTGAAAACTCTTTAAAACTATGCAAAAGCCTGCTTTCATCACCAGAAAGCAAACCGGAAGAAGCTACTGAAACTGCACTTCGGGCCATTACCAGCGCTTATTTGGGATTGGCTGAAGTTGATTCGGCTCAAATGTTTATCAGCCGAGGCATTCAACGCACAAAAGCGAACAAATCATATAAAAACCTTGCTTTTTTCTACTTCAATCAATCGTTGGTTTATCAATACAAAGCCGATTTTACACAACAAGCAGCCTATTGTTTAAAATCAATTGAGCTTTGCCAAAAAATCAATGACCTCAAATTATTAGAGCAGAATTATCGCAACATGACCATGCTGTACCTCGATCAGCAGAATTATGAAAAGGCACTGGAGTTTAGCAAAAAATCGTTGGCTAGTGCGCAAAAACTCAATGATGAAAGAATTTTGAGTCTAGCCTATGCTACGTTGGGCGAAACCTACAGCATGATGGGAAGCGATGATTTGTCTGATCAATATTTTGCACGTTCATATGTGCTTTCAGAAAAAATTAAGTACACCATTGGTTCGGCCTGGACATTGACCAATTGGGCCAATATAAAAAAAGGAGACGATGCGCTTCTGACTCGTGAAAAAGCCCAAAAATTCTGGAACGAAATCAGCCCGGACAACATTATGTCCATGAATAATTTGGGGCAAATCGGGAAGATTTATTTTGAAAAATCAACTGCTGAAAAAGTCAATCCTGCGCTCAAAAAAAAATATCTGCTGCAAGCCCAAAGTTATTTAGAACAAGCCATTGAAAAATCAAAACGCTCAGACAACATCACCAATTTAATTGAATCTCAGAAAATAATCGCTCAGGTGTATGCCGCGCTGGGTCAATATCCAAAGGCTTATCAGACTGAAAAAGAATACCATCAGTTAAGCGATTCTTTGTATTCACAAGAAAACAAAAACAAAATTGCTGAACTTGAAAACCGTGAAAAATTAGTCAAGAAAGACCGAGAAATTGCGGTCAACAAATTGGTCATCGAGCAAAAAGAAAAACAAAAGTGGTATTTGTCTGGCGGAATTTTTCTACTGCTTTGCATCGGAGGTTTGCTGTTATATCAGAACCACATCCGAAAGAAAAACAACCAAAAACTGGTAGCTTTAAACACAGAATTAGATCAAGCGAACCAAGTAAAAACAAGGTTTTTCAGTATTTTGAATCACGATTTGCGCAGCCCGGTTTCTAATTTGATTAATTTTTTACACTTGCAAAAAGACAGTCCTGATTTATTGGATGAAGCTACCAAAAGCCGCATTGAGCAGACCACATTAACATCGGCAGAAAATCTGCTGCATTCTATGGAAGATTTACTGCTTTGGAGCAAAGGCCAAATGGAAAGGTTTGAGCCACGGCGCACCCAGTTTTTGGTCCGTGAAATTTTTGAAGATACACAGCGATATTTCGGCTCAGAAAAAATAAAAATCGAATTTAAAAACCCGCAGAATCTTGAAGTTTGTACCGACAAAGATTATTTAAAAACAATCATCCGAAATTTAACAGGAAATGCTTTAAAAGCGCTCAGCGAAACCTCAAATCCGTCAGTGGTTTGGAAGGTTTTTAAGCAAGACGAGAAAGTTGTTTTTTCCATCACCGATAATGGCCCGGGTGCCGACCAATCTCAATTCAAAGCTTTATATGATGAAAGCGAGGTCGTGGGTATTCAATCGGGTTTAGGGCTGCATCTAATTCGCGATTTGGCCAAAGCCATCAACGCTGAGATTGAGGTGCAAAGTCAAATTGGACGAGGAACGACTATTCGCATCAGCTTGCCCGAGCATTCTTCTGTCAACCCTTATTCTTCATAAGTAACCAAAATACGAATTGCTTTAGACAATATATTGATTGAATTCCCGGATTTTGGCCAAACCGTAATAGAAGTTGTGGTGATAAAGTAATCATACTCATAACCTGCCGAACCATTGTATGATGGCGGCACACTCGCACCGGCAGCGTAATCTACCAAAACATTCACCGAGAGTATTTTAGAGCTGGTGAGCCCATGCGGAATCGCGGTTTGTGTACCTTGAGTACTGGCAGTAGTTCCGGTGAGTTTGATCATTTTAACCGCAGGAGCCGTGCTACCCATTTTGGTAAAGCCGTTCACTTCAAGTTCAGCAGTGGGTGTACTGGTTCCGATGCCCACTTCTCCGGTGCCTTTGATGCGCATTTTTTCGTTGAACGAAGTAGCGTTGCCATATCCGAAGGCAATGTCGCTGAAATCGTAATCGGAATGGATCACCAGTAATTTGTTTTGGATTCCAAACCCGTAATGATTGCTCACTGTACTTCCCCAGAGGGAAATTTTATCGCCATAGCCGTCGCTGAAATGAAGCGGAAATACCGGATTCGTCCCAATCCCAACGTTCCCGTTGCCCTTGATGCGCATCAGTTCAGTAAAAGCACTGCTGGTTCCGTATCCAAAAGCGATGTCATCGGAAGCAATTGAGGAATGAATTTGCAGTAAACTATTCTGTATCCCGAAACCGAAGTGCGGCCCGGCGCTTCCGTAAAGACTAATTTTGTCCCCAAGATTACCTGAAAATTGCAGCGGAAAATCAGGATTAAAATTCCCAATAGCCACATTTCCGGTAGATCCGATGACCATTCTATTGGTATTTCCGCCGGTTCGGAAAGTCATGCTGTTGGGATAGGCGACGGGGTTGTAAATCACGCCCCCATTGGCCGACGACCCGCTGGCTCCAAAGAGAACACCGGTTTCTTGGGTGGAAAGAATATTGGTATACACATTTGTTCCACTTCCTTCTACGGTTAGCAAAGAACTTCCGTTGGGTGT
>JAIXSK010000018.1 GCA_027484725.1 Flavobacterium sp. | reverse complement strand
ACCAAACGGCGACGGGTATAACGACACATGGAATATTTTTGAAATATCTAACCAAGTCGATGCAAAAATTTATATCTTTGACCGGTATGGAAAATTCCTGAAAGAAATAAGACCTTCATCCGAGGGCTGGGATGGAACCATCGACGGATCACCGGTTCCGGCTACCGATTATTGGTTTGAGGTGTTTTATAAAGAAAACGGAGTAGAGAGAGAATTTAAGTCCCATTTTTCACTTAAACGATAAAAATAAAATGAGTATTAAGAAATTATTGTTGTTCATTGCAGTATTGGCTTCGCAAGTATCTTTTTCACAGGAAGGAATTGCAGTTTATTCAGATTATCTGTCAGACAACTATTATTTATTGCATCCTTCTATGGCGGGAGCTGCCAATTGTGCTAAATTGAGAATGACTGCTCGTCAACAATGGTTTGGTCAAAAAGACGCTCCTGCACTACAAACATTAAGCTTTAACGGAAAAATTGGCGAACAATCAGGCGCTGGGGTTATTGTTTACAATGATAAGAACGGTTTTCACTCACAAAAAGGGCTCAAAGCAACGTATGCGCACCATATTATGTTTTCACGCGATATGGTTGATTTGAATCAATTATCATTTGGTTTGAGCGCCGGTTTTACACAAAGCTCATTAGACGAAAGCGAGTTTCGCGAGTTTGACCCTTTGGTAGGAAACATCGTTCAAAAATATTCTTATTTCAATGTTGATTTTGGGATGTCTTATAATTACCTAGAGTTTTACATTCATGCTACGGTAAAGAATGCCATTGAAACCAGAAGAAAAATATATTCAGAATATGAGTCAGATGACATTCGCAAATTCATCATCAATGCCGGATATGTTTTTGGACAAGAAGATGGTTGGTTGTGGGAGCCTTCGGTGATGTTTCAATCAGTAAATGAAACCAAAGAGAAAACATTTGACATCAACTTAAAAACCTATAAGGCTTTGGATATGGGTAAAGTTTGGGGTGGTATATCGTATAGAAGAAGTTTAGATGGTGCGGATTATGTTCAAAGTGGAACAACCAAAACCCAAAAACTGCAGTACATTACACCCATCGTGGGTTTCAATTACAAAAACTACATGATTGCTTATACATATTCAGTCGTGACCGGTGCGGTTAGATTTGACAACGGAGGATTTCACCAGCTCACTTTAGGGATGAATCTATTCTGTCAACCAGAAAAATATCACTGTAACTGTCCGGCCATTAACCCATAAAATTATAGTCCCGATTTCCTGTCGGGATTTTTTTTATATGATTATTAAAGAAGTCAACGGGCATAGTCCCATGATCCCAGAAGATTGTTTTATTGCCGAAAATGCAACCATTATTGGTCAAGTAAGCATGGGTAAAGAATGTAGCGTTTGGTTCAATGCTGTGGTACGCGGAGATGTAAACAGTATTGAAATTGGTGACAAAGTTAATATTCAAGACGGTGCGGTTATTCATTGTACGTATCAAAAGCATCCAACCAAAATAGGCAATAATGTTTCGATTGGGCACAATGCAATTGTACACGGTTGTACCATTCACGATCATGTTCTTATTGGGATGGGCGCCATTGTTATGGATAATTGTGTTGTTGAAAGCAATTCAATTATTGCGGCCGGCTCTGTAGTTACTCAAAACACACATGTGCCCTCGGGGGTTATTTTTGCAGGAGTTCCGGCTAAAAAAGTCAAAGATATTGACGTCTCAGATTTTGCCGGAGAAATTGAAAGAATTTCTAATAATTATGTGATGTATTCAAGTTGGTTTAAAGAACCTAAATCAGAAATCTAAATAAGAAGTTGTATACTGATTATTTAAAATGTCGCTCAGTACTTGTGGATTCGAATTAGAATAAAATTCAGTTTTTCCTACATGAGTCGGATTTTGGAGTCCGGCTTTTTCTTTTAATACATGAAACGTTTGTTTGGCCACTGCTTGGCCAGAATCAATAATTTGAATATGAGGCGGAAGAATTTCTCTGAGCTGTGGTATCAAATACGGATAGTGGCTACAGCCCAGAACTAAATAGTCAATTCCTTGTTGCATCATTGGGTCTACATAGGTATGAAGCAACTTTGTCATCTCAGGAGAATTGAGTTTTCCATTTTCAATCAATTCAACCAAACCGTGTCCAATTTGTTCTATAATGACTGTTTCGTGATACAGTTCAACCGCTTTATTGAACAGTTCACTACTCAAGGTTCCTTTGGTAGCTAAGATGCCTATTTTTTGGGTTTTGGAGTGAAGTACAGCGGGTTTAATAGCAGGCTCAATACCAATAAAGGGAACGTCGTATTTTGCTCTCAGCTCTTTGATGGCGTTGGTGGTGGCGGTGTTACAGGCAACAACTATAATTTTGGCATTTCGGCTGAGCAGATATTCAGTATTCTTCATGCTCAAAGCTATGATTTGGTCTTTGGTCTTTAAGCCATAAGGTGCGTTTTTGCTGTCGGCCAAGTAAATGGTATCTTCATAAGGCATTAAATCGTGAATAGCAGCCCAAATAGATGTGCCTCCTACGCCCGAATCAAAAAGTCCTATGGGTTGTGCGTTGATCATGAATCAAAGGTAAAAAAAAACTACCCCATCTAAAATTGATAAATGGAGTAGTTTAAATGATTGTTTTTTGGTTTTTTAGAAACCTAAATCTTTTTTAACATCTGCAGTAATGTTTGGACCATCAGTCAACAACAAACCTTCAGAATTTAAAACGTATTGGTAGCCCTTCGCTTTACCTACTTTTTGAATAGAAGCTTTTACTTTTTCCATGATTGGTTTTACAATATCAGCCTCTTTTTGTTGCAATTCTTTTTGAGCATTGTCGCGATAATCAACAATTCTTTTTTGCATGTCTTGCACTTCTTTGGTACGCGTTTCATTAACTGCATCGGTTACAGTAGCCGCTTCTTGATCGTATTTTTTAATCTTTCCTTGGTATTCTTCAACCATGGTTTTATATTCTGAATCATATGTGCCGCTGAGTTTTTCTAATTGCTTTTGAGCGTCTAACATAGCAGGCATTTTAGCCATGATTTCACTTACATCCACATGGGCGATTTTAGCTTGAGCGATTGCTTTAAAACTTCCTAGAACAACAACAAAAGTGATGATTGCTAAATTTCTGAATTGTTTCTTCATTTTTAATGTATTAATTAATTTGCTTTATCTTGATTATTAGGTGTTTCAGTTTGTTCTTGAGGTTTTTTCTTGTCCTCACGAGCTTTTTTGGCGGCCTCTCTAGCTTCTAGAGCTTTTTGTTTTTTCTCTTCTAAAGCTTTTTTTCTATCAGCAAGAATTTGCGCCCTTTCTTCAGCTGTTTTTTGTTTTTTAACTATGGCGGTACTGTCTACGACTCGGGGTTCGCGCTGTTTGGCTTCTGGTCTTTTCGCAACTGTTTTGGTCGGAAGCGAATCAGTAGCTTTTTCGTTATTTTCAGAATTTTTCACAGAGGATTTGGCAGCAGTGCCTGTTTTTCGGCCTTCTTTCGCAGCTTGTTGCTCTTGTTTTCTGAGTTCTAAAGCAGCTTTTTTATCGGCAATTAACTTATCGCGTTGCGCTTTTTTCTCTTCCAATTTTTTTCTTCTCTCTGCCAAAGCCGGACTCTCATCTTCCATGTTTTCTTTGGCTTCTTTGGCTTCTTCCTCTTTGAGTTGTTTTTTGGTCAGCTGATTTCTTTTGTTGGTTCTATTGATAACCCTCAAGACTTGATCGCTGATGTCATAGCGTTTGGCTGCAAAAAGAATAGTTAAATCAGAAGTTTTATCAAAAATAAAATCATACTTTTTAGCCTCGGCTATGTCTTGAGCAGCGTTGAATACTTGGTCTTGAACCGGTTGCGCCAAAACAGCTCTTTGTAATGTCAAATCTCCTTTAGGTCCAAATCTTTTTTCTTGATAATCAAGCAATTCTTTTTCTTGAAAGGCTATTTCTTCTTCTCTTTCTTCCAACAATTCTTTGGTTAACAAAGCGCGTTCAGTAGCCAAAGTCTCTTTGAGGCCGGCAATTTCATTTTTTTTGGTTTCAATTTCTTGCTTCCATTTTTGCGCTTTTTGCTCTAATTGATTTTTGGCTTCGGTATAATCAGGTACATTTTGAAGAATATATTCCATGTCAATATACCCAATTTTAATACCTCTTGACTGTGCATGAGTCATAGTAGATATCAACAGAATCATCAATAATATTTGCAGCTTATTTCTCATACACTAGAATGTTTCGATACTTAATAAGTTTTCAAATATATTTATTTTAAAATTGCTGACCAATTATAAAATGTGTTTCCAATCCGTTTGGTTTGGTTGATCCTGTAAGCGGGTCAAATCCATAACCAAAATCAATTCCCAATAATCCAAAAGCAGGCATGAATATTCTTAAACCGGCTCCGGCAGAGCGTTTTACTTCAAACGGATTATAAGTCTTAAAATTCTCATAAGCATTACCCGCTTCAGCAAAAGCCAACATATATATTGATGCAGCCGCTTTGAGCGTTAAAGGATAACGCAGTTCTAAGGTAAATTTATTGTATATAGGGCCACCATTTGTGCTTGAAAGTGAGTTGTTGGGGTATCCTCTTAATTGAATTACCTCACGTCCGTCTTGTGCAAAATTGGCCAAACCGTCGCCACCTACATAGAATCGCTCAAACGGAACCAAACCTCTGCTCTGATTGTACGCCCCCAGATATCCAAATTCACTTAAAGTTCTAAACACCAATTTTCCATACAAACGCGTAAACCAATCAGCTTTGAATTTAACTTTGTAATACTCCAATAATCTAAATCTGACTTGGTCAATTTTACCTTGATTTACAGCTGCATCTTTGTAAGTTGCTGCTCTGTTTCCGTTGGCATCAATGTATTCGCCCGGTAAAATGGTACCGGTTCCGTCCGCAGTTGCAATTGGAGTGCTGGTCTCGTTGCGCAATTTATATTTTTCTTCATTTACTAAGTTACCATAATCAACTCCGTCAAATAAAGAGTAGGGCGGAGTAAGTTTGGCTGAAACACTGAATTCAGAACCATACATTGGAAAAATCGGATTCACTCCTTTGTTGTTTCGGCTCAAACCAATAGTGTAGGCAAAGTTTCTGGCGCTTCCGTTTCCGAAAGTAAACAAACCAATATTGTAGTTGTTCAAGTCATAGTACTGAAAACTCAAACCTTGAGACAAAACAAAGAAATCATCGGGTACAGATAATCTTTTAGCGATTCCCACGCTGAGTGCTGTAATATTAAAGTATCGGCTGCGGTCTACTCCTGATATGGTGTTGGCATATTGCTTACTGTAAGCAATTGAACCGCTGAAATTAATTGGTTTTTTACCGCCAAACCACGGTTCGCTAAAAGACAAACTGTAGGTCTGGAAATAAGAACTTCCTTGTAGTCTTAGAGCCAATTTTTGTCCGTCGCCCATAGGCAATGGATGATAAGCTTCTTTTTTGAAAATGTTTTTTACCGAAAAGTTATTGAAAGACAATCCGAGAGTTCCAATGAAACCGCCACCGCCATAACCACCTTGAAGTTCAATTTGGCTTGAACCTTTTTCAACCAATTTGTATTCAATGTCTACGGTTCCGGCACCAGCATCTACATTTTTAAAAACCGGTTCGATGGATTCAGGATCAAAGAAGCCCAACTGACCAATTTCACGAATGGTTCTAACCAATTCTTCTTTGCTGTATTTTTGCCCTGGTTTGGTTCTGAGTTCGCGATAAATAACTTTATCGTTGGTTTTGTCATTGCCCACTACAGTTATTTTATTGAAATATGCCAAAGGCCCTTCAATGATTCTAATCTCAAAATCAATGGTGTCATTGGCCGTTTTCACTTCAACGGCATTGATGTTTGAAAACAGATAACCGTTGTTTTGATATAAGTTTGTGATGTCTTCACCATCGGGTTTTGATTTGTCTGAAATTCTTTTCTCGAGCAATACACCATTGTATACATCGCCCTTTTTGATGCCCAAAAGCTGTCGCAAAGCGTTGTCAGGGTAGACCGTATTTCCTAAGAATTTAATATTGCCAAAATAATATTTTCGGCCTTCTTCTAGATTAACTTTAATGGCCAATCGCTTTTTATCTTCGGTAAAAGCTACAGTGTCTGAAATAATTCTGGCATCGCGATAACCTTTTTCTTTATACTGATCAATGATTTTGGTAAGGTCTTCTTTGTACTTTTCTTTGATGTATTTTGAGGCTTTAAAAATGCGTATCGGATTGATTTGCTTGGTGTTTTTCATCGCGCTGCGCAACTTGCTGTCGCTGAATTTCTCATTGCCTTCAAAATCAATGCTTTTGACTTTTATTTTGTTTCCTTTAAAGATGCTCACCAACATTTTTACCTCATTGCCGCTGGTGGTATCAGGAATCGTGCGAATGGTTACCTTGGTGTTGTAAAAGCCGTCTTTTTTGTATTTGTTTTCGATGTAATTTCGGGTAGTGGTAATGAGGTTTTCATTGACTACTTTTCCTTTGGTTAAGCCGTTGTCTTTGATGAGTTGCTCGGTTTTCTTTTTCTTGATCCCTGAGAATTTTACTTCGCTGAGTTTTGGAAGTTCATTGATGTTGAGCTCTAAAAAGATACTGTCACCGGCAATTCGATTCACATAAAAATCAATTTCACTAAACAAGCCCAATTTGCCTAACTTTTTAATGGCATTGCTGATTTCTTCTCCAGGAACCGTAATGTCTTGACCTTTGTGTAATCCGGCAAAAGTGACCACCGTTTGTTCATTGTAACTGATTTTTCCGGTAACGTTTACTCCGCCTAAAATATATTTAGTGCCCTGGTCAAAGCCGGAATTATCTTGTGCCATGAGTTTAGGAACACCAACAAAAAATAACAGAACTGGTAAAATTTTTATATTTCTGAGTAACACTAAAGAGCTATTTAATTTGATCACTTGTTTTTCCGAACCTTCGTTCTCTTTTTTGATAACTGACAATGGCGGCGTATAAATCTTCCTGTTGAAAATCAGGCCATAAAACCGGAGTAAAATACAACTCTGCATAAGCAATTTGCCATAGTAAAAAATTACTGATGCGTTGTTCTCCGCTGGTTCTAATCAACAAATCTACATTCGGTAAATTTTGCGTGTAAAGATGCTGATTAATAATTGTTTCATCAATATCGTCAGTTGAAATTATATTATTTTTAACTTTAAAGGCAATGGCTTTTACCGCATTGATGATCTCCTCTTGCGAGCCATAGCTTAGAGCCAGGGTTAAGACCATTCGGTTGTTGTTTTGGGTTAATTCCATCACTTCAAACAATTCTTTTTTGGCAGAATTTGGCAAGAGATCTAAGTTGCCAATGGCATTGAGTCGAATGTTGTTTTCGGTTAACGTTTTAACCTCTTTTTTTAGCGAATTGATGAGTAATTTCATCAAAGTATCTACCTCTAGTTTAGGTCGATTCCAATTTTCGGTTGAAAAGGCATACAGCGTTAAATAACCAATGCCCAATCGTGCACAAGTTTCTACGGTAGTTCGAACAGATTTGGCACCATTTTCATGTCCAAAAGCCCGAAGCATACCTTTTTGTTTGGCCCAACGGCCGTTGCCATCCATAATAATGGCAATGTGCTGCGGTAATTTATCGGTCAATATCTGTTCTTTTAAACTCATTTATTATTGGGCGCAAAAGCAAGGTTTGTCGCCAAAAGTATAGGTTAATGTAAATCCGGTAAATGTATACCAATCATTACTGGTTAAATTGCCAAATTTGGCTGCTTTGTATTTGCTGTTGGTCGGATTGCTTCCGTCTAAATCATCTCTAAAGGTCATGCGAACACCTACCTCAAAACCCAATACAAAAATATCAAATACGCGGCCCTTAAAACCAACGGTCATCGGAATGGCAAAAGTACTGTGCGACCCATCGCTTTTGTCTTTTCCGTTCGCAAAATAAAGCCCGTCATACATTACATAACTCAAGCCTGTGTGCACATAAGGCGTGGCTTGCGGTTTAGAATCGTGCATGTCATAATTGAAAAAATCAAACTCCAATCCGGCCGATAATTCTCTTACCACATTGTTGAAATTGTAATTTCTTTGTTTACGTGCATCTATTTCTGAATCGGCATCATCAGCCACCAAATTTGATTGAATGTATGAAAAGCGCCATGAATGTCTGGGGCTTTTGTTCCAACGATACATAATTCCGTAGGCCGGTTGTTTGGGTTTTACATAATCAGTTGCGCCCACATCACCTATAAAATTACTGCCGCCCAAAAATACACCAATCTCGTGTATTTGTGCCTGAGCGCTCAAAGCGGTGCAGATGCAAAGAATGTAAACCCAAAATCGATTCATCGATGTAAAAATAGCGTGCAAATATAATAATTATGAGCACTTTCAAGGCATCAAATGGCTAATAATGTTAAAATAAATTATCTCTTAAAACACCAAAAGTTACCCAGAAAAAGCAGTACACAAACGCGAACCTAAGCCTTGGTAGTATAAATATCAATTAATTTCTTTTGTCTTCACCCCAAAGAAGTTTTCCACGCAAGGTTTTGAAGAAGGTTTCCTCAGAAATTTCAACCATGTTGATTTTAAACGGAGTTTTTTTGATCAAAAGTTCTGAATCGTTTTTAATCGAAGTAATTCTTGAATCGAGCGAAACCAAATAATACTCTTCACGGCCAGAAACCTTGAGTCTGATTTCGCGGTTATCCGGAATCACGAGCGGCCGTGCATTAAGGTTGTGCGGAGCAATGGGTGTAATTACAAAACTATTTACATCGGGTGTAAGAATCGGTCCGCCGCAACTCAAAGAATAACCGGTTGAACCTGTAGGGGTAGCAATGATGAGCCCGTCTGCCCAGTATGAATTTAGATGTTCGTTATCAAGGCTCGTGTCAATGGTAATCATTGAGGTAGTGTCTTTGCGACTCACCGTAATTTCGTTCATCGCAAAGTTGAGTTGTTGAATGTCTGGATTTTCCGGGAAACATTCCAACGAAAGCAAACTGCGCTCAGAGATGGTATATTTTTTTTCAATGATCAATTGCAAAAAACTCGCAATGTCCTCTTTCGGAACCGTCGCCAAAAAACCCAATCTTCCGGCGTTGACGCCCAAAATCGGAATACCCGAATCACGCACCCAAGTTGTGGCGCGCAAAATGGTTCCGTCACCGCCAATGCTGAGCAACATATCAAATGATGCATCAAGTTCATGGTGGGTACTAAAAGTTTTATAGGGTTTCTTTACGATTTCTTTGTCATACAACAACTGCAGAAATTCAGCTTCAATGACCATCTCGACCTGATTTTGGTTGAAAAACACAAAAATATCCCGAATAATCGGCTCGGTACTGTTTTGATAGTATTGTCCGTAGATGGCAATTTTCATGGGCGCTGAATTAAAAAAGTTTTTAAATATTCAGGTATTTGTCTAAATAATCCGAGCGCTCGCGCAAGTTGTTGATGTAGTTGTCTTCGTGGTGCTCAGAGACAATTTCATAGTTGTATCTGCGAAAAGTCTGAATAATATCATTCATCGCGCCCAAAGCAATCTTCACGGTAATTTGCACCGTATCAACCGTTGCGTCTGAAATAAAAAGCCCAAGAATTCTACCATTGTTGCTCTCAACAATCTGCGCCACTTGACTCATCGAATAATCCAAAATGGGTTTTTGAACCACAATGATGCCTCCTTGTTCTTTTAAAAACGGCGTGTCGTGAAAAAATTTGATGATGTCTTCAAATTCGTAATAACCAACATAACGATTCTCAGCATTCAAAACCGGAACCACGTTGGTGTGGTTGTTGGCAAAAACCTCCAGTACATCTAGCCATGAGGTGGTGTCGCGCACAAAAAAAGGCTCCAGAGTATAACGGTAATCTGCGATGGTTTTATCAACCTCAAAGGTATCGGCATCTTCTGAAGATAAACTCCCCATATAGACGCCATTTTCAGTCACCGGAAAATGCGAAAAATCATACTCAATAAAAAAATCCTGCGCCGCAGAAACCGATTGATTGCTGCGTAACGCTTTAAAGTCGTTGTTGATGAATTCTCTAATTTCAGTCATAAAATTTCGGGCTAATAACCACACGCAAAATAATCAAAATTATCGCAGACCACCTACAATTACTTTGTATTTTTGTGCAGCAAAAAAATACCAGATTATTATGACCAAACTTAGTGTCAACATCAATAAAATAGCCACTTTGCGCAATGCACGTGGCGGAAACGTTCCTGATTTGCTCCAAGTAGCACGCGATATTCAAAATTTCGGAGCCCAAGGCATCACGATTCACCCGCGCCCCGATGAGCGCCACATTCGCTATCAAGATGCGCGCGACTTAAAATCTGTGGTCTATACCGAATTCAACATTGAAGGCAATCCGCAGCACAATTTTATAGATCTGGTGCTCGAATGTCAGCCCACACAAGTTACTTTAGTGCCCGATGCCATTGGCGCGATCACGTCAAACGCTGGTTGGGACACGGTCAAACATCAGCAGTATTTGCAAGAAGTTATTGCCGAGTTCAAACGCAACGGCATCCGCACGTCTATCTTTGTCGATCCCATTCCGGCCATGATTGACGGCGCCGCACAAACCGGAACCGATCGCATCGAACTGTATACCGAAGCCTTTGCGCACCAATACAGTTTGGGCAACCACGCCGCTATTGAGCCCTATGTACAATCGGCCATTCGTGCCAACGAGCTTGGTTTGGGCATCAACGCCGGCCACGATTTGAGCCTAGACAACATCGCCTTTTTCAAACAAAATATTCCGGGCTTGCTCGAGGTTTCTATTGGTCATGCGCTTATTTCAGAGGCGCTCTATTTGGGTCTTGACAACGTGGTCAATATGTATTTGAATAAATTAAAATAGGGCGTGCCCCTGCGGGTCGGGCTATTCGTTTCAATCTTTTGTTGCACAAAAGGATTTTCACTGCTATCCCTCACGCAAAAGATCCGCGATTGACGATGTCTGATTTTTGATTTTTGAACTGCTTCAACCCACAACCTGCCTAAGTCGGCAGGCAGGCCCACAACCCACAACTGACAACTCACAAGTATGACACTGTATTCCAAAATAGAAGGCTCTGGCCCACCGCTCCTCATCATCCACGGATTTCTCGGCATGTCTGACAACTGGAAAACCCTCGGCACGCAATATGCCGCGCTGGGTTTTGAAGTGCATATGCTCGATTTGCGCAACCATGGGCGCAGTTTTCATTCTGATGAATTCAACTATCCAGTCATGGCGCAAGATGTTTTAGATTATTGCGCGGTGCATCGCTTGCAAAACATCAGCATCATTGGGCATTCTATGGGCGGAAAAGTAGCCATGCAATTGGCAACCGAACATCCTGAATTGGTGCAAAAACTCATCGTTGCCGATATTGGTCCTAAATATTACGCGCCGCATCATCAAGATATTTTAGCCGGTCTCAATGCGGTTGATTTTTCTAAAAAGCCATCGCGTACAGAAGTAGACCAAATTGTGGCGCAATATATTCCCGATACGGGAACTCGCCAGTTTTTGATGAAGAGTTTGTACTGGCAAACGCCCGAGCAATTGGCTTTCAGATTCAACTTACCGGTTTTTAACCAACAAATTGAAAAAGTCGGCACCGCCTTGAGCGCAGAAGCTCATTTTGACGGCCCGACTTTGTTTGTCAATGGCGGAAATTCAAAATATATTTTACCCGAAGATCATTCCGGAATTTTGCATCATTTTCCAAAAGCAGTTTTTCAGACAATTCCCAACGTAGGGCATTGGCTTCATGCCGAAAATCCGAAGTTGTTTTTTGAAATCACCAGAGATTTTTTGTGATGTGACATTGCCATTGAAGTTTATTTATAACAAAGTCTTTTTATTATTTTTGAAATTCAAATTCCAAATATTCATGAACCAACTTATCCGCATTATTATCACAGCACTTTTGGTTATGATCATTGCGCATTTCATGCCCGGTGTATCAGTCGCTAGTTTTACCACTTCACTTATTGTAGCATTGGTGCTGGGTTTGCTCAATGTTTTTGTCAAGCCTTTGCTTATTCTGTTTACGCTACCGGTAACACTCATTACTTTCGGATTATTCCTCTTGGTCATCAATGCCATCATTATTTTGTTGTGTACCAAAATTGTCGGCGGCTTTACGGTGAGTAGTTTTTGGACAGCCGTTTTCTTTAGCATTATACTCTCTATTTCACAATCAATTGTTTACCGATTTACCGGGAATCAACAAACCTGATAATATTCAGCTTTTAAACTTGTTTGGGTGGTAAAAAAAATATACTTTTGCCACCCAATTTTAGTTCGTACAAAAATGAATATTACAAGAAATAACCTCGATGCGCTCAATGCTGTGGTCACGGTTCAGATTACCAAAGACGATTACGCTGCGCAAGTAGAATCAACCTTAAAAAACTATTCAAAAACAGCCAATATTCCTGGGTTTAGAAAAGGGAATGTGCCTTTTGGAATGGTCAAAAAACAATACGGAAAAGCAGTTTTGTTTGATGAAGTAAACAAATTATTGCAAGAAAATCTCAATAAATATTTGGTGGATGAAAAGTTGGATATCTTAGGAAATCCGCTGCCAAAAATCAATGAAAATTTCAATTGGGATGCTGATGATTTCACTTTTGAATTTGAATTGGGCTTGGCTCCGACTTTTGAAGTTGATTTGGCAGTCGCTAAAAATGTGGTGAACTACAAAATTGTGGCCGACAACCAATTGTTAGATGATCAAGTAACCCGCATTCGCAAACAATACGGAAAAATGTCTCCGGCTGAAGCGGTTGCTCAAGACAGCGATGTGTCGGGAACGTTTTTAAACGCTGAAAAAAACATTGATGCTCCGGCGCAAATCAACGCGGGCATTTTCAAAGACAAAAAAACTTGGAAAGCTTTTGAAGGTAAAAAAGTAGGTGATGTTGTGACCGTTAATACCAAAGGTTTGTTTGACGATGACCACAAACTCATGGATTACCTCAGAGTAGGTCATGACTTGGTGCATGGTTTGGCGGTTGATGTTGATTTTAAAATTGAAGAAATCACCCATACAGAGCCGGCTGAACTCAATCAAGAATTGTTTGACAAATTGTTTGGTGCCGGAAACGTGTCATCGGTTGAGGATATCAAAGCCAAAATTAAAGAAGATGCTGAGCGTCAATTTGCACAACAATCAGAGCAAAAATTCTTGAATGATGTAACCGAATCATTGCTCAAAAACACCACTTTTGATTTACCTTCTGAGTTCTTAAAAAAATGGTTGCAAACCGCCGGAGAACAACCATTAACACCGGAACAAGCTGCTGAAGAGTTCGCTAAATCTGAGAATGGTTTGCGTTACCAATTGATTGAAGGTAAAATCATGAGCCAAAACAATTTGCAAATTACCTTTGAAGATTTAAAAGCACACACGGCTGAGCTCATCAAAAAGCAAATGGCTCAATTTGGCCAAATGGATCCGTCAGAGGCCGATGTTGATAATATTGTAGCACGTGTTTTATCGAATCAAGAAGAAGTAAAAAGACTTTCTGAGCAGGTGATGAGTCAAAAAATGCTCAGCCTTTTTAAAGAAAAAGTAAAAGCCAAAACCAAAGAGGTTACTTATCAGGAGTTTATCGCTGCTAGCTACGGAGAGTAATTTTTTAAAAATAATCACTATATTTGGGCGTCAAAACCGCGGTTTTGGCGCTTAACTATTTTTAATAAGACTACCCAACAACATAAAACCATTATGCACAACGGTAAAGACACAAGAGCTTCGCTCGAACTGGCGAAGCAGTTTAGAAAATTTGCTACAAAGCACCACGGGGTGAACAACCTCTATTACGATAAAATGGTAGCGGCGATGAATCCTACCAATATGACTCCGTACATCATTGAAGAGCGTCAACTCAACATTTCACAATTGGATGTTTTTTCTCGTTTGATGATGGACAGAATTATCTTTTTAGGCACCGGAATTGACGACCAAATTGCCAACATTGTTCAAGCGCAATTATTGTTTTTAGAAAGCGTTGATGCCACCAAAGACATTCAAATTTATTTGAATTCTCCGGGCGGAAGCGTGTATGCCGGTCTCGGAATTTATGACACCATGCAATATATTCGCCCAGATGTAGCCACTATTTGTACCGGCATGGCAGCCTCGATGGGTGCGGTGCTTTTGTGCGCAGGAGCTGCCGGCAAGCGTTCGGCTTTACCGCATTCACGGGTCATGATTCACCAACCATCAGGCGGTGCGCAAGGTGTAGCCACCGATATGGAGATCAATTTGAAAGAAATGCTCAAGCTCAAAGATGAGTTGTACCAGATTATTTCAAATCATTCGGGTCAAACTTTTGAAAAAGTCTACAAAGACTCAGAGCGCGATTATTGGATGATTGCCGATGAAGCCAAAGAGTACGGAATGATTGATGAAGTACTAAGAAGATAATCCCAGCGTTATACCTACCAACTTAAAAAATAAGCTATGGCAAAAGAAGTTTTAGATTGCTCGTTTTGCGGTCGAAAAAAACCCGAAACCAATCTGCTGATTGCCGGTATCAATGCCCACATCTGCGACAAGTGTATTGAGCAGGCACACGGCATCGTACTTGAAGAACTCAAAAGTCACGGACCTGTTAAAGGTGCTGCTGATTTAGTTTTAAAGCGTCCAAAAGAAATTCGTTCTTTCTTAGATCAATATGTTATTGGTCAAGATCAAACCAAAAAAGTGATGTCGGTAGCGGTGTATAACCACTACAAGCGACTCATGCAACCCGCTCAAACCGACGAAGTTGAAATTGAAAAAAGCAACATCGTCATGGTGGGGCAAACCGGAACCGGTAAAACCTTGGTTGCCAAAACCATTGCCCGCATGCTTGATGTGCCTCTGGCCATTGTTGATGCCACGGTATTAACTGAAGCAGGTTATGTGGGTGAAGATGTTGAGAGCATTCTGACCCGTTTGCTTCAAGCGGCTGATTACGATGTAGCTAAAGCTGAGCGCGGAATTGTATTCATTGACGAAATTGATAAAATTGCCCGCAAGAGCGATAATCCATCTATTACACGCGATGTTTCGGGTGAAGGCGTGCAACAAGCCTTACTCAAATTGCTTGAAGGAACCGTAGTCAATGTGCCGCCCAAAGGAGGACGCAAACATCCGGATCAGAAATTTGTTGAGGTCAACACCAAAGATATTTTGTTTATTGCCGGAGGTGCTTTTGACGGAATTGAACGCATCATTTCAAAACGTTTGAATCGTCAAGCAGTCGGGTACAGCTCTTCTAAAAACAGCGATTCAATTGATAAAGACAACTTGCTTCAGTACATCATCCCGAAAGACATCAAAGATTTTGGTTTGATTCCTGAAATCATTGGACGTTTGCCGGTGCTCACCCACATGGATCCGCTGGATAAAGAAACCTTGCGTGCTATTTTGACCGAGCCTAAAAACGCACTCATCAAGCAATATCAAAAGCTTTTTGCGATGGACGACGTAGCTTTTACCATTACCGAAGAAGCTCTTGATTATATAGTTGAGAAAGCGCTTGAATACAAACTCGGCGCGCGTGGATTGCGTTCTTTGTGCGAAGCCATCTTGACCGATGCCATGTACGATTTGCCAGGTAGTGATGAAAAAGTGTTGACTATTGATCAAGATTACGCCAAAGATTCACTGAGTAAAAATCTACTCAAACGATTAGAAATTGCCTCTTAATATTTCAAAATAAAGCAACAAAAAACCCGTCTTTTCAGACGGGTTTTTTTATGAATGTTATTTCAAAATTCCACCACCTTGTCCGGTTTTTTCAGTTTGAATTTGCGTGTTTTCTTTTTCGAGTTTCAGGTTTCCAAAGTTGTAGGTGAGTGAAAATCTAAAAGTACGCGTGTCAGGTTTTTGATAAAACTGTGTTTGCAAATTGGTTGACGATACGATTGCATTAATTTCATTTTCGTTGAAAACATCAAAACAATGCAAGCCAATTTTGAGTTTTTTATCCATAAAATCTCGGGTAAAAGAAACGTCAAATTGCTTGATGTTTTTGGTCAGGCTGTAGATTTCCCATGTTCCCGGTGGTGTTAAATTATATGAAAAACTGCTTTTGATTTCCCACGGAAGAATAATCTGCGCCTGCGCATAATAGCTCATAATGGGCTTTTGTTTGAACTGAAAATCATAGCCTTTGGTGGTAAAATCTATATAGCTGATGTTGCAAAAAATATAGTTCATTTTGTCCATATCATTCATGCGTTTCTGAAATTCCTCTTTGCCTTTTAAGAAATAATCCAAAGGAATCGGGAATGAAAAATTGATGCTGTTGGTGGTTAATTTATCAAACTGTCTGAAGGTTTGTTTGCTAACCAAGGTGTTCGGATCGGCTTCAAAGATGAATTTGTTGACATCTTTTGCATCGGTTCTGTTTGCGCTCAATTGAACAAACTGAAAGGCAGTCAATTTGACTTCGTAGTTGTCAAAAAACGTCGGGTCTAAAAACGGATTTCCACTTGAGGTGTTGTATTGGTCAAAGTTGGCAAAGTTATTCGGATCTAAAACATTGTAATCTGCTTGTTGAATTTTCTTCGAATATGACGCTGTCAAATTGATGTCGTTGGTAAACTCATACATCGCGCTGGCGTTCGGAAAAAAGTTGGTGTTTTTAAAATCTACATCGGTGCGCGTTGCATCTTGCCATGCGGTGCGATCTACTTTATAATCTTCAAAACGGATTCCGGCTGTAAGGTTGAGTTTCTTGATTTTTTTGCGCGCCTCCAGATAAAAGGCCAGATTACTTTCTTTATAATCAAAATCAACAACCGAAGGCGTTGCAGAATTCAATGCATAAACTCCTTTGTCTGTTACCTTGATGTAGTTAAATTTTCCTCCGGTATTGAGTGAGAAATCAATCTTTTTAAACGGAATGGCAAAATCGTATTTCAAATAATGATTGGCCAGTTTAAAATCAATATTGCCTCCAAAAAAAGTCGGAGTTCCGTTGTTAACACCATGTGATTTAGTCAAAGGTTTTTTGTCAAAAAAGTTTGTAAAGGCAACAATGTCAAGCGTTCTGTCAAGGGTGTCGAGTTTGGTTTTGTACTGTAAACTAATTTCGTGGTTGTTGTTTTTATTGTTTGAAACACCTTTGTTAAAAAAGTTGATTCCGTTTCCAAAAGTGGTTGCTTCATTGCTCACCCGATCATTGGCCAAATTGAGATTATAGTTGACCAATAGGTTTGATTTATCGTTGATTTTATAATTCGTACCGGTTCTCCAATAAAAATTGCGGTTGGTGCTTTGTGCAAAGTTTTTTTGTTTGAGTATTTCGTCCGGATTGAAATCAGAAAAAGTCTGGTCGTTTTTATTGACAACTTCTCCGTCAATATAATTGTAACCAATCATGGTTTGCCAACTGATTTTTTTCTTTTTACCGTTGAGCAAAATTTGCGGACTGGGTTTTTGGTATTTATTAAAATTGTAATTGATGTTAAAGCTGGCATTCACGCCTTTCATCTTGCGCGAACTGGTAATGATGTTGATGATTGAACCACTGGCGTTGGCATCATAGGAAGCTCCCGGATTGTAAATGAGTTCAATTTTTTCAATCGCGGTAGCCGGCAAGGTCAATAGATAATTTTGTAAATCGGCTCCGCTTAATGAGCTCGGCATTCCGTCAATATAAATGGTAACTCCTTTGGCATTGAGCGTTAAACCACCCGAAGGCGAGGTAATTACACCGGGAATTTTCTTCACCGCATCTAAGCTCGAACCGCTGTTGAGCATCGGATTGTTTTTGACATTGACCGTGGTTTTGTCTGATTCAACTTTAATGTACTGCCGTTTGTTTCCATAAATGGTTACTTCGTTGAGTTCTTGCGGTTTTGAAGTAGCAGTTGAGTCTTTGGTTTTGGAGTTCTTGGGCGTTTCTTGGGCTTGAGCAATTGCACAAAAAAAGGCAAATAGCCCTAGGTAAAAAAGTTTCATGAGTATTTGATTTTTTTCCGCAGCGCGTCAGCAATATCTCAGCGCTTAGGGTGATTGATGATGCCCAATAGACACAAGAAAAAGAATTATGTTACAGAATAAGTACTGTTTTTTTGTTTTTCATGGCAGATGCCGCGCGGGCCGCAACGCATTCTGTGTGGTCCGCAAGAAGTTAGATAAGCCAAAGCAAAAAACAAAAACAAAAATTTTTTCATATTGCTCTATTAAATAGAAAGTTCTTTGAGTTGCTCTACATATTCCCGTGTGTTAGACAAACGTGGAATTTTGTGCTGACCGCCTAATTTTCCGCGGTCTTTGAGCCAATCGTAAAACAAATTCGGACGGGCCAAGTTCAATACCAACGGATTAAGTGTCATATTGTTGTATCGCTTGGCTTCGTAATCAGAGTTGATGGCCTGTAATTCAATATCCAAAATGCGACTGAATTCTTCTACATTTTTTGGATTTTCTCGAAATTCAATAATCCATTCGTGGGCGCCTTTTGCTTTTCCGTCCATAAAAATAGGAGCCACCGTGTAATCAATCACTTCGGTCTGTGTTATTTGACAGGCTTTTGAGAGGGCTCGGTCTGTATTTTCTACCATGAGTTCTTCGCCAAAGACATTGATGTGCTGTTTGGTACGACCGGTAACGCGCACTCTGTACGGATTCAGCGAGGTAAACCGAACCGTATCGCCCACCAAATAACGCCACAATCCGGCATTGGTGGTGATCATTAAAGCATAGTTAACACCCAGCTGCACTTCAGATAAATGGACGACCTTTTCATGTGCTGTCCCAAAGGAATCCATCGGGATGAACTCGTAAAAAATTCCGTAATCCAACATCAACAACAAGTCGTTGGAATGATTTTGATCTTGAATGGCAAAGAAACCTTCTGAAGCATTGTAAATTTCGTAGTATTTAAAATCATTGCTGGGCAGCAGTTTCTTATACTGTTCGCGATACGGTTCAAAACTCACTCCGCCGTGAAAATAAACTTCGAGATTTGGCCAAAGTTCAAGCAAATGATTTTTTCCGGTGACTTCTAATGTTTTGTTGAGCAAAACCAACATCCACGACGGAACACCTGCAAAACTAGTTACATTCTCATTTTTTGATTCGTTGATGATGGCTGCAAGTTTCGATTCCCATTCGCTCATGAGCGATACTCGGTTACTTGGCGTACTGCTGAATTCGGCCCACATGGGCATATTCTCAATAAGAATAGCGGACAGGTCGCCAAAATAGGTGTTGTTGTCTTCGTAAATTTGTGAACTTCCGCCCAAGCGCAAACTCTTACCAATAAACAAACCCGAATTCTCATTGTTGTTCAAATACAAACACAACAAATCTTTACTGCCTTTGTAATGGCAATCTTCAAGTGCTTCATTGCTTACCGGAATAAACTTGCTCTTGGCGTTGGTGGTTCCGCTTGATTTGGCAAACCATTTAATCGGACTGTTCCAGAAAATATTTTGATCGCCCCGCCTTGTTTGCTCAATAAACGGCTCAAGATCTTCATAAGTTGAAATCGGAATGCGTTCTTTAAAAGTGGTGTACGAACGAATCGAGGCAAAGTCATAATGTTTGCCTACCACAGTATTTTCAGCCGATCTAATGAGATTCATCAACAATTCTTCCTGTACCTCATGCGGATATTTCAGGAAAAGTTCGATTTGATGAATGCGCTGTTTGAGCACCCACGAAGCGATGGAGTTAATGATGGGTATCGGCATGTTTGATTGTTTAATAGCTAAATCAATTTGCTGATCGATTATTGCAGCAAATCGGTAACTTTACACTTTCCAAATTAACAAAAAAAATAAGAATAATTCTAACGCCTTGCGCGGATTTATCAGACTTTTAAAGCTTATGCGATACAGCGGAGTACTTACCAAAATGCCTACAGAGTTGGCCCATCCCATTCAATATTATTTGGTTTTTGACAATGGATTTCTCAATGTCAACCAAGTGCTCAACAAAAAAATGCACTTGCACCTTGAAGGTTATCAATGTTTGCATTGCGGTAAGAAAAAGAAGATTTTCCGTCAAGGATTTTGCTACGACTGCTTTTATTCAAGCCCCGAAGTAGGCGATTGGATCATGAAACCCGAACTGAGCACTGCGCATTTGGGCATTGCTGACCGCGATTTGGCTTATGAATCTAAAGTTCAGTTGCAACCGCATATTGTATATTTGGCTGCTTCGAGTGAAATCAAAGTAGGGGTTACCCGCAAAACCCAAGTGCCTACGCGTTGGATTGATCAAGGTGCCGAAGAGGCCATTGCCCTGGTTGAAGTTCCGAATCGCTATTTGGCAGGCATTACCGAAGTCGCACTAAAAAGTCACTTTTCTGATAAAACCAATTGGCGTAAGATGCTCACCAATGAAGTCATTCGTCCGGATTTAACCGCTGAGCGTGAAAAAGTAAAAGATTTGTTGCCCGATGAAGTCAAGCCCTATTTAACCAATGCTCCTGCTGATTTGTACCGACTTGAATACCCGGTTTTGTCTTATCCGAACAAAGTCAACAGTTTGAATTTAGATAAAACACCTGATTTTTCTGCAACACTTGTGGGCATCAAAGGTCAATATCTCATTTTTGATGACGGAACTGTTTTTAACGTGCGCGGTTCTGAAGGTTATGTGGTTCAAATAGAGCTATAAAAAAATGCCCAGAGAATTTCTGAGCATTTTTGTTTATTTTTTGTTGAACAAACCGTTGATCAAATCACCTGCTTTTTTCTTGATGTCTTCTTTTACCGGAGCTTGACTTTTGGTTTTGGTTGTGTCGGTTTTGGTGTTTTTGTTGATCCAATCTCCGAGTGCATTGGTGCCTTGTTTGACCAATTTATCTTTTTGTTGTTTGGCCACTTGTGAGGCCAATTGAGTCACGCCGGCTTTCATATCAGTGGTTACCTTCGGATTTTTAAAATTTCCAGAAAGCAAGGCATTGATGGGAATGTTGTCTAATTTACTTACATCGGTCGGAGCTATTTTTGAAATCAATTTATTGACTTCGGGCCCCAGATAACTTAGGTATTTAGCCGGAACATCAAGTTTTACATTGTAGTTCATGTTTTGATCAAAACCGTGGGTGCCGCCAACGCTCATTTTTACATCTTGGTATTTCAAATCAAAAGGTTTGATGTTGACTTTTCCGTTTTGAAAAGTGAGCAGCGCTTTGACATCGTTGATGTTGATTTTTTTCAAATCTAAAAACTTAAAGTTCTCGCCAAGTTTGCTGAGTGTTTGCGAATTGCCCGGATTAATGGTTGCTGCCATGAGTTGTCCGCCCATGTCACCGCTGAGTGAATTCAAATCTGGGGTCATTTCTTTGGCGTTCAGGTTGCCTGCTACTTTAATGTTTGAATTGAGTTTTCCGGTGATCACTTCGGCAATCGGAGCGATTTTTTTGAGCATTTCTAATTGGGTAAAAGTTTGGTCAATATTTACCGCTTTCAATCCCAGATTCATTTGAAAGGTGGGGACTTTTTCTTTGGTCGAAACATCGCCGCTGGCCAGAATTTGTCCGCCAAACATATCTGTTTTGACATTTTCTAAAGTTACTTTTTGATCTTTGATGATGAGTTTACCCGAAACGTTTTTGAGTGCCAAATTATCATACAAAACCGTATTGGCTTTGGCTGTGAGTGAACAATTCAAATAAGCCGGAATCTTTACTGCTTCAGCCGGTTTTTTAGTTTCGGCTTTTGCGGGTTCCGCCGACATAAAGTCTGCCACGGCAAACTGATTTGATTGCAGGTTAAAATTGCCTTTCAGTTCTTGTTTTTTAAGCATAAAACCATAGAAATTCTCGAGCACACCGTTTATTTTCATATCGGTTTTTCCGGTGGTCATATCCAGTTGTTCCAAGTTGATGCGCGTATTGGTAAAAGCCAGCGCAGCTTTGTGGATGTTCATGGTTTTGTTGGTATCATCTACATATTTGAATCCGGTCAGCGATAAATTTCCAGAGTTTTGCATCTTTTCATACTGACTCGTTTCAACTGATTTCATATCAAATTTAGTATGGATGTCGGCCGTTAAAATTCCACTCAGCGGTACTTTGACTTTGACCGGATACGCCTTCGAGAAATTTCCTAAGTTGATGGTGCCTTTTAAAGTGGCGTCAATCAAGGCGTTTTCGGCCAAATTGCGAATGTTGGCGCGCGCGTTAAAAACATCTTGGTCAATTTTAAACGACAGTTGGTCCAGGTTAACATAAGTGTCGTTGGCCAGACCGGTTTCATTGACAATTTTGGTGTCAATCACTATGTTCTGTACCGATTTGGGCAAATTCGGATATTGGAACGAAGCGTTGTTTGAAGCAATTGAAATGTTGAATTTAGGAATCGTCGTATCAGACAAAATACCTTTGGCAAACCCCGCTACGGTAAAATCTCCGGTGGTTTTAACCTCTTTGATGTTGCTTGCATAAGCCGACGGAATCAAGCCCAAAAAGTTTTGAAAACTCGAAGTCGGTGTTTTAAAAGTCAAATCGTATTGCTGTCCGTTTTCAAGCATTTGAATAAATCCGTCAAACTCAAGCGGCAACTGATTGATCAGCGCTTTGTTTTGTTTGAAGGTATATTTGCTTTGGTCTAAATCAATGCCCAAAACAGCGTCCAGTGATAATGAAACACGGTTCATATAGTTCATCTTGTCCATATCAAGCGAAACTTTGGCGGTTGATTGTGTGACCAAATCAAGTTTTGAATTGGTGAAATCTCCGGTTCCGCTGTGGTTCAAACTATCAATGACCATTTTTATTTTAGAACGCTCATCAAAGTATTTAAAGCGCAAATTGGTCACTTTGTATTCTTTAATTTTCAAGGCCAAAGGTTTGCCTTTGCTGTTGTCTTTTTCGTCTTGATTTTTGAGCGCGATGTCAAAATTACCCACGCCGTCTTTATTGAATAAAATATTGATGAGGCCGTTTTCAGTGCTGATTGCTTCAATGTTCATCGGTTCAGTATCGCCTTTAAAAAGTTCTTTGACCGACATTTTCAAGTTGAGTTCGCCCATTGAGATCAAAGTATCTCCGGCAAAAGGCGCTTTGTTGATGATGAGTAATTTATCAACTGTGACGTTGGCCTGCGGAAAACTTTTAAGCAAACTCAAATCAGCATCTTCAAATGAAACTTTTGCATCAACTTGTTCATTGATGGCTTGGGTAATCTTAGCTTTGATTTGATCTTTGAATAAAAATGGCGCAGCAAGAAGCAATAGCAATAAAACAAGCAGCGTAATTCCGGTAATTTTTAAAATTTTCTTGACCATGATTTTGTGTTTAAACAGACAACGATGGTATTGTGTTTTTATGATTAGTGAATGTCAATTTCATAAGGCATCAAAGCTTGAACGCCTTTTTTGCTTTGTACTTTTCGGATGCGTTCTAAAATGCGATAACCTTCTTCACCAATGGTTTCCTTGACCAAAGATTCTTTGTTTTGCGCAAACGGAAGACCCATTTTGCCCAGCCAATCGTGAAAATCTTTTTCGTACACCGGCAAATTGAGCATTTTGTAATTTTTAGTTTTGGTGATTGAGGCGGCATAAGCAACTGCATCGGGCAACCCGCCAATTTGATCGACCAAACCAATTTTGAGCGCATCGGCTCCAGACCAAACGCGACCTTGACCGATAGCATCTACTTGCGCAAAAGTCATTTTTCTGCCTGCGGCTACACGCCCAACAAAAGTGTTGTAAATTTTCTCAACACCTTCTTGTGCTAAAAACCGATTGTTCTCGGCCATTGGGGAGAACACACTGTATTCATTCGCATTGGGATTCGTTGCAACTTGTTGCGCATGGATACCCATGCTGTTGGTGAGTTGATAAAAATTCGGAAGCAACCCAAATACGCCAATTGAACCGGTAATGGTATTGTTCTCAGCAAAAATTCTATTGGCGCCGCACGAGATATAATATCCGCCCGAAGCGGCCAAATTGCCCATTGAAACCACCACAGGTTTTACTTTTTTGGTGAGTTCAACTTCGCGCCAAATAAGTTCAGAAGTCAGTGCGCTTCCGCCCGGCGAGTCAACTCTGAGGACCACGGCTTTAATTCGATCATCTTTGCGCGCTTCTTGCAATGCTCGTCGCATGGACAATTCGCCCACCATATCTACATCGCCTTCGCCTGAGCCAATATCTCCTTGGGCATAAACCACGGCAATTTTATCTTTTCCTGAATCCGGATTCGCCGTAGTAGACATATTTTGCGCATAATCTAAAACCGAAATGCTGTTGTACTTTTCGTCAGATTCTAGTTTGAGCAATTTGCGGATGTGATCGTGGTAAACATCTTCATAGGTAACGACATCGATGAGTTTTTGTTCTTTGGCCATTTGGGCTGTTCGCGCCGAAAGATGTGTTGCTATATTGTTGAGTTCTTCTACTGAAATTTTTCTGCTTTTTGAAATATCTGCCAACATTTCATTCCATACCGAGTTGAGCAAAGTGGTGATTTGTTCGCGGTTGGCATCGCTCATTTGGTTTTCTAAGAAAGGTTCAACGGCACTTTTGTATTTACCATGGCGAATAACTTCCATTTTAACGCCGTATTTTTCTTGGAAATCTTTAAAAAAGAGCAGTTCTGACGATAATCCTTTGAATTCCATATCTCCAATAGGATTCATATACACTTGATCAGCTACCGAATTCAAATAATATTCTTTTTGAGAGAAATTGTTGTTATAGGCCAAAACAAATTTTTTGGATTTTTTGAACTCCTCCAGAGCTCTGCGTACCGCTTTAATTTGTGCCAACCCCAAATTTGATTGGTCGTTTAAAATAGAAATACCTTGAATGTCTGGGTCAATCGCTGCTGCTTTGATGGCGTGAATTACATTGATAAGCCCATCGTGCTTTGCATCAAAATAATCAAAGTCTTTGAAGTTGTATTTGCCGGCATAATCATGACTAATTTCAGATAAATCCAACACCAAAACCGAATTTGATTCAATAGGCGTTGATTCAGAACTTCCGCCCAGCAAAGCGCCCAAAACCAGTAGTCCAAAAAACAAGATGATGCAAAAAATAAAAAGACCGGTAATGGTCGCGAGTACATTGCCTAAAAAACGCATAATTTTTTTCTGTATGAGTTTAAAATTGCTCTAAAGCGTTACAAATATAGAGCTTATAAAATTTATTAACAGTCGCTGCAAATATACTGCTATTCTGGATTTCTTTTGTTTAATTTGCGCTTAATATGACTACGCAACATCAGGTAATTTTATCATTAGGAAGCAACCAAGGCGACCGTTTTGAAAACATTTCAAAAGCTATTGAAGCCATACACATGCATGCGGCAACGGTGGTTCGTGTTTCGCGCTTGTATGAGTCGGCATCTTGGGGTTTTGAGGCTCCGGCTTTTTACAATTGTGCGCTTATGGTGCATACCTTGAATTCAGCTGAGGTTTTGCTAGGCAACTTGCTTGAAATTGAGAAGTCTTTGGGTAGAATTCGGTCGGAAAATCAAGGTTATCAGTCGCGCATTATAGATATTGACATGATTGCTTATGATGAAGAAATCATTGATTCTAAAACGCTAAAAGTGCCGCATCCGGCCATGGCTGAGCGTATGTTTGTCTTGTTGCCCATGCGCGATTTGAATTTAGATTGGCGTCATCCGATTTTGCAAAAGTATCTGCCTGAAATCCTCAAAGCCTCAGAAGATAAAAGTCAATGCAAACCCATTCAAAATTTACGTATTCCGCTGGGTAGAATTGCACTTGAAAAACTCAATTACATCGCCATAGAAGGAAATATCGGTGCCGGTAAAACTACTTTGACCAACCGCATTGCGCAAGATTTTAATGCCAAAACCGTTTTGGAGCGCTTTGCCGACAATCCGTTTTTACCCAAGTTTTACGAAGATCAAAGCCGATATGCGTTTCCGCTCGAGATGTCTTTTTTGGCCGATAGATACCAGCAAATAGCCGATGATTTGGCGCAGTTTGATTTGTTCAAAGATTTTATCATTGCAGATTACCATATTTTTAAATCGCTCATTTTTGCCAAGGTTACGCTCACCGATGACGAGTATCGTTTGTACCGAAAACTCTTTGAAATCATCTATAAAGAAATGCCCAAACCTGATTTGTATATTTATCTGTATCAAAATACTGAGCGTTTGCTTGAGAATATCAAAATGCGCGGGCGCAGTTATGAACAAGAAATTCCGGCTGAGTATTTAGACAGAATCAATCGCGGTTACTTGGATTACATCAAAACCCAAACGGACTTAAATGTCTTGACCATTGATGTTTCAAATCGCGATTTTGTCAAAAATCAAGAAGATTACATTTTTATTTTAGAAGAAATTCAGCGTATGTTGCCCGTTGAGTGATGTATCTTTTTGAACAAATCCCAAACTACAATTCCGGCGCTTACGGCTATATTGAGCGAATGCTTGGTGCCCAATTGCGGAATTTCAATGGTTCCATGGCAGGTAGAAACCGCTTGCTGATTGACCCCGAAAACTTCGTTTCCAAAAACCAGCGCATATTTCTGATTTGCCTGCACTGTGAAGTCTTGCAGCATTATTGAGTTTTCTACTTGTTCAATGGCCATTACTTGAACACCGTCTGACTTTAGTTTTTCAATAAGTTCAACCACACTCGGGCAGTGTTCCCAATCAACGGTTTCGGTAGCCCCCAAAGCGGTTTTGTGGATTTCTTTGTTGGGCGGTGTAGCAGTAATGCCGCAGAGATAAATTTTTTCGAGTAAAAAAGCATCAGCGGTTCTAAAAACCGAACCAATGTTGTTCAGACTGCGAATGTCATCTAAGATCAGGATGAGCGGCGTTTTTTGAGCTTTTTTGAAATCGTCTACTGTTTTGCGTTGAAGTTCGTTGGTTTCAAGTTTTCGCATCTGAAATGAAATTGAATTAAATAAAAAAGCTCCCAAATGTATGGAAGCTTTTTTTATTATGAAATGCCGGATGAATTATCCTTTTGGAGCAGCATCTTTTGGTGTCTCATCAGGAAGAATGGTTCCTTTGATGGTCAAAACTTTTGATGGTTGTCCTTCAGCATTTGAAGTTACAGTTACCGTTTTGGTGAAAGCACCTACGCGATCCGTAGCATATTTTACACCAATCACCGCTTTAGCACCCGGAGCAATAGGCTCTTTTGGGAATGATGGAACAGTACAACCGCATGAACCTGTGGCGTTGGTAATAATGAGTGGTTTTGTTCCGTTGTTTACGAATACGAATTCGCGTTTTCCGTCAGCGTTGTGCGGAAGCGTTCCGTAATCAATGGTTTCGTTTTCGAAAAGCATACCAGCTCCTTCAACTTTAGGAGTTTCTACTTTAGCAGGAGCAGCTTTGGCTGATGCTTTGGCAGGTGCAGTTTTCTTAGCTTGGGCATATGAAGTAGTTACCCCAAAAATGGCTAATGCAGCTAATAATACTATTTTTTTCATTGTTCTTTTGAATTTAAGAATTACGAGACAAATCTATATAAAAAAATAACACGACTTCCTAAATCTTTCTTAAAATTATTTAACATATGCAAGGCAAAAATCCACTATAAAATTATAAATTCGCTGTTCGTTTTTTAGCAACTTTTAAAATAAAATCTTTTGACAGTCAAAGCCAAAGAAGCCAAAGAAACCCCGCTGATGAAGCAGTACAACGAAATCAAACGAAAGTATCCTGATGCTTGTTTGTTGTTTCGTGTGGGCGACTTTTACGAAACCTTTGGGGAAGATGCCATTCGTACCGCGAAAATTTTAGGAATCGTTCTTACCAAACGCGGTAATGGTTCTGAAACCGAAACTGCATTGGCCGGATTTCCGCATCACTCGCTCAATACCTATTTGCCAAAATTGGTCAAGGCTGGTTTGCGCGTAGCAATATGCGATCAGCTTGAAGATCCAAAAATGACCAAAACCATTGTCAAACGTGGGGTTACAGAATTGGTGACCCCGGGTGTTTCAATGAATGATGAAGTTTTACAAGCTACCTCTAACAATTTTTTGGCTTCAGTTTATTTTGGTAAAAAACAGTTGGGCGTTTCTTTTTTGGACGTTTCTACAGGTGAGTTTTTGACTGCTCAAGGCAATGCAGAATATATTGATAAGTTGTTGCAGAATTTTAGCCCGAGCGAAATTTTGGTGGCAAAGATTCATAAAAACCAATTCAAGGAACAATTTTCGGAAGATCAGCATGTTTTTTATCTTGAAGATTGGGTGTACAAAGAAGATTATGCTTTTGAAACACTTACCAAACACTTTCAAACCAACACACTCAAAGGCTTTGGGGTAGATGATTTAGCCGATGGGATTGTTGCGTCAGGAGCGGTCTTGTATTATTTGTCAGAAACACAACACAACAAATTACAGCACATTAGTAATTTGCAGAGAATTGCTGAAGATGCTTATGTTTGGATGGATCGATTTACCATCAGAAACCTAGAGTTATATCATAGTTACAATCCAAACGCGGTGACTTTGCTTCAAGTGATAGACAAAACCATTTCGCCGATGGGGGCGCGTTTATTGAAACGTTGGTTGGCTTTACCACTCAAAAATGCAAAAGCAATTCAAGAGCGACATCAGGTGGTGGGCTATTTAAAGGAATCGCCTGAGGTTTTGAAAGAGGTTCAATTCCAAATCAAAAAAATCTCTGACTTAGAAAGACTAATTTCTAAAATTGCAGCCGGTAAAGTTTCTCCGCGTGAGGTCATTTATTTAAAAGACTCACTCGATGCAATTATCCCGATTAAAGTATTGGCGGAAAAGAGCAGTAATGTTTCGGTTAAACAAATAGGTGCACAACTTGATGATTGCGCCTTGTTGCGGGAAAAAATTGAAGCGACCTTGAATCCGGAAGCTCCGGTTGCTATTGCCAAAGGAAATGCCATTGCTTCAGGTGTAAATAAAGAACTTGATGAATTGCGCATCATTTCAAATTCCGGAAAAGAATTTTTAGAGGCCATTGAAGCGCGTGAGTCAGAGCGCACCGGGATATCGTCGCTTAAAATATCTTTCAATAATGTCTTTGGATATTATATAGAAGTGCGCAATACGCACAAAGATAAAGTGCCTTCAGAGTGGATTCGCAAACAAACTTTGGTTAATGCCGAGCGATATATAACTGAGGAGCTTAAAGAATATGAGTCCAAAATTCTTGGTGCCGAAGAAAAGATACAATCACTTGAATCTGCGCTTTTTGAATCACTTATTCAGTGGATGACCACATATATCAAACCAGTTCAGCGCAATGCGCAACTTATTGCACAACTTGATTGTTTGGCTTCGTTTGCCCAATTGGCTATAGACCACAAATATGTCCGTCCTGAACTCACAGAAGGTTTTGCGCTCGACATCAAAAACGGTCGTCACCCTGTGATTGAAAGACAATTGCCTATTGGAACGCCCTATGTGGCCAATGATGTCTTTCTGGATCGTGAGCAACAACAAATCATTATGATTACAGGCCCTAATATGTCAGGTAAATCAGCTATTCTGAGGCAAACGGCACTCATTGTGCTTTTGGCTCAGATGGGAAGTTTTGTTCCGGCCGATGCAGTATCGATGGGAATTGTTGATAAGATTTTTACTCGCGTAGGAGCCAGCGACAATATATCTATGGGTGAATCAACTTTTATGGTTGAGATGAATGAGACGGCTTCAATTTTGAACAATTTGTCTGATCGGAGTTTGGTTTTATTGGATGAAATCGGTCGCGGAACCAGCACTTATGACGGTATTTCCATTGCCTGGGCCATTGCTGAATTTTTGCATGAGCACCCCAGTCAACCCAAAACACTTTTTGCAACTCATTACCACGAGCTCAATGAAATGTCTGAGTTTTTACCGAGGATTCAGAATTACAATGTTTCAGTCAAAGAACTTAAGGATCATGTTGTTTTTATTCGCAAACTGGTCCAAGGCGGAAGCGCACATAGTTTTGGAATTCATGTAGCAAAAATGGCCGGAATTCCGCAATGGGTGGTTTCAAAAGCGCAGAACGTCTTGAAAAAGTTAGAAAAAGATCATTCTGGCAATGCACTTATTGATACCAAGGCTTTAAAAGAACCAACGATGCAGATGAGTTTTTTCAATTTAGACGATCCGTTGTTAGAAGAAATCAAAGGCGAAATCCTCTCTCTTGATTTGAATGAGCTTACTCCTATTGAGGCTTTGATGAAACTTAATGAAATAAAAAGAATGCTTACAAAAAAATAAATTTATATAACAAAATCGTATTCAGTCAATTAAAAAAGGGGGAGATTTTTTTTATAAAAAAGGCTTGCAGAATAGAATTAAAGTTTTAAATTTGCCCTCGCATTACACAATAATGCTGTTCTTTTAAATTAAAAATGCGAAAATAGCTCAGTTGGTAGAGCGCGACCTTGCCAAGGTCGAGGTCGCGGGTTCGAGCCCCGTTTTTCGCTCCAAGTGTTTGCTCGGATGGTGAAATTGGTAGACACGCTGGACTTAAAATCCAGTGAACAGAAATGTTCGTGCGGGTTCAAGTCCCGCTCTGAGTACAAAAGCCCGCAATGAAAATTGCGGGCTTTTTTTGTATATGTATTTATGTTTTTTAGAAATAAAAAAAACCACGCATTGCGTGGTTTTAAAATTTTTAGAAATAATTCTAAATTATTTTTTTGCAGGCTCAGCAGCAGGAGCAGCAGGAGCAGCAGCAGCGTCAGCAGCAGGAGCAGCAGCGTCAGCAGCAGGAGCAGCAGCAGTGTCAGCAGCAGCAGGAGCTTCTTCAACAGCAGGAGCTACTTCTTCAGTTGCAGGAGCTTCTTCAGCAGGAGCTTCAGCTTGTTTACAAGATACTACAGTCAATGCAGCGATAGCAGCTAAACTTAAAAATACTTTTTTCATCTTACTTAAATTATAAAAGGTTAATTATTAATTCGAGGCAAAGATATAAATTTTTTATTACGCAAAAGTTTTTTCGAATAATTTTTTAAAAATTTAATCTGTTGCAACGACTTTTTTTCTTACAAGTATTGTGCCAGAAATTACATGTAGCACATTTTAATGAGAAATTCATTGACAGGGCTTATTTCTTGCCAACTGTTTGCATGTTTATCAAAAAAACAAACTATTATCTTTTAATTTTTTTCTTTTTGTACTTATATTTTGATTTATAATAAGGCTTGTTTCCTTTGGGGTGAACGATTTTTAGTTCATCAATGATGTTTTTTGCACCCGCAAACTTGTCAATAATGAACAAAACATAACGTGCATCCACCATTACATTTCTGCAAATAGAAGGATCGTAATATAAATCGCTCATGGTACCTTCCCATACTCGGTCAAAATTTAATCCAATCAAATTCCCATGTGCGTCAATAGCCGGGCTTCCAGAATTTCCTCCGGTGGTATGATTGGTTCCAATAAAGCAAACCGGCATTTTTCCATTTACCCCATAAGGGCCATAATCTTTAGCATTATATAAGTCAATGAGTTTTTTAGGAACGTCAAATTCATAATCACCAGGTACGTATTTTTCCATAACACCATCTAAATAAGTGAATGGTTTATATATAGTAGCGTCTTTAGGTTCATAACCTTTTACTTTTCCATAGGTTAGTCTTAGTGTGCTGTTGGCATCCGGAAATATACGAGCTCCTTTGTTGAGCTCTAAAATACCTTTCATGTAGGTTCTTTGTAGCGCACCAATTTTAAGGTTGATTTCTTCATATTTTGGGGCTACCTCTTTGGTGTATTTGTCTGCCATTTCTTTGACCAACTGATAAGCTCTGTCGGCATTGAGTTTAGTCATCACTGTCTTTGAATCACCTGCAAGCATTTCTTGAACGCGTTTGAAGTCGGTTAAATCAGATTGTCCATACACATCAGCGGTTAGTGATTTGGCATTAATATTAAGCAAACTTGCCGGTAAAAATTCTTTCGGAGATTTTTTAGCATACAAATCAATGAGTTGTTCAAAAACTTTTTCGTCTACAGCGGCATTAAAATCTTTATAAAATTCTCCTAAACCATTAATGAGGTTGGTTTTACGGTCGTTAAAAGCTTGCTCACCTTTGGTGTTGAGTATCTGCTCTAACTGATACATTTTATAAGCCACATTGGTCAAATCAGTGTTGCGTAAAACCACTTCAACAAAATAGTCGCGACTCAAGGCATACGGCCCGATTTCTTTATAATACTTCTCAAAATCAGCCAATAAATTTCCATATTCCGCTTGTTTGCCCGCTTGCGCTACTTTGGCCATAAACTCGGTTTCTTGCTTCTTTTTGATGGCTACTGCATTTGATTTTTTCAAGCCTTGGGTTTCGCCAATCCATTTTTTCCAATAATTGGCAATCCCTGCATATTTTGAAGCATATTGAATTTTAATCGCATTGTCTTTGCGCATAAATCCTTCCTGAACTTTGAGTGCTTTATCACGCACTTCAATTTTTGCAGGGTTGAGTTCATTGATAATTTGCTCTATGGCCACCGCTGGCAAATACTCACTGGTTCTGCCCGGATAACCAAACACCATCGTAAAATCGTCCTCGGCAACACCGTCTAATGAAATAGGTAAAAAGTGTTTCGGAACATAAGGCACATTGTCTTTTGAGTACGCTGCCGGGCGATTGTTTTTGTCTGCGTAAATTCTAAACAATGAAAAATCACCGGTGTGGCGCGGCCAAACCCAATTGTCGGTATCTGAACCAAATTTTCCAATTGCTGATGGTGGAGCGCCCACCAAGCGAACATCTTTGTACGTTTCGGTCAAAAACCAAATGTATTGGTTGCCTTCATAAAAAGTTCTGATTTTGTTTTCTTGCCAACTTTCTTTGGGCAAAGTCTTGCTGAGATTAGCAATATTTTCTTGGATTTTCTTTTGTTTATCTGCTTCCGATGTTAAGCTTGCGGTTCCATCGAGCACCTGCGCAGTAACATCTTCAATCTTGACAATAAAAGTAACTTCTAAATCTTGATTGGGCAATTCGTCTTGCATTTTATAAGCCCAAAAACCATCGGTTAGGTAATCGTGTTGTACTGATGAATGGCTCTGAATCGCATCATAACCACAGTGGTGGTTGGTCAAAATCAAACCTTTGGGCGAAATAACTTCTGAGGTACAACCACCGTTAAAATGCGGAACAGCATCTTTTAAACTCGAATGGTTCACACTGTAAATGTCATCTACCGACATTTTCATGCCTAGGTTTTTCATTTCGGTTTCGTTCATTCCTTTGAGTAATGACGGAATCCACATGCCGCCTTGTTGTGCTTGCGCAGGAATGATAAAAAGAATAAGAAGCAATCTTAAAAATTTCATGGGTGATGGTTTAGTTGAATTATATTGAATCAGTTTTGCTTGTCAAAATAGTTTAAAATGTTAGCTGTAGCACCTTTGTTTTGCTGCACAAAGCTAGCGCAAATTTGTCCTTTTTCATTTCTGTAGTTGGTATCTTGAATGAGTTTTTGCAGTTGCGTTTTCAATTGTTCGGCGTTGTCAATAGTAAGGCAACCGCCTAGCCGCACCAACTCAGTAGCTTCGGCAAAATGACTGTAATTGGGGCCAATCAAAATCGGAAGGCCAAAAGTAGCCGGTTCTAAAACGTTGTGTACCCCCGGATTCCCAAATCCGCCACCTACATAAGCCACATCGCCGGCACTGTATATTTTGGTCAAAATGCCTATGGTGTCAATAATAAAAACATCAAACTCGGACAAACTTGGCACCTCTTTTTCAGAATATAAAACCACTTTTCGCTTGATAGATTTTTGCAAGGCATCAATTTGTTCCGGCTTGATGTTGTGCGGGGCAATGATGAATTTTATTTTTTGATCTGTTTGATTTATAAAATCTACGAGTATTTCTTCGTCTTTGGGCCAACTGCTGCCCACCACAACGGTCAGCGTGTTGTTTTTAAATTCGTCAATAAAAGTCAGATGATTATCCTTATCTAATATAGCCGCTACACGATCAAAACGCGTATCGCCCGATATAGTTACATTGGTTTTACCCAAGCTGCGCAGGAGTTTTTCTGAAGTAGCATTCTGCACAAAAAAATGCTCAAAGCTATCCAGAGCCTTGCGATAAAATCCGCCATACCATTTAAAGAACAATTGTTTTTCTCTAAAAATACCCGAAATCAAAAACGTTCTGATATTCTGTTTCTTGAGCACTTTTAGATAATTCGGCCAGTATTCATACTTCACAAAAAACACCAACTCCGGATGCGCCAAAGACACAAATCGACTTGCGTTAACAGCTAAATCCAAAGGCAAATACAAAGTCACGTCGGCTAGGGTATTGTTTTTTCGAACCTCATAACCCGAAGGCGAAAAAAACGTCAAAATGATTTTATGTTTCGGAAACTTCAAACGCATTTGTTCCATTACCGGCAAACCTTGTTCGTATTCACCTAAAGAGGCGGCGTGAAACCAAATTGTTTGATCGTTTGGTGTAATCGCAGCAGCTAGCTTCTCAAAAACATCTTTTCTTCCGACAACAAATAATTTCATTTTAGGGCTGAGCAAAGCCAGAAAACGCAGCGTTAAATCTGTCAGAAAAACCAATAAATTATACAGTACAAACATCTGCTGTGAATTGTGTCGCTAAAATACATCACTTTATAGAATTTTTATGGTTTACTTCATTAAATTGCTAATTTTGTCCCGATAAAATTCACGCCCAAATGAAAAAAATTCAAATGGTTGACCTCAAAAGTCAATACGATAAAATTGCTACTACCGTCAATGCTTCAATTCAAGAAGTTTTAGATAATACCGCTTACATCAACGGACCGCAAGTACATAGTTTTCAGAAAAACCTTGAAGAATACCTCGGGGTCAAACACGTAATACCTTGTGCCAACGGAACCGATGCTTTACAAATCGCCATGATGGGTCTGGGGTTACAGCCCGGCGATGAAGTCATCACCGCCGATTTTACCTTTGCGGCTACTGTTGAAGTCATTGCGCTTTTGCAACTCACACCGGTGTTGGTCGATGTAGATATGGTCAACATGAACATTTCGATTGATGCGATTAAAAAAGCCATCACGCCCAAAACCAAAGCCATCGTACCGGTGCATTTATTTGGTCGCGCGGCCAACATGGAAGCCATCATGCAAATCGCCCGCGAACACAATTTATACGTCATTGAAGACAACGCCCAAGCCATAGGCGCGAATTGCAAATTTTCAGACGGCACCAAAAAGAAAGCCGGAACCATCGGACACGCAGGAGCCACCTCATTTTTTCCGTCTAAAAACCTCGGTTGCTATGGCGATGGCGGTGCTATTTTTACCAATGATGATGACCTTGCCCACACCCTCAGAGGCATCGTCAACCACGGTATGTACGTGCGCTACCACCACGATGTAGTCGGAGTAAATTCTAGACTTGACAGCATACAAGCAGCGGTACTCAATGCCAAATTACCCCTGTTAGATCAGTACAATGAGGCACGTCAAGCCGCCGCTCGAAAATATACCGCCGCATTGTCGGGTCATCCAAACATTGTTGCGCCAACCATTTGTGACATTTGTGATTGCCACGTATTTCACCAATATACCTTGCGCATCATCAATGCCAACCGCGATGCTTTGATGCAACATTTGCTCGACAAAGGCATTCCGTGCGCCATTTATTATCCGATTCCGTTGCACAGCCAAAAAGCCTATCGCGATGCGCGTTACAACGAAACCGATTTTCCGGTAACGAATCAATTGGTCCAAGAAGTCATTTCTTTGCCTATGCACACTGAGCTAGACGATGAGCAAATCAAATTCATCACCGACAGCGTAAAAGAATTTTTTAAATAATTTTAGGAGCTATTTCCCGTTCTGCCCTGCAATCTTGAGCGTCGAACCCCGCCGCCCAAGGATTTTCGGTTCGCCCGGGGCTAGGGCATTCCAACACCAAAAACAAAAACGTAACATAATGAAAGTATTAGTAACCGGAGGATTAGGTTTTATAGGTTCTCACACCGTAGTCGAATTACAGAACGAAGGCTTTGAAGTGGTGATTATTGACAACCTCTCTAACTCCTCAGAAGACGTATTAAACGGCATAGTGGCCATCACTGGTCAAACGCCGCATTTTGAAAAAATGGATTTGCGCGACAAACCGGCCGTTCATGATTTTTTCAAAAGACATGCAGACATCTCAGGAGTCATACATTTTGCCGCTTCAAAAGCAGTAGGCGAAAGCGTTGAAAATCCTTTGTTGTATTATGAAAACAACATCAATACCTTGGTTTACATTCTGCAAGAATTGCAAAAAAAACCAGAAGCACATTTTATCTTTAGCTCGTCTTGCACCGTTTACGGAGAGGCCGACAAAATGCCTATTACCGAAGATGCATCTGTAAAACCGGCGGTTTCACCTTATGGAAATACCAAGCAAATCGGTGAGGAAATCATCAATGAGGTTTGCAAAGTGAGTTCAATCAACTCTATTTTGTTGCGTTATTTCAATCCCATTGGGGCGCATCCAACCGCGCACATTGGCGAATTGCCCATTGGCGTTCCTCAAAACTTAATTCCTTTTATTACCCAAACCGGTATTGGCTTGCGCGAGCAATTGTCAGTTTATGGCGATGATTATCCAACGCCTGACGGAACCTGTATTCGCGATTACATTCACGTAGTTGATTTGGCCAAAGCACACGTGGTAGCCTTGCAAAGATTGCTGGCCAAAAAGAACCTCGAAAAAGTTGAAGTGTTTAATTTAGGAACCGGAACCGGAAGCTCGGTGCTTGAAGTCATTCAAACTTTTGAAAAAGTAAGTGGTCAAAAATTACCTTATAAAATTGTTGGTCGCAGAGAAGGCGATATCATTTCAGCCTATGCCAGCACCGACAAAGCCAACAAAGTTTTGGGCTGGAAAGCACAGTCTACTCTTGAAGAGGCGCTGACTTATGCTTGGAAATGGGAGCAGAAGATAAGATCTTAAAACTTGACTATAAGATTTCAGGACAGTAAGACCGCAAGATTGTAATAAAAAAATCCCGAATTGATGTTCGGGATTTTTTTATTAAATATTTTATATCAGATATAGTCTTGTCGTCCTAAAGTCTTATCATCTTTAATTAAGCCGAAATTGTCTCGACTTCTTTGTCAATCTTATTGATCAAGCCTACCAAAACTTTTCCGGGCCCTACTTCTGTAAAGCTTGTAGCTCCGTCTTGAATCATTTGCTGCACTGATTGGGTCCATTTGACAGGCGCGGTCAATTGAATGATTAAATTCTTTTTAATTTCGGCTGCATCTGAAACGGCTGAAGCCGTAACGTTTTGATAAACTGGACAGGTCGGATTGTTAAAAGTAGTAGCTTCAATGGCGGCAGCGAGCTCTTCTCTTGCGGGTTCCATCATCGGTGAGTGAAAAGCACCGCCCACAGGCAAAATTAAGGCCCGTTTGGCACCGGCCTCTTTGAGTTTTTCACAGGCAGCTTCAACAGCTTTATATTCGCCTGAAATCACCAATTGGCCCGGACAATTGTAGTTGGCAGCCACCACCACGCCGTCAATAGAGGCGCAGATATCTTCAACTATTTTGTCGTCTAAATTTAATACGGCAGCCATTGTGCTGGGTGTAATTTCACAAGCTTTTTGCATCGCCAAAGCGCGTTGTGATACCAATTTCAAACCATCTTCAAAAGACAAGGCTCCATTGGCAACTAAAGCTGAGAACTCACCAAGTGAATGTCCCGCTACCATATCAGGTTGGATGTTTAAAGTTTTGGCCAAAATCACCGAATGTAAAAACACGGCCGGTTGGGTTACTTTGGTTTCTTTGAGCTCATCAGCGGTTCCTTCAAACATAATGTCGGTGATGCGAAACCCAAGAATTTCATTTGCTTGCTCAAACATTTCTTTAGCCAAAGCTGAACTTTCATATAAATCTTTACCCATACCGGTAAATTGGGCTCCTTGCCCCGGAAAAACGTATGCTTTCATAGAATTAATTATTTTTAAAATCTTCTCATGGGTCTTACCAAATTGCCTAAATTTTTAGAGATGCCAAAGGCAGGCCCGAAATTATAAAAGGTGTTCACCAAATGGGCCGTACCAGTATCGTATTCAGATGAACTCCAATGCGTTTGGTTGGTGTTGTCGCCAAAATTAACCAATCCGTTCAAGCTTGATGTCATAATATACAATTCTCCTTTTGAGGGCAAAAACCAATCGTTGACCCCATTGATAGAATAGTTACTGCAAACTCTGGCGGCGCAATTAGCATCGCTGCAATATTGAATAATTCTGTTGGTGTTTTCCAGACCAGTTCCAACATCGGTAGATGTTTGCAAAATAGCCGTAGTAGGACATCCCCATTTAATGAGGTTTGAACCATTGTAGGTGACATCGTTTGGAGCTATTTCTAAATACCTCCATCCATCGCTATAGCTTCCTTTGTCATACATGACATAGCCTCCTGAAACACCAATATAACCGGTTGTTTTAAAGTTAACCACATCGCTGCTATAATATACATTTGTATTGGTATTATATCCAAACGAACGCACATAATAAGTGGTGTTCCTCGATAGGTTATTGACCGAAAACTCAAAATTGCCTAAAGTGCTATTTGGGCTTTCCCAAAGAATTGAATTGTCTAACGTGGGCGTAGCCGAGGTGCTGATGCAAAATCCTTTGTGGGCAATTGTACTGTGAAGAGCAGGATCATTGCTCAGTATAGAACCGCTGAATGTAGCTATTTTTGATTCGATATCTTTTACCGGAGCCACCGTAAGTTCATAAACTTTTGGGGTATGAATGGTAATGTTGTTGCCATATACGGTTTGGTTTGAACCCAGCGGATCCACAAAAGCCCTGATGTTAAAAGTGCTTTCTAAAGGCAAGCTATAATATCCTACCGAAACAAAAAATGGCCCTTCGCCACTACCATCAGTGGTTATATAGTTATCATCAATGACCGGATTCAAATTAAGACTCCAACAAAAACCTCTTCGAGAATAGCCGTCACCCAAATGGGTAATTTCGCCGTTAAGTTTTACTCCGCCCACCACATAATCAGGCTCAAGAGTAACCACCGTAGATATGTCCGGCTCCGGATCAGGCGGATTGGTCTGATGATCAGAACCAGAATCATTCGAACATGAAAACAAGGCAAAAAAGCTCAATAACAATAGCATTTTTTTCATTTAATGGCAGCTTTTGATGAACAACAAAAGTATCATTTTTAATTAGAAATCAACCATTTGAATGATATCTGTTAATTGCTTTTTGCGTTCCGGATTGATGATGCCATGAACCGCATCAAAATTTTCAAAAAAGCTTGGCAAAGAGAATGTTCCCAAAACTTGTGCTCCTTGATACGGAAAGCGTTTGGAAGCAATATCCAAAACTGTCGTTCCACCACGCGCTCCTGGCGAAGTAGCCATGAGCAGCATGGGTTTTTCTTGAAAGGTTTTATTGTTGATGCGCGAAGTCCAGTCCAAAATATTTTTAAACGCACTTGCATAAGCACCGTTGTGTTCGGCCAGTGAAATCACAATCAAATCCGCACTACCCATTTTGGCATAAAAGTCATATGCCAGATTGTGAATGCCGTTTTCTTTTTCGCGATCTACTGAAAACAAAGGCATTTCGTAATCGTTTAAATCGAGTACTTCCACTTCGACATTTTCAAATAAATTCGCGGCATAAACTGCGAGTTGTTTGTTGATTGAATTGCGGCTTGATGAGCCCGCAAAGGCAATAATTTTTTTCATATTCAGGTATTTAACCAGTTTCCGAGTATTTTTCTGAGCAAAGGCAATAATACATACACCATGAGCGGCACCAATATTCCGGTCATGATAAGCGTTCGCAAGGCTAGGGGTAGGTCTTTGATTTCATTGCCAATCAAAAAACTCAGGAGCGTAATGGCCGGATAAATGGCCATCCAAACCATGAGCGCGAATTTCCATTTTTTAGGTGGTTTCATGAATTCAAATAATACGTAAGAGCCCCGGAAGGGCATTTTTTAACGGTTTCAATGATTTTTTCGGTAGTTGAATTTTCAGGATTGATCCAGGGTTTTTCTCTGGGTTTAAAAACCTCCGGATTGTTGCGTACACACTCGGCAGCGTGCTGGCACAAACCTGATTTCCATACAATAGTTACCTCGCCATTGCTATACTCTTTGGTGATGTCTTTCGGGTTCATTATTGGTCAGTTTTAGAATTAATGACTATTTTGTTTTCTAAGATTTTTGATACAGGACATTTTCCGGCAATGATCATCAATCGTTCTTTGATCTCAGCATCAAGTCCTTCAGGAAAGGTAATGATTCTATCAATTTGCGTACAGAGATCAGGCGTCATTTCTTGATGCATATTAAGAGAAACTGATAACTCACGGATGTCCCAACCTTTTCGGTCAATATACATCCGTAAAGTTGATAGGGTGCAACCGGCCAGTGATGCCAATAAAGTGCTGTACGGATCCGGGCCCAAGTCTTGTCCGTCAATGCTTTCGGGTTCATCCATGATCAGTTGACCATTGCGCCAATTAATGGTACAAAGGTATTTTTGCGTGCCGATGTGACCGGTGAGGTTTTGTTCGAGTAAGTTGGCCATAAGTTTTTTTTTTAAACCTACAAGGTTTCAAAAACCTTGCAGGTTGATGATTTACAATACGTCTCTAATTTCAGGAGTTTTGTCAAAAACACTTTTGGCAAACGGACACAACGGTACAATTTTAATATCGTTGTTGCGTGCAAAGTCTACCGCGGCCATCACCATCATTTTGCCGTAACCCTTGTCGTTGTTGCCTGGGTTTACTTCGGTGTGGTCAATAATCATTTGTTTTTCTCCGGCCATGACAAAGGTCATGAGTGCTTCTTGTTTTCCATCGGCCTCAACATAAAAATCACCTTTGTGGCCGTGGGTGTGCATGCCTGTTGTTGCTTCCATATTTTTACTTTTTATTGATGCATCGGAACTTCCATGAGCAATACCTCAGCATCAGTTGTGGCTTTAAAATGCACTTTTTCAAAATCGGTAATGCCCATGCCGTCGCGTTTTTCAAGCTGCTCGCCATTGACTTTAACCGAGCCTTTGATCACAAAAACATACAAACCGTTGCCTTCTAGTTTTCGATTGTATTCCAAAGTAGTTCCGGCATCCATATTACTCATATGAAACCATGCGTCTTGATGAATCCAAACACCCGCATCATCAGCACTTGGCGAAAGCACTTGCTGAAACTGATTGTGTCTGTCAGCAACATTCAACGTAATTTGTTCATAGCGCGGTGCAACGTTTCGGTATTTCGGAAACACCCAAATTTGCAACAAATTGGTTCTTTGGTCGTGGTTCGGGTTGAACTCAGAATGTTGAATTCCGGTTCCGGCGCTCATGACTTGCACATCGCCAAACTTAATGACTTCTGTATTGCCCATGCTGTCTTTGTGCGCAAGGTCGCCCTCAAGCGGAATCGTGATGATTTCCATATTGTCGTGCGGATGCGTTCCAAAGCCCATCCCCGGCGCAATGATATCGTCGTTGAGTACGCGCAAAACGCCAAACTGAACGCGGTTCGGATCATAATATCCGGCAAAACTAAAAGTATGATGGGCATCGAGCCAGCCATGGTTGGCATGACCGCGTGTGTTTGCTTTGTGAATTAGGGTAGTTTTCATATCGAATAAATTTAAAGATTATTGCGATACAAAGGTACGTTTGCCAATTTGTCTGGACACTTAATCTAGGTTAAGAACTCAATCAGAAAAGCATTGGCAGGATTATTCATTATTGGTTTTTTTAACCAAGTCTTTAATAATGAGCCCTATCATAGCAATAAAAGTCACTAGATAAATCATGTCTATTGCAGGTTTTTCAAATTTGAAATTTTCAAAGTCAAAATGCTGATACAATTTGCTTCCGGTGATAATCGCGATAATTAGGAAAAAGAAGTTAATGTTTTTTCTGTTTTTCATACTTTTTTTTTCAATGATTTAAAGATAATTGAAAAACTTAACTGCGCAGCATTTTTGCCTTCATCTTACTAAAAAACTCAGGCGTCACACCAATATAGGAAGCAATTTGTTTTTGTGGTACTTTTTGAATCAGTGTTGGATATTTTTTACAGAACTTCTCAAACCGCTCTTCTGCTGTGAGGCTTAAATTGTCCATCAATCTTTCTTGATGCGCCACCAGCGAGTTTTCAGTGAGAATTCTAAAAAAGCGTTCGAGCTTGGGAATTTCGCGGTACAAAATTTCTTGATCTTCTTTGGCAAGTGCAATGACTTTAGACTCTTCCAGTACTTCAATAAACAAATTACCGGGTTGGCCCGAAAGCAAGCTGTACATATCTGATATCCACCAACCTTCACAGGCAAAACTCAGTATATGTTCTACTATGTGGTCGTTGATATAAAAACTGCGCAATAATCCCGACTGCACAAAATAGGTGTGTTTACAGATGCTGCCGGCATGTTGTATTACTGATTTAGCCGGGTAGATTTTTCTTTGGGTGTAAGACAAAAACAAGTCTTGCTCAGCAGGTGTGAGCGCAATATGGCGGGTAATATTTTCTATAATCAACGGCAAGTATATCAAATAAAAAAGCCTCTTTTGCAGAGGCTCTGATTTTATGTGAGTGCTTCTTTGATGCGTTTAAAAGCTTCTATAAGCAAATCTTCGCTGGTGGCATATGACAATCGAATACAATTCGGGTTGCCAAAAGCATCGCCGGTTACCGTTGCTACATTGGCCTCTGAAAGCAAATACATCGAAAAATCATCGGCGTTTTTAATCAAAGTTCCGCGCAAAGTCTTTCCGAAATAATACGACACATCCGGAAACAAATAAAACGCACCTTCAGGAACGTTGGCTTTTAAGCCCGGAATTTCTTGGGCCAGTTGTACCACCAAATCGCGACGGCTGTAAAAAGCTTGTACCATGTCTTTGAGTACTGATGGGTCTGCATCTACCGCAGCAATGGTAGCTCTCTGCGCAATTGAGTTGGCTCCGCTGGTAACTTGTCCTTGCATTTTGGTGCAGGCTTTGGCTATGAATTCTGGAGCGCCAATATAACCGATTCTCCAACCGGTCATCGCAAAAGCTTTGGCCACGCCGTTTACAGTAATGGTTCGCTCTAACATACCCGGAATCGAGGCTATACTGCAAAATGTTCCGGCAAAATTAATATGCTCGTAAATTTCATCTGATACCACAAAAATATTCGGGTACTTTTCTAAAACGGCAACTAAGGCAGTGAGTTCTTCGCGGTTATACACCGAACCGCTCGGATTACAAGGCGAACTGTACCAAATCATTTTGGTTGATGGGGTGATGGCAGCTTCAAGTTGCGCCGGGGTCATTTTAAAATTGCTTTCAACAGAAGTCGGAACTTCAACCGGAATTCCACCAGCCATTTTAATGATCTCGTAATAACTTACCCAATACGGTGCGGGCAATATCACTTCGTCTCCCGGATTAATCATCACTTGGGCAATGTTGTACAACGATTGTTTGGCTCCAGTTGATACTACAATGTTTGCAGGTTGGTAATCCAGGTTGTTGTCTCTTTTAAACTTGCGACAAATAGCTTCTTTCAAATCAACATAACCATCAACCGGTGTGTAGGTGCTGTAATTTTGGTCGATGGCTTTTTTGGCGGCTTCTTTGACAAAATCTGGGGTGTTAAAGTCGGGCTCGCCCAAACTCAAACTGATGATGTCTTTTCCTTGTGCTTTGAGTTCACGTGCCAAGGCTGCCATGGCCAAGGTTTGTGAGGTTGATAACTCGTTGATTCTATCAGAAAGTAAGTGGTTCATGCGCTTTTTTTTAGGCAAACTGAGGTTTTTGTCCGAGTGCTTTTAAATGTTTGTAATGTGAGACAATTGCGCTTCGGGTGGTTTTGAATTCGTGGTAGGGCAAATTGCATTCTTTGGCGGTTTGTTTGACAAATTCTGCAATTTTGTTGTAGTGAATATGGCTGATGTGCGGATACAAATGATGCTCAATTTGATGATTGAGTCCGCCGGTAAACCAATTCATGATTTTGTTTTTCGGTGCAAAATTGGCTGTGGTATACAACTGATGAATTGCCCAAGTGTTTTCCATTTCACCGTTTTCGCCCGGAGTAGGGTTTTGGGTTTCATCTACCACATGCGCCAACTGAAAAATCACACTCAGGATGATTCCGGCCGTGTAATGCATTACAAAAAAACCAATGAGTACTTTCCACCAAAGAACACCGGCAATAATTGGTGTGACAATCCATATAAGTGCATAAATGATTTTGGTGATGATCAGAATCGTCCATAATTTAACAGGACTTTGAGGTTGTCCATAAGATAAATTACGGTTGGTGTAATCACGCATTTGTTTGAAGTCTGTGGTAATCGCCCAATTAAAAGTCAATAATCCGTACAACAAAAAAGAGTACAAATGCTGAAATCTGTGGTAGCTATACCAATCAGCATTGGGTGTAAAGCGAATGATGCGACCGGCTTCTAAATCCTCATCATGACCGTGAATATTGGTGTAGGTGTGGTGCAATACATTGTGCTGCACTTGCCAGTTGTATACGTTTCCGGCCAGTACATAAATGGTTCCCCCCATGATTTTATTAACCCATCCTTTTGATGAATAAGCTCCGTGGTTTCCGTCGTGCATCACGTTCATGCCAATACCGGCCATGCCCACGCCCATGGTAATATTGAGCAATAGCTGAACGTAAAAAGGCATTTCAAATTTTAAAATCACAAAATACGGAATCCAAAAAACAGCAAAAAGGATGATGGTTTTTAGGTAGATTTTCCAATTGCCGGTTTTGGATATGTTGTTTTCTTTGAAGTAGTTGTTGACTCTTGAATTGAGTGTTCTGAAAAATTTTAGATTGTCTTGCGTAGCAAAAGTGGGTGCGGTATTCATAAATAATTGGTTAACGCGCAAATTTAGGCATTATATATTTTTTTATAACCGCTTTTTCAGATAAATATTTCAACAGTAAAGTGTTACTTTTGTTAAAAAAGAATATGCACGAAATTCTTCATTATTTTTCTGATTTATCACCCCAACAAACAGAACAATTCCAAGCTTTAGAAGCTTTGTACAAAGATTGGAATGCCAAAATAAATGTCATATCGCGCAAAGACATTGACGAGTTGTATATACGCCATGTGCTTCATTCACTGGGCATTGCCAAAGTTCAACCATTTGTATCGGGCGCTCAGGTGATGGATGTAGGAACCGGTGGTGGTTTTCCTGGAATTCCATTGGCCATAATGTTTCCGGAAACACAGTTTTATCTTATTGATGTTATCCAGAAAAAAATTAAAGTAGTTCAGGCTGTGGCCGATGCATTGGGCTTGAAAAACCTCAAAGCCGAACAATTGCGTGCAGAAAACGCGCAGGGATCTTATGACTTTATCATCAGTAGAGCCGTAACCAATATGCCTGATTTTGTTGGTTGGGTAAAAGGGAAAACCAAGAAGCTGCAACAACACGAACTTTCCAACGGAATTCTTTACCTCAAAGGCGGTGACTTAACACAAGAGTTAGCTGATTTTCCAAAAGCAACCCAATATCAATTATCAGATTATTTCAAGGAAGAATTTTTTGAAACCAAAAAAGTAGTGCATCTGCCACTCAAATACAAACCGTAAAAAAGCCGCTTTTCATGCGGCTTTTTGATTTAGTTTTTGAGTATTTTTTGAATTTGAATTCCCTGAGCAGATTGTATCTCAAGCAAGTACAGACCGTTTTCAAGTGTTGAAACATCAACCATTTGCTCTGGTTTGCTGATGCTTTTTACAATGCGTCCGCGTACATCAGTGATGGTGATTTTCTGAACTTCTTCTAAAACATTCAAATACAAACGGTCGTGCATCGGATTTGGATAAGTCAAGGCGGTATTTTTATCAAAATTTGCATCGCTCAAAACACCTTCAAATTTTTCTAAAACTACTGTTGTTTGGTTTACAATTCCTTGAAGCGGTACATTAACAACAGTCTCTGTACTTCTAAAAATCGGCGATGCATTCCCGGCTTCATAATATGAATAAACAGTTTGAACTATAGTCCCTACATTAGGAAAAATGCTGTAGTTTAACGAGATGTTTTGAACAGATTTAAGTCGGGTAACTGTATAAGTACTCTCAACGTCATCAATGTTTAAATTGAGGGTTCCATAGGCATCTACTGAAGTATTGATGCTGCCCGATAAAGTTCCGTTATAAGTTCCGTAGACATAATTTCCGGCTAAGTTATCTGAATTGCTGTAACCAAAATCCATCGGAAAAGTACCTACAATGGCATTGTTGGTAGTAAAGTTCATGGTAATAGTAGGGTTGGTCAAGCCTGTAATTGAAATTTCACCGTTGTTGTTTTTTGAAAACATATATGAATCACTGATGAGCAGTCCGATGGTGGAAGTGTTTTTAGTGACTTGGGTGGTATTCGGATAATTAGTTGTCTGATTGGGCGTAGGCGCTTGGTTGACGTCTATTGAAGTGCCAATTTGCAACAAATCTGAAAAGTTCCAATTGGCATTGGCTCCTGTTGCAGATTGATCAATACCCAGTGCTGATTGCACCATTTTATAAGTTGAGTTGTCCGTTGGATAAAACGTTTGTATCGGACTTTGGGCCCACGAAAAAAGCGGAATACCCAAAATCAAGCCGAGTAATTTTGTTTTCATAATTAAAAATTTGCCTCCGAAAGTACTAATAATTCTGATAATCAAAAGCATAAAAAAAGCCCGATATTTAAAAACGGGCTTGAATGAAAGTATTTGTAATGCTATTCTCCTAAAAACGGATAGCGATAATTGTCGGGCGTTACAAAAGTTTCTTTGATGGTTCTTGGCGAAACCCAGCGCAACAAATTCAGGGCTGAACCTGCTTTATCATTGGTTCCTGAAGCTCTGGCACCACCAAATGGTTGCATGCCCACGACGGCTCCGGTTGGTTTGTCATTGACATAGAAGTTTCCGGCGGCATTTTGCAAAGCAATTGTAGCTTCTTCAATGGCATAACGATCTTGGCTAAAGACTGCTCCGGTGAGCGCATATTCTGAAGTTTCATCTACGAGTTTGAGGGTGTTTTTCCATTCAGCGTCTTCGTAAACATATACCGTAAGTACTGGCCCAAATAACTCAGTTTCCATGGTGGTGTATTTTGGGTTGCTGGTCAAAATCACCGTTGGTGCAACAAAATATCCTTTTGATTTATCATAGGTACCGCCAAAGATGACTTCTGCATCGGCGTCTTTTTTGGCTTGTTCTATATAGTGCACCAATTTGTCAAATGAACCTTCATGAATAACCGCAGTGATGAAATTTGAAAAATCCTCAGGGCTACCCATTTTCATGGTGGCTAATTCTTTGCCCATTTCTTCTTTAATGGCCGGCCAGAGTGATTTTGGGAAGTAAGCTCTAGAGGCCGCACTGCATTTTTGTCCTTGAAATTCAAAAGCACCGCGCAAAGTATTGGCTACAACTTGGCTCACGTTGGCCGACGGATGCGCAATAACAAAATCTTTACCACCGGTTTCGCCCACAATTCTCGGATAAGTTTTATAGTTGTGGATGTTGCTGCCGATTTTTTTCCAGATTTCTTTAAAGACAAAAGTAGAACCGGTATAATGCACTCCGGCAAAATCAGGATGTGCCAAAACGGTGTCGGTAATCATAACCGGATCGCCAAAAACGACGTTAATGACCCCATCCGGAACGCCGGCTTCTTTGAATACATCAATGATGATTTTGGCAGAAAACACTTGGCTGTCGCTGGGTTTCCAAACCACGGTGTTGCCCATCATGGCTGCACTGGCCGGTAGGTTGGCCGCAATAGCCGTAAAGTTAAACGGTGTAATGGCATACACAAAACCTTCGAGCGGGCGGTATTCCAATCGGTTCCAAACCGCTGAATCTGACTTGGGCTGATCGGCATAAATTTGCGTCATAAATGCAACGTTGTAGCGCAAAAAGTCAATGAGTTCACACGAAGCGTCAATTTCAGCTTGAAAAATATTTTTGGATTGAGCAATCATTGTAGCTGCGTTGATACGCGCTCGGTAAGGCCCGGCAATGAGTTCGGCAGCTTTTAAGAAAATGGCAGCGCGTTGTTCCCATGCCATTTGCGACCATTTTTTGCGTGCCTCAAGGGCTGATGTAATGGCTTGATCAATGTGTTTTTTTTCGGCTAAGTGGTACGTGCCCACCACGTGTTGGTGGTCGTGCGGCGGAGTCATATTGCGGGTATTGCCCGTTTTGATTTGCTCGCTGCCAATATACATCGGAACATCGATGGTTTCATGGTACATTTTGCGGTAAGCTGCCAAAACGGCTTCTTTTTCGGGCGATCCGGGTTTGTATGATTTGACCGGTTCATTGACCGCTTGGGGTACATTAAAAAATCCTTTAAGCATAGGTATATATTTTTAGAACTAAACTATTTATTGTGCCAATGGCTGCACAAAAGTACAAAGGTTTATTCAATAAACAGCATGGGTTTTTGTGCCTGATTTTGATGTGCTCAGGATGTTTCTGATAGCCCCGATGGCAGAAGACAGCTCTGGAGCGGTACGACTATTTTGGGCCGATAAGCCGGGCGACCAACGGAAGCCACGAGCGCAGCGATGCCCTAAAAAGAGTAGCGCAACAGACTGGAACGAACAGCGGGATAAGGCTTCTTAATTGAGCGCAAAAGGAGCACTCAACTTAAAAGTAGGAACAATAACTCTGAAATTGCGGGTAGATGTAAAGTTGATCATGTTGAAATGACCACTCATAGCGCCAAAAGGCGAGGCGAGCAAACAACCTGAACTATAGGTGTGCGATTCGCCGGGTTTGAGAACGGGTTTTTTTCCGATAACGCCTTCGCCATCAACAATTTCAAGGTCGTTGAGCGAGTCGTAAATTTCCCAATGGCGGGTGGTGAGTTGCACCGAATCTTTGCCCTGATTTTCAATGGTGATGTGGTAACTAAAAGCGTAATGAATCTTGTGGTTTTTGAAGTAAGTACCTTCAAAAGCCGTCAGAACCGAAATTTTAATGCCTCGGGTGATTTGCGTTACCATGTCAGGGTTGATAAATTGTTGGTCAAATTTATGAAAAATAGAATCTTAACCGATATTTTATAGTTAAATTTTTAGTTAATAATGTTCTCAGAAGTGACGACCGTTTTGCCAATGATACGATCATATCGCTGCGCATTTTCACGATAATAAACCAACGTAAAATAGTTGTTTTCGGTTTGGAAAAAATTTCCGTCTATGGCGTTTTTGCCGTCTACTTTTCCGTTTTTGTCTGCCACCACATATTGATAACTCGTAAAGCCTTGTTTGATCATGATGGCTTTTTCGTAAAGGCCTTTTTCTGCATTATAATCAAGCTTGTTCTCAGGTGTAAGCGCATAATTGTTGAACATGCCGTTGACGTAGATATCTTTTTTCTCATAAAAAGCAGGCGCATCTAATGAAAAGAAAATCCAAGCGTAATCGGCCTCAACGGCATTGTTTTCAGAATTGAGGTTTTTGACAATAAAGTTGCCGTTGTAATCCGGATTGTAGCTATACGGAACATTTGCCCGAGGCGTATCAGTATACAAATAACCATTGTAGATGCCGCCTTGCGGAGAATCAATTTTAGCTACATTGTTGGTGGCGGCTCGGATGTCTTTGTTCTCAAAATACCTAAATTCGTTTCCGGCCCAAAACTGGGTTTCGGCATCGTACTTATAAATCAAATCATTGCCAATGGTATACATGGGTTTGACATTGGTAATGGCCGTATTGAATTGACCGTTTTGCAGCAGCAATATTTTTACATTGTTCAGCGGACTCTGAAAATTAATCGTGCTTGATTTGATGGTAAAATCTAAATTCTGTTTGGTGTTGGATGTTTCAATGGTTCTGGCGCGTTTGACCTGACAAGCCACAGAGACTATGTTTTCATACAAAATGAACTTTCTGGAGAAAACAACTTCGCGGTCTTCGTTCAAGATTTTAATCATGAAGTTTCCACTCACCAAAAAGCGGGTATTTCGGTTGGGAAAAGCAATGCGATAGTGCGAATAAATTTGCAGCGTGTTGTATGAATTGGTGTATTCTTGTATGCGTTGGTTGTCAAAACCCTGCATGTACTCATTGATGGATAATTGCGAAGGTTTCCAGTCATAATCGCAATGAACAATTTGATAGTAATAGTTGGCTTCGTTGCCAAACAAATCATCAAACTGCAACTCAAAGGCATCGCCCAATTGAAAAATCGGAATGATGTTCTGCCCATTTTGAACAAAAGTCACGGTTTTGATGTTGTATGGTGGTGGGATTTCTTTTTCAGGTTGCGACCAACAAAAAGTACTCAATAAGAGCAACAATAAAAACGAAGACAGAGATTTGCGCATAACCGTACATTTTCAGCAGCGTAAATATACTATTATATTGCTTGAATCAACCTGAAAATTAACGTTTGTTGTATTATTTTTTATAGCAAACCGGAATGATTTCACCCGGAGCCAAACAATATCGCTCTACTAAATCAGCCGAAAGTTTTTGGGTGTAATCAACTTCAGCTACTTCAAAGCCTATGCTGCGCAACTTGTCAAAATAATCTCGGCCGTAGACACGCACATGGTCATATTGGCCAAAAATTGCCGCGCGTTGTTTGGGGTCGGTAATGCTGTCATCGGCAAAAGTCACAGCTCGATTCAAATCTTGCGGAATCTGAAAAATGCCCATGCCGCCGGGTTTCAAAACACGATATAGCTCGCGCATGGCTTGGGTATCATCCGGAATATGTTCTAAAACGTGGTTGCACAAAATCAAGTCGTAGGTGTTGTCAGCAAAAGGTAGATTACAAATATCAGCTTTGACATCTGCCAAAGGCGAAAGCAAATCTGTAGTGGTATAGTCTAAATTTTTCTGATTTCGGAACAACTTGTAAAACGCTTGTTCGGGCGCAAAATGCAACACCTTTTTGGGCACTTTAAAAAAGTCAGTTTCGTTTTGTAGATACAGCCACAAAAGGCGGTGACGCTCCAATGATAAGGTGCTGGGTGAAAGCACATTGTTGCGCTGTTTTCCGTAACCGTAGGGTAAGAAGGCGCTGAAACTTTTTCCGTCAATCGGATCGGTAAACCGGTCGCCGCGCAGCCACCAAGCCAAAACAGGACGCGCCAGATAACTCAACCTGATGAGCAGCGGTCGCGGAATGGTGTTGAGTATCCACTTAAAGAGTTTTTTCATCAGAGCACCAAAGGATTTTTTCTGAATTCGTCTTCTTCATTGCTTTGAATACCTAAAGCTTCATAGATATAAGCAAAGGTTGAAAGCAGTTCGGGTTTGCCATTCACAAGTGCTACGTTGTGTTCAAAATGGGCACTTGGCTTTTTATCGGCCGTGATAATGGTCCAGCCGTCTTTGAGGTGTTTGATGTTTTTGGTGCCCATATTAATCATCGGCTCAATGGCCACCACCATACCTTCAATGAATTGTTTGCCGCGGCCGCGTTTGCCGTAGTTGGGCATTTCAGGAGCTTCGTGCATCTTGCGACCCAGTCCGTGCCCCACGAGTTCGCGCACTACGCCATAGCCATGAGCTTCGGTATATTTTTGAATGGCATTGCCCACATCTTCAACGCGGTTGCCCGCTCTAAATTCGCGAATGCCTACATATAATGATTCTTTGGTTACTTGCAAAAGTTTGCGCGTGGCTGTATCCACCTCGCCAATTTCAAACGTATAGGCGTGGTCACCGTAAAATTCATTTTTGAGCACCCCGCAATCTACCGATACAATATCGCCTTCTTCAATCGGGCGGTTGGTCGGAAGCCCATGCACCACTTGCTCATTTACACTGGTGAGTAAAGTAGAAGGGCAACCATACAAACCCAAAAATCCGGGAACCGCCTGATGGTCGCGAATAAATTCTTCGGCCCTTTTGTCGAGTTGTAAGGTAGTGATTCCGGGTTTGATTTCGCGGGCAATCATCCCGAGGGTTTTAGAAACCAGCAAGGCGCTTTCGCGCATGAGCTCAATTTCTTCTAGGGTTTTGGGTATAATCATCTCAAAAAAATATGCCGCAAAATTAGCAAAAAATACACGGTGGGCAAACCGCATGAGATTTGTCATATTTTGGTTGTAAATTCCCAAGTAATTTTACCCAAAATTTTAGGTATGAGTCAATATGTAACGGCTGCTCAGGCAGTCCAAGTAGTCAAGTCGGGCGATCGCGTTTATTTGCACGCGGCGGCGGCAGCCCCGACCATTTTAGCCGATGCGCTTACTGAGCGCGCATCTGAATTGCGCAATGTTGAGGTTTGTCATTTGCACACCGAAGGCGAAGCGCGCTATGCCCATCCTTCACTGGCCGAGAGTTTCCATGTGAATTCATTTTTTATCGGAGCCAACGTGCGCCATACGCTCAAAGCCGGCAACGGATCATACACCCCGGTTTTCTTAAGTGAGCTTCCGCATTTGTTCCGCAAAAACGTTTTGCCCATTGATGTGGCGTTTATTCACGTTTCACCGCCCGACCAACACGGCTATTGTTCTTTAGGTGTTTCGGTCGAGGCCACCGTAGCCGCCATTGAAAACGCCAAAACCGTTGTGGCGCAAGTCAATCCGCGCATGCCCAGAACCTTTGGCGACGGTATTTTGCACGTTTCTGAAATTGATTATCTGGTTGAAGTTGATGTGCCTATTTTCAGTCATTCGGTAGAACCCTTTACGGCCGAAGAAGAAAAAATCGGTGCTTATGTTGCTTCACTAATTGACAATAAAAGCACCCTGCAAATGGGTATTGGTTCGATTCCGAATGCGGCGCTCAGCAAACTCACCCACCACAAAGATTTGGGTTTGCATACTGAAATGTTCTCAGACGGCGTCATTGACCTCATTGAAAACGATGTCATCAACTGTAACTACAAAGGCACGTTACGCGGACGCGTATTGGCCACTTTTTTGGTCGGTTCGCAGCGCTTGTATGATTTTGTCGACAACAATCCGTTCATTGAACTCAAAGAATCATCCATGGTCAACGATACGGCGCGCATCCGCAAAAACCCAAAAATGGTCGCCATCAATTCAGCCATAGAAGTCGATGTCACCGGACAAGTTTGTGCCGATTCCATCGGAGCGCGCATGTATTCTGGTGTGGGCGGTCAGATGGATTTTATTCGCGGAGCTTCCTTGAGCGAAGGCGGAAAAGCCATCATCGCTTTGCCATCGGTCACCAAAAAAGGCGAGAGCCGCATTGTGCCGTTTCTCAAACAAGGAGCGGGAGTGGTCACCACGCGTTCGCATGTACATCACATCATCACCGAAAATGGCATAGCCGATTTATACGGAAAAACGCTCAAACAACGTGTGGCCGAAATGGTCAAAATTGCCCATCCAAAACACCAAGAAGCCATTGAGCGCGGTTATTACGAACTGCTTGGTTGTTAGTTTTTACAGAAGCGAAACCCTATTTTTCATCAGAATCACTCGTCCCGCTGTGCGCTGTGTCTGGCGCTAGCGCACCAGGACGCCGCTGCCATCGGGGCTAATGATTGAGCTGGCAACTTCTAGATTTTATCGGGCTGAGCCATAATTTTAAACAGCTCAGCTTGAGCGGCAAAATAGCGGTTTTCAAGTGCAATGGCTTGCAAACGCGCGCTGACCAAATTGTTCTCACGGGTATTGAGCAAAAACACCGAGCTTTCGCCAAAACCAAACAAACGCTCTTCTGATTGCAGCATGATTTGATTGTCGCGCACAAGTTCAGAAGTTAGTTTTCGCTGTACTTCCAAAGAACTGATTTCGGTTTGTTGTGCTTTGATTTTGTTGGTCAAGCGCAGGCGCTCCAAATCAAGTTCGTTTTGTGCATCTTGTAATTTAATCTTGGCCAACTTGAGGCTGCCGCGTTCTTTGCGCAAAAAAATCGGAAACGAAAAATCAACGCCTATTTTGTAGTTGTTCATCTCAGTATTGTTCCAATAATTAGGCTCAGACAAGTAGTGATACCCTATGTTGGCTTTGGGCAAAAGGCTGTTGGCTTTGAGTTTTCTGTCCACATCCAACAAGCTGAGTTTGCTTTGCAAAGCATTGATTTTTGGGTGATTCTCCAGTGACGTTCCAGCCATCAACAGTTCATTGGTGTGCAGTGTCTCAGTAATGGTTTGACTCAAATTTTCTTCGGGCAAAACGTCGTCTTGCAATTCCATGGGTACATTGTTTTCAAACCACAAAAAGGTGGAAAGTTCTAATTTTGCTTTGGTTTGTTTGAGTTCGGCATCGGTTAGACTCAGTTTTCGGTTGCGCACCACTATGCCTGCCTCAATGCTGTCAATGGCCGGTTTGTCGCCGTTTTGTATCAGGCTTCGGATTCCGGCAAATCGCACCTGAGCATTTTTGAGGTAATCGGCATACAACTGCACTTCGTCATGGGTTCGCTTCCAGTTAAAATAAGCCAAAGCCGCCTCGTGCAATACGACAATGGCTTCAAGTTTTTGCTCGGCTTTGCTCAGATTAATCTGAATTTTGGCTTTGCGCAAATCAGCCATGCGCTGGTTGATCCACAAACCTTGCCCCAGCGGAACCGTCACGCCCAATGAGGTCAAACCTTGATTGGGCAAGGTGTTTTCAGGGTTTACATAAATGCCTTCAGAGTTGTCAAATCCGGCTTTTACCTCAATGCCATACCAAGTCGGAATTTTAAAACTGCTGTTTAAGAGCGAGTAATATTCTTTTCCGGCAAATTGTTTTTTGTTGAAATCTACCTCAATTTTCGGGTCAAAAGCACCGCGTGCCAAAAGCAGCTGCGCTTGGGCATCACTCAAATTCAAATCGGCACTTTTTACGCGCGGATGAAATTTTTTCACATAGCCCAAATATTCGTCAAAGCTCAGTTGTTTCGGATTCGGCAACTGGCTCCACATAGGCCAAGCGAGTAATAGAAAAAATATTTTTTTCATGTTTTAGAGCGATTTATTTTTTGGCATCTGTTTTTGAAGCTCCTTTGGGCTGATAATAATTCGGCGGGAAACCATTGAGTGTTCGCCAGATTTCAAACCACACCGGAACATTGTCTAGCAAAGCCAACATCTGCACGCCTGAGCCAATACTGATTTGTTTGGGCCAAGGTTGATCAGCTTTGTCCGGGGCAATCAGAATTCTAAATTTTCCGTTGGGGCTGATGAATTTATCTACCGCCACAATCTGTCCGCCAAAGGTTCCATAAGACATATTGGGCCAACCCGAAAATACAATGGTGGGCCAACCATCAAACCATACGCGTACTTTTTCGCCTCTGTGAATCAGCGGAATATCGGTAGGGCTCACAAAGGTTTCTACGGCAATATCGTACTTTGCCGGTGTAATGCTTACCAATTCGGTTCCTTCTTTGATGGTCTCGCCCAGACCTGACTTCAGGGCACGGTTCACATAGCCGTTTTGCGGGGCAGTAATATAATACAAACCGTTTCTGATTTTGTAATTGGTGTATTGATTTTTGAGTTTGTTGACTTGCGCTTCTGTATCGAATTGGCTGCTCAGTGCCGTATACTGATCGCTGCGCGCTTTTGAAGCTTTTTCGTTGTACTCGGCACCAATGCGGTTCACTTCAACACGGGCATTGATGAGCTCATTTTTACTGGCCAAAAGTTTGTTTTCTTGGGTGATTATTTTGGCTTCGACTTCTTGTAATTTAAGCCGTTTTTCTTCAACATCGGTCAGTGGTTTTAAACCTTCTTTGTTGAGCGTTACCGAACGATTAAACTGCGTATTGGCAATTTTGAGTTGCGTTTTAACGGCTTCTAAATCCATGCTGTCGCTTTTGACTTTGAGCCAACTTTGACGGATTTTGTTTTGCGCCTGTTGTTCTTTGAGACGGCGTTCGGTTTCAATAGCGGCAATTTGCACATCAAGCGTTTTTACTTTTCCGCCGTAGGAAACCGCAGCATTTGATTTGGCTTCGAGTTGGCTTTTGGTGTTGCCTACCAAATTCGGGTCAAAATAATCTTCTTTGATCTCACTGATGAACAAAATCGTGTCGCCTTTTTTGACGTAATCGCCTTCTTGAACATACCATTTTTCAATACGTCCGGCAATGGCGTTGTGCACCGTTTGTGGTCGTTGATCGGGCTTGAGCGTGGTGACTGAGCCTGAACCCGAAATATTTTGTGTCCAGGGCAAGAACAAAATCACGAATCCCAGTGCCGAAACCCATAAGATGATGCGGTTGAGAATTTTGTAATGCGGTCTATTGCTTAGGTTTTTGACCGTGCTGAACTGATCAATGTTCTCAGTAATCGGATTGGTTTTGGATAAGTTAAGCATGGTATTTATTTTAAAATGTCTTGTGTAATTTTACCGTCAGATAAGTTGATGACGCGTTGGCATTTTTGTTTCCAATATTGGTTTTTTGATGTAACCAAAAGAGTCCAAGGATTTTCGGGCTTGGTTAAAAAGTCAATAATCTTTTCTGCCGAAGCATCGTCCATTTTATCGACCGGATCTTCATAAAACAATATTTTCGGGTGGTTGACAATGCTGCGCGCCAACAGAATTTTTTGTGCATTGGACGATGAAAGTTGTCTGCCTTCAGGATGAATATAAGTGTCTAATCCGTCGGGAAGCGATTTGATGAATTTGCCCAAATCAACCTGATCAATCGCCCATTTGATTTGCTCATGGCTGATGTGCGGATTGTTGAAGGTGATGTTTTCTATGATGGAGCCTTCAAAAGGCATTTCATGCGTTAAAACCGTTCCGATGTGCAGGCGATACTGATTGATGTCTACTTTTCGATAGGTGTCGTCATTGATTGAAAAGGAACCTGAAGTGGGTTGCATTAATCCTGACAAAATGCGAATCAAGGTTGATTTTCCGGAGCCGTTGGTTCCGTCTAAGTAAATTTTTTCACCCGGATTGATTTTTAAATCAATTTCAGATAAAACATAATCAGTGCTCCCCGGAAATTTGTAGCTCAAATGGTCAGTTTCAAGCATGATGTTCGTGTAGCAATAATCGGCAGGTTTGAATTCGCCTTGCTCGGTTTCTAAATCTACAATCTGTCCGATTTTCTCAACCGATGTCAATACGTCGTAAAAAGTTTCAAGCCCCAGAATGACTTTTTCAACCGAATTAATCACCAATAAAATAATGATTTCAGCCGCGACAAATTGCCCAATGTTCATTTCTTGGCTAATGACCAAATAACCGCCAATGAGCAGCAAACATGCTGTTATGAGCACTTTAAAACCAATGAGCTGAATGTATTGACGCTGGATGATTTTAAAGTGTTTTTCGCGATAGCCTAAATATTCTTCTACCAAAAGATTGTTTTTTTCCAGAGCAAATTCAAAGTTGTCTCGGCGCCTGAAACTCATGTTGTTGCGCGCTATTTCTTGCAGCCAGCTCACAACTTTATATTTGAATTTAGATTCTTTTAAACTTGTACTGAGTCCGGATTGATAAGAAAATTTAAAAATAGAGTACAAAAGGACCAACAAGAATAAACCAAAAACAATAAAAAACGGGTGATACAATGAAAGCAAAACAATGCCAAAAGCAATCTGAAGTAGGGCAGAAGAGAAGTCAATCAAAAGTTTAGAAGTTCCTTTTTGAATGGTCAAAGTATCAAAAAACCGATTGGCCAATTCAGGCGGATATTGATTATAAAGCGCTTCAAACTTGATTTTGGGCAATCGATAACTGAATTCAAACGATGATCGTACAAATATTTTTTGTTGTAAATTCTCGGTAATGCGCAATTGCATGATGGATAAAATACCGCCCAAACCAACACCGACTACGACAATGAGTACGAGTAATATCCATGAGGCACTTACACGGCCGGATTGAATCAGGTTGATGATGGCCTGAATACCCAGCGGAAGCGACAAACTAATAAGCCCGGCAAAAATGGCGTAAAAGACAATTTGAACAATGTCTTTTTTATCGAGCTTGAGTAAATGTGTTAAACGTTGAAAAGGAGTGTATTTCATGGTTATCTGAGAATGTGTTCGACTAAGTTTTTGTAGAAATCTGCCGGCGATTGCTGTTCGTTACAGTCTGTAATCGTTTTGAGATGTTCTTTGAGAAAATGTTGGTGTAATGAGCCTTCAATAATGGACGAGGCCAGACTTTTGGCAAACGGATAATCAGGTTTGACCTCTGAAATCATTTGCACCAATCGGTTGACCACTTTTTTATAAACCATGAAAAAACCTTCTTGGTTTTCATGGTCAACTTCTTTGGTTAAGAGTGTTTTGGTGAATTCTATGATGATGATGTTGTTCAGAACCGCTTCATTGATGTGCTCTGTAGCTGCGTCATCAGTTGTTTTTTCAGCAACAATTTCAATGGCTTTGAGTAGCTTTTTTTGTACATCTGAAATATTGTTGGTTTCAAATACCAATCTGTATTCCATCCAGCCCCAATACCAAGAGGTAAGGTAAAGCAATAGTTTGTGCTTGTTTTCAAAGTACCGATACAATGAACTTTCATTAGAACCGATGCGTTCTCCGAGTTTTTTAAATGTAAAGGCTTCAAAACCAATTTCGTCAATCAGTAAAATACTTTGTTGAATGATTTTTCTTCCGAGTTCAGAGGTTTCGGGATTCTTAACATAGAGTTTAGGATGAACCGATATGACCACTTGTGGCAAATATTCCATTTTTATTATTTTGAAATAATGTACCGCAAAGTTAATAGTAATACTTTTAAATATGAAAATTTAACTTTTAATTATAAAAAAAAGAGGCCATAAATATGTGCCTCTCTATTTTTTTGGGGAATGTATGTTTTAAACCAAGGACGATTGGGTCATGACTTTGGGTTTTTCAATACCCATTAAATGCAAAATAGTGGGTGCAATATCGCCCAGAATTCCATCTCTTACGGCTTTGATTTCAGGGTCAACCACAATAATCGGCACCGGATTGGTGGTGTGTGCCGTGTTGGGGCTTCCGTCAGGATTGATCATGGTTTCGCAGTTGCCGTGGTCGGCAATGACTATTGTAGTATAACCGTTTTCAAGCGCTGCGGTAATGACTTTTTGTACACAAGCATCTACTGCCTCACAGGCTTTGATGGCAGCTTGCATCACACCGGTGTGTCCGACCATATCGCCATTGGCAAAGTTTAAGCACACAAAATCGGCTTCTCTTTTTTGGAGTTCGGGCACCAAAGCATCGGCCAGTTCATAAGCGCTCATTTCAGGTTTTAAATCATAGGTGGCTACTTTGGGTGAATTTTTCAGAATGCGGGTTTCGCCTTCAAAAGGCAATTCTCTGCCGCCCGAAAAGAAAAACGTCACATGCGGATATTTTTCGGTTTCAGCAATGCGGATTTGTTTTTTGCCTGCTTTTTCTATGACTTCGCCCAAGGTTTCGGTGATGTTGTCTTTGTCGTAAATCACATGCACATTCTGATAGGTTTCATCATAATTGGTCATGGTGACATAATACAAATGGAGCTTGTGCATGTTGAGTTCGTGCATGTCGGTTTGCGATAAAACTTCGGTAAGCTCGCGCCCTCTGTCGGTACGGAAGTTAAAGAAAATCACCACATCGTTTTCTTCAATGACCGCTCTTGGTTGTCCGGAAGTATTGGTTAGAACCAAAGGTTTGATGAATTCATCGGTAACACCAGCTGCATAACTTTGTTGCATGCTGCTGATGAGGTTTTGGGTTTTTTCGCCTTGCGCATTCACGACTAAATCATAGGCAAGCTTCACGCGTTCCCAGCGTTTGTCGCGATCCATGGCGTAATAACGACCAATAACCGAAGCAATTTGAGCGTGCGATTTTTGGGTATACGCTTCCAGTTCGGCCAAATCTTTTTCGGCTGATTTTGGGTCAACATCACGGCCATCGGTAAAAGCGTGAATGAATACTTGGTCCAGGCCATATTCTGAAGCGGCATCAAGCAAGCCGTACAAATGCGTCATATGTGAATGCACTCCGCCATTGGATACCAAACCTAAAAAATGCACTTTTTTGCCTTGCGTTTTGGCGTATTCAAATGCATTGATGAGCGCTTGTTCTTGGCTCAGGGTTTTGTTTTGAACGGCCAAGTTGATTTTGGCCAAATCTTGATAAACAATGCGTCCGGCGCCCAGGTTCATGTGGCCTACTTCAGAGTTGCCCATTTGTCCTTCGGGCAGACCTACGTTGAGACCATCGGTGCGCAGTTGCGCGCTGGGATATTTTTGATACAGGCTGTTGATGAACGGAACCTGTGCTTGATCAATAGCTGAGACTTTGGGGTCGGGCGATTTTCCCCAACCATCGAGGATCATTAAAATAACTTTTTTATTCATGGAGTTGCGGATTACAGCCCTGATGGCGGCGATATCCTTGGTTGGCGGGGTTCGCCGACCAAGATAAAGCCAACAGCAGGAATAGCTGCAAAAGTAAAAATAAAATCAGCGTCTGAGTTGGTTGTAATCAATAAAGTAGCGAAGGCTGATGGAAAAAATGTGGTTGAGCGCTTCGTGGTTGACAGATTGCGACAAGTTACGTCCAAAACTGTTCTCAAGCAGCCGATTGAAACCAGTGGCATTGTTTCGGTACAAAAGCGTGAGTTGACTGCCCGGAGCAAACCACCACGAATAAGATAAATCAGCGTTCCAAAGGTTGAGGTTTTGATCTTTGTTGAAGGTATATGCCGGATTCGGGGTCAATGAGCCATTGGGTTGCAGCGTTAAATATGCTTGGTTGTTGACCTGTGCCCAATAATGACGCGCTGATAAGTTGAGGGTCATTTTGTTGTTGAGGGCGTATTTGCACTGCAAACTATTAGTGTAATTTCGGCGGTAACGGCGGGCAAAAATGGTGTTTGGATCATCAAAATCGGCATTGCCGGTATTGTTTTCTTGATGGGTAAAGTCAAAGGTGTAAATCATCGTAAAATGATTGTTGACTCGGTAGCGCGGACTGAGTGTAAAACCATAAGTGATGCGGTTTTTTTCGTCAAAAAAAGTAACGCTCGGGTTGAAGTCTAGGGCAAATTTTCGGTTGTAGTTAGTTGAAAGATAAACCCAAATATCCATGTTTTTGGGAATCGTAAAATATTGATAGTCATAAGTGTTTGATTCGTAGAAATCATACGTTTCGAGTGGTCGAAGTCTGAGTCCCCAGCCGTAATAATCATTCTTTTTGTCGGTAGAGTTAAAACTTAAGTTTACGCGGCCGGTTTGTAATCTGCCCGTATAGTTTTCAAATTCTGAATAGGCATCCAGAAAGATAGATAATGAATTGAATTTTTGGGTTGGATTGAGAATTCTGTAACTCGCACCGCCGTTTACTGAGTGGTAATGTGTTTGAAATGTAAGCCCCAAATCATTGTTGTCATAGTCTTTTGAAACATATTGCCCGCCTACATAATACCTGAATTTTCCGCTGGTTTCCGACAAACTCATTGAAGTATTGATTCCGGTGGCCTTATCTCCAAAAGCACTTAGATAGCTGTATTTAAAATCTCCGTTGAGTTTATAGGTGTTTTCTTTGGTGTTTAAATCAAAAACCAAAGCCGAAACATTGGCATCGCGGTAACTGCCGTTGCGCGTGACGTTGGTGTTGACCAATGAAACCGATGAATTCTTTCGAAAACGCTGGTCAAGCACCAATATATTGTAATTGGTGGCCGGAGCAACGGTGATGTTTCGGCGCATTCCATTTAAGGTGTCGCGGAGCGTAACGCTGGTGTTTTCGGTAACGGCATTGAGTACGCCAATACCCAGTCCTTCTTTGGTTCTGCCTGATACTTTGAGTGCATTGATAAGTTTGATAGAAGTGGGTTTATCTTGTATCACTTCATTGCTTGCGGTGGGAATATAAGGTGTTTGGCCAATGCGCCGTGTGTAGACCAAATTGCCTTTGCTGAACAAATCAGTACCTTCGGTAAAAAAAGGTCGATTTTCTGTGAATTGTTGTTCAAACGGACCCAAATACAACTCGACATTGTCAAATTTGGTTTGACCAAAATCGGGTACCAAAATCGCATCAAGTGTAAAAGCGTTGCTGATGCCGTATTTAATGTCTAATCCGCCCCGCAAATCACCGGCTACTTTTTGTTGGGCATTGGTGTTTACATAATAAGAAGTATACGGAATCAAGAACAAACGCGTAGGTGTTTTGATGTTGTCAATGCCTTCTAAAATGCCGGATTGAGCGCTTTCATTGTCAATTTTGGCATCGATGAAGTTCCAAGTATACAATTGTCTAAAACGGCGAACTTCGCGATAAAAATTGATGCCCCAAGTTTGTTTTTCATTTTTGGTAAAGCGCAAAGCGGCATAGGGAATTTTCATTTCAACTGCCCAACCATAATCTGTCAATACCGCTTTACTGGCCCAAATAGCGTCCCAAGTAAAATCTTCGCCGTCTTGGTTGGTAAACAAACAATCCATTTGAACACCGGCTGCACTGACAAAAAACCTAAAATCGTGCTGGCTGTCGTTGAGCCCGTTGATAAAAACGCCAAAATGTTCAGCCGTTCCGAAGTTGTCTCGAGCTGTAATTTCATGAAGGATTTTGCCCGGCTCATCGTCATACAGTTTGGCTGCAATGAATACAGCATCGTCATTATAAGCCACTTGAACCTCTGATTTTCGGGCGGGATTTTCGGGTTTTCCGTTGTCAGGTGAAAACATGACAAAGTTGGTGGCAACCGGAGCAAACTCCCAAATAGGTTCGTCAAATTTACCGTCAACGGTTATTTCACCTGAAGCTAATGCATGCAAAGTTTTCTTTTGTCCGAATGAAATCTGAAAAATCAAACAGGTAAAAAACAAGATAAAAAAAGAAAATAGACGCATGTACAGATGGGGTTACTATGAACAAAAATAGCGATTATAATGAAAGTTTCAACCTTTGATAATAAAAATGAATTTTGGGCGTTGGATGTCGACATTCTACCTCAAATGGGTTGGATTTTGGATAAAAAGTGCATTTCATCGATTTTTTAACACATTTCATCGCACTTTTTTCGTTAAAAAATTTGCATAGTCGTTTCGTTTTTGTAGGTTTGCTCACCCGAATCTATTGTGAAACTTAATCGGAATCAATGAATTATAAAGTTTTTTCTCTTGTTGCGCTGCTATCTTTGATGTCGTTTACATCAGCCAATACAGCGATTTCTAAACCTACTGCTGCTTGGCCGATTGCTTCTAAAACAGAAAGTCGTTTTGTAGAAGTGTATCGTTCTTTGCATTCTACTCAATTTTCTTTACCAGATTTTAAATCGTTTACCGAAGCTTTCAAAGGTTTTGAAGCGCTCAAACAAAAAGGCGCTTTGAGTAAAGATATTTTGACATTGGTTGATTTTAGTTTGTCATCCAATGCTAAGCGTTTGTGGATCATCAATATGAATACCTATGAAGTCATCATGAATACTTATGTGGCGCATGGTAAAAATACGGGTGAAGAATATGCCGAATCATTCTCAAATGCCGAATCATCTAATAAAAGCAGTTTGGGGTTTTACATTACTGGCGAAACGTATAACGGCAAACATGGTCTGTCGCTTAAATTAGACGGTCAAGAAAAAGGCGTTAATGACAACGCGCGTCGCAGAGGAATTGTGATGCATGCGGCCGATTATGTTTCTGAGACTTTTATCAAAGCCAACAAGCGTTTGGGCAGAAGTCAAGGTTGTCCGGCGGTTCCGGTAGAATTGTCTGCTGAAATTATTGATTTGATCAAAGATAAGTCGTGCTTGTTTATTTATCATTCGTCAAGAACATATTCTGCTGACAAATTATTTTTGTAAATGTTCAGGAGCTAACAATTTCTATATAAATGCTTTGCTTTACTTAAAACAGGCTCTTAAAAATAAATCAATATTTTTTATCAAAAAATTTGCGCGAAACTAAACTTATTGTATATATTTGCGCCACCAAAAACAAAATGCGGAAGTAGCTCAGTTGGTAGAGCTCCAGCCTTCCAAGCTGGTTGTCGCGAGTTCGAGCCTCGTCTTCCGCTCAGAAAAAAACCTCAAGTAAAAGCTTGAGGTTTTTTTGTTTGCCTTGGTTGGGTTTATTCAGTGATGAGTAATTTTTGACTAAAAACAGAGTTTTTTTCATCGGTAAATCGCACAATATAAGTTCCTTTTTCAACTGCCGGAAAATAAAACATAAATGGCGATTCTCTGGTACCTTCGTAGTAGGCATCAAAAAGTGTTTTGACTAAACTTCCGTGCATTGTGAGTAATTCAGCCTTTCTGATTTTTGATTTTAAATGATCCAGCGATAATGTTGCCAGTCCACCTGATTTGACGGGGTTTGGTAAAACCAAATCACTCTTTTTTTTTGTGTTTTCCGGATTTGAAGTCGTTAAATTATTGGTTTCAAGTTTATAGACGTTTAAGCCTACTGCATAGCAGGTTTTCGTGCCGTCTGAATTAGATACAATGCTGAGTTTATTGGCATAAGTACCCATATTCGCAGTTGTCCAAGTCAAACCGCCATCTGTAGTCTGGTATCCACCGTTTTCGGCACCTACCCATCCAACTTGCTCGTTGATGAATCCAATGCCGAATTCTCTAACTCCGGAATTATTCAAAGGAATTTCTGTCCAGGTATTTCCGCCATCAGTAGTTTTGACCACATATCTTTGCGTTGTTGCCGAATTGTAGCTTTGTATTGTAGCAAAGCCAACTTGTTCAGACACAAATGATGCCTTCCACATAATCTCATAGTTTCTGCTTGAGGTATAAACCACGGTCCAGGTCTGACCACCGTCGGTTGTTTTGAGAATTCGCGCTTTTGAAGCAGCAATGTTGGCATTGGATCCGGCAAAGACAAAACCAATTTCAGGTGTCTGAAAGTGAATATCCAAAATCATTTTGCATTGGCTTGACAAGTCTGTACCCACCCAGTTGTTGCCTCCGTCGGTACTTTTGAGCAATACGGTAGGCGTGCCAACCCTTCCGCCGGCATAAATAACATTTTCATTAACCGCTTGAATGGCACAAATGCCCGTTGGAACTATTCCAGTAATGTTAGCCGTAACTGGTGCCCAACTGTTTCCGCCGTCTATGGTTTTGTACAACGGATGGGTATCAGTTACACCCGGAAAATAATTGGGGCCTATATTTCCGGCAAAACCAATTTGATCATTGATAAATGCAACGCTTCTGAAATATGTACCCGGACTGTTTTTTTGTTGGATCCAATTTTCACCGCCATCAGTGGTTTTGTAAATTCTTCCCGAACCGTTAACCACCCAGCCTACATCTTTATTGACAAAATAAATACCGTCTTGTTTGCCGCCGTTGTAGGGCGCGTTGTCAAGACTACTCCAATTATACTGACCAAAAATGGCGAGGCTAAAAAAGTAAGAAACAATAATAAAAATAATCTTCTGCATAACTGTTTTTTTTTATGATTCACTCAAAAGTAAAACAATCAAAAAACTAGATATTGTAAAAATCGGACAGCTGATTTGAATTTTTTCCGAAGAATTCCGACGGCGTGAGTGTACTAAAAACTTTAAAGTGTTTGATAAAATGCGATTGATCGTAATAGCCCACTTCTAAGGCTTGCCGCAAGATTTCTTTTGATGAGTTGAGCGGTGCATCAATTACTGACCTAAAGCGAATCAAATTAATGTATTCATTGGCGCCCACACCCACATATTTATTAAAATATCGATGAATACTGCGCTCAGAAACTTCAAATTTATGCGCCAATTGATGAACCGTTGTAAATCCTTTGCTTTGGTGAATGGTATCTACCAAATAGGCAAAGATTTTCGGAACTGATTGCATCATTTTGCTTACCAAAAAATTTTCTAGAATTTCTGCCTTTTTTTCATTGCTCTGAGCTTCTGACAATTGCTCTGAAACAAGAGCCAATTCAGATGAATTGTACATATATTCCAGCGGAAAACCCTCTTCTTGATATACTTCAAACATGGGGATTTTGGTAAAAAGCGAAAGTCCGTTGGGAATCACCAACCGAACAGAAACATTGAAAAAATCACCTTCAGTAATGATTTTGCTGGGTTTGTTGAGTGTGTTTCTGGTTCCGAAGGAGGGCATCTGTGTCATTTCATCGCCTTTTTGGACCAGTAATTTTCCTGATAAAGTAAAGCCCAAACCACAGATATTGTTGGGTAAAAAAATGGTTCCGTCAGAAAAATTCCTGTCTCTTTTCCAAAAGACAAAACACGCTACTTTATTTTTTAAAAGCGGATTTTTTGGGGCTAATTTTTCTACAGACTCCATGATAGAAATTAAGTAATTCTGACAATACTATCAGCGGCTGAGTTAGTATGAAGTCTCTGTGGGTTTGTTACACTGCTACTTCACCTTTAATATGCGGATGCGGATCGTAATCAGTCAAAGTAAAATCTTCAAATGTAAAGTCAAAAATGTTTTTGACCTCCGGATTCAAATGCATTTTCGGAAGTGCGCGCGGTTCGCGGCTGAGTTGTAGTTCAACTTGTTCAAAGTGATTATTGTAAATGTGCGCGTCACCAAAAGTGTGGATGAACTCGCCCGGTTGCAAATCACATACTTGCGCAATCATCAAAACTAGTAAAGCATATGAGGCAATATTAAACGGAACGCCCAAAAATATATCGGCGCTGCGTTGGTACAATTGGCAAGACAATTTACCATCGGCTACATAAAACTGAAAAAAAGCGTGGCAGGGCGGAAGTGCTACTTTTCCGTTGGCTACATTCTCGGCAAATGATTTTGAAGTATCAGGTAAAACTGATGGATTCCAAGCCGAAATCAACATTCTGCGGCTGTTTGGATTGGTTTTGAGTGTATCAATCAATTCAGAAATCTGATCGATGTTTTCGCTGTTCCAATTGCGCCACTGATGCCCATATACCGGGCCTAAGTTGCCGTTTTCATCGGCCCATTCGTCCCAAATACGCACACCGTTTTGGTTCAGGTATCCAATGTTGGTTTCGCCTTTTAAAAACCACAGCAACTCATAAATGATGGATTTAAGGTGTAGTTTTTTAGTAGTCACCAGCGGAAAACCTTCGCTCAAATCAAAACGCATCTGATAACCAAAAACGCTTTTGGTTCCGGTGCCGGTTCTATCGCCTTTTTGGGTGCCGTTTTCAAGTACGTGTCTAACTAAGTCGTGGTATTGTTTCATGGTGATTTTGGTTGACCTTGCGCGTTTTCAGTTGTGTTACAATTCTCTCTTAGAAATTTCGTCTCTAATCTTAGCGGCTTTTTCGTAATCTTCTTCTTGAACAGCATTTTCAAGTAATTCGTGCAATTCTGACAAACTGTGTTTGGTGTAGGCATTACCGGATTGGTTGCTTTCTTCGGTGCCAAAAGTTTCGGGCGTTGACAGCACACCGTCTAAATCATCATCCTGCTCAGCAGTTTCAGACGGGCCTTTAAGATAAATTCCGGCTTTATCTAAAATGTTCATATAAGTAAAAATCGGTGCCGAAAAACGCAATGCCAAGGCAATGGCATCTGAGGTGCGCGCATCAATGATTTCTTCAATCTTATCGCGTTCGCAAATAATACTTGAATAAAAAACACCGTCTACGAGTTTGTGAATAATCACTTGTTTGACCACAATATCAAATCGGTCGGCAAAGTTTTTAAACAAATCATGCGTGAGCGGACGCGGCGGTTTGATTTCTTTTTCGAGCGCTATAGCAATTGACTGCGCTTCAAAAGCACCAATCACAATGGGTAGTTTGCGTTCGCCATCTACTTCATTCAAGATCAAGGCATAGGCGCCGTTTTGTGTTTGGCTGTATGAAATGCCTTTAATCGTTAACTTAACTAAACTCATAAATATTCAAACTCGAAATGAAGGTACAAATATACAGAGGTTTTTTTCAGACCAAAATAAAAAAAGGCTATCTAAATCAAAACTGAATTTAGACAGCCTTTATCAGGCACAAATTACAAAAAAATTATGCGTTTTGCGCCTTGAAAGCTTTTATTTTTTCGGTGAGTTTCGGAACAATGTCAAAAGCATCGCCTACAATTCCGTAATCGGCAACTTTAAAGAAAGGCGCTTCAGGGTCTGTATTGATCACCACTTTTACTTTGGATGAGTTAATACCGGCAATGTGCTGAATAGCTCCAGAAATACCCACAGCAACATATAAATTGGCTGCTACCGGTTTTCCGGTTTGGCCTACGTGTTCGCTGTGTGGTCTCCAACCTAAATCTGAAACCGGTTTTGAGCAAGCCGTTGCTGCACCAAATGCAGCAGCTAAATCTTCAATCATACCCCAGTTTTCCGGGCCTTTCAATCCGCGACCGGCTGATACCACCACATCGGCATCGGCAATGGTTACTTTTCCGGTGGTTTTTTCAGTCGATTGAACTTTTACGCCCAAATCAGCATCGCTGATGTTGACTGAAAAATCTTCTTCAGAAACCGATGAAGCATTTTCGCTCACACCGTATGAATTTTTGCCCAAACTCAATACTTTTACTGCGGTGTTGATTTCGGTAATGTTGAATGCTTTGTTTGAAAACGCATTTCTTTTTACCTGAAACGGGCTCATGCTTACCGGCAATCCTACTACGTTTGAGGCAAATCCGGCTTGCAACGCTACGGCTACCAGTGGTGCCATATACAAACTATCGGTAGTGGATGAAAGCAATACCAATTGCGCGTTTTCTTTCTGAGCCGCTTGCTTGATGGCATCGGCATAAGCACGAGCGCTAAAACCCGAAAGTTGAGCGTTGTTGATTTTTAAAACTTTATCTACGCCGTATTTGCCCAACTCAGACACATCGCCTGCATTGATGGTAACGGCTGTAACGGTAGCGCCTGTGTTTTGCGCCACTGCTTTGGCATACGAAGCCAATTCAAAAGCAACTTTTTTGAATTTTCCTTCAGCTGATTCTGCATATATTAATATAGACATAATTGCTATTTTAAATGTTGAATGTTAAATGTTGAATGGGCGTTCCCCTGCGGGTCAGGCTTTCCGCAGTACGCGGTACTGCTTCCAATCCTTAACGCAAATCTGAGTTCTTAGATTACTTTCGCTTCGTTGTGTAAAGCGTTGACCAATCCGTCTAAATCATCTGCTGAAAACAACTTCACGGCTGATTTTGGCGCTGGTTTTTCAAATTTTACCGCTTTGGTCTCAGCACCAGCTGCTACCGGTTCTAAAACAGTAAGCGTTTTGGTTCGGGCGGTCATGATGCCACGCATGTTCGGAATGCGCAAATCTTTTTCTTCCACCAAACCTTTTTGTCCGCCAATAATGAGTGGGAGCGCAGCCGTCACGGTTTCTTTTCCGCCGTCAATTTCGCGCGCAGCCGTAGCTTGGTTGCCCTCTACTTTCAGCTCAATACAAGAGTTCACAAAGTTGTACCCGAGTAAAGCAGCCATCATACCCGGCACCATACCGCCGTTGTAATCTAATGATTCTTTACCGGCAATGATCAAGTCGTAACCGCCACTTTTGACCACTTCGGCCAATTGTTGCGCAACATAAAAACCGTCGGTAGGGTTGGCGTTGACACGAATGGCTTCGTTGGCGCCAATCGCCAATGCTTTTCTGAGGGTTGGCTCAGTATCCGGACCGCCCACATTGACCACAGTTACTTGAGCGCCTTGTTGCTCTTGAAACCAAATGGCGCGCGTTAGGCCAAATTCATCGTTCGGGTTGATTACGTATTGAACGCCATTGGTGTCAAATTCTGTATCGCCGTTGATGAAGTTGATTTTTGAAGTAGTATCAGGCACGTGGCTGATGCAAACTAATATTTTCATTTTTTAAAGGATTAAAAAGAATTTTCTGCCGCGAAAGTATGAATTATTTTTGAGATTATTTACTATGCACGCATAATATTTACATCGATTTCGTAGAAAAACTGTTTTTGATGATGAGGTTGTGTTTTTGAGCCAGAAAATACCGCTTGTTTTGAGCGTCTTTCTCTGGAATGGCTGATGCACAGACGCTTGGGATGTTTGTGGTTTTTTTATGGAACGCAAAAACCCTAGCCCTGATGGCAGCGAAAATCCTTTGCCGCGTTTCTTGAAGCGGCAAAGATTGCAGCGTACAGCAGGTTCTTGGCTACTGAAAAAAAATCTTCAAGGCCTTATTTTTTGCTTTTTATTTCTATTTTTGCCATTCAAATTTTTGATGCAAATCTTATGAGAACGATACAGTTTAGAGAAGCAATTGCCGAAGCGATGAGTGAAGAAATGCGCCGCGATGAAGCCGTGTATTTAATGGGTGAAGAAGTAGCCGAATACAACGGAGCTTATAAAGCATCCAAAGGTATGCTCGATGAGTTTGGCCCGAAACGCGTGATTGATACGCCTATTGCCGAACTTGGTTTTGCCGGTATTGCAGTGGGTTCAGCCATGAACGGTTGCCGCCCGATTGTTGAGTTTATGACGTTTAATTTCTCTTTGGTCGGGATTGACCAAATTATCAATAACGCAGCCAAAATGCGTCAGATGTCGGCCGGACAATTTCCGATGCCGATGGTGTTTCGCGGACCGACGGCTTCTGCGGGTCAATTAGCGGCTACGCACTCGCAGGCTTTTGAGAATTGGTATGCGAACTGTCCGGGCTTGAAAGTCATTGTGCCTTCAAATCCGTATGATGCCAAAGGTTTGCTCAAAGCCGCTATTCGCGATAACGATCCGGTGATTTTTATGGAATCAGAGCAAATGTATGGCGATAAAGGCGAAGTGCCTGAAGGAGAATATATTTTGCCGATTGGCGTGGCTGATATCAAGCGCGAAGGTTCTGATGTGACCATTGTGTCGTTCGGGAAAATCATCAAAGAAGCCTACACAGCAGCTGATGAATTGGCCAAAGAAGGTATTTCTTGCGAGATTATTGATTTGCGCACGGTGCGTCCGATGGATTACGATGCGATCATCAATTCAGTGAAAAAAACCAATCGGTTGGTGGTTTTAGAAGAAGCTTGGCCGTTTGCGAGTGTGGCTTCAGAGATTACTTACATGGTACAAGAACGCGCTTTTGATTATTTAGATGCGCCCATTCAGCGCATCACGACTGCTGATACGCCGGCTCCGTTTTCACCAACTTTATTAAAAGAATGGTTGCCGAATGCTGAAGATGTGATCAAAGCGGTGAGAAAAGTAATGTACAAATAACATTACGGCAACTGAGTAATTTTTAACACAGTCGCCCCCAACACAAATGTTTAGGGAACTATCAAATTTATATATTTGAAACTTCATCAAAAATCATTTTGGTGAAGTTTTTTAGCTTATGAAAAAAGTACTTTTATTTTTATTAGCCTTTATATTTCAATGGGTTTCAGCCCAAACCAAAGTCAGCGGAATTGTGGTAGACAATACCAATCAGCCGGTGCCTTTTGCCAACATTGTATTTAAAGATTCCAAACTTGGAACCGTTTCTAATGAAGACGGTCGTTTTTATATTGAATCTACCCAAACCTTTAAAGCGATTGAGGTTTCGATGGTGGGTTATGAAACCAAAATTGTTCCGCTTACTAAAGAAGTCAATTACAATTTTAAGATTGTGCTGAGTGAAGGTCAAAAGCTCAAAGAAGTGGTCATTTACAGTGGGAAAACCTCTAAAAAGAAAAATCCGGCCCTTGATATTTTGCGCAAAATTTGGGAGCGCAAACGCAAAAACGGCTTGTATATGTTTGACCAATACGAGATGGAGAAATACGAGAAAGTTGAGTTTGATTTGAACTCCATTGACAGTACTTTCAAAAAGAAAAAAATCTTCAAAGGCATGGAATTTATCTTCGATCAAGTCGATACTTCACGGGTGACCGGAAAGACCTATTTGCCTGTTTTTATCAACGAAGCACTCTCAAATGTTTATGGCGACAATGTCCAAAAAAAGGTCAAGGAAATTCTGGTGGCCAACAAAAATTCGGGCTTTGAAACCAATGAACAACTCATTGCTTTTATCAAAGATTTGTATTCTGAATACAATATTTACAACAATTATCTGACGTTTTTTGACAAGAGTTTTACCAGTCCGCTTTCAAGAACCGGCATTGACGTTTACAATTATGTCTTGACCGATACGGCTTATATAGACAAAAAGTTGTGTTACAACATTGTGTTTTATCCGCGCCGCAAAAATGAACTTACCTTTAAAGGTGATTTTTGGGTGAATGATACCACTTGGGCCATCAAAAGCATCAACATGGGTGTGACCAAAAGCGCCAATATCAACTGGGTCAAAGATATTTACATCGAGCAAGAATTTGATGTGGTCAATGATTCGGTCTTTTTGTTGACTAAAGATTATATGATGTCTGATTTTGCGCTGAGCAAAAAAGAAAAATCCAAAGGCCTTTATGGCAAGCGAACTACTTTTTATCGCAACCACAAATTCAATGTCAAAAAAGACGATGATTTTTATAAAGAAGAAGTCAACAACCAAGATATGACGGCATATTTAAAGCCGGATGATTACTGGGCCGAACATAGATTCGAGAAACTTTCCAAAGACGAGTTGGGCGTGTATAAAATGCTCGATACGCTCAAAACGGTGCGCAGATTTCGTCAGTTGACCGATGCGTTTACAATCATAGCCAGTGGATATTTTCCGGTGGGTCCGCTTGAATACGGTTCTATTTATTCAACGGTTGGATACAATGAAGTTGAAGGCATGCGTTTGCGCGGCGGTTTGCGGACTTATTTTTCAGCCAATGATCCGTGGCGTTTACAAGGTTATTTGGCCTATGGTTTTAAAGACGATAAGTTCAAATACGGATTGTCGGGCAAGTGGATGATTGAAAAGAAAAACCGCATCATCATCTCAGGCGGAAATCGTCGCGATGTAGAACAAATTGGTGCCAGTCTTACCACCACCAACGATGTGCTCGGGCGCAGTTTTGCCTCGTCGGCTTTGTTTACCAACGGGCGCAACGGAAAACTCACCAACATCAACTTATCTAACATTTCTATCGAGACTGAGCCGATACGCAATTTGAATTTGCAAGCAGGTTTCTCTTACAGAACGCTTGAATCAGCCTCGCCGGTTTTTAGCATGGATTATTACACCGATGAAACCCGCACCACCACCAAAAGCGATGTCAAACAACCTGAACTGAATTTTCAAATTGAGTATACACCCAAAAGAAAAACAATAGGTTATGGCGTTGAAAGAAAAGAAGTTGATAGTCCGTTTACGCGTGTTTTCTTTTATTACACGCGCGGTTATAAAGGTTTTATGGACGGCGATTTCTCATATAATAAATTCCAGTTTTACATCAATCAACCGGTCATTATCGGGGCCATTGGGCGCAGTAACTTTATTACCGAATTCGGAAAAACTTATGGTAAGGTTCCGCTCGGATTACTCAGTGTGGTTCCTGGAAATCAAACCTACTTTACGATTGACAATACCTTCAACAACCTGAATTTTTACGAATTTGTTACCGACCAATACGCAACCTTACAATGGGTACATAATTTTCAAGGGAAAATTTTTGCCCGCGTACCGTTTTTGCGCAAGCTTAATTGGCGTGAAAACGTTTCGATTCGCGGAGTAATAGGCAGTATTTCAGATGAAAACAAAGCCCTCAACGCTTCGGGTTTAGCGTATGTTGCTCCCACCAAACCTTACTGGGAATACAGCGCGGGCGTAGGCAACATCTTCAAAGTTTTGCGCATTGATTTTTCATGGCGCGGAAATTATCTTGATTTGCCCAAAGCCAACAGATTCAGCGTCAAAGGCGCCATTGGTTTTTACTTTTAAGATGCAAGTTGCCGTTGATTATTTGGTTGCGCGAGAACCCGTTTTTCAGTTCATTATTGATCAACATGGTTGGCCGATTGTTCCGATGCGGCCACAAGGTTTTGCAACTTTGGTCTTGCTGATTCTAGAACAACAAGTCTCAATTGATTCTGCCAAAGCTACGTATCTAAAAATTCAAGATTGTGTCAAAGATATTACTCCGGAGTATTTAGCTGTTTTAACAGATGAAACCTACAGAATGTTGGGCGTCAGTCGTCAGAAAACTTCCTATATAAAAGGTTTGGCGCAAAAAATAATAGACAAAGAGTTTTCTGTAGAAGCACTGGCACAAATGACCGCTGACCAGGCGCGTAATTCACTGATTCAAATAAAAGGCATCGGGCATTGGACGATTGACATTTACCTCATGTTTGCCTTGCAAGCGCCTGATATTATTCCGCTGGGCGATATTGCGGTGGTCAACACCTTTAAAGAATTGTTTGATTTGCATACCCGCGAACAGATGTTTGAACGCGCTCAGAATTGGCAACCGCATCGTTCAATGGCTACATTCATTCTCTGGCATCATTATCTGCGCAGCCGCGGACGACAAATCAGCTATACCTATTGAGCAAAATAAGTGACAATATTCAACTGGCAAATAGTTGTTTTTTGTTAATGTTTTGTTACTTTTGCGACCGATATAAACAAAATATAGACAATGGAAAACTTTATTATGTTGCCAATCGCAATGGCAGTTTTAGGTCTTGTGTTCATGGGTATTAAAGCCGCATGGATCAACAAACAAGACGCAGGTGATGAAAAAATGCAAGGCATCGCTAAGAGTATTCAAGAAGGAGCAATGGCGTTTTTAAAAGCCGAGTACAGAATCTTGGCTGTGTTTGTTGTCATTGCCTCGGTAGCCCTTTTTGCCGTTTCACAAATTTCAGGAGTATCTCACTGGATGATTGTGGTAGCTTTTATTTTTGGGGCTATTTTTTCTGCTTTGGCGGGAAACATCGGTATGCGCATCGCTACCAAATCAAATGTTAGAACAACCCAAGCTGCTAAAACCAGTTTGCCGCAAGCTTTGAAAGTTTCTTTTTCCGGAGGAACCGTCATGGGCTTGGGTGTCGCCGGTTTGGCTGTTTTAGGTTTGAGTATATTCTTTCAAGTCTTTTTGACCCAATTCATGAACGTAGAAGGAAAATCTTTCTATGAAAACATGTCTATGGTTTTAGAAACTTTGGCCGGTTTCTCTTTAGGAGCTGAGTCAATCGCTTTATTTGCCCGTGTGGGTGGAGGTATCTATACCAAAGCGGCTGACGTAGGAGCTGACTTAGTAGGAAAAGTAGAAGCAGGTATTCCTGAAGATGATCCGCGTAACCCTGCAACCATTGCCGATAACGTAGGTGATAACGTAGGTGACGTGGCTGGTATGGGTGCTGACTTGTTCGGTTCATACGTGGCAACAGTGTTGGCTTCGATGGTTTTGGGTAACTACATCATTAAAGATATGACTGAAGCTGCCGGAGCTCAATACACCGATGCGTTTAACAACATGGGCCCTATTTTGTTGCCTTTGGCGATTGCCGGAGTAGGCATCTTGGCTTCAATCATCGGAACTTTCTTTGTAAAAATTAAAAACAATGATGCCAAAGAAGCTGAGGTACAAGGTGCTTTGAACCTAGGAAACTATGTTTCATTGGCTTTGACTGTGGCGGCTTGTTGGTTCTTGATTGACAGAATGTTGCCGGCTACCATCAATATGAACTTTTTTGGCGAAGGGGTAAAACCGGTTGCTAAAATCAATGTGTTCTTTGCAACATTAGTTGGTTTAGGAGTTGGTTTGTTGATTTCGGCCATCACGGAATACTTTACCGCTTTGGGTAAAAAACCGGTATTGAACATTGTACAAAACTCTTCAACCGGAGCAGCTACCAACATCATTGCTGGTTTGGCTACCGGTATGAAATCAACTTTTGGTTCTGTAATTTTATTTGCTGCTGCTATCTGGGGTGCATACGCTTTGGCCGGTTTCTACGGAGTTGCGATAGCTGCTTCAGCCATGATGGCAACTACAGCAATGCAATTGGCCATTGACGCTTTTGGTCCGATTGCCGATAACGCAGGTGGTGTAGCTGAAATGAGTGAATTGCCCAAAGAAGTACGTCAAAGAACCGACGTATTAGATTCAGTAGGAAACACTACTGCTGCGGTAGGTAAAGGTTTTGCCATTGCTTCTGCTGCACTTACAGCATTGGCTTTGTTTGCTGCTTATGTAACTTTTACAGGTATTGACGGGATTAATATTTTTAAAGCGGATGTATTAGCTGCTTTGTTTATCGGAGGGATGATTCCGGTAATTTTCTCAGCCTTAGCGATGCAATCAGTAGGTAAAGCTGCGATGGATATGGTGAATGAAGTTCGTCGTCAGTTCCGTGAAATTCCGGGTATTATGGATGGAACCGGAAAGCCTGAATACGGAAAATGTGTGGACATTTCAACCAAAGCTGCTTTGCGTGAAATGATGTTGCCGGGCGCGATTACGATTATTACTCCTATTATTCTAGGATTGGTGATGGGCGCTGAAGCCTTGGGTGGCTATATGGCCGGGGTATGTGTTTCAGGTGTGCTTTGGGCTATTTTCCAAAACAATGCCGGGGGTGCTTGGGACAACGCTAAGAAATCATTCGAAGCAGGTGTTATGATCAATGGTGAGATGACCTTCAAAGGTTCTGATGCACACAAAGCAGCTGTAACCGGTGATACTGTTGGTGATCCATTCAAAGATACATCAGGTCCGTCTATGAACATCTTGATCAAATTGACTTGTTTGGTTGGGTTGGTCATTGCTCCAATCTTGGGTTCAGGTCACGGTTCAGACAAAAAAATGCAGTGTACAGTTGAAATGAAAAAAGAATGTACCACTGAAATGAACGGTAATTGTGATATGAGCAAATGTGCTACGATGACCAAAGAAGAATGCGCTAAAATGTGTGATTCATTGGGTTGTACGCCTGAGCAAAAAGCCGTTTGTATGTCGCATTACGATGCTGATGGAAAATTCATCGCTGACAAAAAACCTTCATGCTGTGCCCAAAAAGGAATGGCTGAAGCAAACACTCAAAAAACCGTGCGCGTTGAAATTACCAACAACAACGGTAAAGCAAAAGCTAAGGTGACTACTTCTGTAAACGGAACTTCAACTACCCAAAGTTTTGAAGGAACGGAAGCTGAAGTAAAAGCCAAAGTGGAAGCTTTGAAATAAAAATCTATCAACTTAAAACATATTAAGCCCTCAAATTTCGAGGGCTTTTTTTATTGTTGATATGTTGTGCTATTTGGTTGATATTTAACGATTAAATCGCGTTGCATCCAAAACAGAATTACTATATTTGGCTCGTTAACCTTGACTAAAACTATAATGAGCTCGTCTAAAAAGCAGCGCGCTGTTCAGGCTTTGTTGTCTGAATATAGAAACGTTGTTGTGGCTTTGAACCACACGATTGACAATGTTTCATACGCCAATCTTACCACGGTGGTTGATACTTCAACCTCTGACGAGAATTGTCAATCAATACAAACTATTCTTACGCATATTGTTAGCTCAGGCTATGCTTATGCTGGTTACATCCGAAAGAATAAAAAAATGACTGATGATCGTCCGGGAAAAATGCTTCGTATGTCTGTGGTAGAATATTTAAATGACTTAGAAAATTTGCTCAAATACACCGAGCAAACCTTTGAAAACATTGAGGACGACGAGTTAGAAGAGTTTGACGAAGCCCGAAAAATTAAAACTTCTTGGGGTCAGGCTTATGACATAGAACAAATGATGGAACACGCTGTAGTGCATGTATTGCGCCACCGTCGCCAGATTGAAAAGTTCAAAAAGAAACTTGAAGTACTCTAAAACAAACCGTTGAGTTCAGCGTCAATGCGGTTGAGAATCATTCCTAAATCTTCAGGATTGTTCACAAAATCAATATTATCCACATCTATAATCAAGAGTTTTCCGCGGGTATAGGTTTGAATCCACGCTTCATAGCGCTCGTTGAGTCTACTTAAGTATTCAATAGAAATTGAATTTTCATAATCGCGTCCTCGTTTGTGGATTTGCGCCACCAAATTCGGAATAGAGCTGCGCAAATAAATGAGCATATCCGGCGCTTCTACCATGGTTTCCATGAGTTCAAAAAGCGATTTGTAGTTTTCAAAATCGCGGTTGGTCATCAAGCCCATCGCATGTAAATTCGGAGCAAAAATATGCGCATCTTCATAAATCGTTCGATCTTGAATGATTTTCTTTCCGCTTTGGCGAATCTGCAAAATCTGACGAAAACGACTGTTTAAGAAATAAATCTGCAAATTAAAAGACCAACGTTCCATCTGATGATAAAAATCGTCCAGATACGGATTATCCACTACATCTTCAAAATGCGGTTCCCACTTAAAATGCTTGGCCAACAATCTGGTTAAGGTGGTTTTTCCGGCTCCGATATTTCCTGCAACTGCTATATGCATTAGGGTAAATTGATTTTATAATTGCTAATTCCTTGGTCGGTAAAAATAGATAAAATTTGGTCTTTATAGGTAAATTTTTTGAAGCTTTTTTTGTCAATTTCGATAAACAAACGTTTATTATCGTTGAAGTTAAACCAGTACAAATCACCGTCTGATTGATAAATAATTGCTTGTTCATTGGCCCATACAAACTGATCATTTTTAGGTAAAAGCCCCAGCATTGTTGTCTTTCCAAAAACATCTAACCGATAAACTTCTTGGTTTGTGTTGGTCCAGAAAAAATAATTGTAATCAGATCCGAATACTACAGGCGCAGAGGTTAGTGTTGTGCCCAATGGTTGCCACTTGTTCTGGGTATAATCATATAATCCGATTCTTTGGTTCAAACTATTGTACAGCCAGAGTCTGTTTCCTGAGGCCAAGCCAACAGCACTCGGAAAAATATCCGGTGTTTTTTCATTGAAGTTGATTTTTTGGGTTTCGTTGAGTTGGGCATCAAGCAGCACAACGGTATTCTGCATTTCAAAAAAGACCACTACTTTGAGCGGATTCATCACATCTACTCGGCTTATTTTTCCTAATTGCGGGTTTTTGTATTGCCAAGTTTGACTTGAATTTTGTTTGAAGAGCGTTTGTTGTTCTATGTAGTAAAAAGAGCCCAACGCGTCATAACCCGCAAAGCTATTAGGGTCAATATTTATAGAGATTTGTTCTGTTTTAACAGCATTTATCTTTTGACAGTTACCTATTGCGGAACAAAAAACACAGATGATGAACAAAAGTTTTTTCATGATGGCTAAGGTACTATTAAAGTCTTTTTGTACAACTTTTATATTTGAGGAAATTAAGTCAAAAGATTGTGTAGGTTTTATCATATTTGTAAAAAAAAATCAATCGATGTTGATGAAAAAACCTTTCTTTCTTTTGTTTCTATTGGCAATTTCAGCGATGATTAATGCGCAAGACTTTCAAGCTTCGGCTTTGTACAGCATTAAAAATTTATCTCAACCTGAAAATGCTCAAAATTACATATTGACTTTTGATGCGACAACCTCTGTATATCAACCGGAAAAATCATTGCCGCAAGATGAAGTTTTATACAAAAACAGCAGTCATTTAACTAGGGTGCAATCTAAAAAATGGAACGCGAAAAGCTACCTAATCAACGACGCGCTGATAGCACTTGATTGGAAACTAGAATCTCAAACCAAAGTAATCTTGGGGTACAGTTGTCAAAAAGCCACCGCCCAAAATGGTCAAATTGTAGCTTGGTTTACCCCAGCAATTCCCACTGCCCAAGGTCCGGCCAATTATTTCGGTTTGCCCGGATTGATTTTAGAGGTAGCGACCCTCAAGCAACACATATTATGCAGTCATGTTCAATTGCTTTCCCAAAACAAAACACCAATTCAAGCACCAACAATCGGCCAAAAAATCACCCAAAAACAATGGGATGAACTTGTGAAAAAGAAATAAAAAAGCCCGTCAAATGAGACAGGCTTTCTAGATATCAATAGCGTAAAACTTACAATTTAAAAGCGGCTTTTACCGGATCAACATAATCGAGTTTTTCCCAAGTAAACAATTCTACATTCACCGTTTTGGGTGCTCCGTTCGGAAGTTTAAAAGTCTTGTTCACTGTTTGAGGTTGACGTCCCATATGTCCATAAGCAGCTGTTTCGCTGTAAATAGGGTTTCTGAGTTTGAGACGTTGCTCAATAAAGTAAGGGCGCATGTCAAAAATACCCTCAACAACTTTGCTGATTTCACCATCGGTCATGTTTACTTTCGCGGTTCCGTAGGTGTTGACATTGATAGAAGTTGGTTTGGCCACTCCAATCGCATAAGAAACCTGAACCAAAACCTCGTCGCACAATCCGGCTGCCACCAAGTTTTTTGCGATGTGACGTGTAGCATAAGCCGCAGAGCGATCTACTTTACTCGGGTCTTTTCCTGAGAATGCCCCACCGCCGTGTGCGCCTTTGCCACCATAAGTATCTACAATAATTTTACGCCCGGTAAGTCCGGTATCACCGTGAGGTCCGCCAATGACGAATTTTCCGGTCGGGTTGATATGGTAGGTAATGTTATCGTTGAACAAACTCGCATACTGAGGATATTTAGCTTTGACTCTTGGAATCAAAATCTCAATCATATCTTTTTTGATTTTGGCCAACATTTCAGCTTCGGTATCAAAATCGTCGTGTTGGGTTGAAATCACAATGGCATCAATGCGTTGTGGTTTGTTGTCGTCAGAATATTCTAAAGTTACCTGTGATTTAGCATCCGGACGCAAATAAGTAATTTCTTTGTTTTCTCTTCTCAGATTAGCCAGTTCAATCAACAAAGCATGTGATAAATCCAACGCCAATGGCATGTAGTTTTCGGTTTCGTTGGTGGCGTAACCAAACATCATTCCTTGGTCACCGGCACCTTGCTCTTCTTTGCTGGCGCGGTCAACACCTTGGTTGATGTCTGCCGACTGCTCATGAATGGCCGATAAAACACCACAAGAATTGGCTTCAAACATATACTCGCTTTTGGTATATCCAATTTTCTGTATCACCTCGCGGGCAATTTGTTGCACATCAAGGTAAGTGCTTGACTTAACCTCACCGGCTAAAACCACTTGTCCGGTGGTTACTAAAGTTTCACATGCAACCTTAGATTCTGGGTCAAATGCCAAAAAGTTATCAATTAGTGCATCGCTAATTTGGTCTGCAACCTTGTCAGGATGTCCTTCACTCACAGACTCTGACGTAAATAAATAGGCCATAATTCTAAATTTTGAATTTTAAATTTAAATAAATTTTTGGAAGGTTGTTCTGTAAAAGAGTGCTAAAGAAGAAACTGCTTTAGCATTTTTTAACGAGGTTGCAATCAGAACAAATTTTTCCTCAAAAATTGAGGACAAAGGTAGGAAACCATTTTTGATTTGAAAAAATTTTTTAAAGGCGTTTTTTTTTATAGCTTTGCCCTAAACTTATAAAAACAGATTATGAAAAAACTATTACTTTCTTTCTCAATGATTTTGGCTTTGGGTTCAGCTCAAGCACAAAACATTTTTAACTTCGGTTTTGAAGGAACTACAGCCAACATGTATTCAACAGCAGGCTGGGTGGGTACTAACCAAAGCACACCGGTTTACACAGGTGCTCCAGTTTGGGGTATTCCAGCAACAGCGCCCACTACAACATTTGCTGGTGGAGCACAAGCCGGAACTGCCACTTCATTTGCATTGATCAACTACACCAGTACTGGTACTTCTTCAACTGCTGGTTCTGGAACCATCAGCAACTGGTTAATCAGCCCAATTATTGTGGTTGAAAACGGAGATGTGGTATCATTTTATACCAGAATTGGTAGAAACGCTGCTGCTGCTTTTGCAGATAATTTAGAGCTTAGATTCAGCACTGATGGTGCATTTACCACAGTTCCAAGTACAGGAGCAACTGATGTAGGTTCATTTACCAATTTGGCGGTTGCAGTTAATCCAAACCTTGATTTGGTTTCTTATCCAACTTCATGGGGTCAATTTACTTATACTTTTACCGGTTTGACAGGTCCTACAGAAGTACAATTGGCTTTCCGTTATTATGTTCCTGACGGTGGTCCTGCCGGAAACAATTCTGACATCATTGGTATAGACACAGTTTCTGTTGATCGTCCTTTGAGCACAGATTCATTCTTTTCAGGAAACTTTACTGCAACACCAAACCCAACTTCTGACATCTTGAAAATTACCAACAATACCAATGTTAGTGTTAACTCAATCGAAGTTACCGACATGAACGGTCGCGTTGTAAAACAAGTAAAAGGAATGGTTGATCAAATCAACGTTGCTGAATTGAACGCTGGTGTTTACTTCCTTAAAATCGCTTCTGATAAAGGAACCGGAACTACCAAAATCATCAAAAAATAATTTGAGTTTCGCTCAATCAAGAAGCCCCCGAGAAGTCGGGGGCTTTTTTTATATATAACTCACTACAACGATGGCGTATTTTTTTAAAAAAAGAGTTGCAAAAACCAAAACCATGCGCGTACTTTGCATCGTTCATAAACATTGTGTTGTTATCACGAAAGCGGGAGGGAATAGACCCTGAGAACGCTTAGCAACCCTACTGCTGTAGAAGGTGCTACATTCTATCTTGTCATGGGCAAGAACAGATAACTCTTGAGAAATTCTCTCTTTCCTGATAACACACCCTTACACGTTATCAGTATGTCCATCAACATCAATGAAATTCTTCAACAGCGAATCCTCGTGCTCGACGGCGCCATGGGAACCATGTTGCAGCGCTATCGGTTTGAGGAAGCCGATTTCCGCGGCGAGCGCTTTAAAGATTTTCCACATCCTTTAAAAGGAAACAACGACTTGCTTTCCATCACCCAACCCGAAGCCGTAAAGGCTGTGCATCGGGCCTATTTTGAAGCTGGAGCCGATATTGTTGAAACCAACACATTCTCCGGAACCACCATAGGTATGGCTGATTACCACATGGAACATTTAGTCTACGAACTCAATTATCAATCCGCTAAAATTGCCCGTGAAGTGGCCGACGAGTTTACCGATAAACCGCGTTTTGTAGCCGGTTCCATCGGGCCAACCAATCGCACCGCGAGCATGAGTCCGGATGTGAATGATCCGGGGTATCGCGCGGTGACATTTGATGATTTGCGCATCGCTTATCGGCAACAAGTTGAAGCCTTGATGGATGGGGGAGCCGATTTGTTGTTGGTTGAAACCATCTTTGATACGCTCAACGCCAAAGCCGCTTTGTTTGCCATTGAAGAAGTCAAAGAAGAACGCCAATCAGATATTCCGGTCATGGTTTCTGGTACAATTACGGATGCCTCAGGGCGCACCTTGTCTGGGCAAACGGTAGAAGCTTTTTTGATTTCCATTGCGCATATTCCGCTTTTGAGTGTGGGCTTCAATTGTGCTTTGGGCGCTGATCAATTAAAACCGTATTTAAAACGATTAGGGCAGCATACCCAACTCAATATTTCAGCGCACCCGAATGCCGGATTGCCCAATGCGTTTGGGCAGTACGATCAAACACCAGAAGAAATGCAAGGTTTGATTCGCGAGTATTTAAAAGAAAATTTAGTGAACATCATTGGCGGTTGTTGCGGCACCACGCCCGAGCATATTCGCGCTATTGCCAAGGTGGCGGCAGAATTTCAGCCCAGAAAAATATAGCCTTCAAATCAACCTGCATGGTTTTTAAAAGCTTGTAGGTTTAAAATAAAAAAACAAAAGTGAAATATTTACAATTATCAGGCCTCGAACCTTTAATTATCACTCCTGAAACCAACTTTGTAAACGTAGGCGAACGGACCAATGTAACGGGTTCGCGTAATTTTTTACGCTTGATTAAAGAGGGTAATTACGAAGCGGCGGTGGATATCGCCCGCGCACAAGTAGAAGGAGGTGCGCAAATCATTGACGTGAATATGGATGAAGGGATGCTCGATGGGGCTGAAGCGATGACCAAATTCCTGAATTTGATTGCCGCCGAACCCGATATTGCCCGAGTTCCGGTGATGATTGACAGTTCTAAATGGGAAATCATTGAAGCCGGACTCAAAGTCATTCAAGGCAAAGGCGTTGTGAATTCAATTTCTTTGAAAGAAGGCGAAGAAACCTTTATTCATCACGCCCAATTAATCAAACGCTACGGAGCGGCCGTGATTGTCATGGCTTTTGATGAAGCTGGTCAAGCCGATACCTATGAACGTCGTATTCAAATTTGCCAACGCAGTTACGATATCTTAGTTCAAAAAGTGGGTTTTGCACCGCAAGACATTATTTTTGACCCGAATATTTTTCCGGTGGCCACCGGAATGGAAGAGCACCGCCGCAATGCTGTGGATTTCTTTTTGGCAACGAAATGGATTCGTGAAAACTTGCCTTATGCCCATGTTTCGGGCGGGGTGAGCAATGTGTCGTTTTCGTTTCGTGGGAACGATAAAGTGCGCGAAGCCATGCATTCGGCCTTTTTATACCATGCCATCCAACACGGTATGACCATGGGCATTGTGAATCCGGAGATGTTAGAAGTCTACGATGAAATTGAACCGGCTCTATTAGAATATGTTGAAGATGTTTTATTAGACAGACGAGCAGATGCCACCGAACGCTTATTGGCCTACGCCGAAAATTTAAAATCGGATACCAAAACCAATGAAAAAGCGGTGCTGGAATGGCGCAATGGTTCGGTGCAAGAGCGATTGACACATTCTTTGGTGAAAGGACTAGATGAATTCATTGAGCAAGATGTAGAAGAAGCCCGTTTGTTGGTAGACAAACCTATTCAAGTCATTGAGCAACACTTGATGAACGGAATGAATGTCGTGGGCGATTTGTTTGGCTCGGGAAAAATGTTCCTGCCGCAAGTGGTCAAATCGGCGCGCGTGATGAAAAAAGCAGTGGCTTATTTGTTGCCGTTTATTGAAGCTTCAAAAGATGGTCAGTCATCAAGTGCGGGTAAGGTTTTGATGGCCACCGTAAAAGGCGATGTACACGATATTGGCAAGAACATCGTGTCTGTGGTTTTGGCTTGTAATAACTTTGAAATCATAGATTTGGGGGTGATGGTGCCGCCCGAGAAAATCATACAAACCGCAGTGGCTGAAAACGTAAACATCATCGGACTCAGCGGTTTGATCACACCTTCGTTAGATGAAATGGTGTATTTGGCCAAAGAGATGGAGCGCTTGCACATTTCCATCCCGATTATGATTGGTGGAGCCACCACATCGCGTGCGCACACGGCGGTAAAAATTGCGCCCGAATATACCGGGAGTGTGGTACATGTAAACGATGCTTCGCGCGCGGTAACGGTTGCCAGTAATTTGTTGCAACCTGAAAATAAAGAAAACTATGCGGTACAAATTCGCGAAGAATATAATGCCTTGCGCGAAGGTTATTTAAACCGCAGTCGCGAAAAAGAATATTTGACTATTGCCGATGCTCGTGTCAACAAATTGCAATTGGATTGGAATGCCTATCAACCGGTCAAACCTCATTTTACGGGCGTACAAGAAGTCAATGTTGCCTTGGCTGATTTGGTGCCGTTTATTGATTGGACACCGTTTTTTCATTCCTGGCAATTGTTCGGGAAATATCCGGCAATTCTCCAAGATGAAGTAGTGGGTGAACAAGCCCAACATTTGTTTGACGATGCCCAAAAAATGTTGCAGCAAATCGTGGCTGAAAACTGGTTTACCGCCAAAGGATTGGTTGGGATTTTTCCGGCGAATACGGTGAACGACGATGATATTCTATTGGATTGCCATGGTGAAGCGGCGACGTTTTTAACTCTGCGTCAGCAGTCGAAAAAAACTGCCGGTGCACCCAATATGGCGTTGGCTGATTTTATTGCGCCTCAAGAATCTGGGATTCAAGATTACATGGGTTGTTTTTGTGTAACCACCGGATTTGGCGTAGACGAAAAAGCGGCCGAATTCGAAAAAGCCTTAGACGATTATCATGCCATTATGACCAAAGCCTTGGCCGACCGTTTGGCCGAAGCCTTTGCGGAATATTTGCATTTAAAAGTGCGCAAAGAAATTTGGGGTTATGCCAGCAATGAACAGCTAGACAACAACGCTTTGATTGCCGAGGAATACAAAGGAATTCGACCGGCACCCGGTTATCCGGCTTGTCCGGATCATTTGGAGAAACCCACCATTTGGAAACTTTTACAAGTAGAAGAACGCATTGGTGTAACGCTCACCGAAAGTATGGCGATGTGGCCGGCCGCTTCGGTTTCGGGCTATTATTTGGCGCATCCGGAGAGTAAATATTTTGGTTTGGGCAAAATCAAAGAAGATCAAGTAGCCGATTACGCCCAACGCCGCGGAATTTCTGTAGAAGTTGCACACAAATGGTTGGCGCCGAATATAGCAGATTAACGCTGCTTGCGAGAGATTTAGCTTCGCTCAGTTCGGCTGCGCCTCAGGTGACCCGAGCGATAGCGAATTGGCGAAGCATATTAAGAGGAGGAAGCCCAGTGGGCTTCAGATTTGAAATTAAAAGGAGGAAGTCCGGTGGACTTCAGATTTGAAATTAAAAGGAGAAAGCCCAGTGGGCTTTAGGTATCTTTCAAGTTTCATTGCAGATAAATGCATCAAGTATAGTGGAATGCGAGAGGGATAGCAGCAAGGTGCCGCGCACCGCGAATAGCCCGACGGCGGAATATAACACGAATAAAAAACGGAGCGCGCCACCGCCGGCTCGCCCAAAAAATAAACAACAAATTATGAAAGTAACCCAACATATTGAAAATGCGCAAGGAAAACCATTGTTTTCTTTTGAGATTTTGCCGCCTTTAAAAGGCCAAAACATTCAATCGATTTTTGATGGGATTGATCCGCTGATGGAATTTAAACCGCCGTTTATTGATGTGACGTATCACCGCGAGGAATATGAATTCAAAGAATTAGACAACGGTTTGTTGCAAAAGAAAATCGTCAAGAAGCGACCGGGTACCGTGGGTATTTGTGCCGCGATTCAAGGAAAGTATAATGTAGATGCGATTCCGCATGTGCTCTGTGGCGGATTTACCAAAGAAGACACTGAAAATCTGTTGATTGATTTAGATTTCTTGGGCATTGACAATGTGGTGGCTTTGCGCGGTGATGCACTCAAAACCGAAACTTATTTCAAACCTGAAAAAGACGGAAACAATTACGCGTCTGAACTCGTTGCGCAGATCAGCAACCTCAACCGCGGTATTTACTTGGATGAAGATTTAAAAAATTCGGCCAAAACCAATTTTTGCATTGGCATTGCGGGTTATCCGGAAAAGCATATGGAAGCACCAAGTTTAGATTCAGACATTCACTTTTTGAAACAAAAGATTAAAAACGGCGCTGATTACATCATTACCCAGTTGTTTTACGACAACAAAAAATATTTTGATTTTGTAGATAAATGTCGTGCAGCCGGAATCACCGTGCCTATTATTCCGGGGCTGAAACCCATTGCAACCAAAAAGCAGCTCAACTTGATTCCGCACCGTTTTAGTGTGGAGCTTCCGGATGATTTGATCATGGAAGTGGTGCGCGCCAAAGACAATGATGCCGTTGCGCAAGTGGGCATTGAATGGTGCATTGCGCAGAGCAAAGAATTGTTGGCAGCCGGAGTTCCGGTGTTGCATTACTATTCAATGGGCAAAGCGGCCAACATTAAAGCCATTGCGCGCGAAGTGTTTTAATATTGAATATATTTGCCGCTTTATCAAAACAAAATGCGGATTTATCTACTGAGTTTTTTGCTGTTGGGTTTTCTGGTTTCGGCTCAAGAAAACAAAGACACGCATGCGGTTGAAGTGCATTTTTTACGCGGAAATATTTTGCCGCATACCCCTGAAATTTATCATCTGATAACCGGTCATCCTGAAGGCGTGATGCTCCATTATGCGCGTCAAACCCACGGAAGTCAAGAATGGCAAACGGCTTATAACTTTCCGGATTATGGCTTGTATTTTTTGTATCAAGATTTTAAAAATGAAATTCTGGGCAAAAATTACGCGCTCGGAGCCCACTACAAATTTTATTTTCTAGACAGACATTTAACGCTTCAGGTAGGGCAGGGTATTGGCATGACCACGCATCCGTATGACAAATATACCAACAGTAAAAACCGCGCTTTTGGTTCAAGATATATGGGCAACACCAATTTTATGCTGGGTTATAAAAAAGACAGAATCTTTGGAGGTCTGGGCCTTGAGGCGGGTTTGTTTTTTACCCATTTTTCAAACGGCCGAACCAAATCGCCCAACAGTGGCATCAATACTTATGGTTTAAGTTTAGGATTGAATTATGATTTTGATTCTAAATTATCTATGCCCCGCGACAGCGTTGTGCCCATGAAGCAATTTTCTGAGCGCGTAAAATTCAATGCGGTTTTCAGATACGGTTTTAACGAAAGCTATGTCATTGGCAGCGGACAAAAACCCTTTTATCATTTGGGTGTTTATGCTGATAAAAGAATCAATCGCAAAAGTGCCTTGCAGCTGGGCGTTGATTTTTTTGCAACCACATCTATTCAAGAATATATTCGGTACCGCTCTATTGCTTATCCGTATGAAAATCTCGATTCAAATACTGACTATCGCCGCGTTGGCGTTTTTGTAGGGCATGAATTATTCATCAATCGGCTCTCAATAGAAACTCAAGTGGGTTATTATGTTTATCGCCCGTTTGATCTGGACAAACCTTATTATGACCGGGTAGGATTTAAATACTACTGGACGCCTAAACTCTATACCGGAGTGGCGGTTAAAACCCATGGATTTTTGGCCGAAGCCATTGAATACGGTCTAGGTGTAAGATTATAAACTATGAAGAAAATTGCTGTTTTACTTTTGTTGTTGGTTTTTTTTACAAACTGTGAAAAGCCCTACGATTGCATCAAGCCCAGCGGAGCGCTCACTTCAAAAGTTTATGAAGGGCTGAGTTTTACCAGAATTCTGGTTGAAAAGCGCATTGGCGTGGTCTTGACCCAAGGCGAGCAGTACCGCGTTGAGGTGCGCACCGGCAAAAATTTAATCAATGACATTCAAGTAACTCAATCGGGCAATTTGCTGAAACTTTCAGACAATACTGAGTGCAATTGGACCCGGGAATTCGGGGAAACTGTTGTGTATATAACCGCCCCCAACATCACAGATATCTATGCCAAAACAGAACAAGAAATTCGGTCCAACGGAGTGCTTACCTATCCGCATTTACACCTGACTTTGATGGATGAATACGACGGATTTTCAGGCACTGGAACAGGTGATATTTACTTAGAGCTCAACAACGAGTCGGTATTTGTTGAAAACAATGATTTCGGCCGATTTTATCTCAGCGGGCACACCCAAAAACTCGATGTTGGTTTTTATGAAAACGGCGGTGTTCTTCATGCCGAGCATCTGCTCGCAGACGTGGTTCAATTATACCACCGCGGCAGCAACGACATGCATGTATATGCGGTCAATGAAATTCACGGAGCCATCTACAACGTGGGCGATGTGTTGTGTTATTCGCGTCCGCCAGTGGCCGATGTGCACGAATATTACCGAGGCGATTTTATCTATAAATAATTTTGGGGCAGCAATTCCGGCTGTTCGCTATTATCTCCCGCTGTCGCGTGAGGATAGCCGCTACCATCCGGGCTGCAAAGCCGCGGGCTCAGAAAAATCTGCTCAATTTATTTCTTGGTGACTTCTCTAAAAAGAGTTTCGAGATTTTTGCTCTTCAAGTTAAGCTGTAGTGTTTTCAGGCCATTGTTTTGTGCCCAGTCAAACACGGTCAAGCGGCAATCAACTTCGGCCTTAAAGTACAAGGTCCAAAGATTTCCTTGCAGGTTTTCGCTGGCGGTTAAATAAGCCAATTGACTCAAAATTTCGGGCTTGATGGCTTGGTCAAATTCAACCTCAATGATTTGTTCCTCTGGGGTTTTAACCGCCGCTTCTATTTTTTTATCGGTTACAATTTTGCCCTGGTCAATAATGATTACACGATCACAAATGGCCTCAACTTCTTGCATGATGTGCGTTGATAAAAAAACCGTTTTGTTTTTACCTACATTTCTAATCACTTCACGAATTTCAACCAATTGGTTGGGGTCAAGTCCGGTGGTGGGTTCATCCAAAATCAAAACCGCCGGATCGTGCAAAAGCGCATTGGCCAAACCCACACGCTGACGATAACCTTTTGAGAGTTGCCCGATTTTTTTATGACATTCTGCCCCAAGGCCCGTGAGTTGAATTACTTCATCCATACGGCTTTTAGGAACTCTGTATACATCGGCATTAAAGGCCAAATATTCCCGCACATATAAATCAGTATACAGCGGGTTGTGTTCGGGTAAATACCCAATTGATTTTTGTACCTCTTTGGTTTGTGTGTTTACATCAAAGCCATTCACTGATGCGTTACCGGCATCAGCACTCAAATAAGTGGTCAGGATTTTCATGAGCGTTGATTTTCCGGCTCCATTCGGCCCTAAGAAACCTACAATTTCACCCTTTTGGATAGAGAATGAAACCTCGTCTAAAGCCTTTTGACTTCCGTAATTTTTACTCACTAATTGAACTTCAATAGACATACACAAAACATTTGGCACAAAAGTAAAAAAATATGTGCAAGGCCACTAAAATATAAAAAGTTAAACCTGTATTATTTGTTTAATATTTTTTTAATTTTGTTAAACAAAAAATTTCGTTATGGCAGCCAAAAAAAAACAACCTGTTACCGCCGAGCAAATCGTAAGTATTTACTCCGATTATGTGCTCAAACACGGCAACAAACCAACTTCAGTGCACAGTTTGATGCATCAGGCCGGTTTGTTAGAAGCTGATTTCTATCCGCATTACGCCTCATTTGAAGCCATTGAATCAGCTTATTTCTCAGAGCTTTTCAAGCATTCTTACAATCTTATTCAACAATCTGATGATTTTGCCCAGTATGATGCTGCGCAAAAACTCTCTTCATTTTACTTCACTTTTATAGAAATGGCCACGGCCAACCGAAGCATGATTTTGTATTTGCTTCCTTCGGGTAAAAATCAGCTTTCAAACCTTGAAAAGCTCAAACCTTTGCGCCGTGACTTTTTGAATATGGTCAAGCAAATTTTACAAGCGCCCATGAATACACAAAGCGTCCGTTTTAATGAAATGCAAGCCAAACTGGTACATGAAGGCGCATGGATTCAATTTATGTCGATTCTTAAATTCTGGATAGATGACACCTCGGCAGGCTTTGAAAAAACAGACGTTTTTATTGAAAAATCAGTACAAGCCGCCTTTGATTTGGTGTACAACAGCCCCATGCAAAGTGTGGTTGATTTAGGAAAATTTCTCTGGAAAGAAAAAATGACGCAAAACTAATCCATGAAAAAAATTGATTCTATTCCGACGCGCAAAATTGAACGCGTGGCTAAATTGGTGACCACCGGGGTCAAAGTAGGGGGCAATTACCTCAAATACTACGGCGAAAAAGCCATCAATCCCGGTTTAACCAAAGATAAACTGCACGAAGAAAATGCCACCGATATTTACGACGGGCTCAAAGAACTCAAAGGCAGCGCACTCAAAGTAGCCCAAATGCTCAGCATGGAAAAAAACTTGTTGCCGCAAAGTTATGTTGAAAAATTCTCGTTGTCACAGTTTTCGGTGCCTCCGTTGTCAGCTCCGCTGGTGCGCAAAACTTTTAAAAACAGTTTTAAAAAATACCCAGAAGAAATTTTTGATTCGTTCACCCCTGATTCGGTTAATGCGGCCAGTATTGGTCAAGTACACAAAGCTGAGAAAGACGGCAAACAACTTGCGGTAAAAATTCAGTATCCGGGTGTGCGCGATAGCATCAGAACTGATATCGCCCTGGTCAAACCCATCGCGGTGCGCATGTTCAATTTGCAAGGAACTTCAGATGAATATTTTCAGGAAGTTGAAGAAAAACTCACCGAAGAAACTGATTATCAGCTTGAGTTGAAACAAAGTGAAGCGGTTCGTATGGCTTGTAGTCAGATTGAAGGTTTGCAGTTCCCGAAATACTATCCCGAATATTCGTCAGACAGGATCATCACCATGGATTGGATGCGCGGGCAACATCTTTCAGAATTTTGTGCTACCGAAACGAACCCAGAAAAACGCCAGCGCGTTGGGCAGACACTTTGGAACTTTTATATGTATCAAATTCATGCGCTGCGCAAATTCCACGCTGATCCGCATCCGGGCAACTTTTTGGTAGATGCCCAAGGTGATTTGATTGCCATTGATTTTGGTTGTATGAAACAAATTCCGGCTTCATTTTACAAACCGTACTTTGAGATTTCCAGCCCTGATGTTTTGAACGATGCTTTCAAGTTTAAAAATAAACTCATTGAACTCGAAATCTTAAAAACCACCGACACACCGGCTGAGGAAAAGTTCTTTACCGAACTTTTCCATGAATTACTCACCCTTTTTACCCAACCAATTCAACACGAAGAATTTGATTTTTCAGATGTTTCGTTTCAACAAAAAATTGCGCATTTGAGCGAGAAGTTTACCCAAGACAAAAATCTTCGCAAAATGAACGGCAACCGCGGTTCTAAGCATTTTATTTATGTCAACCGAACCTTTTTTGGGCTTTATAGTTTGATGTTTGACATTGGGGCACGCGTGCGGATCAATGATTTTGAAAAATACCTCAAGGCATGAAAACACTCACCGAAGCACAGATAGACCGCATCATTGAAATGGCTTGGGAAGACCGAACCCCGTTTGAAGCCATTGAATTTCAGTTTGCCCTTTCAGAAGCCGAAGTGATTGAGCTCATGCGACGAGAAATGAAACCTTCGAGTTTTAGAATGTGGCGTGCGCGGGTTCAAGGTCGGGCCACCAAACATTTGCAAAAGCGCACTTTTTTAAGCGGAAAATTCAAATGTGATTTACAGCGCAACATCACCGGAAATAAAATCAGCAAAAGAGGGCGTTAAATTTTGAAAGTACTTTCACAGTGTTGTAAAAATGTCTATATTCGTCCAAATCAAATTCATTTATGACGCATAATCGTTATTATACTAGCTCAATTTATTACTTCTGTAAGAACAGGCTGGGATGCTAATGGTTATCTGAAATAATTATTAATTCAACAAGATACAAATCCCGGCATTGTTCGGGATTTTTTTATTTATATGCCTATGATTACAACGGCCCACCGATTAAACAGCGTTGCAGAATATTATTTCTCTTCCAAATTGCGCGAAGTCCGACAATTAGCTGACCAAGGAAAACCCATCATCAATATGGGCATCGGTAGTCCTGATCTTGCGCCACATACCTGTGTTGTTCAGGCCATACAAAACGCTATGCATGAACCATCGGCGCATCAATACCAAAGCTATCAAGGTTTGCCCGAGTTGCGAGTTGCTATGGCAAACTTTTACCAAAAGTACTTTTCGGTCTCGCTCAATCCAAATTCAGAAATTTTGCCACTCATGGGTTCTAAAGAAGGCATCATGCATATTTCAATGGCTTTTCTCAATCCGGGCGACCAAGTGCTGATTCCCAATCCGGGCTATCCAACCTATGCTTCGGTCACCAAGTTGGTTGGAGCCGAGCCGGTTTTGTATGATTTGTTGCCCGAACGCAATTGGCAACCTGACTTTGAAGCATTGGAAAAGCTCGATTCATCCAAAATTAAACTCATCTGGATATCGTATCCGCACATGCCCACCGGAACCAGAGCTGATATAGATTTGCTCACAAAATGGGTTGCTTTGGCGCAAAAGCACAATGCTTTATTGGTCAATGACAATGCGTATAGTTTTGTGCTCAATTCAAAACCCACATCGCTCTTGCAAGTTAATGGCGCCGAAGGAATTTGTTTAGAACTCAATTCATTGTCTAAAACCTTCAATATGGCCGGTTGGCGGGTTGGGATGGTTTTGGGTGATGCCGCTTTGATTCAAGCCGTGCTTCAAGTAAAAAGCAATTTTGACAGCGGTATGTTTTACGGGGTGCAGAAAGGGGCAATTGCAGCATTAAACCTCAATGATACTTGGTTTCAAGAACAAGATAAAATTTACCAAAGGCGCAGAGCTTTGATTTTTAAAATACTTCAAAAATTAAAATGTACCGCAGCTGAAGATGCAGCGGGTTTGTTTGTTTGGGCCCAATTGCCCGATGGAATTTTAGATGCCGAAAAATTTGTAGACGAAATATTGTACACCCAACATATCTTTGTGGCACCGGGAACCGTTTTTGGTAGCAATGGTCAAGGTTATATTAGATTTTCACTTTGTGTGGACGAAAACAAAATCACCGAGGCTTTGTCGCGGTTTTAAAGCAAGAACATGAATATATTTATCATAGGAACAGGGCTCATAGGCGGATCAATGGCACGCGACATTCGACAGCATTTTGTGCAGGCTCAAATTTTTGGAGTTGATGCCAATGCGAGTCATTTGCACCAAGCTCAAAGCATAGGTATTATTGACCATCCGGCCACAATTGACGATTTGACTTTGGCCGATGTGGTTATCGTATCGGTTCCGGTAGATGCTTGTTTGATTTTGTTGCCGCAAATTTTAGATTGCGTTTCTGAAAAAGCGGTGGTCATTGATGTGGGTTCAACCAAATTACCCATTTGCCGGGCGGTTGAAAATCATCCTAAACGCGCTCAGTTCTTGGCTGCGCACCCAATTGCCGGAACAGAATTCTCCGGGCCTACAGCCGCGGTTTCAGGGTTGTTTGTGGGCAAGACCAATATTATTTGCGAGGTTGAAAAGACTTCTTTCAAGTTACAAGAAAAAGCACTCGAAATTTTTCAAAAACTCGGGATGCGCATTCGGTATATGAGCCCCAAATCACACGACAAGCACATTGCTTATGTATCTCATTTATCGCACATCAGTTCTTTTATGTTGGGCAAAACCGTCATTGAAAAAGAAAAACACGAACGCGATATTTTTGATATGGCCGGCAGCGGATTTGAAAGCACCGTCCGACTGGCCAAAAGTTCACCCCATATGTGGACACCCATTTTGAAACAAAACAAAAAACAAGTGATGCGCGCTTTAGACGAATATATTACCAACCTATCGCATTTTAGGAATCTGATGGAAAACGAAGATTTTGAACTGGTTTTTCAAGAAATGCAACAAGTCAACCGCATTCAAGAAATTTTAAAAGGAATCAGCAATAAAACTACCTTATAATCATGAAAAACAGTAAAGACATGCGTCAATGGCTCGATGATTTTGGCCTGTCACACCCACTGGTCATTGCCGGACCTTGCAGCGCAGAGACAGAAGCTCAGGTATTGCAAATTGCCCATGAACTCAAAGATTCGGATGTGCGTATTTTTCGCGCCGGCATCTGGAAACCGCGTACCCGTCCGGGCGGATTTGAAGGTGTAGGCGCTATTGGCCTGAAATGGTTGCAACGCGCCAAGGCCGAAACCGGTTTGCTCATGGCTGTTGAAGTAGCCAATGCGGCGCACGTGAAACTCGCTTTAGATCACGATATTGATGTACTTTGGATTGGTGCGCGTACTACAGTGAATCCGTTTGCGGTACAAGAAATTGCCGACGCTTTGCAAGGAACTGATAAAATTGTCTTGGTCAAAAATCCGGTCAATCCTGATTTGGCTTTGTGGATAGGAGGTGTTGAGCGATTACACGCTGCTGGCATCAAAAAATTGGGGGTGATTCACCGCGGATTTTCAACGTATGAAAAAACCAAATACCGCAATATGCCCGAATGGCAAATTCCGATTGAATTGCAAAGTCGTTTTCCTGATTTACCGCTTATTTGCGACCCGTCACACATTACCGGTAAGCGTGACATGATTCAAGAGGTTGCGCAGCAAGCACTTGATTTAAACTATGACGGACTCATGATTGAAACCCACATCGATCCGGACCATGCCTGGAGCGATGCTGCGCAACAAGTAACGCCAACCGTTTTGAAGCAGATTTTTAAAGATTTGCGCATAAGAAATCTGACTACAGACGAATCAGATTTTCAGATTCAAATGACCAAGTTGCGTACCGAAATAGATGCTGCTGACAGCAAATTACTTGAAATTTTAGGCAAACGCATGCAAGTGGCTGAAAAAATCGGAGCGCTTAAAAAAGAAAAAAACATTGCTGTTTTGCAAAACAAACGCTGGAATGAAATTTTGCAAAAAATGACCCAAGAAGGCCACAGCAAAGGCTTGAGCGAAGATTTTATCTTGAGGCTTTTTAAGGCCATTCACCAAGAAAGCATCAGCCATCAAGAACGGGTGATGAATCGATAACTAATTCAAATATTTTCAAACCTCCTTAATTTTGGGAGGTTTTTTTGTAATATTGTTTTGTTCAACCTATTTAGTGATACTTTATAACTTCTGTTTGGAATTTATTTGGTCTTAATTCATCGATTGCTGATGCTTCGACACACAGAATGATTAGCATTTCAATTGTTTATCTTGATTAGACAAAGCGTTACTGGGTGTTTTGAAACTATATACGACGGTTGTTTTGTCTATCATGAAGCATTTACTACTTACACTTTTTTTGTTTTTTCAAACTTTTTTTTGCCTTGCGCAGCAAACAGTCTTGCGTTATAAACCTTTTGACAGAGATTCTTTAATACAATACATGGACAAAATCTCTGAAGAAAAAATAGTCAAACTAGGAACCAAGTATAGGAAAGAGGTAAAAGAAATTATGGACCAAAATAAGATGCGTTTCGTTAAAAGAATTGACGACAGCACTTATGTTTTTGATAGGAGCATCAACAATTATTTGAATCGAGTTCTACAAAAAATATACGCTTCTAATCCCGACGTTGACCACAAAAATTTTTACTTTTTTTTTCAAATTACACCACTTCCTAATGCAGTGAGTTACGGGAACGGTATTTTTACCGTAAACCTCGGACTCTTTAATTACATTAATTCAGATGATGAATTGGCTTATATACTGTGTCATGAATTATCTCATTATCAGCTGAACCATTTTGATAACAGTGTTTTGCGTAACATTGAGTTTTCAAATGCAAAACAAACCAAACAAAAGATCAGAGAAGTAAAAAGAACTGAGTACGGCAAACGAAAAATTTACAGTCAATGGGTTGAAGAAACCACTTATAATTTTTTAAAACATTCCCGAGCGCATGAAGTTCAAGCTGATTCCCTTGGTTTGGTGATGTTTAAAAAAACAGATTATAAAATAGCGGCAAGCATCTCGTCATTAAAACAATTGAAGTTATCAGACAGTATTTTTTTTAATGAAGATTCAAAGATCAAACAGCATTTTAACTTTGAAAATTATCCTTTTAAAGACGCTTGGCTGGTGAAAGATGAAACACTGTTCAATATCAAAAAATCGGTAAATGATTTTGAATTCAATCAAGATTCATTAAAAACTCATCCCGAAATGTCTGCTCGTATTGATTTCTTAAAAAAAATGATTGGAGATGCTCAAAATCAGTTTGTTCATGCTTCACCAGAACTGGATCAAATCAAACATCTAACCTCATTGATGCTCATTCAAAATGCGATTGATACCAAATCGATTGATTTTGCTCTTTATCAAACCATGATTTTGTATAACCGAGGCGAAATAACCCAGAAAACATTCTGTACCATCACAGCCCGGTTGCTCCAGATGGTTTACGAACTGAAAACAAACCATCAATTTGGCAAGTACGTGGGGTTGATTAGTCCGTTTTCAGATGAAAGAAGTTTTAACCAAGTTCGACAGTTTTTACACAATATTGAACTCAAGAACATCAAAAAAATTGGTTTTAATTTCTGTTCAAAATACGAGTCCATTATGGAAGATGATCCCAATTTTAAGCAATCAGCAATATTTTTTAATCAATTAAATCAAAACTAAAACTTATGAAAAAAATAGTTTTAATGCTTTTGTGTTCTTTAAGTTCTCTATCGATTCAGGCTCAATTCAAAGCCATCAGCGGAGTTAACAATTTCCAAATTAAAAATATGGGAGCCATACTTGACAAAAACAAAGATGTAGACGGATACTATTTTTACTACGTCTTAGATAAGTTAAAAAAAGGAGAAAATGAATTTGCCATCCAGATTTTAGACAAAAACCTCAATGAGGTTGCTTTAAAATCGTATGTTGACAACAAAAACACTTTTTTGATGAAGTCTGGTTTCAACAATCAAGCAATGATGTTTGCGATGTGTAATTTTTCTGAAAAGAGAATTGAACTTTTGACTTTTGACAAAGCCGCCATTCAAAAAGAAACGGTAACCATTCCATTGACCAATTCTGAGATTAAATATTTTAAATTGATGCAACAAGCCGGTGAATTCAATGTACTTTTTCCGGTAGATAATAAGGGTTTTTTGTTCAATAAATTTGATGACAACAAAAAAATGGGTTATTCCCTAAAATATTATTCAACCGATGGCGGAAAGTCTTGGGAGTACAATTCGCCGGCAGACAGTAAAGAGATTTTCATGATCAATCCCATTGAAGTAAATGAAAAATATGTCGTTGCTATCGAGGCGAGCCGTCCGGGCTTGATGTCTCGCAAAATAACTATCCGAACCAAAGTCATAGATGTCAATACCGGTAAATTGATTTATGAGCGTGAAAACAGTCGGCAAAAAAACCCAAGACTCATCAACAATGCATTTCTTACAGAAAATGATGATTTGATTTTGATGGGTGAATACTTCAAAGACGGCTACAATATCATGACCGACAAAAGTGAAGGAATTTTTTCTGAGATTATTGATGTAAACGGAAACACCAAAAAAGAAGTCTACAACAGTTGGAAAGACGATGTTTCTAAGCTGACTAAATCTTCAGGAGATTTTATTGATGAAAGAGGATACATTTACTTTCATAGTATTGTCAGAACAAAATCGAATGAATTTTATGCTATTGGCGAGTATTTCAAAAAAACGGTAAGCGCTGCCGGAATTGGATTGGCACTCTTAGACGGCGGCGCTGTGAGTCAGATAAATATCTCTGATGCGGTTGTTTTTAAATTTGATTCCAACTTTAAGTTAGTTAAAGTTCAAGACTTTGCCAAAACCGTTTCAAAAGTTCAAAGTATTACAGATTTCGGAAGCCCTCAATTAAATGCTCATGCACTTGTACATATGGGTGCTTTTGATTATCGTTACACTCAGTTTGATCCGGTAAAGGATCGCTTTTTTGCATGTTTTGTAGACTATGAAAAAAACAAAGGAGAAAAAAGCAAAAATGCATTTAAAACGATTATTTATGATGAAGGAACTCTGAGCGAGGATAAAATATATTTAGAACAAGAAGGCAAAACCTTTAGTATTTTTCCGGCCAAGATGGGCAATGTACTTTTGCTGGAATATGACCGAAAGAAAAAAGAAATCAATTTGCATTTAGAAAAAATAAATATCAAGTAAAAATTAAGGGCAATCAACAGGTTGCCTTTTTTATTTACCGCAACTTACGCGGCTGCGTGTGCTATTTTTTTAAATTTGCTACAGCTAAAAAGCATACATGACAGGAATCGTATATAAATCAACCGGGAGTCATTACTGGGTTAAATCACAAGAAGGAAGTTTTGTGGAGTGCCGCATCAAAGGTAAATTCCGCATTCAAGGCATCAAAAGCACCAACCCGATTGCGGTGGGCGATGTGGTTGATTACGATTTAGACACGACCACCGATGAGGTCATTGGACAAATTCACCACATTCACGACCGCAAGAATTACATTGTGCGCAAATCGGTTAATTTATCCAAACAAGTACACATCATAGCCTCAAACATTGATGTGGTTTTTTTGTTGGTCACGGTGAGCAATCCGCCCACGACCACCAGTTTTATTGATCGGTTCTTGGTGACCGCTGAGGCTTATGGTATTGAAGCGGTTTTGGTGTTCAACAAAATCGATGCGCTCGACGATGCTCAATTAGAGGAACAATTGTATTTACAGCATATTTACACTGAAATCGGCTATCAATGTTTGCGTGTTTCAGCTTTGCAATCTAAAGGAATCGATGCGCTCAAAGAACTTATGAAAGGCAAAGTGTGTATGTTTTCGGGTCATTCAGGTGTCGGGAAATCAACTCTGGTCAATGCGGTAGAACCCGGGTTTAACCTCAAAACGACCCAAGTTTCAGAGCAAAGCGGACAAGGACAACACACCACAACTTTTGCCGAAATGTTTGACGTTTCATTTGGTGCGCAAATCATTGACACGCCGGGCATCAAAGGTTTTGGAATCGTCGACATGCAGCCGGCTGAATTGAGTGGCTATTTTCCAGAGTTTTTTAGCCGTCAATCAGATTGCAAATTCAACAATTGTTTGCACAAAGAAGAACCGCATTGCGCCATCAAAAAAGCGCTTGAAAATGATGAAATTGCATGGTCGCGCTACCGCAGTTACCTACAAATTCTCGAAGGCGAAGACGAACATTACCGCACCGATATTTACAACGATGAGCGCCTGGCCAGCGATCAATCCAGAAAATCTGAATAATATGAAGGTGGTGATTCAAAGAGTTGCACATGCTTCGGTAGTAGTGGAACAAAAAAAAGTAGCCGATATAGGCCAAGGTTTGCTTGTATTGGTGGGTATTGAAGAAGCCGACACCCAAGAAGACATTGATTGGCTGGCCGGTAAAATCATCAATCTGAGAATTTTTTCCGATGCGCAACACCTCATGAATTTGTCTGTCAAAGATGTCAACGGAGATATCATCGTAGTGAGTCAATTTACCCTGCATGCATCCACCAAAAAAGGCAATCGCCCATCATACATTAAAGCGGCCAAACCCGAGATTTCTATTCCGGCGTATCAAAATTTTGTTCTGGCATTAGAGTCGCTTTTGGGCAAAAAAGTTCAGACCGGAATTTTCGCTGCCGATATGAAAGTTTCATTACTTAATGACGGCCCAGTAACGATTATTATCGACTCTAAAAATAAAGACTGAATTTGTTAAAAATTTCTAAAAAAAATATATTTTTGAGGAAACAATCTGCGATGAAGCTTTATTTATACTCCTTTATTTTCTGTTTATTTAGTTTTTGTCTTTTTGCTCAAGAAACCAATCTTCTGGCCAGTAAAATTCCTGATAGTTTAAAATTTAATGCCAATGCAGTCATTCGTTTAGATCAGACTGATATAAATATTTCTTCACAACGAGGTTTGGAATTGCAAAGAAAGCGTATCATAACTATTCTGAATGAAAAAGGGATGAATGCTATAGACGCAACGGTTTATTATAACAAACGAATGTCCGTCAATTCATTAGAGGCAAAAGTGTATGATGAAGAGGGAACTGAAATTCAGAAATTTAAAAAGAAAGATTTCCGAGATCAATCTATGTTTGACGGAATTTCAATTGCGCTGGATGGTCGAATGATGTTTTTGGATTATACTCCGCCTAAATATCCATTTACGATTGTTTTTGAATATGAAGTAGAAACTTCAAACACTGCTTTTATACCGCAATGGTTGCCGATTGACGATTTCTTTGTGAGTGTTGAGAAAAGTGTTTTGAATATCTCTTGTCCAACATCATTGGGACTTAAGACTAAAGAGCATTATTTGGATCTTTTCAAAATTCAAAAATCTTCGCCTAGTACTGAAAAGTTGATCTACACGGCGAACCAGATACCGGCGCAGAAGTATGAAAGTTTTAGCCCAGATTTCAGAGAAATATACCCATGGGTCATGTTTGGACTTGAAAAATTCAATTTAGAAGGAGTAGATGGTCAGGCCAAAAATTGGAAGGAGTTCGGCCAATGGTATTATGATCAAATACTTTCCGGGACAGATGAATTGCCAGAAGAAACTAAAAATCACATCCGCAGTCTTGTTTCGGGTATCAATGATCCAATTGAAAAAGCTAAAATTGTATACAAATTTGTTCAGGAAAAAACCAGATATGTAAGTATTCAATTAGGAATTGGAGGTTGGCGCCCCATGCTGGCTAAAGATGTTGACCGATTGGGTTATGGCGATTGTAAGGCATTGACCAATTACACGAAATCTTTACTTGAGGCTGTTGGTGTAGTATCTTATCCGACTATTTTGTTCGGTGATCAATACTACAAAAAAAGTATTGAATTCGATGTTGTTTCTATACAAGGGAATCATATGATGTTGGCAATTCCTCATCAAAATAGCTATGTATGGCTTGAATGTACCAGTCAGACGACTCCGTTTGGGTATCAGGCAAATTTTACAGATGATCGAAAAGTGCTTATTGTCAAGCCAAATGAATCTGAAATTGTAACCACAAAAAAGTATACAAATTCAGACAATACACAATCTTCAGAGGGTTTTTGCAGCATAGATCCAGAGGGAAATCTCAAAGCAAAATTCACAATTATTTCTAAAGGCGCGGTATATGATTATAAGTCTCGAATCGCATTGAAATCAGCAACTGATCATGACAAATACTATAAAAATTATTGGGATTTTATTAATAATCTAAAAATTGAATCTGTCAAGTTTGATGATAATAAAAACGAGATTGCGATTACGGAAAAGATCGATTTTTCAGCTGCAAAATATGCTAACTTGATGGACAATAGAATGATGTTTTGTGTCAATACTGTTGATCGACTCACTGAAAGCCCTAAGCGCATCAGGAATCGAAAGACACCTTTTGAAATTTCCAGGGGTTTTGTTGATTTTGAACAAATTAGTGTTGATTTACCTCAAGGTTTTGTCATTGAATCGATTCCGGCCAAAATCAGTTTTTCAAACAAATTCGGACATTATGAATTTGAAGTGAAAATAACTAATGAAAAACAATTGTTGTATACACGAACTTTTTCACTCAATAGTGGGGTTTACCAAAAAACAGAATATGAAGATTATCGATTGTTTTTAGAACAAGTTGAGAAAAATGATCAAGCCAAAATAGTATTGATTAAAAAAGGTTAAGATGAATATTTTAAAGAAAGTTTTGACGTTAGTTGTACTACTTGGTACAGTAAACACTTATTCGCAAATTAAAGAATTCAAAAAAATTACAGTTGCAGATTTAGAACAAAAAGTATATCCCAACGATACTTCTGCAGTGGCAGCTTATTTGTATCAAGTGGGTAAAGTTCATTATGAGTATTCAATGGGATTTACTACGGTAACAACAGTCAAAACCAGAATAAAAATCTTTAAAAAAGCAGGCTACGATTACGCCAATCAAATCATCAATTATTATGTTGGTTTCGGGTCAGCTCCTTCTATATCTATTTCGGATGCCTATACTTATAATTTATCGGGCGGTACTATTGAAAAAGTAAAACTGCAAAGCGACGGTAAATTCTCAAACAAAGTCACTAAAAATTGGGCTCAGAAAAAATTTGCGATGCCCAATGTTAAAGTTGGCTCCATCATCGAATATGAGTATGTGATTCGTCAACCAGGAATTTCAACTCCTTCAAAATGGAATTTTCAGTACCGAATTCCGGTTGCCTATTCAGAATTTAATGTGACTACGCCAGATTATTTTATTTTCAAGAAAAATCAAAGAGGCTTTCTGTTTCCAAAAGTTATTACAGAGCCGGCACAAATTAATAACAACACTATTCCGGCAACTAAGTCTGTTTACATTCTAGAGAATATTCCGGCGATAACTCCAGAACCTTTTGTTGGTGCTCTTCAAAACTATACCTCAAGTATTTCGCATGAGTTGTCTTCTGTTGAAATTCCAGCTATGTTTTCAGGCGGTTATTATGAAAAAGTATCCAATAGTTGGGAAACCATTGCTAAGAAACTTTATGATAGCCGTGATTTTCAAGATGAGCTTGCCAAAACCAAATATTTTGAATCTGATGTTGATGCCTTGATAAAAGGAGTTGATTCTAACAAAGATAGAGTCAAAGCCATATTCAATTTTGTAAAATCTAAAGTAAAATGGAATGGAGATGAAGGCTTTGTTTGTGATGAAGGTGTGAAGTTGGCGTATCAAAACGGAACCGGAAATGCTGCTGAGATCAATTTGATGCTCATAGCGATGCTTCGTTATGCAAACATAACGACCAATCCGGTTTTGCTCAGTACACGTGATAATGGAATCGTTTTATTCCCGAGTTTGGCCCTGTTGAATCATGTCGTTGCTGTTGTAGAAGCCGACAATCAATTGTTGCTTTTAGATGCCACCGATCTGAATGCAACACCGGGTATTTTACCAGTAAAAGATTTGAATTACCAAGGAATTCTTATTCGCAAAGAGGCCAATACGGCAATTACCGTTGATTTGACACCCAAAACAATTTCAAAAGAAACGCACAGCTTAAGCTATGTAATTGATTCGGAAGGAGTTGCTAAAGGAAAACTCAGAAAAAGCTATACCGATTATAGAGCGCTTGAAAAGAGAACCGAACTCAGCAAAGCCAATGAAGACGAATATTTGCAAAACTATGAGCAAGATCACCATTCAGTTGAAATAACCGAATACAATCATGAGCATTTAAAAGAACTCGAAGATGCATTGGTAGAAACGTTTTCTTTTTCAAGTAAAAACGATGTTGAAATCATCAACAACAAAATGTACTTTAATCCAATTTTGTTTTTAACGCAAAAGAAAAATCCTTTTCAACAAGAAAAAAGAATTTGTCCCATTGATTTTGCGTTTCCACTTGAGCGAAAATATAATGTAAGTATTGAAATCCCTCAAGGTTATAAGGTTGAAACATTACCGACAGCGATTACTTATGTAACAGGCGATGAAGTAGGAACTTTTAAATACTTGATCAGCGCAAACGAAAACAAGATTCAAACGCAAATTATTTTTAGTATTGCAGCACCCGTTTTGCCTGAGGATTACTACGAAATCATCAAAGATTTTTATCAAAAAGTAATCGATAAACAAACAGAAAAAATTGTCTTAACCAAAATCTAAATATGAAAAATGTTCTATTTTTTTTAATGTTTTTCTACAGTTTTTTGGGATTGGCTCAAAAAAATGAATTCGGCAAAGTAACCATTGAAGAACTTCAAGAAAAAGTTTACTCTGCCGATACATCCGCCGTTGCCGCCATTACTTTTACCCGCGGAAAAACCAAGTTTAGATATTTCGAAAAAAAAGGATTTACCATTGTGCACGAATGTGAATTCAGAATCAAAATTTATAAAAAAGAAGGATTGAGTTGGGCCAATTATAAGGTTCCGTATTATGTTGGGTATAAAAACCTCAACAACGATGCAGTTACTTTTACCCAAGCAATCACCTATAATTTGTCGGGTAAAGAAATCGTCAAAACAAAACTCGGCAATGAAGGAAAATTCAAAAATCAGTTGAATGAATATTGGGCCGAAGCTTCTATAACAATGCCCAATGTACAAGTGGGTTCGGTCATTGAATTTAAATATGAATTAGAATCACAAGATATAGGCGAGTTTCCAATCTTTTATTTTCAGCATTCCATTCCGGTAAAATTTGCCGAATATGTTTCGGAAATCCCCGAATACTATTTGTATAAACCCATTATTCGAGGTTTTGTAGAAGTAAAATCTGACGCCAAAGTGGGCAACGGTTATCAGAACTTTATCAACGAACACAATCAAACGGTCAATTTGAGTTACCGTCAAGTCAATTCACTATATAAAGCCGAACAAATTCCCGCATTAAAACCAGAACCGTATGTGGATCGTTTGGAAAACTATCGTTCATCTATTTACCACGAACTCGAAAAAACGAGATATCCTGACGCGCCCGAAAAAGATTATGTTTATACCTGGGACGGCGTAGCCAAAACCATTTATAAAGACGAAAGATTTGGAAAAGAACTCGATCAAAGACAATATTTTGAATCTGATTTAGAGAAAATTATTGAAAAGGCAACCACTGATTCCGAGAAGATTTTAGCTGTTTTTGAGTTTGTCAAAACTTCAATGAATTGGAACAAAACATTTAGTTATTTTGCCAAAAAAGGTGTCAAGAAAGCCTATCAAGACAGAACCGGAAACACCGCCGAGATTAATTTTATTCTCATCTCTATGCTCAACCGAGCCGGACTCAATGCATATCCGGTGTTGGTCAGTACGGTTGATAACGGAATAGCGGTTTATCCGAACTTGAGGATTTTTAATCATGTAATTGCAGCGGTTGATCAAGAAGGCAAAAGAATATTACTTGATGCTTCACAAAAAGATGCAGAGGTGAATGTATTGCCTGAATTTAACCTGAATTGGACGGGGCGATTAATAAAAAAAGACGGCAGTTCTGAAGAAATCAATTTGTTTCCGACAACACCTTCGCGCAAAGTGGTCAATATGACGGCCAACATCGGAGCTGACGGCAGCGTTTCGGGCAAGATGCGCATTACCAGAAGTGATTATTTAGCCATTGATTTTAAAGACAAATATCAAGAACAAAGTCAGGAAGAATATACAGATGCATTAGAAAAATCCTTCGGAATGACCGTTTCAAATTACAGCCGTGAGCAAGTCAAAGCAAGGCCATTGACCGAAAATATAGAGTTTGCGACCAAAACAGATGTATTAGATCAGAAGATATACTTACATCCATTGGTGTTTTTTAATTTTGACAAAAACCCTTTTCAAAATCAACAGCGAAAGCTGCCAATTTACTACGGTTATCCAATTCAGTTCAAATACAACATCAGTTTGGTAATTCCTGAAGGCTATGCTATTGAAAGCATTCCGGCATCCATTAGTATTTCTACCGGAGAAGAAGTCGGTTTTTTTACTTTTAATTGCGCAGGTGCCGAAAATAAAATACAGGTTTCAGCTACCTTTGACATCAAACAATCTGTAATTTCGGGTGATTTTTATGAGCCGCTCAAAGCATTTTACGATCGAGTCATTCAAAAACAAACCGAAAAAATCATACTCAAAAAACTATAAAATGAACCTTCAAAACGCCCAACTCGAAGTAGACAATTGGATTAAAAACCACGGAGTCCGCTATTTTAATGAACTCACCAATATGGCGCAACTCACTGAAGAAGTGGGCGAAGTAGCCCGGATTATTGCGCGCAGATACGGAGAACAATCTGAAAAAGAATCTGATAAAAATAAAGATTTAGGTGAAGAACTCGCCGATGTGGTTTTTGTCGTGCTCTGTTTGGCCAACCAAACCGGCGTTGATTTGCAAGCGGCTTTTGACAAAAAAATGGACCTCAAAACCAAGCGCGATCACGACCGTCATCACAACAACGAAAAACTCAAATAGTGACTGTTCAACTGTTCACATCCCAACTTGGTTTGAACACCCAACTTTTTATTTCAGGTTCTAAATCTGAAACCAATCGCCTTTTGTTGCTGCAGGCCTTGTATCCTGAATTAACCATCGAAAACGCTTCTGACTCAGACGATTCAAAAGCCATGCTTGAGGCTGTTCAACCATCAACCATCATCAACGTGCACCACGCCGGAACCGCCATGCGTTTTCTGACGGCTTATTTTGCCACGCAATACAACGGCGAAGTTATCTTGACCGGTTCTGAGCGCATGCAACAGCGTCCGATTAAAATTTTGGTTGATGCCTTGCGCACACTTGGAGCAGAGATTTTTTACCTCAAAGATGAAGGTTGTCCGCCACTGCGCATCATCGGAAAACAAATCGCGCAAAACCAAGTTGTCCTTTCGGCTGATGTGAGCAGTCAGTATATTTCGGCCTTGTTGCTTGTGGCGCCCAAACTTAAAAACGGATTAGAACTCACTTTAGAAGGTTCTATCACTTCGTTGCCTTATATTCAAATGACGCTTTCTTTATTGCAAACTTTGGGTGTAAAAAATTCCTTTGAGCACAACATCATACGGGTTTGGCCGGCTCAAGAACTAAAAGAGAATCATTGGGTTGTTGAATCAGATTGGTCTTCGGCCTCGTATTGGTTTTCATTTATATCAATGTCAGAAATAGGCACCCAAATACAGCTTTCAAATTTTAAGCAAAACAGCTTTCAAGGCGATAGTGCATTGGTACATTTATATGCTTCTTTAGGTGTTCAGTCAGCATTTTTACCAGATCAAATTTTGCAACTCACCAAAGTTTCCGCTCCAACAACTGTAATGTTTCAGGCTGATTTGAACTATTGTCCAGATTTGGCGCAAACCATTGCAATTTCTTGCCTCGGATTGGGAATAGCCTGTCAGCTCACCGGATTACACACCCTGAAAATCAAAGAGACCGACCGACTTTTGGCCCTTAAAACCGAAATTGAAAAACTCGGAGCAGAGGTGCACATCACAGATCATTCAATACAATTGAAAGCGACAAAAAACCTTCATGAAAATATTTCTATCGCCACCTATCAAGACCACCGAATGGCCATGGCTTTTGCGCCTTTGGCCTTGCGTATTCCTATACAAATAGCGCAAGCCGAGGTGGTTTCTAAATCCTATCCAAACTTTTGGGATGACGTTCAAAAAGCAGGTATCCAATTGCAAAAAAACGTCTAAGCCCAGAACCAGAGCGTACTTCAAAAAATAAATCCCGATTTACTTGACAACGCCTATACAGGCAACGTATATTTGCGGCCGGTTGTTTCAAAACAACTTGCAAAACGAACCGTTCTATATGAAATTATCACACTTCAATTTTAATCTGCCCAAAGAACTGTTGGCAGAGTTCCCGGCCGAGAACCGAGATGAATCAAGACTCATGGTCGTGAATCGCGCGGCGCAAACCATTGAACACAAAATGTTTAAAGACATCATTGATTACTTTGATGACGGCGATGTTTTTATCATCAACAACACCAAAGTTTTTCCGGCACGTTTGTACGGAAACAAAGAAAAAACCGGTGCCCGTATTGAAGTATTCTTGTTGCGCGAGCTCAACTCAGAGCAACGTCTTTGGGATGTACTCGTTGATCCGGCACGCAAAATTCGTATCGGAAATAAACTTTATTTTGGGGATGATGATTCACTTGTAGCAGAGGTAATTGACAACACTACTTCGCGCGGTCGTACTTTGCGTTTCTTGTACGACGGCTCTTATGAAGAATTCCGCCGCAAACTCAAAGAATTGGGTGAAACGCCGATTCCTAAATACATCAACCGCGAGGTTATTCCCGAAGATGCTGAGCGCTATCAAACCATTTATGCCAAAAACGAAGGAGCCGTTGCAGCACCTACCGCGGGTTTACATTTCTCAAAACATTTGATGAAGCGTTTAGAAATCAAAGGTGTCAATTTTGCCGAAATAACTTTGCACGTGGGGTTGGGAACCTTCAATCCGGTTGAGGTTGAAGACTTATCCAAACACAAAATGGATTCTGAAGAGCTCTTCATTACCCAAGAAGCTTGCGACATAGTCAACAAAGCCAAAGCTGACCGAAAAAGAGTTTGTGCTGTCGGAACTACATGTATCCGCGCCACTGAAAGTTCTGTTTCATCGGCCAAAACGCTCAATCCGTTTGTGGGCTGGACCAACAAATTCATTTTTCCGCCCTATGATTTTAGCATCGCTAACTGCATGATTACTAATTTTCATACGCCAAAATCAACGTTGCTCATGATGATTTCGGCGTTTTGCGGACACGATTTGATGAAAAAAGCCTACGACGAAGCCATCAAAGAAGGTTACCGTTTTTATTCCTACGGCGATGCAATGTTGATTATCTAATCAAGCATTTTCACTAGTATATAAAATTAAAAATCCCGTTTCGTGCGGGATTTTTTTATGAATAGTTGTCAAGAAATACTTTAACTCAAACAGTGTTCATTTATAGTAGATTAGATAAAGTTTAGGAAGTTTAAAAAGTTTAGGAAGTTTAAAAAGTTTAGGAAGTTTAGGAAGTTTAGGAAGTTTAAAAAGTTTAGGAAGTTTAAAAAGTTTAGGAAGTTTAAAAAGTTTAGGAAGTTTAGGAAGTTTAAAAAGTTTAGGAAGTTTAAAAAGTTTAAAAAGTTTAGTCTTTCAAGATTCCATCAACCAATTCCAAAATCTTTTCGTCTCTTTTGTTTTAAAGCGCAGCGATTTCTTCTGCTTTTTTTTGAGTCTTTCTGAAGGCATACAGGAGCAACTGGCTGCGCTGCGGGCTAACGCAAATAAAAATGAGTTGTTGTCTCTTCCTACTTTTTCTTTTTAGAAGGTTTGCACAGTTTGCAAAAATCTGAAAGCAGTTCAATTTCAGCCAAAACTTCTTGGCGCAGTTTGCTGAGTTCTTCTTGGTTTCTGCCCAGGTCTGTAATTTTTCCGGCCAGCGTATGTCGGTTACTGAATTCTTTTTGCATTTGGTCAAAAGCAGGTTGCACAAAACGCACACTTGAAAAAGTGCTTTTCTCTTCAAAAAGTTTTTTTCTGAATTTTCGGGCATACAGCTCTGATAAGTCAAATTCATAACGCGCAAATTCAACTAAATCATCAGCAATTTCATCGTTGGGCGCCACCAATGAAGAAGCTTCTTTGTTGAACACACAATTCACTTTTGAATTGAAATTGCGCGTAAACATAAATTCAGCATTGCTCATATAAAATGAAAAATCAATATTGGCAGCTGTGTGCAAACTATACAGATTGGTGTTTCCGATTTGTGTAGCCGCCGACTGAAAATCTGCACGCTGAAGCTGGTATTTACCATCCCAATCAATGGTGTTTTGGGCTTTACAAGCCAGACTCAAGAAACATAAAATCCAAAAAAAACCTTGATTCATAAGAAGCAAAATACAGTTAAATTTTATTTAAAGTTTTGTCGATTAATCTACCTGATACACCAACTTCACCGTAATATTGGCTGTTTTGTTTTTTGAAGTTGTGTTGAACGAACCACCATAAGAGAAATCTTCTGATGAGTTTTGACCTGTAATCTGAAAAACACCCATGTCTGATTTTTTCAAATGCCCGAGACTGGCTCCGGCATTTTGCGCGATGCTTTCGGCACGGATGCGGGCATCCTTGGTGGCTTCAGCAATCATCTTGATTTTGAGTTCGGCCAGTTTGGTATAATAATATTCAGGCGGGTTCGAGTAAAATTCCACCCCTGAATTAATCAGTTCGCTTGATTGGCGCGAAATTTCTTCAATGCTGTTGACTTCTTTTGATTGTACCGTCACGGTTTGCGTCAGGTTGAAACCGGTAAAAATTTGCTGGCGCGTGGTGCCGTTTTCGTTATACGTATAGTCAAAATCTTTGTTGAAATTCACCGCTGAAAAAACAATATCCGAAGCAGCAATTCCTTTGCTTACTAGATAGTTCTTGATTTTTTCACGGTCGGCATCGAGGGAAGCATAGGCCTCTTTCAGTACCATACTTTTCTTTGAAAATGATCCGCTCCATACAATCAAATCTGAAGTAAAATCTTTCTTGCCCAAACCCGTCACGCTAATGGTGTCATTGCTTTGGTTTCTGTTTTTAAAAGCGCTTGAAAATAAAAAGGCGGCTACAATAACAGCCACCGCAATAATCAGGGCATTTGCTTGGTTTTTCATAGTTCATTCATTTGAAGTTAAAAGTACAGTTTTCTGCGTATAATTAACCAACGGTTCCAACTAAATTTTGTTATTTTTACGCACCTTTAAAACAACGGCCATGGTTTTTGAAAACACCCGCGCATTTGCCCAACAACTCGATGCACAAGATCCGCTCAAAACATACAAAAGCGAATTTATATTTCCGCAGCACAACGGGAAAAACGTGATTTACTTTACCGGAAATTCACTCGGTTTGCAGCCCAAAAGAACAGCTCAGTATGTGCAAGATGTGATGGATGATTGGGCGAACTTGGCGGTCGAAGGCCATTTTTATGCTCAAAAACCTTGGTGGGATTATCATGAGCGTTTTTGCGAACCATTGAGTAAAATTGTGGGTGCTTTGCCTTCAGAAGTTACGGTGATGAATACCCTGACGGTGAATTTGCACTTGCTGATGGTTTCGTTTTATCAGCCGCAGGGCAAACGATACAAAATTATTTGCGAAGAGAAAGCTTTTCCGTCTGACCAATATTTGTTGCAAAGTCAGGTGCGTTTTCACGGATACGAACCCGCCGATGCTATTGTTGAAATCAAGCGTCGCGCGGGCGAGCACAACATTCGCTTAGAAGATGTTTTGAACAAGATTCAAGAAGTAGGTGATGCATTGGCTTTGGTTTTTATCGGGGGCGTGAATTACTATACCGGGCAAGTTTTTGACATGCAACAAATCACCGCTGCCGGTCACGAACAGGGCGCAATCGTGGGTTGGGATTTAGCCCACGCCGCCGGAAATATTGAAATGAACCTACACGATTGGCAAGTTGATTTTGCCAGTTGGTGTAGTTATAAATACATGAACTCAGGCCCGGGCAATGCTTCGGGTTGTTTTGTGCACGAAAAACACCACCACAACAAAAAACTCCATCGTTTTGCCGGATGGTGGGGCCACAACAAAGAGCGTCGTTTTAAGATGGAACCCGATTTTGATCCGGTGGCCGGTGCCAACGGTTGGCAAGTAAGCAATTTACCGATTTTGTCTCTTGCGCCTTATTTGGCTTCGGTTGAAATGTTTGCCGAAGTTGGCATGCCTGCACTGGTAGCCAAACGCAACCAAATTACGGCTTATCTAGAATTTATTCTCCAACAAATTGATGCCGAGGTGGACAGTACTTTTGAGATCATTACCCCCAAAAACTTAACAGAACGCGCCTCACAACTTTCGGTATTTTTACACGGCGAAGGCCGCACTCTGTTTGATTATCTGATGTCCAACGGCGTGATTACCGATTGGCGCGAACCCAATGTGATTCGCTTGGCGCCGGTTCCGTTGTATACTTCTTATGAAGATATGTATGATTTTGGACAAATCCTCAAAGCAGGTATTTTATCTAAAGCTCAATAACTAACTGCAAACCGCTACAGGTTCGAGTTCGATGGCTTCAAGTTCGATTTCGGCTTGAGATAGCTGTTGCATGATTTCGCTGCGGATTTGGCTAAAATAACTCATTTGTGGGAACAAGTTTTTGTAATAATCAATTCCTTGCAGAAGATTGTTTTTGAACGATTGCCATTTTTTGATTTGCGCTGCATTGGCCTTTTCGAATTGTTCACTTAATTCATTTTGCAGATAAGAAATATATAAACTCAATTCTTTCATCAAAAACATCGGTCGGTTTTTATCTGATAATACTTGGGCATTTCCGTAGATGTGGCGCACCATTTCATACAATGATATTTCTCGATCAAAATAAGCCAAGTTCGGCCCCGGGCAAATGACCACGCCTTGCGCTTGGCCTTTGATGGGTAAGTTATTTTCAAGATACGATGCATTGGCCAGCGCCACACACAAGCAAGCTTTTTCGGTGATTTTGCTTTTTAAACGATGATACTCTGTCGTTGATAAGGTTTCTTTTTGCTCGTTTAATGCTTCGAGTTTCAGGTCTTGATATTTTTTAGAGGCCGTGCAAATGCCTTGGTCGTCGTATTCTTTACTCAGCGCTAAGAGTTTTTTGGGGCAAGAACTTCCGGCTTTGTTTTGCTCGATGCGTTTGCTTTTGTGCATTTCATTGGTGGTGCCTTTAACCGTATTAAACGGAACGCCGAGTGGTGAAATGTGACTCAAATAAAAATCAGATTCTTGTGCTTGTGCTAATAGTTTTCGCGTTTCGGCATCCACCGAAGTAGCTTCGGGCACGAGCAAAAACGGAGAGCCCCAACCCACAGAATCCAAGGCGTAATGTTCTAATAAAAACGCGTGTTCTTCAGCAGTTCCCACACCACCTTGTGCAGTTATTTTAATAGGGAAAGGTTGCTTGGGAATTGCCTTTTGTTTGTGTTCCAGCGCTTTGGTCATCAGCGCAAATGCCGAATCAATCAGCTCGTTTTTTTTCTGTTTGAATTCTTCTAAAATCGGCCCCATCAAATAACCATCGGTGGCAAAAGCGTGCCCGCCGCAATTCAAGCCCGATTCAATTCGGTATTCTGAAACCCATAAACCTTTCTTGGCCAAGAAATTTCCTTGAATCATCGCCGAGCGAAAATCACTTACTTTGAGGATGATTTTCTTTTTTAACTGTCCGTTTTCATCCGGATAAAAATCTGCAAATGATTCAAAATAGCTGTATAATCTGGGGTTCATTCCGGCCGAAAGCACCACCGATGAATTCAAGTTACTCATTGCAAATCCGCGCAAAGCAGCATGGGCGTCGTTAAATTCAGTGCCCAGCGGTGTGTTTTTGTCAAAGTTTTCTTTATCAACTTTGGTCATGATGTTCACATCAATCGCACCCGGATGTAAATGGGTTTCGATGTATTTTTTGAATCGTTCGGTTTGCAGAGCACCTTCGTCTATGAGTTGATTTAGTTGGGCTTTGATTTCAGATTGATTCGGAAGCATTGCCAAATAATTTTCAAGCGCCGTTTTGCTTTGGATTAATTCAACCTTGAATGATTCAAATTTTTCGTGAACCAATTCATCCATCAAATTCAAATAATGCGTGATGCGTTGCGCTCTGAAATCGTCTATTTTGTGACTGATTTCGGCATACGGTTTTTTGAATTTTTCACTGTAAAAAGCCCGCATGCGCTCAATAAGTTCATCGTCGGTAATAGCCACTACCGATGAGATGCCCAAATGCGCCAACCGAATCGGAGTGTCAATCGTAAAAGCGAGCCCCATAACGGGAATGTGAAAAGTATGAAGAGATGTTGTCATGCCGTTTGATTTTAATAATCCGTAAAAATCAGCATTACCGCGCATTTAAAACCTGACAATTGTCATGCGTTAGAAATTGTTGGTTTTCTTTTGCAATCGAATCAATGCGATTATCTTTGCCCGACAAAAACAAATTTTCAATTCTTGATTATATCATGACCAAACAAGAAATCATCGCCGGCTTTGATCCGTCGCAACCCGGCTTGGCCGATCAAACTATATTCGGATTGCCTTTTTCAGCACACGACAGCGAAATCATTGTGGTGCCAGTGCCGTGGGAAGTAACCGTTAGTTATGGCGCCGGTGCTTCAGAAGGGCCGGAAGCTATTTTTGACGCTTCGTTTCAGGTTGATTTGCACCACCAAGATTTTCCGGAACTTTGGAAACTCGGAATCTACTACGACAACAGCGAACTCATTGCTTCATGGGCACATAAAAGCGTTCAATATAAAGCCATGGCGCAACCTATTATTGAAGCTTTAGAAAGCGGTGAATCAGTAGAAGAACACACAAAATTAAAAGCCGATTTGCACACCATCAACCAAGCCTGCGCCGATTTGAACAGCCAAGTGCGCGAACGAATTTTGTATTGGATGCAACAAGGGAAAAAAGTGGTTCTGCTCGGAGGCGATCATTCAACCCCATTGGGTTATTACCAGGCATTGGCTACCCAACACGACAACTTTGGCATTTTGCACCTCGATGCACATATGGATTTGCGGATTGCTTATGAAGGATTCACGTATTCGCATGCGTCAATTATGTATAATGCGTTGCAGATTCCGCAAATCAGCAAAATTGTTCAGATTGGTATTCGCGATTTTTGTGCGCAAGAAGTTGAAGTGATTCAATCACAGGCCGGGCGTGTTCAAGTGCATACCGATGCCGATATGAAAGCCCAAACTTTTAAAGGCATGACTTGGGATGCTCAGTGTGATCAAATCATTGCTGCGCTGCCTCAAAAAGTAGCTGTCAGTTTTGATATTGACGGAATGTACTCATGGTATGCGCCCCATACAGGCACACCGGTTCCGGGCGGTTTCTCATACGAGCAAGCCGCTTATTTATTCAACAAATTGGCCCAAAGCGGAAAACAAATCATCGGAATGGACTTGGTAGAAGTAGCTCCGGGTGATGATGATTGGGACGGAAACGTGGGTGCGCGTATGTTGTATCATATGTGTGGTGTTTGGGCTCAGAACAACGGTCTTGAAGTCGGAAAGAGAATCAGCTTTTAAAAACATCAAATAATTTATAATTGACCCACTTATTTGAGTGGGTTTTTTATTTTCAGGAAAGGCGTCTTGATAAAAATAAATGCTAATTTTAGAACATACCCTAAAAATTTACAGGGTAAAATTGAAAATTAATAAAAATAATCATGTATTTGCGTATAAATTATTGGGGTTAAATTCAATTTTATAATTTTAGATTTTTAAGCTGTTATTTATGAGAAGAATTGTCCTTAGTTTTATACTTGTTTTACTTTTACTACTCAGTCTATTTTCGCATCTCATATTGGTTGGTGTGCCCAATCAACTTTCGGTTACAACACAATTTGATACTGGCGATACCGCTTGGATGCTGGTAGCTACTGCATTGGTTTTGCTGATGACTCCTGGTCTGGGGTTTTTCTACGGCGGCATGGTGGGCAAAAAAAATGTCATCAGTACCATGATGCAAAGTTTTATGGCTATGGTCATTGTTACGGTACTTTGGGTAGTGGTCGCTTTTGGTTTGTCGTTCGGCAGCAGCATCGGCGGACTCATTGGCAACCCTACGGATTATATCTTTTTCCAAAAAGTAAATGCATCGAGTGTTTGGCCTTTGGCGCCCACGATTCCTTTTTTGCTGTTTGCCTTGTTTCAAGCCAAGTTTGCCATTATTACACCGGCTTTGGTAACCGGAGCTTTTGCTGAGCGCATCCGTTTTTGGGCTTATTTACTGTTTATGGTTTTGTTTATTCTGTTGGTGTATACACCACTAGCGCATTGCACCTGGCATCCTGACGGCCTGTTGTTTAAAATGGGGGTACTTGATTTTGCCGGCGGAACCGTAGTACACATGAGTGCCGGTTGGGCGGCTTTGGCAGGCGCTATTTTTCTTGGGAAAAGAAAAACGCAAACCACCAGTCCGGCCAGAATCACTTATGTTTTACTCGGAACCGGATTGCTCTGGTTTGGCTGGTTCGGATTCAATGCTGGTTCAGCCATGGGTGCCAACGGAATTGCGGTTCAAGCCCTCGGAACCACTACGGTGGCTGCCGCTGCCGCTGCCATGGCATGGGTGTTTTTAGATAAAATCTGGGGGCACAAACCCTCGGCCATGGGCGCTTGTATCGGCTCGGTCGTCGGATTGGTAGCCATTACTCCAGCGGCAGGTTATGTAAGTATGCCCCATGCTATTTTTATCGGGATTTTCAGCAGTTGGGTCAGTAATGTAATGGTGTCTAAATTTCCGAAAGGAAAAATTGACGATGCGCTTGATGTGTTCAGTTGTCACGGAGTTGGCGGTATGGTCGGGATGTTACTCACGGGTGTTTTTGCCTCTAAACAAGTCAATCCGGCAGTGACCGACCAAGGGTTAATTTTTGGCGAAACTACTTTGTTTTTACATCAACTCATAGCCTTGGTTTTGGTTTCAGTATTTGCTTTTACCATGTCGTATATAGTGTTTTTTGTAGTCAATAAACTGACTCCTTTGCGTGTGAGCGAAGAAAAAGAAGAGCTCGGGCTTGATATTACCCAACACGGCGAAAATCTTTAAAAAGCATCCGGATTTTGTATGATTTTTCCAGCGCGTTCAAGCAAGGCAGCGCGTTGTTCTGCGGGCATTTTGCTCAGTTGATGATACATCATCGCCATTCTTGGATTGTCTTGAAAAAACGGTCGGTTAGCTTCGATAAAATGCCAATATAAACTATTAAACGGGCAAGCTTTTTCTCCGGTTTTTTGTTTGACATCATAGGCGCAACCGGCGCAATAATCACTCATTTTTTGAATATAGCTTCCCGAAGAAACATAAGGTTTGGTGGCAATGATTCCACCGTCGGCATACTGACTCATCCCACGTGTGTTGGGCATTTCAACCCATTCAATAGCGTCTATGTATACGCCCAAATACCAAGCGTCTACTTGATCGGGATGAATCTGCGCCAGCAAAGCAAAATTGCCTATCACCATAAGCCTTTGAATGTGATGCGCATAAGCATCGTCCAGACTTTGGCCAATGGCGTGTTTGAGGCAGTTCATTTGGGTTTGACCCGTCCAGAAAAATTCCGGAAGTTGATTTTGATGTCCAAAGTAGTTGAGTGATTGATATTCGGGCATTTTGGCCCAATAAATCCCGCGCACATATTCGCGCCAGCCCACAATCTGTCGCACAAAACCCTCTATTTGTGGCAATGAAATTTTATCTGAGTTTTGTTCAAAAGTTTCGATGGCTTTGCGAATCACTTCCCTCGGTGAGAGCATTTTGGTGTTCATTGCAAACGACAAGCGCGCGTGAAAAAGATATTTTTCTTGGCTGTGCATGGCGTCTTCGTAATCACCGAAATGTTCTAATAAATGTGCACAGAAATAATCCAATTGTTTTAGGCATTGTTGGCGATTAATTGGCCACGAAAGCGCTTCTGGATTGATGTTGCCAAAGAAATCAATCTTTTCTGATAAGATTTCGCGGTAGATTTCTGAGACATCATTGTTAAAAATAACGGCGGGCGGAACCCCGTGTTCTCCTTTGTATTTTTTGCGGTTTTCGTGGTCAAAATTCCAAGCGTCGCCCAGCGGAGCATCGCCTTGCATCAAGAGGCGATGTTTTTTGCGCATATTCCGGTAAAAGCTTTCCATGAGCCACTGTTTTTTGCCTGAAAAATAGTCTCGTAGTTCGTATCGTTCGGTCAAAAAATGCTCGGTTGAAAAACATTCATACGCCACAGGCAACGAGGCGCAAAACTGATTGAGTTGCTGGTCTAATCGATACTCGTCGGGCTGTTGGAATTCAAATTTTTCAATCGATAATTCATTGATGAAGTGTCTCAAAATTTCATCGAGCGGCTTCTTCGACTCATCGTCACCAATTTTGAGATAAATCACCTCATGTTTTTGAGTCCTCAGTTCTTGAGCAAAACATCGCATCGCAGCAAAAAAAGCGGTGATTTTTTGAATATGATGTTTGACATAACTGGTTTCTTGATGCATTTCAATCATCAAATAAGTAATGTCGTCAGAGGTTTTTTGATACCACGAATGTTGTGCATGGAGCTGATCGCCCAAAATAAGTCGAAGCGTTTTCATGAATTTTGAAGCCAAAGTTTTTGATAAGCTTGTTGCGGATCATACATCTCAGCCTGACGCTTGATGTTGAACATTCGATCGCGCGGGTCGTTGCCCACCCCGGCATTATAGATCCAGTTTCCGTAGTTGCTGTGCACGTCGTAATCTATGAGCATGCTCTCAAAATAAGCCGCCCCGATGCGCCAATCTTCTTGCCATTGCTTGGCCCAAAAACTCGCCACATTTTGCCGACCGCGATTGCTCATGAAGCCAGTTTTGCGCAGTTCCATCATGTTGGCGTTGACAAATGGTTCGGATGTTTTGCCCTGTGTCCATTGTTTGAATTTCTCAGGGGTTTGTTTCCAAGTATAATCGCGACCCAGAATTCCGCCCAAATAAAAAATCTTGTTCTGGTGTTTGAGTGAAATATATTTAAAGTAATCCCGCCAAATCAGTTCAAAAATCAGCCAATAAGTGTCTTCATTTTTGGTAACCGTGCGCTCAAATTTTTGCACGGCTTCATAGATGGTGCGCGCCGAGATGCTTCCATTGGCCAGCCACAGCGATAATTTGGAACTATAATCGGCGCCGATGAGCCCGTTGCGGGTTTGTTTATAACGTGCCAGATTTTGGGTTTCAAATAAATAATGATTCAATCTGTTTAGCGCATGGTTTTGTCCGCCTTGAAATGGTACGGCTGAATTAGGGTGCGTTTCAAAATCTTCAAAGCCCAAATCTGTTAAGGACGGAATTTTGCCCTGAGGTTCGCGGTAGTTTTCTGCCGGCATTTTAGGTTCAGGCCATACGGCTCTGACACGGCTGAGTTGTTCGGTTTTTTTGCGGAATTCGGTAAAAACTTCGGGCAGTTGTGCCAGATTTTTAAACGGAATATCCTCAGGATGAAACAAAAACTGATCGTAGTTTTGCATCCACTGTATTTGGCCTGTGGTTTTTTTTCGGACCTGTTCAAAAACTTTTTGTTCCTCAAAAGTCCATTCGGTCATTTTGTAGACGCGATTGATGGCGTTTTGCTCGATGAAACTTGGAATGAAATCTTCGGGTTTTTGAAAAACAACCTCCAGCGGAATATGAATTTTTTTGAGCGAAGACTTAAGTTCTGTAAGTGTTTCGAGCAAAAATTTGGCGCGGTATTTCTCGGTTCTTTTAAAGCCGAATTCGGTGTATTCAAACCAGCTTGGATCAAGGCAATAAACTGCTTGAACGCTATGATTTTCTGCGCAGGCTTTGCTGACTGAAACCTGATCGTGTGTGCGTAAATCATGGGTAAACCAAACCAGTGCTTTCATGAATTTGTTTTTTTATTTTGGCGGCAACGGTCACTGCAATACAACACAGCATTCCAGTTGCGTTCCCATTTTTTGCGCCAAGCAAAAGGACGCTCACAAATTGGGCAGACTTTGGTGGGTAAATACGGTTTTTGATGCGCCATTTATAAAATAGATTCAGTGGGTTTGTGCGGACGGGCATAGGCAAATCGGTCAAGGATTTGCGGCAGCGCATAACCGTCGAGCCCATTAATAGCAACTACTTTTCCTTGATCTAACCGAATCCAACCATCTTGGTGCAAAAGTTCGTCTTGAATAAAGATTTGCTCTATTGAGGCTACAATCATGAGGGTGTTGTTTTCGGTAATAGGATATTCATTGAGGTATTTGCAATACAGTTGTACCGGGCTTTGCGCCACAAACGGAACCAGTAAATTATCACGAAATTCCGGGGTTAAATCTGTTTGGTCAAACTCAGAAATTTCTGCCGGATATGCCGCAGAGCTGTGGTGGGCACTTTGGATTTGTGTGGCGGTAATGTGGTTGACGGTGAAATATTCTGTTGCGCGGATGTTTTGATAAGTATTTCTAGGGACCACTGTTGGCCGAACAATAAAACCAATCAAGGCCGGATCGCTGCCCAAATGCGTAACACTGCTAAAAATAGCCACATTGTGTGTACCGTTTTTGGATTGCGAAACCAGCAAGTTGGCTGATTTGTATCCGGTGGCAGAATTGATTAGGTTGAGTCGGTAAATACGGTCCATTTGTTGGATTTCGGCTTGGGAGAATGATGGCATAGCGGAAAGTTTGAGCTACAAAAGTACATTTTGTTTATTTAATTAAACAAAAAGTTAAACAAAATTTTCAATTGCGTGAAGGATGGCAGCGGTAGCCCGCAGCGCAGCGAGGACTAAAAGCGAACAGCCTGACAGCGGCGCAGCGCAGCGGAGCCGGTGGCACCTGTCTGCAGACAGGCAGACGCCCCAACAATAAATATTAATTTTATGCCGCTGAGCCAATATTATTCGCTATTTTTGACGCGCTTTTACGGTGTTATTTCATCATGCAACAACCTAAGAAAATCGCAGTAGTCGGATCGGGTCTGGTAGGCTCGCTTTTGGCTATTTACCTCAAAAAAGAAGGTCATACGGTACACGTTTTTGACCGCAGTCCGGATATTCGCACCGTTGAATTCTCGGGGCGCTCGATTAATTTAGTCATGTCAGACCGCGGCTGGAAAACCCTGCAAGATATAGGCTTGGACGATGAAATCAAGCAAATTGGGATTCCGGTTGACAAACGCGCAATTCATATGCCTGATCGTTCGCTCAATTACCAGTATTACGGTAAAGAAGGTGAGGCTATATTTTCATTATCACGCGGTATTTTGAACCGCAAAATGGTTGATTTGGCTGAAGCTGCCGGTGTGGAATTTTTCTTTGAGCACCGCATTTGGGATGTTACTTTGAGTAATGCTACTTTGCACATTGGCGAAACCGAACGCGGCGAGTGGGACGAACTCGATTATGATTTGGTGTTTGGTTCAGACGGAGCTTTCTCACGCGTGCGCCACAGAATGCAACGTCAGAGCATGTTTAATTATTCGCAGGAATTTTTAAAACTCGGCTATAAAGAATTGCATATTCCGGCCAATGCCGACGGTTCGCACAAACTCGATAAAAACTCTTTACATATTTGGCCGCGCGGCGAATATATGCTCATGGCGCTGGCCAATACCGATGGCACTTTTACCTGTACTTTGTTTATGCCGCACGAAGGCGAAAACTCATTTGCACAACTCAAAGATCAAGAAACACTCGAAGCTTTTTTTGCGGAACATTTTCCGGATACCGCTGAGGTAATTCCGGATCTGGTAGAAGATTTCTTTAAAAACCCAACGAGTTTTTTGGTGACCATGAAGTGTTTTCCGTGGACGTATCAGGATAAAGTGGCCTTGATTGGCGATGCTTGTCATGCGATTGTTCCGTTTTACGGGCATGGGATGAATGCCGGTTTTGAAGATATTACGATACTCAACCAAATGATGCAACGCTACGGCGATGATTGGCAAATGATTTTTTCGGAATATGAAAAATCGCGTAAGCCCAATGCCGATGCGATTGCCGAACTTTCCTATCGGAATTTTATGGAGATGAGCACCAAAACCGCCGATGCGCAGTTTTTGCTTCAGAAAAAAATTGAAAAGTGGTTTTCAGAAAAACACCCTGATAAATGGTTGCCGCTGTACAGCCGCGTGACGTTTAGTTTACGCCCGTATTCAGAGGCGCTGGCGTTGGGCAATCGTCAGAACGAAATTATGGAAACCGTTTTGAAAACAATTCCTGATATTGAAAATCGTTGGAACAGCGCAGAGGTAGAACAAAAAATCCTTGACTTATTGGCGCATTCGTAGGGCGGCTGTTCCGGCTGTTCACGATATCTTTTGGCTTGAACCCCAACCCAAAAGGATGCTGTTTCCATCCGGGCCGCGCTGGCGCAAACGGCAAAACTACGCTTCATCTCGATGCACTTTGTTAAAGTCAAAAGCCGGTTGGCAAATCGCGATATATGCACAGGGCTCATCAAACGGATTGGCATATTGCACGCGCACATTTTTTTCAATTTTGATCGATTGTCCGGCTTCTAAAACTACTACTTCACCGGCAATGGTGAATTGCTTTTTGCCTGAAATGATATAGGTGTATTCATCAAATTCGGGCGTTTGAAAAGGTTCGCTCCAATGCGGTGGTGCAATCATATGCGCTATTGAAATGTCTGGGTTGTTGGTGGCCGCCCGACCGTGGTGTTCTTCAATGAGTTTGCCATCGGTGGTGGGCACAATAAAAGGTGATTTTTGAATTTGGTATTTCATTATTCTTTGATGATTTTCTGTACGCTGCTTCCTTTGTCTGAAGTTACTTTGACCAAATACATTCCGTTGGCTTTGCCTGATAAATAAATCGAAGCTTCTCGTTCAAAAGCCGGGTAACGCTCTAAAACACGCCCTTGCATATCGAGCAATTCTATTTTTTGAAGATTACAGTTGGCTGATATGTTCAAAAGATTCTGCGTTGGGTTGGGCGTCATGCTTACTTGAGCGGCGTCAAAACCTTGAGTGGCTAACAATGAAACCGTAGTGGTGGTTTGGTTGGTAATGACCGGAAAGTTGTAATCAAAATAAATTTCGGCTTTGTTTTTTACGGTATTACCCAGCACCAAGTTGTTTTTGGTTTTGATTTTAAAAGCTACAAAACCGTGGCTTGCGGGTTCATCCACCGATTCTCCGGGCAAGTTGATGTTTTCAAAAATAAACTCTGCTTTGTTGCCGGTGATGCGCGTGGTCATTGGGTGTGAACTTGAGATTAACTGTAAAGAAGACACATCAAAAACTTGGGTGTCGAGCATATCTTTGACCACGACAAACTCAGCAGGTGCGGTTCCGGTATTTTGAAAACGAATCAAATAGTGCAAATAATCACCGACCATTTCAGGAGTAATGTTATTGCCTTCTAGACAGGTTTTATCATTTGGGTCATAAGCTCCTACCACAGTTTGTACTAATTGAGCTTGGGTTGGAGGTGGAACACCTTCACCGTTTAATGATAGGGTAGTAGTATAATTCAAGATATCGCCTATGTTTACGGGCGGTGTTTCAGTAGGTCCATTTACACGGAACTTTATATAGATTACTCTGCTTTCAAAAGGATAAAGGTTTGAGTAATTCCATGTTAAATGATTTGTTGTTTGACTGCTATTGGTTGGTGATGCATTTAAAAAATCAAGGACGGCATCGTCAAAGGCAAGGTCAATCGTTCCGGATTGAATTTGATTTCCGGTATTCTTGTATACAATCTGATAGGTTGCATAAAAGCCCGGTCTGGGTGTGATATTGGATAATAGGGTAAATTCAACATCGTAATGAACTCCCAAGGGTGAAATGCAAAAATTTTGCGTTTGTGTTGTTTGGTCAAGACTCGGAAAATTAATAATAGCTGAAGCAGGCGTAACGGTAAAATAAGGGCTTTCAAGGGTAGGAGTGAGGGTATAATTTCCGGCTTGTGTAAAAAACGAATAATTCCCTATACTATTGGTAAAAGTAGCGCCGGTTTGCGTTCCGTCGTTGATGTTCATTTTCATTAAAGGGGCCATATAATCTGACGTGTCACAGCCGTTTCCATCCAAATCATAGGAGATCATTCCTGCTATCGTGTTGTAGGCGCCACCGGGTGTGAAGGTACAGTAAGAAGTCAGAGAAACATTTTGTAACCCTACCAATGTTATTCTGTTTTGAATGAACGGAATGTTATCATCATCAGCACAAATATATCTTAGGTTCTGACAATTTATCAAAAATAAGCCATAACCAGTATTTAATAACCCATATTTTGCATTGATATATTCAAGGTTAGGATTGTCAGACAAGTCAATAATACAACCACCTTCCCCAGCATTAACTGTCAGAACATCAAAACCGCTTATATTAATTGTTGAAATCAGAGTGTAGTTGCACGACAAATATTTGAATTTGTTTTGGCTGGTAAGATTCAGATTTGTTAAAGGGTTATTGCCGCATTCTATTTTTTTTATTTCGTGATTGGCCGCAAAATCTAATGAGCTAATAGAGTTGTAGCTGCAATCTATATTATTCAGTTGTGTATTGGCTGATATATTTAGATTGGAAATCAGATTGTTTTGACAATATAACTTTTCTAGATGAGTTAAAGTTGAAAGATCCAGCGTGCTCAAGTTATTGTAATAACAGCCGAGTGATTTTAGCTGGGTCAGTGGCATAACATTCAAAGAACTCAGCTGATTTTGACCGCACCCTAAATAGGTTAGTTGCGTAAGCATTGAAACATCGAGCTGGGTTAATAGATTTTGAGAACATTCTAGATGGGTCAATTGGGTTAGACCGTTCAGATTTAAACTCGGAATACTGTTAGATGAACAAATAAGTGACTTCAACTGATTCAATCCTTGAACATTTAAGCTGGTTAGCCCAGAAGAACTGAAATCATAACCTACATTACCAGAAACATTTAAATTCACTAGCTGGGTCATCGCACCAACATCTATTGAACTTATCCGACAAGATGAAATTTCTAAATCGGTGATTGCAGTAGCCCCTGTTGTATTGACTGAGGTCAACATTGTGTTAGATCCACACGACAATGACTTTAGATTTGAAAGACCTGAGATGTCCAAAGAGGTTATTCCCGAGCCTACTAAATAAATTTCCTCAAGACTATTAAAAGTATTTATGTCAAGATTTGTAATCGGGACTCCATAGAAAAATAATTTTCTGATACTCGGTAACTCGGACATATTTAATGTTGACAAGGAATTTAAAGAATCGATTGTGATTGCAGTTAAAAGAGGTAGTGAAGAAAACTCTATTTGACTGGTAATCATCGAATCGAGAGAGACATTAGCTAAGTTAGGGAGATTGTTGAAAGTTAAAGTTTGAACCGGAGTAGAAGACATAGAGACACTTTCTAAACTAATCATGCCTGAAAAATCTATCGATGTAAATGAAGTGGAAAAAAAATAAACATTTTCTAAATGAGTAAAACTCGAGAGTGACAAAGGAGCACTTACATTCAAGAATCTAAGCTCTAGATAAGTGAGATTTGTAAATGCATCCAAACCGGTCAGGTCGGTAATTTCAGGATTAGCTCCGAAAACAGTTAAAGAATTTACCGCCATCGCCTCACTTATCTGAATTTGATTGTCCTGATTAGTGTCAGCATTACTCAACAGTAAGGATTTTAAATTCGCATCGGGAATATTCACAATTTGCGCCTGAAGTGACAGCGCGCCCAATAACAATAACAATAAGGTGTAAATCTTTTTCATAGCGTTTGTTTTTTCTAAAATTAAGAAAACGAGTTCAGAAAAAGATTGATTGAGTAAAAAAAATCAAACAAAATAGAATTCGATGGCTCTGATTTAGAATTTGATAGGTTGGCTAGAGTGTCTATCGGTTTACTTTTTAAAAATAAAATACACCGCCAACACCAACAAGCAAAAACCCACTGCATGGTTCCACTTGAAGGCTTCGTTTTTAAAAAACAGCATCGAGAAAAGCACAAAAATCACCAGCGTGATGACTTCTTGAATGACTTTGAGTTGCATTAAACTAAACGGACCCCCATTGCCATCATACCCGATTTTGTTGGCCGGCACCTGAAAGAAATATTCAAACAACGCCAAGCCCCAACTGATCAGAACAATGGTTATCAGCGAAGCATTTTCAAACCATTTGAATTCTTTAAATTTTAAATGGCCATACCAAGCCAAAGTCATAAACATATTAGACAAGATTAAAAGCCCAATTGTAAGTATGCTTTTCATGTTTTCATTTTTTTAAATCACTCAAAAGTTGCATTTGGTCGGTGATTTCGGCTTGTTTTCTTTTCAAAACGATTATTTTAACATTTGGTCGAAAATATAATTCAGTATCAATTCTTTAGCTATAATTTAGCTGAAAATTAAATCTTTTAAACTTATAAATTCTTCCCCATGACTGCGAACATTACCACCTTAGCTTTAAACTTATTGATCTCTGAAAGAAGAAACCACCGTTTGGTGTTTGCCGGTAAAATTATTGAACTTTTGCAACAAAACAGACCCCATACAGAAGATGATAAAATGCGTAAAGAAGACTTCGTTTCCGTAATTGGCAAGTGCATACAAAACCCAAATTGTGATGACAGAGGTTTGTTTTTTGAGTATGCCCAGTACTACGCTGATGCCATCCACGGAAAAACAGCAACCGCCGCTGCATAAAATTATCTGGCGCGTAATCAAGATTTTTACTTTTTCAATATCTTACTTAAAATACTAAAAGCACCGCGTATAAAAGAGGCGCTGGTGACTACTTTGAGTACTGATTTTCCAATCATTTCAGCCGTACCTGATTCTTGTTTGGGGCTTTCTTTAGTAGCCTCGGCAGATGCAGCTGCGGCTTGTTCTTGAGCTGCCTCTAGCTTTTGTGTTAACATTTCATAGGCGCTTTCTCTGTCTATTTCTTGTCCGTATTTCTTGACCAATTTTGATTGAGCGTTGATGGTTTGAATTTCAGCTTCAGATAGAACATCCATTCGGCTTTCAGGTGCGCGCAACATAGTAGCCGCCAGCGGTGTCGGATTGCCTTTTTCACTGAGTGCAGTTACGAGCGCTTCACCAATGCCGAGTTCAGTAATGAGTTGGTCTGTTTGATAAAAATCAGACAGCGGATAATTGTCTGCGGTGAGTTTGATGGCTTTTCGATCGTTGGCTGTAAAAGCTCTCAGTGCATGTTGAATTTTTAAACCCAATTGCGAAAGCACACCGCTTGGAATATCATTCGGGTTTTGCGTAATAAAATAAATGCCGATGCCTTTAGAGCGAATCAGTTTGACAATGGTTTCAATTTGTTCAAGGAGTGTTTGACTGGCCTGGCTAAAAATTAAGTGCGCTTCATCAATAAACAAAATCAATTCCGGGCGGTCTGCATCGCCTTTTTCAGGCATTTGCTGATAAATCTCGGCCAGCAAGCTCAACATAAAAGTCGAGAATAATTTGGGCTTATCTTGAATATCATTCAATCTAAGAATGTTGATGTAGCCCATTCCATTTTGGTCAAATCGCATCAAATCGGCAATATCAAAGGATAGTTCGCCAAAAAAGAAGTCTCCGCCTTGTTGTTCTAATTCAATGATTTTGCGCAAGATGGTTCCGGTGGTTGACGGGGATATTTTGCCGTAATCGGCCTCAATTTCATCTTTGCCTTCTTCCGTAATATAATTAATGACTTTTTTGATGTCTTTCAAATCCAAAAGCGGCATCTGATGATCGTCACAATATTTAAAAATAACCGAAACCACGCCGGCTTGCGTATCATTCAAATCCAGAATACGCGAAAACAAAACCGGTCCAAATTCTGAAACCGTGGCTCTAAGCCGAACGCCGGGTTGCTCTGAAAGCGACAAAAGCTCAACCGGAAATTTTTTGGGCAAGAACGGGATGTTGATTTTTTGATGTCTTTCTGTAATGAATGATTTTTCTTCTCCTTCAGCTGCAATACCGCTAAAATCTCCTTTGATGTCCATCATCAAAACCGGAACGCCCAAGCTTGATAGTTGTTCTGAAAGCACCTGAATGGTTTTGGTTTTTCCGGTTCCGGTGGCGCCGGCAATTAACCCGTGGCGATTGAGCGTTTTGAGCGGAATTTTCACTTGAGCTTCGGGTTGTACCTCGCCGTCAAGTAGGGCAGCTCCCAGCAGTATGTGCTCACCTGAGCAGTTGTATCCTTGTTGCACGGATGCAGCAAAGTCAGAAATTCTAGACATAAAGTGATATATATTAAGGTTTGGGCAAGTTAATTTTTAAATTTTAAAATTTGCAAAAACAAAAGCAAACAATTTCAAAATGATTTCTTCGTTTAAAACAAAGTTTTCGGTTGTAAAATTCTCATTTTTTTATAAAAATGGCTGATTTAATCTCAGTGAAAAACAACTTTTCTATACAATAGCAGAATAGTTTTTCATAGAATCAAAAGGCCGATTTTATGGGGCTTTATTTAAATTTCAATTAAATTAAAAAAAGTTTTTTTATTAGAAGTAAAAATTTAAATTTGCCTCAATTCAAGTTTATTTAACAACTAAAACTATAATTATTTAAAAAAACTAAAATTTTAAAGAAATGGCAAACGTTAAAAAAGAAAGTTCAAATGCTGGAGGAATGTTCTCCGGAATTGTTATCGCAGGATGTATTTTGGTAGGATGGCTCATCTGGAACTTTATCATGGGTAATGGCTCAAACTTCGAAGGAGGAGTGAATACGGGACACCCGCTACCTGGTAACTATTTGGCAATGGTATACAAAGGAGGGCCAATCGTACCTGTATTGATGGGGCTTTTATTGATGGTAATCGTGTTTTCTTTTGAGCGTTACATTGTTATCAACAAAGCTGCCGGAAAAGGCAATTTGGACCAATTCATGAAATCAGTTCAAGGCAGTATTTCTAAGGGTGATATTGACGGTGCTTTAGCTGCTTGTGACAAACAACAAGGTTCTGTAGCTAATGCCATCAAAGCTGCTTTGGTAAAATATCAAGAAGTGAAAAAAGAAGGTTTTGACAGCGAAGCTGCTGCTGAGATGATTCATACAGAAATTGAAGAAGCTACCTCACTTGAAATGCCAATGTTAGAGAAAAACATGACCATTATTTCAACTTTGGTTTCTTTGGGAACTCTTGCGGGTCTATTGGGAACAGTAACCGGTATGATTAAAGCATTCGCCGCTTTGGCAACAGCTGGTACTCCTGACCAAGCGATGTTGGCAAACGGTATTTCTGAGGCGTTGATCAATACCGCAACGGGTATTTCTACTTCGGCATTATCTATTATTGCTTACAACTTGTTTACTTCTAAAATCGATACTTTGACTTACTCAATTGATGAGGCAGGAGCAACGATTGTAAACACATACAGACACTTTAGAGGAAGTTCTAAAAACTAATAACCATATTGGCGGAATTTAACTTCTGCACATAATAACTAATTATAAATATGGCTAAAGTAAAGACATCTAAAAAAGCGGCGTCTATTGATATGACTGCGATGTGTGATGTGGCTTTCTTGTTGTTGACTTTCTTTATTTTGACAGCAACTGCAAAAATGCCAGAACCACTTCCGGTTGATACGCCGTCATCTACTGTTCAAACCAAATTGCCTGAGTCTGGCTTGGTAACCATTACCATTGGTAAAAGCCAAGGAAAAGATCAGGTGTTTTTCGGGATGAAAGACAGAGCAGTTCGTTCTGGTGCCTTAGAGTATATGGCTCAGAAATACAAAGTGGATTTTACTGATGCTGAGAAAGCTCAGTTTGAACTTATTGACGAATTTGGCGTGCCTGTTGAAAGCCTCAAGCAATTGTTGGCTTTGAAATCTTCAGACAGAATCAAGCCGGGAATCCAACCGGGAATTCCTTATGACTCAATCAATAATCAGTTGCAAGACTGGATCCAATACGCTAGAAAAGCAAACATTGACAACGGAGCCGACAAAGAGCTTCAATTTGCTATAAAAGGCGATGCCAAAGAAAAATATCCACAAATCAAACGTGTGATGGATATTTTACAAGACCAAAAAATCAATAGCTTTAATTTAGTTACTGGTTTAAGAGGAAAAGATTACTAAAAAAAGAATTTAGAAAAATGGCTGAATTAAATACCAACGACGGCGGTGGCAAGAAAGGCGACGGCAAGGTCAGAAGTAAGAAGCAGAATTCCAAAGTAGATTTGACCGCAATGGTTGACTTGGCGTTCTTGTTGATTACTTTCTTTATGTTGACCACTTCGCTCTCTAAACCGCAGTCGATGAACTTGGGCTTGCCGGATAAAGATCCTGATCCTAAAAACAACAAAGATGTTAAAGTAGATGAAAATCGTACCATGACCATCTTGTTAGGAGAAAACAATCAACTCAAATACTACATGGGATTGTTGGCAACTCCAAAGATAGCCCCTAAGGCAAGTACTTATGGTAAAGAGGGCATCCGTGTTGAACTTTTGAAACAGAAAAAAGGAGTTATTGAATACACGGGCAATAAAGATAAAGGTCTGATTGTCATCATCAAACCAACCAAAAAGTCAACCTACCGAAACTTGGTTGATATTCTTGATGAAATGGCTATTGTTGATGTACCTACTTATGCGATTGTAAATGATATTTCTCCTGAAGAAAGCAAATTGATCAATACGGGAAGTGATTCTTCAACACCGGAAGCACCGGCTACACCAGCAACTCCCTAATTCTTAATCTAATTAAAAAAGAAAGACATGAAATTAGATTTATTAAAAAATCAATGGCTTGATATAGTATTCGAAGGTCGTAACAAGAGTTATGGAGCTTACGATTTGAGAAAGTCAGATACCAAAAATACCTCTCGCGCTTTTGTTATTGGTGCATTGGTTTTTGCTTTTCTGGTAAGTATTCCCATGTTGGCTAAACTTATTCCTGATTCTTCAGACGATGATGCAAGCTTAGACAAAAAAATTGTTACAGTTAAATTACCTCCTAAAGAAAAACCAAAAGAAAATCTTCCACCACCACCTCCGCCGCCGCCTAAAGTAGATCAGGTGAAATTCGTAAAACCGGTTGTGGCAAAAGCTGAAGAAGTGGTTGAAGAACCGCCAAAAGTAAAAGATATTGTTGATAAAAAATTAGGAGCAGAAACCATCAAAGGTGATCCTGATGCCGAGTTAACAGTTGAACCTGTTGGTAATGGTCCGAAAGAAGTGGTTGAAGAAGACAACAACATTTACAACACGGCTGGTATCGAAGTGAAACCTGATTTTCCGGGTGGGCTTGAGAAATTCTACAAATTTGTAGGTAAAAATTTCCAAGCGCCAGACGATGAAGATTTCCCGGGCGGCAAAGTGTTCGTGACTTTCGTTGTTGAAAAAGACGGTTCGCTTACAGACATTAAAGTACTCCGCGATGCAGGATACGGAACAGGAAAAGAAGCCATGCGTGTTCTTAAATCTTGTCCGCGTTGGAATCCGGGGGAACAAAACGGTAAAAAGGTTCGTGTATTATATTCATTGCCTATTACGGTTAATCGCGCTGAATAATGTTTCAAAACATATTTAAAAATTTCATGAAGAAATCGCTAAAAGAGCGATTTCTTCTCGTTATAGGCATATTGTTCTTTTTATCTTACCTTATTTTGGGTTTGATGATTATTTTCTGGCAGAAATTGCCTCTGAATCTAAGTCCTACTGCTCGGTGGGCCTTTGGAATTTTACTCATTGTATACGCATTGATACGTTTTGTGCGTTTAATGAATACTAACCAAACAAAAGAATGAAAAAATTATATGTTTTGTCGGTGACTCTTCTGGCTGCTTTTGCCGTAATCAACTGTAAACAATCTGATAAAAGCCAAGAAGAGACCATCCTTAAAGGACAGGCTACGGTCTTGGTAGATCAAACATTCAAACCAGTTGTAGAAGATCAGGTTTTGATTTTTGAAGACCGCTACCCGGCTAAAATTAAAATCACGGCTCAACCTGAAGCCGAAATTATTCAGTCTTTGGCTCAAGATCACAAAAAAATTGCGGTGTTATCCAGAAAGCTTACAGCACAAGAAATAAAATATTTTAACAGTCAAAAAATATATCCTAAGCTAACACCGTTTGCCAAAGATGCAATTGCATTGATTGTGAAAAAGAACTCCTCAGACACGCTTATTTCAATCAAGCAAATTGTTGCATTGATGCAGGGAAAATCAGTTGCTAATTTTAAAGGATTGGTTTTTGATAACCCAAATTCAAGTGCAGCAAGACAACTTTTTGCACTTGCAGGGATTGATAAAATACCTGAGAAAGGTGTTTTTTCATTCAATACTACTGAAGAAGTCTTTAATTATGTATCACACAACTCTTCAATGATAGGAGTTGTCGGAATTAATTTTATCTTTGAGCCCTCAAATCAAATTCAAGACAACTTATCCCAAATCAGCATATTGAGTGTTGAGAATACTCGTGACGGGCAATATTACTTTCCGAGTCAAGACCATATTGCAGGGGGTAAATATCCTCTGGCACGTGATTTGTTTGTCGTCAATTGCCAAGGATATACCGGGCTTGGAATGGGGTTTGCCTCATTTGTGGCCGGAGAAGTTGGTCAAAGGATAGTGTTAAAATCCGGATTGGTTCCTGAACATTTCCCTTCAAGAAAAATTCTGATTAGAAACACCATCACAAACGAAAAAAAATAAATTTAATATAACCAACCATGAACACACTGAAGATTTTTAGCCTGTTGTTATTAGGAACAGCGACCATCGGACAAGCCCAAGATATTGAGCAAGCCAAAAAAGCGATGGATGCCGAACAGTATGAAAAGGCAAAATCAATGCTCAAATCAATCATTCAAACCAAACCTTCAAACGGAAAAGCTACCTTCTTTTTAGGAAATATTTACCTAAAACAAAATATAGAAGATTCTGCGAAAATATTTTTTCAAAAAGGGCTTACCGCCACCGAAAGCGGTCGTTGGAACTACATTGGTTTAGGACAAATGGATTTAGACAACAACAATCCAACCGGTGCAAAAACCAATTTTGATACGGCTACCAAAGACATGAAAAAGAAAGACATTGAAGAATATGTCTATGTGGCCAAAGCCTATATGAACAGTGATAAGCACGATTATAAAGCCGCTTTAGAATATCTCAACAAAGCCAAGGCCATCAATCCTACCGATGCTTTAGTACAAATGACCTTAGGCGACGCTTATTACGGAGAGAAAAATCAAAATGAAGCATATGCTGCTTATCGCAATGCTTTTCAAACGGACCCAACCTTAATTCGTGCCAAAATGCAATTAGGGGTTTTGCTCAAAGGAGCCAAATCATATACCGAAGCCGTCAAAGCATTTGATAACGTAATAGCCGCCGATGCTAATTATGGTCCGGTATACCGTGAGTTGGCCGAAACCTATTACTATTGGGGCAACAATGAACCCAAAAAATACAACGAATACATCCAGAAAGCACTGAGCTACTATGAGAAGTACATGAGTATGACCGATTATTCACTTACTTCAAGAATGCGTCATGCTGATTTCTTGATTTTGGCCAAAGATTACAAAGCCCTTGAAGTCGAGGCCAACAAAATGAAAGAATTGGATAAAGTAAACCCAAGGATCTTGCGTTATTTAGGTTATTCAGCTTATGAAAACGGAAATATTGATGTAGCTATCAAGTCGCTTCAAGATTTTATCGGTAGCCCAACCAACAAAATTATTGCGCGTGATTATTTGTATTTAGGTTTGGCCAAACTCAGAAAAGCCAATAATGTAGAAACCAAAACGCTTGATCAAAACCTGTTCAATGCCGGAGTGGCCGATATCAAAAAATCAGTTGAAATGGAAATCAACATGACCAATGACTTGAGCGAAGTAGGCAAAAAATTCTATGAGCAAAAACTCTTCAAAGAAGCTTCTGTCATCTATGAAATTGCCACAAGCAACGTCAATTCAAAAAATTATTTGTTAGATAATTTTTATTTAGGGAACTCATTGTACTACAACAACACACGTAAAGAAGTAGTTAAGCCAGATCCAATTGAATTGCAAAAAGCCGATGCTGCCTTTGGTAAAGTCATCGAGGCCTCACCAACCACACAAGACGCTTACATCTTTAGAGCCCGTGCCAACCGTTTACTTGAAAACGAAGAAATGATCATCAAATACTATGAAGAATACCTCAAAGTAGTTACAGAAAAAGGCCCGGATGAAGTAACCAAAAACAAAGCTAAATTTATCGAGAGTTACAACAACATTGGCGCCAGTTATGCCAATACAGATAAGGCCAAAGCCAAAGAATACTTCAATAAAACTTTGACGCTTGACCCCACAAATCAATATGCTGCCGAAGCACTCAAAACACTAAAATAATTCACATCCTTATTCAAAAAAACCGATAGTTCTGCTGTCGGTTTTTTTATGCGTAGCTTTTTCCTGCTCTGCGCTGCAAGCTTTTGGTCAGACGGTCATTTTGCATCGGCTGTCCAAAGCTTCCGCTGGTCGCTCTGGCCAGTCGGCAAAAACAAACCGCCTGCCGGCAAAGGCTTTTCGCTGCTATCAGGGCTAGTAATAGGCTCGCAAGTATAAAAATCAACATCTTTTTAAGATTGTTTTTCACGTAGATACTTTGGTTCTTAATGCAAAGCGGTTTTATTTGCGCCTGCTTTTCCTATCTTTGCCGCATGTTAGCAAGAGAAACACAAATAGCCGTTGAAAAAGGCACCATGCTTCCGCTCATGGAAGAGTTCTACACCATTCAAGGCGAAGGTTTCCACACCGGAACCGCCGCCTATTTCATTCGAATCGGAGGTTGCGACGTAGGTTGTCATTGGTGTGATGTCAAAGAAAGCTGGAATGCCGAATTGCATCCGCCCACGTCCATTGAGCCTATTGTTCAAAATGCGCTTCGTTATGCCGATACCGTTGTAATTACCGGAGGCGAGCCACTCACTTGGAATATGCTTCCGCTCACAAATTTGCTGCACAACAATCAACTCAAAGTACACATAGAAACTTCGGGGGCATATCCTATCACCGGTCAATGGGATTGGTTTTGTCTTTCGCCTAAAAAAAATAAACTGCCGGTGCAAGAAGCCTATGATCGTGCCCATGAGCTCAAAGTCATTGTTTACAACAAACACGATTTTATTTTTGCCGAAGAACAAGCGGCAAAAGTCAATCCAAATGCCATTTTGTTTTTACAGCCCGAATGGAGCAAAAAAGAAGAAATGACACCGCAGATTGTTGATTATGTAATGAACAATCCAAAATGGCGGGTGTCATTACAAACCCATAAATATTTAAATATTCCATAGTATGAAAGCCAGATATCTTTTCTTGATTCTTTTTTGTTTCGTTTCATCTGTAAGCAATGCCCAAATCGGAGGCGAAGACGAAGTGTATCTCAATAATGGCGGAGAACTGATTCAACCCAAATTTCAAGGTGGCGGCTTAGATAAATTTCAAGAATTTGTGATACAAAATTTTGATTATACCAAAGTCAAAAAATCCGGTAGTATGTTGGCTTCTTTTACAATTGAAGCCGATGGTTCTGTCAAAAAAGTCAAAATACTCAAAATGATTGATGTTGATTCTGGGGTTGAATTTATGCGTGTTTTGAATTTGTCTCCTAAATGGGAACCCGCCAGACGCGCAGGCAAACCGGTTAGCATTGAAATCAAATATCCAATGAATTTCAAACAGCGCTGAGATGAAATTTGCGATGCATTGTAAATTTATATGTATTGTTTTGCTGCTAACCATTGCAACATTGCGCGCACAAGATGAGCCATTCGCAGCTGAAGCCCCTATTTTTGAAATCAAAGATGTTGATCAACAACCTGAATTTCCGGGCGGGACAGATCGGTTCTACGACTTTTTCAACAGTAAATTCAAAAAACCACAAGTTCCGGATTTAATTGGCAAAGTCTTCATTTCATTTATTGTTGAGCCCGACGGAACGCTCACAGATATCAGTATTTACAGAGACATTGGTTTTGGCGTAGGCGAACAAGCCAAAAAAATAGTTGAAGAATCTCCGCGTTGGATGGCCGGTCGAAAAGACGGAAAACGCGTTCGGGTTCATTATTTACTTCCCATCGGAATTTACATTGGCCAACATGATTAAATCACAATTTTATCTAGACCCTGAAATCGCTTTTCTCAACCACGGTTCGTTTGGCGCATGTCCAAAACCTATTTTTGAGCATTATCAATATTGGCAGCGAGAACTTGAAAAAAATCCTGTTCGATTCATACAAAAAGAACTCGGCGGACATCTCAAAAAATCCAAAGAAGCCTTGTCAAAATATATTCATTGTGATGCAAAAGATTTCTTTTTTACACCCAATCCCACAACCGCCATCAATACGGTCATGCGCAGCATTGCTCTACAAGCGGGCGACGAAATTCTTACCACCAATCATGAATATGGCGCCATGGACAGAACTTGGCACTATTACTGCAAAAAATCTGGAGCCCAATACATACGTCAAAATATATCACTGCCTATAATTTCAAAAGAGCAAATCTTAGAGCAATTCTGGAGTGGTTATACATCAAAGACCAAAGTGGTTTTTTTGAACCAAATATCCAGTGCCACAGCGCTTATTTTTCCGGTCAAAGAAATTTGTGAAAAGGCTCGTTCTCTGGGTTTAATCACCATTATTGACGGCGCACATGTTCCCGGCCATATTGATTTAAACATCACAGAGCTCAACCCTGATTACTACACAGGAACATTGCACAAATGGATGTTGGCGCCCAAAGGTTGCTCATTTTTGTATGTGCGCAAAGAACTTCAAGACAGCCTTGATCCGCTGGTGGTGAGTTGGGGCTATGAAAGTGTTGCCCCGGGCGAAAGCCGCTTTTTAGATTACCACGAACAACAAGGAACCCGCGATATTGCAGCTTTTTTAACCGCTCCGGCAGCTATAGAGTTTTTAAAAACCAACCATTGGTCTGAGCAATCTCAGAAATGCAAACAAACCATTTTAGAGATCTATGCTGATTTTTGTCAGCTTGTCGGAACTGAGCCTATTTGTCCGATTTCTTCAGAATTCCTGGGGCAGATGTGCAGTATTCCCATCAAAACCCAAAAGCCTCTTGAGCTTAAAGAATTGCTTTACAATCAATACAAAATTGAGATTCCGGTGATGCAAATTGACCACGGTTTTTTTATACGTATTTCATGGAATGCCTACAACGAAGCTTCAGATTTAGACCGCTTAAAGAATGCATTGATTCAGATACGGGCTACAACGGGTTTGCTTTCTTAATAAACAATTAGATGTCAGTGTATTAAAATTTAAAAGCGGCGCCTCAATTTATGAATTATTGTTTGTAATATTGCTGCTTTATAACCAACCATTATTTATGAAAAAGCAAATTACTCTACTCATGGCAGTTTTGTCAATCACTGCAATGGCCCAAAGAAAATGTGCTACCATGGACAAACTGCACGAACGTATGGTCAGTGATCCAGATTTTGCCGAAAAGCACCGCGAGATGATGGATTACATCCACAATCCCCAAACCCCCAAAAACGTTTTTAATCGAGGAATCAACCAGCCGGCAGTAGTTGTAACCATACCAGTTGTTTTTCACGTTTTATATAAAAACAGTGCGCAAAATGTAACCGATGCCCAGATTCAATCACAGTTGGATGTTTTGAATAAAGACTACCGAAAACTCAATACTGATTTTAATTCGGTAGTTCCGGCGGCCTTCAGACCTTTGGCAGCTGACATGGAAATCTTATTCTGTAAAGCTACTCGAACACCCGCGGGTGTAGCCTCTACCGGAATAATTAGAAAACAAGTTTCTTCCAGTTTTAATATGGAGTCCAGCTATTATAAAACCGCCGGAGATCCGGCTTGGGACCCAACCAAATACCTCAATGTCTGGATTGGCGATTTAGGAAGCACCATTTTGGGTTTTGCCTATTTACCCGGTGATGCCCCTACCATTGGCGAAGACGGGCTTTGCATTAATTACACAGCTTTTGGCACAACCGGAACAGCGGTTGCTCCATTCAATAAAGGTCGCACAGCTACCCATGAAATCGGACATTATTTTGGCTTAGATCATCCTTGGGGAGATGGCTCCTGTAGTGGTGATGACGGTGTTGCCGATACGCCAGCTACCTACCAAGAATACTATAACTGTCCAACATTTCCAACCAACGCCAATGCTTGTACCAGTACAACAAATGGCTCTATGTTCATGAATTATATGGATTATGTAGATGATGCTTGTATGGGTATGTTTTCTAATGGTCAGAAATCAGTGGTTCAAGCTACTTTGTCTGGGCCACGCGTGAGTTTACTCACCTCAAATGGCTGTGCTGCTTTGGGGTTGAACGAGGTAGAGGCCATTCAAGCCATTGCTTGTTATCCGAATCCGGCATCCAAATATTTCATGATTTCATCACCCCAAACCCAAATTGATGAAGTAGAAATCTTCAATGATCTAGGACAATTGGTCAAAACCCAAAAACTGACCCAAGTCAATAATGAAATCAACATTGAGTCCTTGGCTTCCGGAACCTATTACTTGCGCATTTACAACCAAGGTGAATTCTTGAAATCTGACAAAATCATCAAGAAATAATTTTTACTCTATAAAAAATAAAAACCAGAAGTGATTGCTTCTGGTTTTTTTATGTTCCTACTATATCCAAAGTTTGGCCAAATAATCAAAGTGTTCGCCTTCCAGAACTAATTTGCATTGCAAACCATTGGCATGCGCCGCATTCTGCAAAGTATTGTAATCAATATACATCCAATCAAAAGCATCTTCTTGCTGGCCTTTGTAGGAGATATTAAAAACGACTTCTCCATAATATGATGTATCTGATGGTATCCATTTTCCACCGTCTTCATCTTCGTCAAACATATAGATAATGTCTGAACTGTCCAGTAAAATCTGCCCACCGGGCGCCAACAATGATTTGAGTTTTTGCAAAAAAGCCGAAATATTCTTGAGTCTGCCACACATGCCGGCGCCGTTCATAAGCAATAACAAAGTATCGTACTGTTCGTTCTCAAGTGTCATCACATTCAGGGCACGCGCGTTTTTGATGCCGCGCAACGCGCATGCTTTGATGGCGTTTTGTGAAATATCTACTGCAAAAACTTCACAAGCAGTATTGTCTTGTAGAAACAAACTGTGGCTTCCGGCACCGCAACCAATGTCTAGCACTTTTCCGCAGGCCATTTGCAAAGCAGTCTGCTCTATTTTAGGCATTTGTTCAAACGAACGAAACAAATATGCTACACTCATCGGATCAGCTTCTGAAATCGAAGTTTCGGTGATGATATCTTCGGGCTGATTATTGGTTTGATAATCGAGGATGGCTAGGCCGAATAAATCTTTCATTTGTCTTTTATAATTGTTTTTTATTGGTCAAATGCAGTCGCTTCGCTCGTGTCATATTTTAGAGTTGATGAGTTCCTGAGTTGATGAGTTCCTGAGCTTTTTTGATTAAAAGTTGATTAACTTTGACGCAATTTATGGTATTATGAGTTTAAAACCGTCCTTGAATGATATTCAAAAGTTGGCCAAAGATAAGCAGAACGAAAACAAAAAGTATTTCGATAAGCTCAAAAAGAAGCCACCCAAAAATCTCGATTATCTCATGCAAGATTTACACGAGGCCGAGTTTCGCAAAACCGATTGTTTGCAATGTGCGAACTGCTGTAAAACCACCGGCCCGCTTTTTACTTCGGCCGATATTGAACGCATTGCCAAGCATTTTAAACGCAAACCACAGCAATTTATAGAGCAGTATTTGCGCCTGGATGAAGACAATGATTATGTGTTACAAAGTGTTCCCTGTACTTTTCTCGATGCAGATAATTACTGTTCAATCTATGAAGTCCGCCCCAAAGCTTGTCGTGAATTTCCGCATACCGATCGTCAGAAGTTTTATCAAATCTCCCATTTAACGCTCAAGAATGTGGCCATTTGCCCGGCGGCTTACAACATTGTTGAAGAAATGAAAAAGCGTTTGCCGCTTTAGTTGGTATTCAAAAAGCTGTCCGGATAAATCAAATACTTTTTGCGCATTTCTCTGAATTTATTCAAACCTGATTTCCAAGTGGCGCGAATTTCTTCTTCAGACATCCCGCCTTCAATTTGTTTTTGCAGTTTTTTACTGCCGGCCAGTTTGGTAAAATACGAGTTAAAGAATTTCTCGGGTTGTTCGGTATTCCGGTAGGCATCAATCAACCATTTCAACTCCAGGTGGTTGATTTTGGCAATATGTGATAAATCTTCGCCGCAACATTCTTTTCCGTTTTGCGGCGGCTCTTTAGAACCTGCATTGGGTCTGGGTGTAAAGCTGTAGTGATACGAAGTCAAAAAAGGCGATCCGTAAATCTGAAATTGCTTGTCGGTTCCGCGGCCCACGCTCACGTTGGTTCCTTCAAAAAAGCACAAACTCGCATACAAATTAATGGCTTGGTCGTTGGGCAAATTAGGCGAAGGCCTTACAGGCAAACTATAGGGCATTTCACGACGATAGTTCTCGCAAGGCACAATTTTGAGCGGACATTGCAAGCTGTCTTTCAGCCAACGTTCACCGTTGATCATCAAAGCGTATTCGCCTATGGTCATGCCGTGCAACACCGGAATTTCGTGCATGCCTACAAAACTGCTGTATTCTTTTTCCAGAATCGGTCCATCGATTATAGCTCCATTCGGATTGGGCCTGTCTAATATGATGAGTTCAATATTGTTTTCAGCGCAAGCTTCCATCACATAGTGCAATGACGATATATAGGTGTAAAAACGCGCACCTACATCTTGCAAATCAAAAATCAACACTTCAACGCCTGACAATTGTTCTTTTGAAGGTTTTTTGCTATTGCCATACAAGGATATAATCGGAATTCCGGTTTTGGCATCTTTTCCGTCTACAATAAGCTCGCCATCGGCACCTTCACCGCGAAATCCGTGTTCCGGAGCAAAAATTTTCACCAAATCTACTTTGGTTTTTTGGGTCAGATAATCTACAATATGCATCGTCTCAGATTTCATCCCTGATTGTTGCATGTGGTTTGCGGTATCGATAAAAGTATAAGGATATTCATAAGTAATCAGCCCACTCGGATTGGTCAGTACGCCCACTTTTTTGTTGCGCAACAAGCCTAAATAACTTTCGGTGTTTTCAGCTCCGGTCAAAAATTGAGTCGATACTACTTTGCTTTTAACCATCACTTTGGGCGGCAATGACCTATTACTCACGGTAGTTTGTGGTGTTTTACAAGCGGCTGCCAACAACCAAACCACAATAATGGCCCAAACGGGCTTCCGATATAAACTACTGGAACGGCCGGTCATATGAGTGTTTGTCAAAATCATGCATCAGAATTAATCCCCCCAAATTCGGTAAATCGTATCTAAAGCTGTACTTTTGGGCCAAAACACACCAGATTGAATCTCGAATATTTTATTGCCAAAAGGCTTGTGACCGATAAAGGGCGTAAAAGTAGTATTTCTGCGCCAATTATAAAAATTGCCATTGCGGCCATCGCCATCGGAATGATGATGATGATTGTCTCGGTGGCCACGGGTATTGGTTTGCAGCAAAAAATCCGCGAGAAAGTTTCAGCCTTCAATGGACACATTATTATTTCTAATTATGATGACAATCAATCACAAGTAAGTGTGATGCCGCTGTCGATTCATCAAGATTTTTACCCGAAGTTCACCAACGTCAGCGGTGTCAGCCATGTGCAAGCCGTGGCCAGCAAAGCCGGAATCATTCGTACGGCCGATGCCTTTGAAGGAATCGTTTTCAAAGGAGTCGGCCAAGATTACCGTTGGAAAAACATCAACGAATATATCATTCAAGGCCGCAAACCCAACTTATCAGGCGCGCTCAACAATGAAGTACTTATTTCTGAATATTTAGCCCAACGGCTCAAACTCAAATTGGGCGATACGTTCAATACGTTCTTCATGAAAGAAAGCGGCAACCAATTGCCCAACTTGCGCGTTTTTAAAATAGTCGGTATTTACAATTCGGGGTTGCAAGAGTTTGACTCTTCCTTTTTAATGGGCGATATTCGTCATGTGCAGCGCATCAACAAATGGGCGCCCGATCAAGTCGGGGCGTTTGAAGTTTTCTTGGATGATTTCACCGCCATCCAAACCAAAGGAAAAGAAATCTACGAAAACATCAGCTCAACACTCGACAGCCAAACCATCGCTGAGAAATACTACTTTATATTTGAGTGGCTCGAATTGTTTGACTTCAACATCATTGTTATTCTCGTGGTCATGATTGCCGTGGCCACCATCAATATGGTAGTAGCTTTGCTCGTGCTCATTCTAGAAAGAACCCAAATGATCGGTATTCTCAAATCGCTCGGAGCAGCCAACTGGAGCGTGCGCAAAATATTTCTCTACAATGCCTTTTATCTCATCGTCCGCGGATTGTTTTGGGGCAACCTGCTCGGTGTCGGGCTTGTGCTTTTACAAAAATACACCGGCCTCATTCAGCTCAACCCTGAAAATTATTACGTCAGCGTTGCGCCGGTATCGCTCAGTTTCTGGCATTGGTTGGCGCTCAATCTGGGCACAACGGCCGTTTGCTTGCTGGTGCTTTTGGTTCCTTCGTACATCATTACCAAAATTTCACCGGTCAAAGCCATTCGTTTTGATTAGGTTTATTTGGGCGTGCCGGCTCGTTGTGTTTTGTTTTTGGTAAAATGAAATCGCTCGCCGTCGGGCTGTTCGCTCTATCTTTTGTTCATGCTTCACAAAAGGATGCCGCTGCCATCCCTCACGCAGGCTTTGGTATTCGTTGAAGCATTAAATTTTT
>JAIXSK010000017.1 GCA_027484725.1 Flavobacterium sp. | reverse complement strand
GAGAGCCTGAGAGCCTGAGAGCCTGAGAGCCTGAGAGCCTGAGAGCCTGAGAGCCTGAGAGCCTGAGAGCCTGAGAGCCTGAGAGCCTCTTGTAAATTTGAGCGGTAAAGTTACAAAGTTTGGCTAGTTTATTACAATAAATAATGTCCAACAAAAAACCCGACAACTTTCATCATCGGGCTTTCTTATCTCGGGCACTCAGCAACTCAGTTGCTTAGGCGCTTTTAATCATTGAGTTTTAATACCGCCATAAATGCTTCTTGCGGAATTTCAACATTTCCTACTTGACGCATTCTCTTTTTACCTTTTTTCTGTTTCTCAAGAAGTTTTCTCTTACGCGAAATATCACCGCCGTAACATTTGGCCGTAACGTCTTTTCTGAGCGCTTTTACAGTTTCACGCGCGATGATTTTGGCTCCAATCGCCGCCTGAATCGGGATATCAAACTGCTGACGCGGTATGAGTTCTTTGAGTTTTTCGGTCATTTTCTTCCCGATGTTATAAGCGTTGTCGGCATGAATCAACGCCGAAAGCGCATCAACACCATTGCCGTTTAATAAAACATCCACTTTTACCAAGTTAGAGGCGCGCATGCCAATCGGATGATAATCAAACGAGGCATATCCTTTAGAAACGGTTTTCAAACGATCGTAAAAATCAAATACGATTTCGGCCAATGGCATATCAAAATTAAGCTCAACGCGCTCAGTAGTTAAATAAGTTTGGTTGGTAATAATACCGCGTTTTTCAATACACAAACTCATCACATTGCCCACATAGTCTGATTTGGTAATGATGGTTGCTTTGATAAAAGGTTCTTCAACGCGATCTAGTCTTGAAGGTTCAGGTAAATCAGAAGGGTTGTTTACAACAATGGCCTTATCGATGTCTTTTTTGGTATACGCTAAATACGAAACGTTTGGAACCGTAGTAATCACGGTCATATTGAACTCACGTTCCAATCGCTCCTGAATGATTTCCATGTGCAACATGCCCAAGAAACCACATCTAAAACCAAAGCCTAAAGCCGCAGAACTTTCCGCTTGAAAAACCAGCGAAGCATCGTTGAGCTGCAATTTCTCCATAGAGTTGCGCAACTCTTCGTAATCTTCGGTATCTACCGGATAAATCCCGGCAAAAACCATCGGTTTTACATCTTCAAAACCTTGAATCATGTTGGTGGTTGGCGTTTTGGCATCGGTAATGGTGTCACCGACTTTGACTTCTTTGGCTTCTTTAATACCCGAAATCAAATAACCTACATCGCCGGTGGTAATCACATTTTTCGGAACCTGATTGAGTTTCAATGTGCCCACTTCATCGGCAAAATACTCGTTCCCGGTGGCCATAAATTTAATTTTCTGACCTTTTTTAATTTCACCGTTCACGACTCTAAAAATAACTTCAATTCCGCGAAACGGGTTGTACACTGAGTCAAAAATCAAAGCTTGCAGCGGTTCTTCAGGGTCGCCTTTCGGAGCCGGAATGCGCTCAATAATGGCGGCCAAAATATTTTCAACGCCAAAACCGGTTTTGCCCGAAGCGTGGATAATTTCTTCTAGCTTACAACCCAGCAAGTCCACAATGTCATCGCTTACTTCTTCAGGGTTTGCACTGGGCAAATCCACTTTGTTGAGCACCGGAATAATCTCTAAATCATTCTCTAAAGCCAAATACAAGTTTGAGATGGTTTGCGCCTGAATACTCTGCGCCGCATCCACAATCAAAAGCGCGCCTTCGCAAGCGGCAATCGACCGCGAAACTTCATACGAAAAATCAACGTGCCCGGGCGTATCAATCAAATTCAAGATATAATCTTCGCCTTTGTATTTGTATTCCATCTGAATCGCGTGGCTTTTGATGGTAATCCCGCGCTCGCGTTCCAAATCCATATTGTCGAGCAATTGCGCTTTTTCTTCACGAGCACTTACCGTTTGTGTAGCCCCGAGCAAGCGGTCGGCCAAGGTGCTTTTTCCGTGATCAATGTGTGCAATAATGCAAAAATTTCGAATTTTCTTCATCTTCAGTACAAGGTCAATGTGCCTTTTAGGCTGTTTTTTTGGGCGTGCCCCTGCGTCATACTTCCTTGGGTCGGGTCATTCGCTGTATCTTGGGTTCTGCTTTGCGCCACCCAAGGATGCCGCTGCTGCCCCTCACGCACTTGGCTGCAAATATAAGGCAAAGTTTAGAATAATACCGAGTGTTTTCAACCGATTTGCGCCAAGTCGTCGCATCAGAACCATCGGTGCAACAGGAATGCTAAAAACGTTTCTAATAAGGCCACCAAAAAATCAATCATCTGGGTCATCATCCTTGTATTTCTGAATTATTTTATTTGGTTAAAAACGGCTTTTATCTCTGTTATCGCTTGCTTTTCATCAAACCGAATTTTGCGGTTTTCTTGGTTTTGCAGCTCAAAATTTCCGTTTACGGTAAACTTGACTTCGGTTACTTTGTATCCGGTAATGTAGGTTACCTCTGTGCGATACAGGCTGTCTTTAACCACAGCGGTCATGGGCAAGTCTGTCTCCCAAGACAGCGGACTATCAGCGCCTCTCATGCCTACTGTTTCTATATTTTTCACACCCGAAACATCCAGTAAATACACTACTTTTTGCGGTGTTGTTTTTTGTACACAGCTTGTCATCAAAAGACCCAAGCCAACCGTGATTAGTAAGTTAATTGATTTCATATTTTCCATTTTTGCGTGATGATATAATCTAATCCGAAACGGCCTGAGCCCAAAACCAGATGCGTCATGCTTACCCACAAAAAGCCCATTGCCGGCAGCATATTCCACAAGCCGGCCTCAAATTGTTGTGCAAACATGGCCGTGAGCATGGTGCAGACAATTAAAAAAGAAAACAAGCGCGTCTGAAAGCCCAACAACAAAGCGAGTCCGCCCACGGCTTCGCTAAAAGCGCCCATCCAAGCCAAAAAAGCCGGAAACAGGGCAAACAAACCGCCGTAATGCGCCACATCATTCGGAAACCAAAAAGCCACTTCAAAAAAGCCGAGGTTTTTTTCTTCGGGGCTCCAAGGCAAACCAAATTTGGCGGCACCAAAATCAGTGGTAAGTAAATAACCGCAAACCAAGCGCGGAACAGTCAAAATAATTTCTTGAAAAAGATGAGGTTGTAGGCTTGGTTTCGTGAGGCGATAGAGTAGTTTTTTCATCATAAGAGTATTTAATTTTTAATACAAGTTTCCGTTTCCTGTTCGGGTTGAATCGCTGCCATATTTGGCTTTTCCGATGTTTTTAACGTTGCCGTTGCCCGAAACTTTCGCGCTAATTTTTTGCTCAGCGCTAACCAAAGTGTTTCCGTTTCCAGAGGTTTTCACATCCACTTTTTGTGCCTTCAGCGCACCTGCCGAGATGGTTCCGTTGCCGCGGGTAATCACATCCAGCAAATCTACTTGGCCAGAGGCTTTGATTTGCCCGTTTTCAATGTTTTCAAGACGAATGTATCTGCCGATAATATTTTTTACTTCGAGGTTTGCATTTGAATTGTTCTTGATGACCGAAGCTTCCGGCATAGTGATTTTGATGCGCACATTCGTGTCTTCAATGTACATTTTGTTTTTGCGGTTTCCTTTAAAGTATATTTTGAGCGTGTGTTCTTTGGGGTTTTCTTCAAAGGCCAACAGCGGTAAAAGGTTGTCGTCGACTACTGCAGAGATTGACCATTTGGGGCCAATTTCAATATCGATTTTGCCACAAACATCTTCAACTTCAACTTTGTCAAAACCCGAAAAGGCATATGAGCGTACTATTAATTTTCCGGAACCTTTGATTTGTGCGTTGGCGTTGATTAAAGTGCTGCACAAGAGCACTGCTGCAATGATTTTTTTCATAATGATTTGATTGTATTGATGATTGAAACTCGATTACGGTTGTTGGTATGTCATGCCTAAATTCAGATCGCCTTTGACTTTTAAGGTAACCGACGCATATTCATTACCGGTATTCTCAATGACCAACGCAGTGTTTTTGTCGGTTTTAACTTGTACGGTTTCTTGCGGATTGACTAGGATTGGGGGGTAACTTCCGCCGGCAATGGGCGCTTGGAATATTTTTAATACGGTGACGCCTTCGTTTTTAAGATAGGTTCTGAATTTTCCGTGTTGGTTCTGCCCCAAGACAAAACGGTCATGAGGTTTGATCGAAGTGTTTGAATTTAAAGAACCGATTACACCACAAGAAACGGCACTCCAAACAAAAACAGTAAGCACAATTATTTTTTTCATCTTTTTTAAATTGCGTCAGCGATATACTGACTGATTGATGAAGCAAAATTGCGCTGTAATAACTGATGAAACGCTTCAGATTATAATTTGAGACTTTGTTTTAGGCGGTTTCCATGAAATCTTTAGGTGAAACACCTGTGTTTTTTTTGAAAGCGCGGTTAAAAGTAGCTTTTGAGTTAAAACCGCAATCGTAGGCAATGCCCAAAAGAGTCGATTTTTTGTGCGCATTTTGACGCAACATTTCTTTAACAGCTTCCACGCGATAGTGATTGATTAAATCATTAAAGTTCATTTCAAAACCCTGGTTGATGGCTTTGGATATTACAGAAGAATTGGTTTGCAATTTTTTGGCGAGTTCTGCAAGGGTCAGTTCCGGATTTTCATAGAGTTTCTCGCGGGTGAGCAGCGATTCAATTTTAGATTTCCAAATTAAAGATTCATTGAGTTCTTTGGCCGAATTGTTCTGCGTTTCGGATTCAATTAAAAGGGGTTCTAGATTTTCGAGTTCAAGGGCTATTGGGTCAAAAGCCGATAACTTAAACGGTATTGAAGTTTGCACCGAATTGGCATAGCCCGACAATCCGATGTAAAAGGTAATCAACGAGAAAAACAAGAAAAACCACCAACTGCCCGTATAGGTTTTGAGCTCCGGATAGAACAGCCCCAACACTTCAAAAACCACCGGAAGCAAGAGCATCACCAAAAAAGCGATGAGGTAGTTTTTGATCCACTGAAAAAGAATTCTCTCGGCAAAACTTGTCTGTTCGTAGATAAAGTTTTTATAAGACTGATAATAACGCAAGCTCAATACCAAATAAATTACCATCGAAATCAGTCCGGTGTATTGATACCAGGAGTCAAAATCTTTGTCTGCTTGGTCAGCGTAGAAGTAATATGATTTGTAAATAAAATAATCGTATATCCACAAATAAAGCATTCCTATATTATAGAGTAATCCGGGTACAAAATGCCACCACAGGCGCGGGCTCATTTTAAAGGCCGGATTCAAAAGGCTTTGCGTATAAAAATACAGCAACGGCCCCATCCAAAACAGTTGCTGAAAAGGCACATAAAATAATACATCGCGATAAGGTTGGTTGTCATACCAGCCAGCAAACCCCAGCATCCAAGGCGCTACATAAGCCGAACACAAAATCAAAAAAGCGCCCAGCCAAAAATTTGATTTGATTTGATGCGTTTGGCCTTTCCAAAACAGTAAGACGGCATACACAATTCCGTGGATAAACGGAATAAGCAACAGCGAAGAATAAAAGCCGAACTCAAACAGCATACTTTGAATTTTTGTGAAAGATAAGAAATCAATTCAAACCTTGACTCAGCGAAAATGCAACACAGAAGCATTGTTTTGCCACACAAAAAAATGTGTACTTTTGCGCCATGATCAAAATCGGAAACATAGAACTGCCTGAGTTCCCGTTGTTGTTGGCGCCCATGGAAGACGTGAGCGACCCGCCGTTTCGCCGTTTGTGCAAAACCCACGGAGCTGATTTGATGTTTAGTGAGTTCATCTCATCAGAAGGGCTCATTCGCGATGCCATTAAAAGTAAACAAAAGCTCGATATTTTTGATTACGAGCGTCCGGTGGGCATACAGATTTTTGGCGGAGATGAAGAGGCCATGGGGCTTTCTTCCAAAATTGTTTCGGCGGTGAATCCGGATTTGATTGATATTAATTTTGGTTGCCCGGTTAAAAAAGTGGTGTGCAAAGGCGCCGGAGCTGCAGTTTTAAAAGATGTTGATTTGATGGTCAGACTCACAGAAGCCGTGATTCGCGGAACGCATTTGCCGGTCACGGTCAAAACGCGTTTGGGTTGGGACGAAAATATGATTAATATAGATGAAGTAGCCGAGCGTTTGCAAGACATTGGCGTGCAGGCATTGTCTATTCACGGGCGTACGCGCGCGCAATTGTACAAAGGTGAAGCCGATTGGTCTCATATAGCGCGGGTCAAAAACAATCCACGCATTAAGATTCCGATTTTTGGTAATGGCGATGTTGATTCGGTAGAGAAAGCGCTTGATTACAAAAACCGCTTCGGTGTGGATGGCATTATGATTGGCCGTGCAGCGATTGGTTATCCGTGGATTTTTAACGAAATCAAACACTACGCAAAAACCGGTGAAAAACTGCCGCCACCTACCATGCAAGATCGTATTGACGCTGCGCGCAATCATTTGACTTGGGCCATGGAATGGAAAGGCGAGTGGATCGGAATTGTTGAAACCCGCCGTCATTATACCAATTATTTTAGAGGCATCTCACACTTTAAAGAATACCGCCACAAGTTGGTCACTTTAGACAACAAAGATGATTTGTTCCGCGCCTTTGACGAAATCTCAAAAGCGTTTGCTGATTATTCGTTTGTTTAATAGGTTGTTCGGAAAACGAAAGCCGCGCTAGGGGTTGCAGCTAGGTGCCCTGCCTGTCGGGAGGCAGGCTTGCACCGCGAAAAACCCGGGCCGCAGGCAGCGCCCTAATTAAAATTGTTCCAGTAATTTTTTGGTCACTCTGCTCGAAGCAATCCAAGAGGCGAGTAACCCCAAAGAGAAAATAGTGGCCAACACCAATAGTACATTTTGGACCGAGAAAACCACGGGATAGGCCAAATTGGGCGTAATCATGACCCACTGAAATTGTTGTTGCAGCAGTACAACTGCGATGCCCAAAACCAATCCGATGCAGCCGCCTACAATACTCAACAGCGCTCCTTGAAACAAAAAAATTGAACGCAAATGTTTGATTTCGGCACCTAAATTATACAGCGTTTTCAGGTTGTGTTTTTTGTCGAGTATCATCATGATCAGTGCGCCGACCAAGTTAAATAGAGCCACGATGATTACTAAGGTAAAAATTAAATACACCGCAATATTCTCTGTATTGAGCATTTTATACAAGCTATCATTGAGTTGTGCGCGGGTCTTGATGGCCGTGTTTTTGGGGAACAGTTGTTTGAGTTCACGAATCACTTTTTGCTCATCGGCGCTGGGTTTGAGTTTGCATTCAATACCCGAAATTTGGTTGGGTTTATACTCGAGTAAGGCTTGGGTCAGGGTTAAATCGGCAAAGACAAATTTAGAATCTAAATCTTCATTCACTGCATAAATACCCACAGGCGCGAGTTTGCAACGATTAAAAGCCTCGTCCGGATTTTCAATGTTGCCTCGTCCGGCTTTGGGTACAAAAACTTCAAACGGATGATTGAAATCAAACAAACCCATAGAGAGCTTCTGACAAATGCCGTAACCCACCACGACTTGATTGGTTTGGTTTTCAAGCCACTGACCTTGATAAATAATTTTTTGAATTGGGTTGACCTTTTCAAAAACAGAATCAACTCCTTTTATATAGGTAACTTGTTCTTTTCCGTCAAACAAAAAAAGCACGCGTTCTTCAACTATTTTGCTGTGCGCGGCCAAGCCTTTAATTTTGCTTAACCCAAGTTCTTGTTCAGGAGTAACCCCAAAAGATTTGCCGTAAGTGCTGGTGATTTTTAAATCAGGGTCAAATTCGTTGGTAAAAGATAGGCTGAACTCTTTGAGTCCGCTAAAAACCGACAGCACCACAAACAAAGCCATAGAACCCACCACAACGCCCAGCGCAGCAATGCCGTTGATGATGTTGATCGCGTTGTTTTTACTCGCGCTTCTGAGGTATCGTTGGGCTATGTATAGCGGAAAGTTCACACTAAGCTTTTCTGCGGCGTTCTAATAAGTCGCGGTTTTCGATGGGATTTTCTTTTCCGGCCAAAGCGCGGTCAATTTTCTCAATATAATCAAGCGAATCGTCAATGTAGAAAACCAAATTGGGCACTTTGCGCAACTGCAATCGAACGCGTTGCGACAAATCGTGTTTGATGAGCGGCGCATTTGATTTGATGGCTGCCAAAATTTCGGGTGCTTTTTCTTGCGGAAAAATACTCAAATACACTGAAGCAATTGATAAATCAGTCGTTACGCTTACTTTTGATACAGATATAATGAGGTTGCTGATGTTGTTTTTTCGCACCTCGCCTTGAAGAATATCTACCAAATCGCGCTGAATTACGCCGCCAATTTTTTTCTGTCTATTTGTTTCCATGGCGCAAAAATACAATGGATAATTAAGAATTAATAATTAATGATTAATAATTTTCTGAAGCCTGGAACCTGCTATAAACTAACCCAATCCTAGCAAATTACCCGAACACAACATTTCAAATATTATTTTGTGAGGCAATCTTTAGCTCGCTCCTCGCAAAAGGATATCGGTTTTATCAGGGCTAGGGGCAAATGTGTATCTTTGGCCTTAGAACACAATTGCAAAATCAGCATACAAAATCTATCTATTTAAAATGAGAAAAATTGAACACATCGGCATTGCCGTAAAAGATTTAAAATCAGCTAATTTGGTTTATGAAAAGCTCATGGGTGAGCCACCTTATAAAATGGAGTCGGTTGAAAGTGAAGGCGTGAACACTTCATTTTTTATGAATGGCCCCAATAAAATTGAATTGCTTGAAGCCACAAACCCAGAGAGTCCGATTGCTAAATTTATTGAAAAGCGCGGCGAAGGCATTCACCACATTGCCTTTGATGTAGAAGACATAGTCGCAGAAATTGCGCGGCTAAAATCAGAGGGGTTTGTCGTTCTGAACGAAGTGCCTAAAAAAGGTGCCGACAATAAACTAGTGGCGTTTTTACATCCGAAAAACACTTTGGGTGTTTTGGTTGAATTGTGTCAGGAAATTTCTGCGTAATCATTTTAATGCCGCGTAAATACTGATTTTGTTGTAAAAAATAGTTGCAGAGTTTTAAAAATAATAGTAATATTGCAACCGAAATTAAAGGTCCTATAGCTCATTCGGTTAGAGCAACTGACTCATAATCAGTAGGTGCTTGGTTCGATTCCAAGTGGGACCACTGACAAAGACTTTCGTTGGTATGAGAGTCTTTTTTTTTAAACGCACTAAAAAACTAAACTCGTTTTTTTTACGTTTATGTAACACAAATTACGATGCTTGTGCGAGTCAGCTTTGTATATTTGTTTTTTGCGTACTCAAAAAGAAATGATTAAACAAAAAAAAATTTTGACAGAAAGAATTTTTACTTACTTTTACGGCCTATGAAAATTGTCCCGAGCATATTCTTAGCGGTTTTATTGATGGTCAGCGCCTCTGCTGCGGCCATTCCAAACAATGGGCCACCTCCTCCGGGAGTCCCGCCACCGGGTCTTCCTATTGATGGAGATTTGGTTGCGTTGACTATAATTGCTCTGATGTTTGGCTTGTTTAAAATATACAAATCACAAATTAGACATAAAAAAACTCCGGCTTAAACCGGAGTTTTTTGTTTTTATCAAACAGCTATTTTTTCTGATAAAGTCGACTCACATATTTGCCAATGACATCAAACTCTATATTAACTTTGGTGCCCATTTGAAAACTTTTGAAGTTGGTATGCTCATGTGTATATGGAATAATGGCTACACTAAAACTATGTTCTTTTGAATCAACAACGGTTAAACTCACGCCGTTAACGGTAATTGAACCTTTTTCAATCGTAATGTTCCCTATACCTGCATCATATTCAAAAGTATAATACCAACTTCCACCCGCATGCTCAATTTTAGTGCATAGTGCTGTTTGATCAACATGCCCTTGAACGATGTGTCCGTCTAAGCGATCGCCGAGTTTCATGGCGCGTTCCAAATTAATGATATCGCCCACTTTCCAATCTGCTAAATTGGTTTTGTCTATGGTTTCTTTGATGGCGGTTACGGTATATTGGTCGTTTTGAATATGTACAACCGTCAAACACACGCCATTGTGTGCAACACTTTGGTCAATTTTGAGTTCTTGAGTTATTGAACTCTGCAGGGTAATGTCAAGATTATCGTCTGTTTTTTTGAGCTCGCGAACGATTCCGAGTGTTTCAATAATTCCGGTAAACATCTATGGTTTATTTTACTAAATTTGCACGTCAAAATTAGCAATAATAACGCGCTCCTCTATGAAAAAATCAGAAAATATAATTGTCGGGATATCGATAGGCGACTTAAACGGTATCGGAAGCGAAGTGGTTTTAAAAACCTTCGAAGACACCCGCATGTTAGAGTTGTGTACTCCGGTTATTTTTGCCAATGTCAAAGTTTTATCGTTTGTAAAAAAAACGTTTGAATCTGCATCAACGCTCCACGGAATTGATCACATCAATCAGCTCATCCCCGGAAAAATTAATGTGCTCAATGTTTGGAAAGAGCCTGTTGAATTGAATTTTGGGGCTACAGATGACCAAATAGGTGCTTATGCAATTAAATCATTTACAGCAGCAACTACCGCGCTCAAAGAAGGGCAAATAGATGTTTTGGTTACAGCTCCGATAAATAAATACAACATTCAGTCGGATGACTTTAAATTTCCGGGGCATACGGACTATTTAAATCAAGAACTTACAGGAAACGCGCTCATGCTGATGGTTCACGACCATTTACGCGTTGGACTTTTGACTGATCACGTTCCGGTGAATGAAGTGGCCAAACACCTAACACCCGCTTTGTTGGCTCAAAAAATTCAGACCATTCACCAAACCCTCATTCAAGATTTTGCCATTACCCGACCTAAAATTGCCGTATTAGGCCTTAATCCACACAGTGGGGACAATGGAGTAATTGGCAAAGAAGAAATTGAAATTTTTGCACCAACCATCAAAGGATTGTTTGATAAAGGCATCATGGTTTTCGGACCATTTCCGGCTGATGGTTTCTTCGGAAGTCATCAGTATGAAAAATACGACGCGGTTATTGCGGCCTATCACGACCAAGGTTTGGTGCCCTTTAAAACCCTTTCATTTGGAAAAGGAGTCAATTATACAGCTGGGCTCGATAAAATAAGAACATCTCCTGATCACGGAACTGCTTTTGATATTGCCGGAAAAGGAATGGCTGATCACAGTTCATTTAAAGAGGCTGTTTATTTGGCTTTGGATGTTTATCACAACAGAATTCAACATGCGGAAATCAGTAAAAACCCCATGAAAGTTCGAGAAAAACAGGCCGAAAAAAATAATAGATAAAAAAAACACACCAAGACTTTTGAGTGTATAATTATTTTATATCTTTGCGCTCCCGATTCGTTCGGTCAAATTGTTGTTGAAATGAAGCAGTTAGATGAGTTCTTAATTCCTTTTGCGGGGTTAAAGTTGGGCAAACATCAATTTGAATTTCAAATCGGGAAATCGTTCTTTGAAGATTTTAACTTTGACGAATATGACGCTGTTCAAGTTAAAGTCCAAGTGATTTTAGAAAAGAAAAGCACGCTTCTTGAGCTTATTTTTAAGCATCAAGGAACTGTAAATGTACTTTGTGACTTAACCGGAGAACCTTTTGATTTGCCGATAAAAGGCAAAATAAATTTGGTGGTTAAGTTTGGGGAAGAGTTCAACAATGACAATGATGAATTGCTCATTTTGCCCCACGGAGAACACCAGCTTGATGTCAAGCAATACATTTATGAAATGATTGTCTTGTCAGTTCCGCAAAAAAAAGTACACCCCGGAGTTAAAGACGGCAGTTTGCAGTCAGAAGCCTTAGAAAAACTAAAATCACTTTCAGTAGGCGAACCCAAACCAGAAAAAGAATCAGAAACAGACCCTAGATGGGATCAATTAAAGAAACTATTAACGGATAAATAATAGAATAAAATGGCACATCCTAAGCGCAAAGTCTCCAAAACCAGAAGAGATAAAAGAAGAACACATTATAAAGCAACGGTTGCTCAAATTGCTACTTGCCCGGTAACTGGCGAAGCGCATTTGTATCACAGAGCTTACTGGCACGAAGGTAAAATGTACTACAGAGGTCAGGTAGTGATTGATAAGTCAATCGAAGCTGTTGCCTAATACATTACAACAAAAGTTTACGAACTCTCACCTGATGTGAGAGTTTTTTTATTGGGGGTAACTTCAGTTAAATAAGCCGCTCAAAAAAACGGTGGTTTTATATTTTTTTGTAATTTCCACCCTTTATTAAATCAGACTATTTAGTAAATAAATCAGTGAATATGAATAAAATTACGGCCGCTATTACAGCTGTTGGCGCCTATTTGCCTGAATACGTGCTTACCAACCAAATTTTGGAAACCATGGTAGACACTAATGACGAATGGATTACCTCACGGACCGGTATCAAAGAAAGAAGAATCCTCAAAGGTGAAAAGCTGGGCACTTCCTACATGTGTATCAAAGCAGCCGAAAATCTGATTCAAAAAAGCGGCATCAACCCGGCTGAAATTGATTTGGTTTTGGTTTCGACCACCACACCCGATATGCCGGTAGCAGCTACCTCGGTATATGTAGCCACACAAATTGGCGCGATAAATGCCTTTGCATTTGATATTCAAGCGGCCTGTTCCGGTTTTTTATACGGAATGTCGGCCGCTTCTGCATATATAGAGTCCGGGCGATACAAAAAAGTATTGCTTATTGGCGGTGATAAAATGTCATCTATTATTGATTACACTGACAGAGCTACCTGTATCATTTTCGGAGACGGAGCCGGTGCAGTTTTGTTTGAGCCCAACCACGAAGGATTGGGTTTTCAAGACGAATACCTCAGAAGCGACGGAATTGGTCGTGAATACTTAAAAATTGACGCAGGCGGATCTATCTTGCCTCCTTCAAAAGAAACGGTTGAGAATCGTCAACACTATGTTTTTCAAGACGGCAAAACAGTTTTCAAATATGCAGTAACCGGAATGGCCGATGTAAGTGAAAAAATCATGCAACGCAACCATTTGACCAAAGACGATGTTAATTGGTTGGTTCCGCATCAAGCCAATCGTCGCATTATCGATGCCACGGCAGAGCGCATGGGCTTAGATGAAAGTAAAGTTCTCATCAATATTGAGCGATACGGGAATACCACTTCTGGTACGCTTCCGTTATTGTTGCATGACTTTGAACACAAACTCAAAAAAGGGGATAATCTCATATTTGCTGCTTTCGGTGGCGGATTTACCTGGGGCGCTGTTTACTTGAAATGGGCCTACAATTCAAAATAGAACTAAAACACTAAAAACCAATATTACCATGGATTTAAAAGAAATTCAAAACCTGATTAAATTTGTGTCTAATTCAGGAGTAGCAGAGGTTAAACTCGAAACAGGCGATATTAAAATCACCATCAGAACTACCTTAGAAGGGAACGCACCTGAAATTACATATGTACAACAAGCACCTGTTGCGCAAGCATTACCTCAGGCTCCTGTAGCCCCGGCTCCAATTGCTCCTGCTGCAGCTCCAATTGCTCCTGCTGCTGATGATAATTCAAAATATGTAACCATCAAATCTCCAATCATTGGTACGTTTTATCGCAAACCATCTCCAGATAAATCTCCGTTTGTAGAGGTAGGTTCTAATGTCGGTAAAGGGGATGTGCTTTGTGTGATTGAAGCCATGAAACTTTTCAACGAAATCGAATCTGAAGTGAGCGGAAAAATTGTCAAAATATTGGTAGATGATATGTCTCCGGTAGAGTTTGACCAACCACTATTCTTAGTAGATCCTTCTTAATTTGAAAATTTGAAGATGTGCTAATTTCAAAATATTAGCCTACTTCATTTCATTTTCAAATTTTCAAATTGTTTAATTTTCAAATTAAGAGACATGTTTAAAAAAGTATTAATAGCCAATCGTGGTGAAATCGCATTGCGTGTCATTCGTACCTGCCGCGAAATGGGTATCAAAACCGTAGCGGTATATTCAACAGCAGATGCCGAGAGTTTACACGTTAAATTTGCTGATGAGGCCGTTTGCATTGGCCCTCCACCAAGCAATCTATCCTATTTAAAAATGTCCAACATCATCGCTGCGGCTGAGATTACCAATGCTGATGCAATTCATCCGGGTTATGGATTTCTTTCTGAAAACGCCAAGTTTTCAAAAATTTGCCAAGAACACGGTATCAAATTCATCGGCGCATCGCCAGAAATGATTGAAAAAATGGGCGATAAGGCAACTGCCAAAGCAACCATGAAAGAAGCCGGAGTTCCTTGTGTTCCCGGTTCAGACGGTATTTTAGAATCATTTGAGCAAGCCAAAAAAGTAGCTAAAGAAATCGGATATCCGGTCATGATGAAAGCTACTGCCGGTGGTGGTGGAAAAGGAATGCGCGCTATCTGGAAAGAAGATGAGCTTGAAAAAGCTTGGGAAAGCGCTCGACAAGAAGCTGCTGCAGCCTTCGGTAATGATGGCATGTATATGGAAAAGCTCATCGAAGAGCCTCGCCACATTGAGATTCAAGTAGTGGGTGATGCTTATGGTAAAGCTTGTCACTTATCTGAACGTGATTGTTCGGTACAGCGTCGTCACCAAAAATTAACCGAAGAAACACCTTCGCCATTTATGACCGATGATTTGCGTCAACGTATGGGTGAAGCTGCTGTTAAAGCTGCAGAGTTTATTCAGTATGAAGGGGCCGGAACAGTAGAATTTTTGGTCGATAAACACCGTAATTTCTACTTTATGGAAATGAATACGCGTATTCAGGTAGAGCACCCGATTACCGAACAAGTAATTGACTACGATTTGATTCGCGAACAGATATTGGTAGCTGCGGGCGTGCCGATTTCAGGTAAAAATTATTTGCCGCAATTGCACTCTATTGAGTGTCGTATCAATGCTGAAGATCCGTACAACGATTTTCGTCCTTCGCCGGGTAAAATCACCGTATTACATGCGCCGGGTGGTCACGGAGTTCGTTTAGACACCCATGTTTATGCAGGTTATACGATTCCACCGAATTATGATTCAATGATTGCCAAGTTGATTACAACAGCGCAAACTAGAGAAGAGGCTATCAATAAAATGAAGCGCGCTTTGGATGAGTTTTATATTGAAGGTGTTAAAACCACAATTCCTTTTCACAGACAACTCATGGACGAGCCGGATTATGTAGCCGGTAACTACACCACAAAGTTCATGGAAACTTTTAAAATGAAAGGTTCAGAATAATAAAAAAAGCCTCACTTTCGGTGAGGCTTTTTTATTGTTCTAATTTTCTTTAAGAGATAATTTTTCTACATTTTTCGTCCGTGCCTAAATAAAAAAGCCATCTATACAGATGGCTTTTTCACGTTTGTTTTAATGTGCTTATTGCTTGATAAAACGTTTTACAGAGGTTTCTCCGTTGGCTGTTACTTCAAGCAAGTAGTTTCCGGTTTTGATGTTTGAAACATCAATAGTTCCGTTGGTGATATTTCCTTTAGACACTTGTTGGCCCAACATATTGTAAATGTTGTAAGAAGCGTCTCCCTCTAGGGTAATGTTCAAGACATCTCCGTTTACTGGGTTTGGATAAATTGTGTAAGTGATTGTATTGTTTGATGACTCTTCTCTAGCAGTCGAAGTAATGTTTACTGTATAATCTTCTACTTGTCCGTAAGAAAATGCCTCACAAGCTGTTGGTACAGCATTATACTTCATTGAAACTCTCATTCTTGTAGCCCCCAAAGAAGCAGTTGCCGGAATGGTGATTGAGCCGCTTACCGGAGTTGTTTTAGAAGCTGTTTTGGTCCATACTGTTTCGCCTGCATCTGCAAAGTCGCCATCTTGGTTGTAGTCTATAAACACGGCATAACCTTCATTATAAGTGGTTGAAGTCCAGCTCGGTGTTATGGTGATGGTATAGGCAGTACCTCTTACGGCATTGGTTGATTGGGCTGTAAAGTTTTCGTAACCCGCAGTTCCGGTTGAAGTGTTGTTGATGGTCCCAAAAACTACTTTTCCGATTTTCTCATCAGCGGTGCTGTTGCCTTGTGAAGTACAATAAGAAGCGGTAGCCGTTGAAGTAGTTACACTTACGGTATTGCTAGCGGCAGAGGCATTTCCTGCTGCATCTTTAGCAATCACATAAAAAGTGTAAGTTGTGGCAGCAGTCAATCCGGTTACAGCGTATGAATTAGTAGCCGATGTAGCTTTGTAAACACCATTTTGATATACATCATATCCTGAAATTCCAACATTGTCCGTTGAAGCAGTCCAAGCCAAATTGGTTGTGGTAGCAGTTGTACCAGAAGCGGCCAAAGCAGTTGGTGTTGAAGGAGCTGTAGTATCAACAATTGCTGCTTGGATATTCAAAGTGTAGTCTTCAACTTGTCCGTATGAGAAAGCCTCACAAGAAGTAGGTACGGCATTGTATTTCATCGAAACACGCATTCTGGTAGCACCTAAAGTTGCCGTAGCAGGAATGGTGAATGAACCGCTCACCGGTGTAGTAGTTGAAGCTGCTTTGGTCCAAACGGTTTCGCCCGCATCAGCAAAATCACCGTCTTGGTTGTAATCTACAAATACCGCATAACCTTCGGCATAAGTACTTGAAGTCCAACTTGGCGTGATGGTAATTGTGTAGGCGTTACCTCTGTTTACATTTGTAGTTAGAGATGTGAAGTTTTCATAACCCGCAGTTCCGGTTGTAGTATTGCTGATAGTGCCGATAACTACTTTTCCAATTTTTTCATCCGCAGTGCTATTGCCTTGTGAAGCACAATACGCCAATGAAGCGGTTAAGGTTGTCACACTAATAGTGTTGCTGGCAGAAGAAGCATTTCCTGCAGCATCTTTAGCAATCACATAGAATGAATAAGTTGTAGCGGCAGTCAAACCAGTTACTGCGTATGAAGTAGTGGTTACAGTCGCTTTTAAAACACTATTTTGATATACGTCATAACCGGTTACGCCTACATTATCCGTAGAGGCCGTCCAAGTCAAATTAGTAGTTGTTGCCGTAGTTCCTGAGGCAGCTAAAGCAGTTGGTGCTGTGGGTGCGGTAGTGTCAACCACAGGAGCCAAAGTAGTAACACTAACTGCATTGCTGGCAGCAGAAGCATTTCCGGCCGCATCTTTAGCTTTTACGGTGAATACATAAGTAGTTGAAGCAGTCAATCCGCTTACTGTGTATGAAGTTGCTGAAGTTGAACCTAAAAGAACACCATCTTTGTATACATCATAACTAGTTACACCTACGTTATCAGTAGCGCCAGACCAAGACAATGAAGTTCCTGTTTGGGTGGTTCCTGAAGCAGCCAAAGTTGGCGCAGTTGGTGCAACGGTATCGGTTACCCCTGAAGTAATCGTAAAGTTAGCGTTCGAAACATCAAAGAAAATATGGTTGGTTCCTTTGATCATGATTCGGTTGGTTGTTCCTGGTGTATTTGGAATGGTGACAGCTTCAGTACCATCATTTGGTGTGGCGGCCAATAAAGTAGACCAAGTGTTTCCACCATCGGTTGACAATAAAATATCAACATTAGCACAGTTTACATTGTTGGCAGTTGTTCCTGCTACATTCCAAGTGATGGTTTGCGCACTTCCGCCTACATATGAAACAGCTGTATTAGGTGACGTAACAGCAAAAGGTCCTGCGGTTGCATTGACGGTTACAATCATGTCGTCGCTGTTGTTTCCACCGCCACCAGCTCTGTTGTCACGAACCGTAAATCTGAAGTTTAAAGTTCTGGCAACCGATGGTAAAGCTTCAACGGTAACTTCTGAACCTGCTGTAGTTGTGGCTCCTGTAAGAACTGAAGCCATTCTTGGGAAATATCTTGTTGGAGTTGTTACGGGCGAATATGAACGGAAGTTCACACCGCTGGTTTTGGTGGCATTCGGCGCAGTTGCATTGGTTTGAGAATCCATTTGCTCCCAGTCATAAGTGAGTACATCGCCATTGGCGTCTGTAGCCGCACCGGTCAACATGAACGGAGTGCTTTTAGGAATGGTGTAATCTAAACCTGCGTTGGCTGTTGGGATTGAATTTCCGGTGGCCGTATTTACAGAACATGTTTTTGCTTTGATGTTGTTGGTAACTTGTTGGATGCTCACCGCATGAAAATATGCATCTGAATGGGGTTGCACATCTAATGAAGTAATACCTGCATAACCCATAATGGTCGATCCGCTTCCTGGTTCCATCTGAACTCCCGTGCCTTCATTGCTGTGGGTAAAGGTATGATTCGCACCAAATTGGTGACCCATTTCATGTGCTACATAATCAATATCAAAGTTGTCTCCTGAAGGAATTCCGTCGGCAGGTGAGGTAAATCCACTTCCTTTACCGAGTGGGACAGAAGTGGTTGGATTCACACAAATACAACCAATGCAACCTGCATTTCCGCCACCTCCACTAGCCCCGAATAAATGTCCAATGTCGTAGTTGGCATTTCCGATATTGTTGGTTAAAGTGGTTTGTAATTCTTGATTCCAGGCACCGCCAGCTCCGGTTGAAGCAGCAGAATACGGATCAGAAGAAGCAGTGGTGTAAATCACCGTATCTGTATTGGCGATTAGAACCATGCGCGCACCAAAATCTTTTTCAAAAACGCCGTTCACACGAGTCATGGTGTTGTTGATGGCGGCAAGTGCCAGAGCTTTGGTTCCGCCAAAATAAGCAGTGTATTCTCCGGTTACCGACATGGCCAAACGATAAGTTCTCAAAAGAGCATCATCTGCATTCGGCCGAGCGGCCTCAGTACTTCCGCCAACAGTTACTGCATCGATCACACGACATTGAAAGCCATTTAGGGACGGCATTTTGTCAGATTTGTTGTATACGCTATAGGTTTTTAAATCCGTAGTGTAAGGCTCAATAAACTCAGCTGATTTGTTCGGTCTGAGTACCATGGTTTGCAAGCCAAGAGGTGAAACACTAAAATAAATCGTAGAACCCGGTTGGTCTATACTTTCTCCGAGGTACGACTTGATTTCAGAATATTTGGCTGCTAATTCCGGCTCCATGTTTGAAGATTCCTTCACACGGAATTGCTCCATCACACCGGCTGTGTTCGGAAACGAAACCACTAAATTCGATGGCCCGTTGTTTATAAAACGCTTGGGAGCGCTTGAAAGGTTTTGTTTGAGTTGTTGGATGTCTAGCTCAAACAATTGTGGATGATTCAAGGATTGTTTGTTTGCAAAAGTTACTGCATCTGATTTCGGGGCGGTAACTTTCCAGAGCGATTTTCCTGATTGGGCAAAAGAAAAGCTGCTCATTGCCAATAAGGCAATTGAAAGTAATCTAGTCTTCATAATTTAAATTGAGGTTTGGGTTATCGGGCAAATGTATCATTTAATTTTATTTAATTTCATCCTAAAGCAATGATTTATCAACATTAATACAAAAAATTACAATCAAATATGTAAACTCTGCACAATTGCGGTTATTTTTTTGAGATTAATTGATTTTGTATAAAAAGCGTTGATATCTTTTCAATGAATTCGCTCTAAAAGAAGCTTTTGCATATAATTTTATCAAAACAAATTTTCAACTATGTTTTTAAGTTATTGGGAAATAAACAAATGGTTTTCAAAGGTTGATTATACCATTGTCGGCAGCGGTATTGTCGGATTGCATGCGGCTTTACAATTGCGCGAACGATTCCCGGACAGTAAAATTCTCGTGCTTGAAAAAGGCATGTTGCCTGAAGGCGCGAGCACCAAAAACGCCGGATTTGCCTGTTTTGGCAGTTTGACAGAAATCATAGACGATTTAAAAACACATTCAGAAGAAGAAGTGATTGAATTGGTACAAAAGCGTTGGAAAGGCTTGCAGTTGCTCAGAAAAAACTTATCAGATGCAGCTATAGATTTCAAACCGTATGGTGGCTATGAAATGTTTTTAAACAGCCAATCATCTGCTTTTGAAGAAGCGTTACAGAAGATGCGATTTGTCAATGAAATATTGCAACCTATTTTTAAAGCGGAGGTTTTTCACAAAGAAGTTGATCGTTTTAATTTCAAGGGCACCTGTGAATATTTGATTTTTAATCCGTTTGAAGGACAAATAGATACCGGAATGATGATGCATACTTTGCTCAAAAAAGCTATTTCTGAAAACATTCTCATGCTTAATAGCCAAAAAGTAACGGCTTATCATGAAAGTTCTAATGGTGTTTCGGTGGTTTTGGGTGATTTTAGTTTTATGACAAAAAAGTTGCTTTTTGCTACCAATGGCTTTGCATCTGAACTCATTGGTCAAGCCGTAAAACCGGCACGCGCTCAGGTTTTGATTACCGAACCGATTCCGGATTTAGACCTCAAAGGAACTTTTCATTTAGAGCAAGGATATTACTATTTCAGAAATATGGGCAACCGAATTTTGCTTGGTGGCGGACGCAATCTTGATTTTGAAGCAGAAACTACTACAGATTTGCGTCAAACTGAATTAATTCAAAGCCGATTGGAATTGCTCTTGCGCGAGGTAATTCTTCCAGATTCTGATTGTAAGATTGAACATCGATGGAGCGGCATTATGGGCATGGGCGCCAGCAAAAAACCCATTGTTGAGCGTTTGTCTGAACATGTTTATTGCGGCGTTCGTATGGGCGGAATGGGCGTGGCTATAGGAAGTTTAATCGGGCAGGAACTTGCCGAATTAGTGTAAGATATGATCAAGAAAATCATACGTTTTGTTTGGAAATTTTCGCTTTGGTTTATAGCGTTGTCCATTTTGTCGGTAATTGTTTTCAGATGGGTGCCGATTCCAATTACACCCCTGATGATCACGCGCGCTGTTGAAAATAAATTCGACGGAAAAGACATGGTTTGCAGTCATGATTGGGTGCCAATTGAACACATTTCCAAAAACCTGCAAAAAGCCGTGATTGCTAGTGAAGATGCAAATTTTTTACACCATCACGGTTTTGATTTCAACGCGATTCAAAAGGCGATGAAAAACAACGAGAAAGGTAAAAAACTCAAAGGCGGCAGTACGATTTCACAACAAACCGCCAAAAACGTGTTCCTCTGGCAAGGTCGGAGTTATTTTAGAAAAGCACTCGAAGCGTATTTTACAGTGCTCATTGAAGTTTTCTGGAGCAAAGAGCGCATCATGGAAGTTTATCTCAACAGTATTGAAATGGGCGATGGAGTGTATGGCGCAGAAGCGGCCGCTCAATATTGGTATCGAAAACCTGCAGAGCATTTAACCAAAACAGAAGCAGCCGGTATTGCAGCTATTCTGCCCAACCCAAGAAAATTCTCAGCAACCAACTCATCAGCCTACATCAACCGAAAGAAAGGGCGTATTGTAAAATACATGAAGTTTGTACAACTCGATTATTAAAAAAGAAAGGCGCCTGATAAAGGCGCCTTTCTTTTTATGCAAACAGCGGATTATATTGTGGCCAATGTTTGTAAATCAGTATTGAATTGAGCAACACGACAACAATTGCTAAGCCCAAACCAGGAATATCAATAAACACGTGGAATAGCAGGATGTTGATTGAAATTGGCGCCAGAAGGATAAGCGCAAACGCAACCCATTTTCTCATGAGCAACAGCGCACCGATAAAAATTTCCAACAAACCTAAAACCGGAAAAATATAGCCGGTTGCGTGTAATGAATTCATAAATTCTGCCGCAGAACCTGTGGGTGGTGGTAATGGAATAAAGTTTAATAATTTATTGCTTCCAAAGACTATTAAAACCAGTCCTAAAAGCAATCGGATGAGAAGCGTAAATCTTGAATTCATAGGCTAAATTGGGTTTAGTTAAACATCAATTGAAATCCTAAATTAATAATTAATTGTATAGAAAAAAGATATTTAACGAATAAAACCTAAAAATAATTCTTAAAAAGATAATCAAATTTAAATACTAAAATTGATTTCGACTATTCAGGTTCTACCCATATTCGGGATAGAGTCGGATTTTAACCTCCATAAACGCGCGATGTTTTTTTGTCAAATAGATTATTGGCAATGAGCATAAATTCAATTGGAATTTCCCTGCATTTTATTTTTCCGCCCAACCCTAAATGCGAACAATTAACCGATTTTCATGGCGATTACTTTCTTCAAGAACACCGTTGAATGAAAGTTCAACCAAATAACTGAAGGCTCGTGTTTTTAAATGCCGAAGTTTTTGTTTAAAGCCACAAAGAAACCTTCTTCTCCCATAATGCGATGGGTTAGTGTGCTTATTTTTCTGTGGTCAAAAAAATCGGGCCTGAAGCAGGGTTGATTTGTTGATGATTTATATGAGTTTATGCGCTACTAAATACTCTGCAATTTGTATGGCATTGGTAGCGGCTCCTTTTCTGAGGTTGTCAGCCACAATCCATAGGTTAATGCTGTTGGGTAAGCTTTCATCGCGACGAATTCTGCCTACAAACACATCGTCTTTTCCTTGGGCATACATGGGCATCGGATAAGTATAAGTGTCGGTATTGTCTTGCAGGGTAACGCCCGGAGTATTGTGTAAAATCTGACGCACTTCAGTCAAGTCAAAATCATGACTAAAGGTAATATTGATGGCCTCGCTGTGTCCGCCCACCACCGGAATACGCACCGCGGTAGCTGTTACAGCAATGCCGTCATCGCCAATGATTTTTTTGGTTTCGCGCACCAATTTCATTTCTTCTTTGGTGTAACCGTTGTCTTCAAAAACATCACATTGCGGAATGGCGTTGCGGTGGATTTGATATTTATAAGCCATTTCGCCTTGAATTCCGGCATATTCGTTTTCGAGTTGTTGAACGGCTTTTACTCCGGTTCCGGTGATGGATTGATAAGTCGAAACAACCACGCGTTTGATGTTGTATTTTTGATGCAACGGAGCCAAAACCATCACCATTTGAATCGTTGAACAATTCGGGTTGGCAATGATTTTATCCTCAGATGTTAAAGTATGGGCATTGATTTCAGGAACAATCAGTTTTTTGTCGGCAGCCATTCTCCAAGCCGATGAATTGTCGATTACCGTAGTTCCGGCTGCTGCGAATTTTGGCGCCCAATCCAAAGAAGTTTGTCCTCCGGCCGAAAACAAAGCAATGTCTGCTTTCATATCAACAGCTGTTTGCATGCCCACAACGGTATATTTTTTTCCTTTGAATTCAATTTCTTTTCCAACAGATTTTTCAGAGGCTACTGGAATCAGTTCGGTTACCGGAAAATTTCTTTCGGCCAAAACCTGAAGCATCACTTCGCCCACCATACCGGTGGCACCAACAACGGCTACTTTCATGTTCAATTATAGATGTGGTTAATAATGGCGCAAAGATACAAAAATAGCCTCCTGAAAATAAAAGCCGTTTAAATTTCAGCGCATAAAAAAAGGAAGCCGAAGCCTCCTTTTAAACGACAGTTTTTAGTTCTATTTGTTTTTTAAAAGGTCGCGAATTTGAGTGAGCAATTCCTCTTGTGAAGGGCCTGCTGGTGCTGCCGGAGCCGGAGCTTCTTTTTTCTTCATTCCGTTGATGGCTTTGACCATAATAAAGATGACAAAGGCAATTACCAAGAAACTAATGATCGCTGCTAAGAATTTTCCGTAGAGAATTCCACCATCGGTTTTTAAATCTGCCAAGTTCTCCACTTGTGCTGCTTTTAAAGCCGGATTCAACAAAGCCGGTGTAATCACATCTGATACCAATGAATTCACAATGGCACCAAATGCGCCGCCGATGATGACTCCAACAGCCAAATCCATGGCATTGCCCTTGGCAATAAAGTCTTTAAATTCTGAAATCATTCCCATAATAAATTGTTTTTTTAGTTAAAAATTGTTCTGAGTTAGATTTCGAATGTAAGAAAAATATCTAAAGAATCAGTTTTTTTGTTAAAAAAACACTTTACTCCCGATAAAAAATACGTTTAACCCTTTGAGAAATCCCTGTGAGAATCTCATACGGAATGGTGTGTAGTTTTTCAGCCAAACTAATGACCGTTGGGTCTTCGCCAAAAATAATTACCGAATCACCTTCAAAGCAACTAATATCAGTTACGTCTACCATCAGCATGTCCATACAAACACTGCCCACAATAGGCGCGTGTGCTCCGTGGATGTTTACATAGCCTACGCCGTTGCCCAAATGACGTGATATTCCGTCGGCATATCCAATTGGAATGGTTGCAATGACTGATTTTTTTTGAGCTATAAATCTTCGGCCGTAGCCAACACTCTCACCGGCTTCAATGGTGCGCAATTGTGAAATAATACTTTTGAGTGTACCTACATTTTCCAAATAAGGTTGCTCTTCGGGGTCATTTGAAATTCCATACAAACCAATGCCTAAACGCACCATGTTGTATTGCGCTTTCGGGTAATTGCTAATGCCTGAAGTATTTAAAATATGTCGAATGGGTTTGATTGATAATTCGTGCATCAAGCGTGCAGACATTGCTTCAAACAAATTAATTTGTGACAGGGCAAATTCGTGGTGCTGCATATCATCGCTGGTAGCCAAATGCGATAAAATACTTTTAACCTGAACATACTTTTGTGTTTTGAGCAAGGCAATCAATTCATCTAGTTGTTCCATCTCAAAACCCAAACGATGCATGCCTGTGTCAAGTTTGAGGTGGATGGGATAATTTTTGAGTTTTTTCTGTATGGCAATTTTCAAAAAAGCATTTAAACCTTTGAGGCTATATATTTCGGGTTCCAACAAATGGTGTACAATTGCTTCAAAGCTGGTTGATTCAGGGTTCATCACCATAATCGGAAGTTTAATGCCGCGGTTTCTGAGCGCAATGCCTTCATCTGCAAAGGCTACACCTAAATAATCTACTTTGTGGTGTTCGAGCAATTGAGCAATTTCAAAACCGCCGTTTCCGTAACTAAAGGCTTTGACCATGACCATGAGTTTGGTTCTGGGTCTGAGTTTGGCTTTAAAGAAATTTAAATTGTGGCTGATTGCGTTGAGGTTGATTTCCAGAACGGTTTCATGCGTTTTTTCTTCGAGTGCGCTCACAATTTTTTCAAAGTGAAAACTACGCGCGCCTTTGATCAAAATCGTTTCATAGCCAAAATCGAGCTCGTCAATGGCCGCCATAAACGCATCGGTATTTTTAAAAGTCACACAGTTGACAAATTTTGAGCGATACTTGTGGATCATCTCGCCAATGCCAATCACGCGGTTGATTTTGTTTGAAATAACCAGCTGCGAAACCTTTGAATACAACTCGTCATTGGCCAATCCGCTCTGAAAAATATCCGATAAAATCAGCGCTCTTTTTTTGTGTTGCTTCTGGCTTTCCATAAAGTCGAGGGCAATTTTAAGCGACTGAAAATCTGAGCTGTAACTGTCATCAATCAAGGTTGTATGGTTGATTCCGTTTTTAACTTTAAGACGCATTTCAACCGGATACAACAGCTCAACACGGCTTTCAATTACTTTGGCGTCGTAGTTTAAATACAACATCACCATGATGCATTGAATGGCGTTTTCAACCGAGGCATCGTCTTGAAACGGAATTTTAATTTCAAAATCGCCTTGACTCGATTTTATTTTGAGTTGTGTTTTGTCTAAAACTGATTTTTTGCTGATCAAAACGTCGGCTCCATCGTCTTTAAAACTCCACGAAAATCTTTGAACTTTTGGGTTTAAAAAAGCCTCGACCGATTTGTTTTTGTTGTAAATCAACACTTTGGCATGACTAAAGAGTTTGAGTTTCTCTTTCATTTTCTCGCCGATGTTGGCAAAACCTTCGTCGTGGGCCGAACCAATATTAGTCAAGATACCAATATTTGGGCGCACAATTTTTTCGAGATTTTCCATCTCGCCAATCGTAGAAATGCCCGCTTCAAAAATGCCTAAGTTGTGTTGTTCATTGATGGCAATCACCGAAAGCGGAACGCCTACTTGCGAATTGTAACTTTTTGGGCTGCGGATGATGTTGTAATCAGGGCTGAGCAAAAAGTTGAGCCATTCTTTGACGATGGTTTTTCCGTTGCTGCCCGTAATGCCAATTACCGGAAAATCAAATTGACTTCTGTAGTGGGCAGCAAAGTCTTGAAGCGCTTCGAGCGTATTTTCGACCAACAAAAAATTGGCTTTTTCAACCAAACCCTCCGGAACGTGTGTCACCACAAAATTGCGCACACCTTTATCGAGTAATTCATCAATATAATTATGTGCATCGTTGTTCGGGCCGACAATCGCAAAAAACAAAGTTTGTGCGCTGTTTTGCTGCGAACGGCTGTCAATAGTGATGTTGTCAATAAGAATACTGGGGTGATTGCCCACGCGTTTGGCGCGTATCATGGGGGCAATATTCTTGACAGATAAAACCAAGTTACTGTTTATTTGAAGTTGTTGAATCTTCCTCTTCAGGCTGTTCGTGCCCTTTGCGCATGGCCTGATAATAAGCCGCTCTGCTCAAAGGCTCGTATTCTTCGGTTTCACCCAACAAGACCAAGTTATCATTGTCCGTTTTGCGGTAGCTGTAATTGGCCAGGTTTCCGGTGCGGGTACAAACAGCGTGTACTTTGGTCACATATTCAGCCGTAGCCATCAGCGCAGGCATCGGTCCAAACGGATTTCCTTTAAAATCCATATCGAGTCCGGCTACAATAACGCGTATACCCGAATTGGCCAAATCATTGCAAATTTTTACAATTTCATCATCAAAAAACTGAGCTTCGTCAATGCCAACTACATCACAACCTTGGGCCAAAAGCGCAATATTGGCAGCTGCCGGAACTGGCGTGGAGCGAATTTCATTACTGTCGTGCGAAACCACCATTTCATCGTGGTAACGCGTATCAATGGCCGGTTTGAAAATCTCGACCTTTTGTTTGGCAAATTGAGCGCGCTTTAATCGGCGAATGAGCTCTTCGGTTTTGCCTGAAAACATTGAGCCGCAGATTACTTCTATCCATCCAAACTGTTCTTTGTGATTAACGGTATTTTCGAGAAACATTTTATATTTTTCTTGCGCTTAAGATGAATAGTTTTTATTACTTTGTGGCGTGAAATACCAACCTAAAATTAGTATATTTACACCGCTGTCAAATGTAGAAAATTTTATCAAAGATTGGCTAGCTCTTGACAATTTAATCTTGACCTAACAAACCCGTCAAATAAAACGAACCTTCTTCAAAAAAGGACTTAAAAGTTATGAAAAAACAGCTGGAAGCAGAGTTGATAAGCATTGCACACCGAATATTAAAGCTTAAAAACAAATCTGAACTTATTCAACTGCATCAGGAAACCCGCAACCTATACGAAAAACTCACCGTTTTGCGTTTTGCCGAAGAACATTTTACCGATGTCAAACCCACCATTGGACAAGCAGATATCGAAGAAAAACTGCAATCTGAAAACGTTTTTCAATCTGAACCAATGCTTGTCACTGAGCCAGAACTTATCGTACCAGCAGAGCTTGTTTCAGCACCGGAAGGAATAGCAAATATTGAGTCAGAATCAGAATCTAACTCTGAACCAATACAAGAACAAACCCCAGAAGTCGCTTCAGAATCAGAGGCCGAAGTTTCCCCTGAAGAACCGCTTGAAACCCCAGAGTCTGAACCGGAAGCGACCGAAGAAAAAATAGTTTTTCATTTGGAAGACGAAGCGCTCGAAGACGAACTGCAAGACGAATCTTTTGAAGAGCAATTAGAAGACTCAGATGAACTCATTGAAGAAACCATCGGAGATTCTATTGAAGATCAAGAAGCGCCTGAAGAAGAAACCACTTTCAAACCCGCTTTTGAATTGAGTTTTGATACCAAAGACGAAGAAATTGAAGCCGAAATCAAAAAGGAAATCAAGAGTTCCTCGCAACAAATCACTTTAGACGAATTGCTGGGACCCAATTATGCCGATCCGGTTTTTGTCAAGCCCGAAGATTTAGCCAAAGAAGTTCCTACATCAGAGCCTTCATCGGTCATTCCCATCAGCCGCAGTTACAATACCGACGCACCGGTGATTTCCATCAACAAAGAAGGGCAATCGCTCAACGACCGTCTCTCTAAAGGCATCATTGTTGGGCTCAACGACCGCATTGCATTTATGAATCATTTGTTTGCCAACAGCAGCGAAGATTACAACCGCGTGCTCTCGCAACTCATGACATTCAATACATATACAGAAGCCAAAGATTTTATCGACAACATGGTCAAACCCGATTACAACAACTGGGAAGGCAAAGACGAATACGCTGAGCGTTTCATGGAAATTGTCGAAAAAAGATTTTTATAAGTTTAAAAATATCTCCTTGTCCATGCACGAATGATTCACCAAAAGTTCGTGCATTTTTTTTAAAACTAAATTTATGTCAAAACTCTACATCGTTCCAACGCCCATTGGCAATCTTGAAGACATGACTTTTCGCGCGATTCGCGTGCTTCAAGAAGCCGATTTGATTTTGGCCGAAGACACTCGCACCAGCGGAAAACTCTTAAAGCATTTTGACATTTCTACCCCAATGCACAGCCACCACATGCACAACGAACACAAAACCGTTGAGCAAATCATCGCGCGTTTGCAATCGGGCCAAACCATTGCGCTCATCTCAGATGCGGGCACGCCGGCCATTTCCGATCCGGGCTTTTTGCTCACGCGCGCCTGTGTTGCGCAAGGCATAGCCGTTGAGTGTTTGCCCGGCGCCACGGCTTTTGTTCCGGCACTGGTCAACAGCGGACTTCCCAATGATCGTTTTGTTTTTGAAGGATTTTTGCCCGAGAAAAAAGGCCGACAAACGCGTTATTTAGCACTCGCTGAGGAAACGCGCACCATGATTTTTTACGTCTCACCGCACAAACTCATCAAAACGTTGGCTGAGGTGGTTCAGTATTTTGGTCCCGACCGGCCGCTATGCGTGTCGCGCGAATTGTCAAAACTGCACGAAGAAAACCTGCGCGGAACGGCCCAAGAAGTACTCCAACATTTTGAGGCCAAACCGCCCAAAGGCGAAATTGTGATGTGCGTGGCGGGTAAAAAAGTTTAGGGCGTGCCCCTACGGGTCGGGCTGTACGCACTCGCTTTTCGGGCGTAAACCTTTTCAGGCATGGCAAAATCATCCGGCCCTCAAGAGCTCAAACAATGCTTCCATCCCTCACGCAAAAGCGTTTACGCTACATCCAATCCGGTAAAGGCAAACTGTTTTCCGCTGAATAAACCCAAGTCGGAAAGTTTCAAATCCGGAATCACCAGCAAAGCCATAAATGACAGTGTCATAAAAGGCGCGCGCAAACCGCTGCCGAGTTCTTTGGCCATCGCATCAATTTCTTGATACAAACGTCCGGTTTTCCAACCGTCTTGATCGCTCATGATTCCGGCCACCGGCAAAGCCAATGACAAAACTTTTTCACCATCTACAGCACAAACACCGCCGGTATTTTGAATCAAAGTATTCACAGCGCGACAAATTTCTTCGTCTGAAGTGCCCACCGCCACAATGTTATGACAATCATGCGCTACTGAACTGGCAATGGCGCCTTTTTTAAGGCCGAAGTTTTTGATAAAAGCCACCGAGGGTGCTGCATTTTTATATCGGTTCACTACGGTTATTTTGAGCAAGTCATTTGATAGGTCAATTTCATGCTTTCCGGCCACCACTTTTGATTTGCAAATGATTTCATTGGTAATGAGTTGTCCGTCTAAAGCCTCAATCACTCTGATGGAATCTGAAGTAGCGGTCAGCGCAAAATCATCGACTTTTTTGGGTGAAGTATTAAAGTTGTTGGGTGTGTCAAAAGTAATGGGCTCAATAAGCGATTTTCCGCCATCGGCTACCAAACACCCATCAATATAGGTTTGCAAAACCTTGAAATGGGTCAAATCTTCTACTACGATAAAATCGGCCGGATCACCCGCGCGCAATAAACCTACCTTCATGTTGTAATGCGCCACCGGATTCAGACAAGCGGCCTGTAAAACTTGGTATAAATCCATGCCTTTGGCCACGGCTCTGGCGCACAAAGCATTGATGTGACTCACAATCAAATCATCCGGATGTTTGTCGTCAGAGCAGAACATCATGTTTTGATAATGCTCCGGAAGCAAATCAATCAGCGCTTCAAAATTCTTGGCTGCGCTGCCTTCGCGTACCAGCACTTTCATGCCGCGTTGTAATTTTTCGAGTGCTTCGTCATACGTAAAACACTCGTGATCGGTACTGATGCCGGCGGCGATGTATTTCTGAACGGCCTCACCGCGTAAACCCGGAGCATGTCCGTCAATAGGTTTATTGAAATGTTTGGCCCACGCTATTTTTTTAAGTACTTCTGGGTCGTCAAACAAAACGCCCGGATAGTTCATCATCTCGGCCAAATAATAAATCTCCGGATGCGCCATGAGTTCTTTGATTCCGTCTGCATCAATGGTGGCTCCAGCGGTTTCAAAAGCTGTAGCCGGAACACACGACGGAGCGCCAAAGTGAAATTTTAGCGGCACTTTCTGTCCATTTTCAATCATATAATGCACGCCTTCAATGCCCAAAACATTGGCAATTTCATGCGGGTCTGAAATCGTGGCTACGGTTCCGTGCAAAACGGCCAAACGCGCAAATTCTGAAGGCACCAACATGGAGCTTTCAATATGAATATGCGCATCGACAAAACCGGGCATGATGAAATTTTGAACTGAGTGGTTTTGTTCTTCAACAGCAGTTATTTTTCCGTTTTCAACCGTAACTATTCCGCTAAAAATGCGGCGCGCTCTTATATCGACAATTTGACCTTGAATTTGCATAGACTGATAATTTGATCCGAAGTAACGAATTATTTTTCAAATTCGAACCGCGCTGTTGGCTATTCTGACGGTGTTTTTTTTCTAACTTTGACCCAACTTTAAAATCATATATCAACCAAACAAAATTTTTATGCGCTGGACTATTCAAAACCCACCCGAACCCCAACAAGTGGATGCCCTAAAATCGGCACTCAATGTTGACACCATTACCGCAACGCTCTTGTTGCAACGCGGCATTCAAACCTACGAACAAGCCCGTGTTTTTTTTAAACCCGATTGGTCAGATTTGCACGATCCGTTTTTGATGAAAGACATGGATTTGGCTGTTGCTCGCATCGAGCGCGCTATTGAATCAGGCGAGCACATCTTGGTTTTTGGCGATTACGATGTTGACGGAACCACTGCGGTGGCACTGATGTCGTCTTATTTAAAAACCAGAACCTCTCAAGTTGACACCTATATTCCGGATCGGTATGCCGAAGGTTACGGCATTTCTTATCAGGGAATCGACTATGCCGACGACAATAATTGTTCGCTCATCATCGCGCTTGATTGCGGAATTAAATCGATTGATCATGTGGCCTATGCCGCCGAGCGCAACATTGATTTTATTATTTGTGATCACCACAAACCCGGAGCTGAAATTCCCAAAGCAGTGGCGGTGCTCAACCCGAAACGCGAAGATTGCGCCTATCCGTATGATGAATTATGCGGTTGTGGTGTAGGTTTTAAACTCATACAAGCTTTGGCACAGCGACAAGGTGAATCGGTTCAAGAACTCAGACCTTATTTAGATTTGGTAGCAACGGCCATTGCGGCTGATATTGTTCCGATGACGGGTGAGAACCGTATTTTGGCCAAATTCGGCTTAGAAGTCATCAACAGTCATCCGCGACCGGGCATTCAAGCCATGACACAAAATCTCAAAAAAAAGAAACTCACCATTACCGATGTCGTTTTTGTTATAGCGCCCCGAATCAATGCGGCCGGAAGAATCAAACACGGCAATGAAGCCGTAGCATTGCTCACCGAATATGATTTGGATCAAGCAGAGTTTTTTGCTTCTGAAATAGAAAAGCACAACACCGACCGCAAAGAACTCGACCAACAAATTACCGCTGATGCGCTCTTGCAAATTCAAAAAAACCATGAGCAAAACCGAATGACTACAGTAGTTTATGACCCTTCTTGGCACAAAGGCGTGATTGGTATTGTGGCTTCACGACTCACAGAAACGTATTATCGACCCACGATAGTCTTTACCAAAAGTGGCGACAAATTGGCAGCTTCGGCGCGCTCAGTCAAAGACTTTGATTTGTATCAGGCACTTGAAGCTTGTAGCGCTCATCTGGAACAATTTGGCGGTCATATGTATGCCGCAGGAATGACTTTGCTTGAAGAAAATTACGCAGCTTTTAAAGAAGCCTTTGAAACGGAGGTTCAAAAAACGATTTTGCCAGAAATGCGCGAACCTGAAATAGAAGTTGATTTAGAAATCAATCTAGATGAGATAACGCCAAAATTGTTCAGGATTTTACAGCAGTTTGAACCTTTTGGACCCAAAAACAGAACGCCTGTTTTTTTAACGCATGGGTTGGTTGATAACGGTTTTGCTAAAAAAATAGGCCAAGACCAAACACACTTACGTCTTTCTGTTAAACAAAATGGATCTCAAGCATTTGGAGCTGTGGGCTTTGGTTTGGGAGATAAACTTTTACTAGTTGAAAACAAACAACGGTTTGATGCTGTATATTGCATTGATGAAAACGAGTTCAACGGTCAGGTGAGCTTGCAACTGCGCATCAAAGATATCCGAAATTAATATGAGTAAAAACGACCCCTACCAGGCGCTGCGGCATCCGGAATTTAAATATTTTTTGCTGATGCGTTTTGCCTTAGTATTTGCTTGGTCTATGCAATTTGTAGTCATTGAATGGCAAGTCTACAGTTTGACCAAAGACCCGCTCTCCTTGGGGATTATTGGTTTGATGGAAATAATTCCGGCCGTCAGCATGGCTTTGTTTGCGGGTCATATTGTAGACCAAAGCGAAAAAAAAGCACTTTTGGCCAAATGCATTACGGGTTTTTCAGCAATCAGTTTGGGGATGTTGGCAATGACTTTGCCTGAAATTTCAGAATCTTTAAGTGTCAACACCATTCTGTATGCTTTATACGCTTTGGTGTTTTTGGGCGGATTGGTGCGCGCTTTTATTACACCTTCAGTTTTTTCTCTGATGGCTTTGTTGGTGCCCAAAAAGGCCTATCCCAATGCTTCTACTTGGAGCAGTTCTATTTGGCAGATGGCTGCCGTTTCAGGCCCGGCGGTAGGTGGTTTTACGATTGGTTTGATTGGAATTCACGGCTCGATGTTTTTGGTCTTGGCTTTTGCCGTTTTCTCACTTTTGTTGCTCAGTCGCATACAGAAGAAACCAATCCTCAATCCGAAAGTGGGCGAGCCTATCTTGCAAAGTCTTCAAGAAGGTGTTCGTTTTGTCTTTGGCAATAAAACCATTTTGAGCGCCATATCGCTTGATATGATTGCCGTACTTTTTGGCGGTGCTATGGCGTTGTTACCCATTTTTGCCCAAGATATTCTCAAGGTTGGTTCAGAAGGATTCGGTATTTTGAGGGCAGCACCGGCGGTGGGTTCATTCATCACGATGGTTTTGGCGGCTTATATTCCGCTCAATAAAAATGCGGGCATGAAATTGCTTTCAGCTGTTTTCTTATTTGGGGTTTGTATTATTGTTTTTGGACTTTCGCGCTGGTTTTGGGTGTCGGTTTTAGCCATGTTCTTAAGCGGAATATTCGATGGCGTTTCGGTGGTGATTCGTCAAACTATTTTGCAGCTGCAAACGCCAGATCACATGCGCGGTCGTGTAGCTTCGGTCAATTCTATTTTTGTGGGATCATCCAACGAACTGGGCGCCTTTGAAAGTGGTCTAACGGCAAAACTCATGGGTACAGTACCGGCAGTGATTTTTGGCGGAACCATGACTCTGCTTACGGTTACTTTAACAGCTTGGTTGTCGCCTGCGTTTAGAAAACTCGACATTCATCGCGAAATACAAAAACTCGAGGATTAATATTCTTTGAGTTCAAACTCCGCTCCGTCAAAAACGCCATAGGTAAAATAACTTATCCAATCACCTAAGTTGACATATTGGGCGTTTTCACCAACTTTGATTTGCATAGGCAGGTGCCGATGACCAAAAACCAAATAATCATAGTGTTTGTTTTGCAGTTTGCGTTTGGCGTATTGAATGAGCCATTCATTTTCTTCGCCTAAAAATTTCACATCGGCTTCACCTGAAATGAGTTTGTTTTTAACCGATAAATATTGGGCCAATTTTACACCAACATCCGGATGCAACCACCGATAAAGCCATTTAGAAACCGGATGCGTAAACACTTTTTTCATGCGCTTGTATCCTTTGTCGCCCGGGCCTTTCCCGTCGCCGTGCCCTATGAGAAATGATTTTTGGTTGAAGGTAAATTCGCGGTTGTCGCGATACACCGGAATGCCCAATTCTTGCTCAAAGTAGTCATCCATCCACAAATCGTGGTTGCCCACAAAAAAGTATATCTCTATGCCGCTGTCGCGCATTTCAGCCAGTTTGCCCAAGATGCGTACAAAACCTTTGGGCACTACGGTTTGATATTCGAACCAAAAATCAAATAAATCGCCTACCAAAAAAAGGACCGCTGCATCTTTTTTGATTTCGTCTAGCCAAGTCAAAAACTTTTGCTCACGCGGAAGACTCAGTGCGCGGGTGGGCGCTCCAAAATGTTGGTCAGATGCGAAATAGACTTTTTGGTGAGCAGCGAGGTTCATCATTACAAATTATCTGAGGCATACCATTCGGCATAAGACGATTCGGTTTCCTGAAGTTTTAATGAAAATAACGCGATGTTTTGAGGCAATCGGCTTTTGATTTTTTGTGCAAAATCAATCACCATATTTTCACTGGTGGGTTGATAATTCACCAAAATCACATGGTGACCGCGCTGTTTGAGTTCGTGTGCCAGTTCAACATGCGGCGTGTTTTGGTTGAAAACTGTGGCATGGTCAAACAAATCGACGATTTCTTCTTTGACAATTTTTTTCAGATCTGAAAAGTCAATCACCATTCCGTATTTTACGTTTGAAGTATCCGTTATAGGATGTCCAATCACCGTTACCGATAATTTATAGCTGTGTCCGTGTACGTTTTTGCATTTTCCGTCGTAGCCAAAAAGTGCATGTCCGGTTTCAAAACTAAATTGCTTGGTGATTCTAATAGTATTCATACGCGCCTTTTACCGCACAAAAATAAGGTTTTAATTGAGACGCCTTAGATTTAGCAAAGAAAACAGTTGATGTGTTCTCCTAAAAAAGCGGTCTAAACAATTCTAAGGGTTTTCTTGAAAGTCTTGAACTTCGTTGGCTAGGGCAGCTCTTGCATTGAGTGCTATATGATTGGCGTCGGTTACAAAAGCCACAAAACTAAGGTTTTCAGCGTTGGCAATATTGCTTGGAACCGGAACGTTGAAGCGTCGGGTGACGATAGCATTTCTAATGGTTCCTTCCATGGCTTCACCTACAATGTTGGTTAATGAAGCCCTCAGCACGTGGTTGTGTTCAAAGTTCGGAATAACCGGTAAACCGCCATATAATTCAGTGATGTAGTTGCGTTGGTTGTATAAAAGATGATCTTCGAGTAAATAAACAACTAATTTAAGGTTGCTGTAATCTTCTAAAAAACGAGTGTGCACTTCTAGGTTAATTTGACCATTGGCTACTGTTGAACTCATCGCTAAGCCTAATGTAGTGTTGTTGCTTGTGAGATCAATAGCTTCTTGAATGTACGTGGTTTCCGGAAATGTCCAGACCATCATTCGGTTGAGTCTTGAAAGCGGTAAGGCAAGGCTATTGACACCCGGAAAAACTAAATTTTTAAGTGGTTCAATTCCGGCAAAATGATAAGGGTCGTTTCCGTTGTGAATAGCGACCGATACTACTTTATCTGAAGCTTTTTTGGCCTCTTCAATGGCCCAGGCTACACGGGTACAGTTGCCGCACCAGGTACCAGTGTAATCTTCTATTAGAACATTTTTTTGAAAATAGCCAGAAACGGGCGGTGCCAAAGGAGTACTGTCAGGTTTTATTTCGATTATTTCGGTTTTTTGACATGAAACAGTTGATAAAGCAACAGCCAAAAATAAATTTACAGCCCATAATCTCATAGCAAATCAAGGTATTGGTTTGTGATTTACAAATAAAATAAAATTTCTTTTAGTATTCATTGAATTATTTATTTATTTGTAGCCATAATCGCAATAATGATGAAAAAAATCGCTTTAATTTTTTTGTTTTTTTGTTTATCGGCAAATGCCCAAACACCACTTCCTGAGGTAACACTGGCCAATTTAGAAGGCAAAATGATGTCTGTAAAAAAAGATTTTGCTGAGAAAGACAAAATATACATATTTTCATTTTGGGCCACTTGGTGCGCGCCTTGCATCAATGAACTCGATGAACTCAATGAGGTAATAGATGATTGGAAAAAAGAAGTCAACCTAGAAGTCATTGCTGTGGCTACCGATGATGCCCGAACCCAAAAACGCGTCAAACCACTGATCAACGGAAAAGGTTGGAATTATCAGGTTTTACTTGATAGCAATCAAGATTTTAAAAGAGCATTAACCATTGTCAACATTCCGTATACCGTTGTGGTTAAAAATGGCCAAATTGTTCATATTCAGAACGGTTATGTACCGGGCAGCGAAACAGAATTACTCGCTAAACTAAAGCAACTCTAAATCATGAAGAAATCCTCAATAAGCCTCTGGATGGCTTTGTTTTTCGGAACACTCTTGGTTTGTGCACAAGAAAAAGAAAAAGGCAGTTTTAGCGGCGGTTTTGAAAGCAATGTGCAATGGTATTTAAATGATAAAGGCCTCAAAGATCAATTCAATAATCCGACAGTTCACCCGGTAGATCCGCTGCGCAGCAACAGTTATTTGTTTGCCAACTACAAGATCGGTAAATGGATATTTGGAATTCAAGCCGAAGCCTATGAGCAGCAAGCGCTTTTGAACATGAACCCGAAGTACAACCACACCAATGTTGCCACTTATTTTGCACAATACAAAGGCGAAAAAATCGATGTTACGGCCGGGTATTTTTATGAGCAGTTTGGCAGTGGTTTGCTTTTCAGAAGTTGGGAAGATAGAGCGCTGGGCATCAACAATGCTTTGCGCGGTGGGCGCATTGTTTACAAACCCACAGATTTTTTGACTTTTAAAGGAATCTACGGACAACAGCGCACCGGTTTTGATGTGGCAGAATCACATATTTATGGGGGTAATTTTGATTTTACAGTTTCAGAATTAATGGGTTGGAAAACCACCAGTCTGAGTTTTGGCGGAGATTATATTTGGCGCTATGAAAAGACCAACATCCTCAACCCAAATTTTGACAATACAACCAACGGAATCGGGAGCCGTATGAGTTTATCACACGGGTCTGTATATTTTTCTGCTGAATATGATTATAAATCACCCGATGCCGTGGTTCAAGCGCCCGGACAAATTGACAAACGACTCATTAAACCCGGAAATGCAATTTTAATCAACTCAGGATTTTCTAAAAAAGGATTTGGTATTGACGCTAGTTTTAGACGTTTAGAAAACATGAGTTTTTTTTCTGAGCGAGCTGCCAAAGGCAATGTGTTCAATGATCGAATCATGAATTATGTGCCTAGTTTAACCAAACAACACCATTACAATTTGGCCAACATTTATGTTTATCAAGCGCAGCCGAATGTGCTTTTAGCGGGAACTAATTTTGTAAAAGCAGGAGAAATTGGCGGCCAAATAGATATGTTTTACGATTTTAAAAAAGGCACCAAACTTGGCGGAAAATACGGAACCAAACTCGCTTTGAATTGCTCTAATTGGAATGCACTCAGCGGAACTTATTACATCAATTTGCCACAAGATTACAAAACTGATTTCTTCGGATTTGGCCAAAGAATGTTCACAGATTATAATGTTGAAATCATCAAAAAAATCAATCCAAAATGGCTCACGGGCTTTACCTATATCAATCAATATTACAACAAAAAATATATTGAAGACGCAACCGGCGAAATCAATACACAAATTGTAGGTGCCGAGGCTACCTATAAAATTTCCGGGGCACGTTCTGTTCGATTCATGGGCGAACATATGTGGGCAGATTACGACCGAAAAAACTGGGCTGCTGCAACGCTTGAATTCAACCTCAATGCTATGTTTACGGTTTATGCTTATGATTTGTATAACTACGGAAATGACTTAGATTATTATCGGAATCACTACTACAATGTCGGCGGGTCTTTCAGAAAAAAAGCAACGCGATTGGCTCTGAATTATGGACGTCAAAGAGGTGGATTGGTTTGCGTGGGTGGTGTTTGCCGATTTGTAGACGAAAATTCAGGTGTTTCATTGTCGTTTAATACTTCTTTTTAACAAATGAAAATTCTTCGCTGCAACAGAATCATAGGGCTGCTTTTCTTGGCGATGCTTTTTTCATGCTCGTCCAGCGATGATAATTATACTAAAGTTCCACAAACATCTCCGGTGGTATGTGATTTATCTCAGGTACCGTATCCAAAACTTTCAGATTATCAGTTTTTTAAAGGAGCCATGAAAAATCTTGAGCCCGTATATGGTTTGTTGCCTTATCAACCAACGAGTGAATTGTTCTCTGATTACGCGCTCAAAAAGCGATTTGTTTGGATGCCTAAAAGTACAAAAGCTACCTATGTGAGCGATACAGATGTACTTGATTTGCCTGTAGGTGCGGTATTGGTGAAGATTTTTTATTACAACAATTTATTACCCGATTTGACCACCAAAATCATTGAAACCCGATTGATGATTCGCAAAAGCGACGGTTGGATTTTTGTAGAATACATTTGGAACGACGAGCAAACCGATGCTTTTTTGCAAACACTTAGCACTACGCGCACACTCAATATACAACAAGGTTCTGAACAGTTGCAATTTACATATAAAACGCCTTCAACAACGGTTGATTGCGCACGTTGCCACGGGAACATTGTTACCCACAAAAACAGCCCAATTGGCATCAAACCACAAAATCTCAACAGTAATTATACCTACACTGATGGTGCCCGTAATCAATTGAGCGAGTGGGTCTCAAAAGGATATTTAAACCAAACTTTGCCGGCACAAATTAGTTCTGTAGTGAATTATAACGATGCCAGCCAACCGCTCAATTTGCGGATCCGTTCATATTTTGACGCCAACTGTGCGCATTGCCACAAAGAGCAAGGTGAAGCCCAAGAATTTGACTTGCGGTTTGAATTCAAGAATACCGAAGATCCGCATAATATGGGCGTAGGAATGCAAGCTGAGCATACGCTGCCAGGTTATAACGGGCGTATTGTTTATCCGAACAATCCGGCGCAATCTATTTTGTATTACCGACTTGAAACCACGACTGATTTCTTCCACATTATGCCGGCTCTGGGAAGATCTGTCAAGCACCGCGAGGGACTTCAATTGGTAGAAGACTGGATCAATTCGTTTTAAACAAAAAAGGCCTGCCAAACGACAGACCTCTTTTGATTATTTTCAGAAGTTTTAATTCTTCATTACTTTTTGCGTTGAGCGATTTCCGTAACTGTCGGTAAAATGCAAAACATACATACCCGCTGGTAATTGCGATACATTGAAAGTTTTAACTTCGTGTTTTAACTCGGCTTTTAAAACCACTTTCCCGTTTAAATCAAACAATTCAAAAGCAGTAGGTTTGAGCGCATCTAAGGTCAACTCATTTTGCATCACAGTAGACTTGACAATCACACCGGATGTTTGTAGTTGCTCAATTTCTTCAGTAGACAAAGCCGGATCAAAACGATAGGTAATATCAACAAAATTTGCCGGATTTCCTACTTGAAATGCTCTAAAAGAATAGTCTTTCGGATACGGTGCAACCCCCACAACCGTGTTCAATAAGTGACCGTCATTGCCACTGCGACCACCCGCGGGTATGGTTAAATAAGGAGAGTTGATGGGATAATTGGTTCCTTCTTCAACCGATGACAAACATTCATTGGCAAAGCAAAGCTCAAATCCTACGCCATCGGTATTGATTAGACTGTAGCAGTTGATTCTTACATTGGCTGGTGCCGATGATAAATTGTGAACGTAGAAATCTAATTCACCTTCAGGATAAGTTGCGGCATTAAAGCCAAAAACTTGCCCCGAACTAATTGGGGTTCCGTCTTGTTTGGTCATGGTTAACTGCGCTTGTATGTTCAAGCCGCACATGAGTAAACCAATGAACACTATCTTTTTCATATTTGTTTGTTTTTTAATTGTATTATTTGAGCATGATTTTTTGCACTTGGCTGTTGCCGTTTTCATCGGTCATTTTGGCTAAGTACATCCCTTTTTGTAAAAAGCTCAAATTCACAGAACCTCCTGCCATTACTTGTGCTGTTGGATATACAATTTTTCCGGTAATGTCTGTAACTTCTAATTGAACCGCTTTTTCTGCTTTGATGTTGATGATGCCTGTAGACGGATTTGGCCAAATGCGTGCAAATGATTTATTGAAAGTAGTATTGGCCAACAAATCTGCTGAATAAGCAGCTTGCATGATGGCTTTACTGGCTTGGTCTTGAATAAATACCACCACGGCCAAATCGTTTAATTCTTCAATGTTTAAACCGGCTAAGTTTCCTTGTAAAGTTTGTGTGTTAGCCACATCATGAGTAAAATCTACAGAAGTACCGTTGGGATCCGGAATCATTTTCATCATTACGTTGTGGAATGAGGTTTCGCCATTGGTCGCCACGTTACCGGTAGTCTCTTTTTCAACGACTGCCACATGAATTTTGTAGTTTCCGGTAAGGTAGGGCATGATGTTGATGTTTACGGTCAAATCTTCTAAATCTAATTGGTGGGTAGCCGTCAAGCCAAAAAAGGCTGGTTTTGATTTGGCTGAATTTAAAGCAGATTGTAAAAGTGTAGTACTCGAACTAGTTCCCTCTTTTGCATCAACAAAAAGAGTAGGAGCACCGCTCACACCGTAATAAGCCACTCGGGCGCCAACCTCGGTCGTATAGTATGGGTCACCAGTACCCGGCCAGTTTACTTGATAGTTGATCAAAGCTAAGTCTTCCTCGTTGGTTCCGGTAGACAAAAACGGACTAAAGTAATTGGTGTTGAACGAGTAACAAGGACCACAAGTTGAACTTGAGAATTTTTCATACAACGGAAGTCGAGTAACGCTTCCGCTGGCCACAGAAACCGTTTTGGTTATTTGGTCATTGGTCAGATCGCCGTCATCTCCGGCTCCGTTTACATTAGAAACCCATACTTTCAAAGAATATAAACCCGGCGTGGCATCCCACGAGTCAGGATGTGTAAAGTTGTATGTTTGACCGGCAGTGAGCGTTAAACCGCTTACGTTTTGCGTATAAACAGCGCCATTGTCAATTTGCCATTTTACATCAAATGAATTGATGTCTGCAGTACCCATGTTTTTGATGGTTCCTGTGATGCTTTTATTGCCTGTAGTTTCGATTGAATTCATATTCACTACGGTAGTTTCAGCATCCACAGCCTGAATCAAGTCAACAGAAACTTGATCAATAAAGATATTGTTTCCGTATCTTGAAGTTCCTAAAATCACGATATATCCGGTTCCGCTGATGTTGCCCGGAATATCAAAGGCATAACTGTACCAACCGTCAGCTGAAACAACCGGTGCCAATTGTGTAGAGCGATTAACAGTACCAAGTACAGTGCCTCCGGCAGCACCAGTAGTGTTGTAGTATACTTTGATGTTATCGGCATCGGTCGGGTAACCTGAGTCGCGATACATTTTGAGTTTTACTCTATATCTTCCGTCTGGGAAGGTGATCGCTGGGGAAGTCAAACGACCCGTTCCTCCAGAGGTAATGTTGTATGAATTAAATCGAGCCATCCCGGCTCCAGAAAACGGAGCACAGTTCGGAGCACCTCCGGTAGTTCTGCGCGCCCAAGCGTTGATGGTAGTTCCTGCATCACTGGTGACAGTGGTTGAGGTCCAGCCTAAGGCAGTGTCAAAGCTCTCAGAAGCCACGGTTTGCGCTTGGCCAAAATAGCTAAGGCACATTAAAAAAAAGAGAAGAGTAGTTTTTTTCATGTTTGAGTAAGTAGTTAATAGTGAGTGTTTTTTAGAAAATTTTACAATTTTAATGAAAAAAACTAACCTTTTAATCATCAAATTCAGTTTTTTTAAAAAAATGTTTCAAATACATTCATGAATAATTTTATTTGCCAGTCAAGAGTTAATTTATATATTTGCATCGCATTCTTGGGGATGTAGCTCAGATGGCTAGAGCGCTTGGCTGGCAGCCAAGAGGTCGTGGGTTCGAGCCCCATCTTCTCCACAAAAAAAGCCGAAGTATTCACTTCGGCTTTTTCTTTTGCATTTATCTTGAACTATTTGTCATCTGAAATATACGTTTTATTTCCGTTGGAGTTAATGTAATATCTCCCGCCACGAGGCCCTGTGTAGACTTTTTTACCGTTGTACATTCCGGTAACTTTATCCGGAGTTTTAGGTGCTTTTTCAGTGGTTTCACGCACTTTAGATTCTGCTTTTTTGCTCGCTTTTTCTGCTGTTTTTTTGGTTGTTTCTTTGGCTTTGTCAGCTTTTTTTTCGGCTTTTTCAGTTTCCTTTTGAGCGCTTTCTTTTGCTTTAGCTGTTTTCTTTTGTGCTTTGTCAGCTTCTTTTTTGGCTGATTCTTTTACTTTATCTGCTTTCTTTTCAGCTTTTTCTGCTGCTTTCTCTTTTTTATCAGCTGCTTTTTCTTTCTTTTTATCAGCCTTTTCTTTTTTTTCTTTTACCGCTTTTTCGGTTTTGGCTTTGGTTGTTTTTTTATCTTTTTCTTGGGCAAAAACCGAAGTTGAAAATGCCAAAATCAGGCACAAAACAAATAATTTTTTCATGGTTTTAAGGTGTTAAATTAATCACTTAAAGGTAACTTTTTTCTAAAAATAAAAAGCTTTTTTCTAAAAATATGCTCTAAGTTGAATGCTTCCGTTGTGGATGGTGTTGCTCGTTTCACTTTTTCTGCCTTGATAGCTCACATTTACATCAAGGTAATCAGTCAAACTTTTTTGAAAAAGCAAGCGCCAAGTGCTGTTTTGTCCGGGTTGTAAACCTTCAAGCATCTGAAAAGCCACCGGCGAAAGTGCATCGCCCGAAAAATCATTTTTGTACAGCGAAAATTCTCCGTTGACACTGATTTTTTTCAAGCCATTGTATGTAAATGAAGTACCAATACGTGTCTGCTTGAGCGTTTCAAAACCAACCAATTGATTTTTTTTGTCTTGATATTCATAAAAAACATCCCAGCTGGCATTCTCAGAAAATAAGTAAGATATTTTTGGGTTGACTTGCCAGAGTTTCAAGCGATAATTGCGCGCGGCATAATTCTCAGCGTTTGAAGTCGCTCGGCCCAATTTTCCGGATAAATCTACGAGCCATAGTTTTTGAATCAAATGCATGTATTGAATTTGATGCGACTCATTGTTGTTTTCTTGTGCCCCGGCCGAGAGCAAATTGCGGGCGCGATTCTCAAGATAATTATACGTCACCGAATGATGTTGTTTGCCGCGATTGTAAAACAAACTGTTTCTGATAGAAGTTGTGAGTCCGAGTAAGTTTTTTTCAGAGTTGCTCAGCGGATTGAGGTCAAAATTGCTGCCGTTTCTGCTGATTTTTCGATCAATTAAATACGAAGTTTGGTTGTAAAAATGCGACAGAACTTTTCGGATGCCATCTTTTTGCAGCCATTGCGATGGATTGAGTGTTACACTGGCCGAAAATTTATTCTGATGTGTTTTGACAAAGATTTGATTGGGCAAAAACACCCTAATATATTTGGCCTGATCCGGAAAAGGCGCAATTTCAAATTCTTGTAATTCCTGAATGCCGTTGTTGTTATAATCGTTCCAAGCATAAACACCGCGTCCGGGTTCAACTTCTAAATAAGTAAATTCTTGTCGGGCAATGGTGCCAGAAGCGGTTTCATAAGCTGTCGTGGTTTGTATCAATTGATTCAAAAATCGTCCGCTGTAGAGCACGCGCGAATTCAAGGAAGGTTCATCAGCGCGGGTTACGTCTTCATAAGATAAATTTCGGTAGTTGACAAAAAAGGCCAAGTCATGTCGGTCGTTTTGCAAGAGTTTTGATTTCAGATAATACGTATTTGAAGTATTGACTTTTTGCAATCGATTGCCCACCAAACTGTCATTGATTCGATGCAAAAAACCTACTTCGGCAAAAACTTTGGTACTGTCGCCGCGGCCCACAAACGCACCATATTCTGTAAAACGCTGGCTGAGCGAAGACAAACTTTGGGTACTTTTGACTTTTTCTTGGTTGTTTTCAAGTCTGAGCGATGAGCCAATCCATTGTTTTTTGAAGTGATATTTCAGCTGAGATTTGCTGCGAATAAACTTGGAGTTGCTGATACTGCCGTTGCTGTTCATGACACTGCTTTTACTCTGAATATTCCAACGATTGAGCACAAAAGCAGTATTCAAACTGTGCCTATTTCCGTTGAAGTTTTCTGAAAAGTTGAGGTTTTCAAATTGATAACTCAAGCTGCCTTTTTGCGGTAACTCAGCCATGATTCCACCCAAAAATAAACCTTGATTGCCCGAGGCAGAAGTCAGGTTCCAATCGCGGTCAAATTCAATTGAATACAAACGTTCTATGGTTCTGAAGTTTTTTTGCACAAATTGATACTGAGCAAGTGCATCAAGCTTCCATGTTCCGGTAAACAAACGCTGTTGTCCGTTCAGACGCCCGGCCAAACCTTGGTTGTTTGAATCATCTTTAGATGAAAACAAATTCACATCGTTGTTGCTCAAAGCGGTTTCAAAATCAATTTTGGTTTTTTCAGACGGATTGAATTTTCCGAAAACGGTTGCCATCTGTAATTTAACGGGCGCTATGAGTTTGATGATGGGGTCATAACTGCCTTTTTTTTGACCGTTTTGGCGTGGGACATATGTATAAACTCTGCCAACGGCTTCATTCGACACATCGTAATCGCCTTGTTCCTTTCCGATAAAGGTAAACCGCACATTGTACAAAACCGCATCGGGATTGGTTGATCGGACAAATGTTTCTTGACCATCTTGGATGACTTTTTCATACAAAATCTTGTTTTCGGCAAAGGTGTCTACATAAGCCGATGGCGCTACCATCAAATTCTGATCATCTCCGGCCTGAGCCAAGATTTGCGCTTGTTCCGCTGAAATGTTTTGTTGTAACGGCTGGTTTTTCAAGTCGTTTTCTGAATATACTTGCGCGCCAATGCTCCAATCATCGCGTTTGTGTTCGGCCCCAAAATGTGTAACCAAACGGCTGTAGTTTCGGTCTGAAAACTGATATTCAATATTGATGCGCATCTCAGAAGTAATCGGAAAAAGCGAAGTAAAAGTCACCTCGCCGGCGTTGTAATCAATCACATAATCATTGTTTTCGCCGCGCTTGAGCAAAATCCCGTTCACATAGACACGCTCAGAACCCGAAATGACCAAAACGTATAATTCACCATTGTTTCCGCGCAATTTATACGGACCTTGATTGCCTTCTTGTCCTACAAAAGTACTGCGGGCGTATTGTCCGCGAACCAAGCCGGCTGAGGCAAAAACCTCAGTGGTTTTATCGGGTGCACCAAAATTGAATCGGGCAGCAATACCTTGTACTTTTTTATTGAAATTGACAAAGCGCAATTGACGATTTTCCAGAAACAAATCACCGGCGCGGATGTTCCAACGATCGGCAAATAGTTCTACAAAAATCTGATCAAATTCATCGAGTTTTTGTGAGTAACCATTGCTTTGTAAAGGAATATTGTTGTCTTGAATGGAAGCGCGTATGCTTACTTTGTCTGAAATTCTTCCGGTGATTTGCAAGTCAAGATTTGAGTTGACCACCGTGTTTTGGTTGTTGCCCACCGTAACACCGCGCGTAATGCTGCCCGAAGTGTTGAGTCCGTCAAAAGGCGTAAATTTTTTATACGGATTGTCTGAGACTTCATACAAACGGTACTGTCCGGTTTCAGTTTTGACCACGCGACTTTGGTTATACACGCTATAAGTCCGCGTAATTGATTCCGGAAATTTAAGAAAGCGCACCGTGAGTGTATCAGAAAAATGTTCAAAGTTAGGTTTTAAAACGAGTTGCCCTTTCGCAAAATCCATGTGGTAAAAAGCGGTATCAATCTCGCGCTGATTCTTGTCGAGCAATTTAAAAAAGGCCGCATTCACACTCACGCTGTCAACAGCAATAGTATCGCGAACCGCTAGAATTTTTCGGGCTTTGTACGGCGTTTCTATTTCCTGAGCCCAAAGCCCAGAAAAAAACAAAATCGCCCATCCCAAAAGTAGTTTCTTCAGCATTTCACTATTAACGGCTAAAGAGCAAAAGTAGTGTTTTACTGCCGAATCGGATTTTCTGGCGCTAAGCTTCTTTGGTGATGATTTGCATGGTTTCGCGGCTGATTTGTTTGAGCAAAACCGTTTTGCCTTCTTCCACCATTTGGGCCGCTTGTGCGTTAAAATGACGAATGGTATACAGCGAAACATTTTCATTATAAGCCACCCGGAACTTCTTGGCCAAGATGGATTTGAGCTGGTCAAAGTTGCCGAATTTATCTTCAATACACACTGAAAAACTAATGGCTGAATTCTGAATCAAGCTCACTTTTATTTTAAACTGATGCAACAAAGCAAAAATCTCGCTGATGTTGTCTTCTACAATAAATGAAAAATCAATCGACGAAAGCGATACGAGCAACTGGTTCTTTTTGACAATAAAACACGGAAGTTGCGGCTCTAAATCAGCGCCTTTGGCCACACTTGTACCTGGTAAAAGCGGCTCGAGGAATGATTTTACATACAGCGGAATCTCTTTTTTCTGAAGTGGTTGCAAGGTTTTCGGGTGAATCACACTGGCACCGTAAAAGGCCAGCTCAATGGCTTCACGATACGAAATTTGATTCAGCAGACGCGCATTTTCAAAATAACGCGGATCGGCATTCATCACCCCCGGAACGTCTTTCCAAATCGTGACGCTTTCGGCACCCAAACAGTAGGCAAATATAGCTGCGGTATAATCAGAACCTTCTCGGCCCAAAGTCGTGGTAAATCCGTTGTCATCGGCGCCCAAAAAACCTTGGCTGATGTTGAGTATCTTGCGTTTGACGCCTTTAGAAATGTTCTTTTGAGTAACTTCCCAATCTACTTCGGCATCGCGATACGTAGCATCGGTTTTAATCAGTCCGCGCACATCAACCCATTGGGTTTTCATGCCACGATGGTTCATATAATGTGATAAAATTGTGGTCGAAATCAGCTCGCCCATACTTACAATTTGATCGTATACAAAATTGTAATTCGGCGATTTGTTGTGGCCCAAAAAATAATCCAATTCGGTGAACCAAGCATTCACAGCCGCAAAAACCGCGTGTTTGTCATCTTCAAACAAATCGAGCAAAATTTGGTTGTGGTATTTTTTGACTTCTTGAATAGACGATTGCAACGAAGCCGATTTGTTGAAATAATCATGCACCACCACTTCGAGCGCATTGGTGGTTTTTCCCATGGCCGAAACCACGAGCAAAACATCGCTATAACCTACTTGCTCGAGTACTGAGTATACATTTTTAATCCCGGCGGCATCTTTAACCGACGCTCCGCCAAACTTGAATATCTTCATATCTTATGGTTCAGAAAAATATTGATTCACAAATTTTGTCACTGCCACATCGTCCATCTGGGCTACACGCCAATCATCCAGCACGCGCGCGCCTGATTTTTCATAAAAAGCAATCGCTGGCGTATTCCAATCGAGTACGTTCCATTCAACGCGGCGCACCTGGTCTTTTTGCGCTTGCTTTAAAACATGCGCATAAAGCGCTTCGCCCACGCCTTGACCGCGCATTGCGGCTTGAACAATCAAATCTTCGAGGTGAATGGTGCGGCCTTTCCAGGTTGAATACCGATAATAATAAAGCGCCATGCCTACAATCTTGCCTTCCACCTCGGCCACAAAAGTACCAAACATAGGTTGCGGTCCAAAACCATCGCGCACCAAATCATCAGCGGTGACCACCACGGCATTGGGCTCGCGTTCAAAAATGGCCAATTCTTGAATCAGCTCAAGAACGGCGGGCATGTCTGATGGAGTTCCGATGCGAATTTTTATCATTTTTTTGGGTAGCTATATCCGGCTATTCACTTTTATCTTTTGCGCTGAACGCCATCGCAAAAGGATAACCGTTGCTATCCGGGCTAGGGGAATCAGTTCAGTCGGAAACAAATATACAAATCCGATAAACTCTACCGTAAAATAACTTTAGGTTTGATAAAAAAACCGATATTTGCACCCATAACTACAACGATTTCGCAATGGAAGAACGCAACAGAACCCTGGGTGAATTTATCATCGAAAAACAAAAAGATCATCAGTATTCCTCAGGTGAATTATCTAAAATTATCAACTCGATTCGATTGGCGGCCAAAGTGGTCAACTACAAAGTCAACAAAGCCGGATTGGTGGATATTGTTGGAGCAGCCGGCGAGCAAAATATTCAAGGTGAAGACCAACAAAAGCTCGACGTTTATGCCAACGATATTTTTATTCAAACGCTCATCAACCGCGAAATTGTGTGCGGAATTGCCTCTGAAGAAAGCGACGATTTTATCACTGTACAAGGTTTAGACAAAGGCCACAACAATAAATATGTGGTGCTGATGGATCCGCTCGACGGTTCTTCAAATATTGACGTAAACGTTTCGGTGGGAACTATTTTTTCGGTGTTTAGACGCATCACACCAGTGGGAACGCCCGTAACGCTTGAAGATTTCTTACAACCCGGAACCGCACAAGTGGCCGCGGGTTATGTTATTTACGGAACCTCCACCATGCTTGTTTATACTACCGGCCACGGCGTGAATGGTTTTACGCTCAACCCGGCCATTGGAACGTTTTATTTGTCACATCCGAATATGCAATTCCCTAAAGATGGTAAAATTTACTCCATCAACGAAGGCAACTATGTGCATTTTCCGCAAGGCGTGAAAGATTACATCAAATACTGTCAGTTAGAAGAAGGCGATAGGCCCTATACTTCGCGCTACATAGGTAGTTTGGTTTCAGATATTCACCGCAATATGATCAAAGGCGGCATTTATATTTATCCGACCAGTTCAAAAGCGCCCAAAGGAAAATTGCGTTTGCTGTATGAGTGCAACCCGATGGCGTTTATTGCCGAACAAGCCGGAGGCAAAGCCTCGGACGGTTTTGGCCGCATCATGGAAATTCAACCCACCGAGTTACACCAACGCGTGCCATTTTTCTGCGGCAGTTATAACATGGTTGAAAAAGCTGAAGAATTCATGCACAAAGCACATCATTCTTAGTAAAAAACAGATATAAATAAAAAGCCGCTTTTTTTGGAAGCGGCTTTTTTTATGGTATAAAATCTATTATTTATTCATGTGGGTCATTTCGTAAATAAAGGTATCGATGTCCACTTTTTTCTCAATGAGCGTTAGGGCTTTATCTACAATATAATTCACGTTGGCCGGGGTAAAGCCCAAAGCAATGGCGAATTTTTTAAGCAAAATTTCTTGCTTGTTCCCCAAATGATGATCTACATGTACCATACGCCCTAAATCATACAAACGCTCTAATCTTTGCGAATACAAATACGGCGGATTGATGGGATATTTGAGTGGATTTTCAATGATTTCTTCAAACTCTTCATGAGAAATTTCAAGTTTGGTAGCCAGTTTTTCGAGGAATTTTTTCTCTTCTTCAGAGACATTTCCGTCGGTCATAGCAACTCTTACGATGGCAGAAAAGTGACCTTTATTTCTAGATTTAAATTCGTTGTCGAATAGATCAGAGATAGACATAATGTGTTTGTTTTTATTTGCTGCAAATATAAATCTATTTAACAGTTGATGAAACAAAACGGCTGCTTTTTATTCAAAAAAACTTAGCTTTTTTTAAGATTTTTTTAGTTGAATATATTGTAAGTTTACCCACTATTGAAAAGCGGTTGGTTCAAATTAATTTTATGAGCGACTTTACCATTTATTTTACCATTGGCCTCAAACACGTGCTGAATATTCAGGCGTATGATCATGTGCTTTTTTTGATGGCGCTTTCGGCAAGTTATGTTTTCAAAGATTGGAAGCGATTGCTTTTGTTGGTATCGGTTTTTACTTTCGGACACACGCTGGCTTTGGTGTTGTCGGTTTTTGAATGGCTCTCAATCAACAGTATATTTGTTGAATTTTGTATTCCGCTAACTATTTTGCTCGCGGCAGTGACCAATTTTTTTTCGTTTAAAAAATCTGCTGCAAAACAAACTACCCTATTGGGTGTGGCGGTTACTTTGTTTTTTGGTCTGATCCACGGATTGGGTTTTTCAAATTACTTTAAAACCTTATTGCCCGGAGCCGCTTCAGATAAAATATTTCCGCTCTTGGAATTTGCCTTGGGTATTGAAGGCGCTCAAGCAACAGTGGTGCTCACAATGCTCATTTTATCGTATATTGCCCGCACATTTTTAAAATGCTCTCATCGCGATTTTGTGTTGGTCATCTCAGCCTTTATTGTAGGGGTGACTTTGCCGATGATTTTGGCCTCAGAATTTTTAAAAAATCTATGAAACCCAATAAACTCAATAAATACGACAAGGCTTATTTGCGCATTGCCCGTGAGTGGAGCCAACTTTCTTATTGCGAACGAAAAAAAGTAGGCGCCATCATTGTGCGCGATCGCATGATTATTTCAGACGGTTATAACGGAACCCCTTCAGGCTTTGACAATTGTTGTGAAGATGAATCCGGGCTCACCAATTGGTATGTGTTGCATGCCGAAGCCAATGCGATTCTCAAAGTAGCCGGATCCACCCAAAGTTGTCAAGGCGCGACTTTATATATTACCCTATCACCGTGTAAAGAATGCAGCAAACTCATTCACCAGGCCGGTATCAAACGCGTGGTATATCAGATAGGTTATCGCGATACCGAAGGTGTTGATTTTTTGCTCAAAGCCGGCGTAGAAGTCGATCAAATTGAAGAGCTAGACTGATGAATAAAAACCGCGTTTATATTCCGTTGTTGTTGGGAGTTGCTTTGGCGCTGGGATTTTTATTGGGCGGTTATTTTAATTTTCCGGCACGGAACAAACATTGGCTCACCAACAATCCGAAAAACAAACTCAACCGTCTTTTGGAACTCATTGATACAGAATATGTAGATTCTGTCAATACCGATTCAATAGTTGATTTAACCGTGACCAATATTTTGGCGCAACTTGATCCGCATTCGGTGTATATGCCGCCAAGCGTTCAGGCCGAGGAGGCTGTGAACATGAAAGGTGATTTTGTAGGAGTCGGGATTAATTTCTTTTTATACAAAGATACGGTTGCAGTGATCAAGCCGCTTGAAAATGGGCCATCGGCCAAAGCCGGAATTATGCCCGGAGACCGAATTTTATATGCCGGGAAAACCCGTTTGTATGGTCGTAAGCTCGATTCAGATTATTTGTTTTCTGAGTTCAGAGGGGACGAAGGTTCTCCGCTGGAATTAACGGTATACCGAAAAAGCACTAAGAAAAAATTCAAGGTTCATTTAAAGCGCTCGGTGGTTCCTATTAAAAGTGTCGATGCTTCCCTGATGCTCACCCCAACGGTAGGTTATTTAAAAATAAACCGTTTTGCCGAAACAACTTATGACGAATTTCAAGTAGGTATGACAAAATTGCGCAATGCCGGAATGAAAACTTTTGTCATTGACCTGCGAGACAACAGCGGTGGTTATATGGAAATGGCCATTAAAATTGCCGACGAGCTTTTACCCAACAAAAAACTTATTGTTTTTACCAAAGACAAAAAAGGGAAAATTGAAAAAGCCTATGCTACTGAAGTTGGTGATTTTGAAGAAGGAAAGGTTTGCATTCTAATCAATGAAAACAGTGCCTCGGCCAGTGAGATTTTGGCCGGCGCGATTCAGGACAATGATCGGGGAATCATCATTGGTCGCAGATCTTTTGGCAAAGGATTGGTGCAAAAAGAAACGAGTTTTGACGATGGTTCGGCAGTGAGACTCACAGTAGCTCGGTATTTTACTCCTTCAGGAAGGTCAATTCAAAAGCCTTATAAAAAAGGCGACGAAGCTGATTATGAAAATGAGTTCAACCATCGTTTTGAAAACGGTGAATTGTATGATAAAGACAGCATTAAAGTAGCCGACTCGCTCAAATTCAAAACCAAAAAAGGAAAAATTGTGTATGGCGGCGGAGGCATCGTTCCGGATGTTTTTGTTTCGCTAGAAGGTAAAAAAGGTGAAGAAAACATTGCTTACATCATGCAAGAATCAGGCATAGTGTCAAACTTTGTTTTTGAACAACTTGATCAGCAACGAGAAAAATTTTTACAATTGGGCTATCAGAAGTTTATTACCTACATGAACAGCACAGATGAATATCTGAACCGGCTTCAAAAACATTTAAATGGAATGGGACTTCATGTTCGTTTGTTGCAAAACAAAACTCTGGTCCAAAAATATCTGGCTGCTGAATTTGCTGCCCAACTTTTTGGTGACGAAAAATACTTTGAAATTGCACTCAAAAAAGATCCACTTATTGAGGCAGCATTAAAGCAGTAGCTAGCGTCTGTCGTGGCTTTGCGTATCGATGCCGTTGTTCCAAACTGTTAAGATGTCGGTGGCTACCGCAGCTCCACTTCCGGCAGCAATAGCCAATTGACTGCGCCAACCGGCAAGGGTTCCTGCTACATAAATTCCTTCAGAAACCAAATGATCGTGATTGCGCAAGTAAATGCGTTGTTTTTCGGCCACGGCTTTTGGATGTGGCGCTACAAACGGCATCAGTCCTTCTATGTCAAAGGTATTAGCATACCCGATGGCAACCACAATAGAGCGGCAGTCATAGGTTTTTTTGTTGGTGTAAACGGTGAAATGAGGCGCTTTACCTTCAATTTTAAAAACTTTTTCGCCTTGAATTTGATCTATGTGCGGATACAATTGATTTAATTGTTCTAACGATGAACTCAGCAAATCAGCGCCGAGGGTTCCGGCAGGTATTCCGTAGGCATTATTAAACAAAGCTTCTTGAAGAGAAGAAGTTTTTTGATGGGCAATCAGTGCAATTTTTTTGTTGGCTACAAAGGTTTTTTTGTAGGCTGAACCCAACACAAGCGCGCATGATACTCCGGCTACACCTCCGCCCAAGATGACTACATCATAAACCATTTACGAGCGACCTTTGGTTTTTTCGACAATTATTTTCGACATTTTGAAAATCGCCAAAATACACACAGCGCAAAATGAAGCAGCCACACCAATGAGGGCTACGATGCTTTTTTCTCCGAACAAATCGCTAAAATCAAGTAAGGTAATATTGAAGATAACCAGCGCTAGGGCAATCACCAGCAAAACATTGGTAAATATTTTCATATTCGCAGTAAAATTTGAGCAAATGTAACTAAAATGGGTTTACAGAAATAAGCCTTTAACATTCGAGGCGAATAATTTAACGGCAATAGCCAGAAGCACCACGCCAAAGGTTTTACGAACCACGCCAAGACCTGTTTTTCCAAGCATTTTTTCAATTTTAGCCGATGATTTCAACACGATATACACCAACAATATATTGAGCAAAATGGCTATAATGATGTTTTCAATATAAAACTGCGAGCGCAAAGAAAGCAGCGTTGTCATGGTTCCGGCGCCGGCAATCAGCGGGAAAGCCAGCGGGACGATTGAAGCCGAACTAGCTTCGGTATCGCGATAAATGCGAATGCCCAAAATCATCTCAAGGGCAATGAAAAACAATACAAATGAGCCGGCCACCGCAAAAGAATGTACATCAATACCAATGAGCGATAAGAAGCCTTCGCCCACAAACAAAAAGGTAATCATGATCAGTGCAGCAGCCAAGGTTGCTTTTTCAGATTCGATATGACCGTGTTTGGCTCGTAAATCAACAATAATCGGAATCGTTCCGACAATGTCAATCACGGCAAAAAGAACCATACCCACCGTGGCAATTTCTTTAAAATCAAAGTTCATCGGGTTGAATTTTGGCGCAAAATTATTCATAATCATTGGGTTAAAAGCTAAAACCAAGTTAATTTTGAAAAGCTTCATTCAATTCTAAACAAAGTTCGGCAGACTTCTTTAAATTTGTCGCATGTTTCAATTAGGCAAAACCATCGTATCTGAAGATATCCTCGAAAAAGAATTCGTCTGCAATTTAAGTGCTTGCAAAGGGGCTTGTTGTGTTGATGGTGATGCGGGCGCGCCGCTCTCTAAAGAAGAAACCAAAATTTTAGAAGACATTTTTCCGAAAGTAAAACCCTTTTTGCGTCCGGAGGGCATTGCAGCTATTGAAGCGCAAGGCACATGGCGCATCGGAACCGATCAAGATTTTGAAACACCACTCATTGACGAAAAAGATTGTGCTTATGTTATTTTTGACGGGCCAACGGCCTTGTGCGGTATTGAACAAGCATACAACCAAGGTGCTTTAGATTGGAAAAAACCGGTTTCATGCCATTTATACCCCATTCGCATCAAAGATTTCACCGAATTTGCCGCTGTCAATTATGACCGTTGGGACATTTGTGACGATGCTTGCTCTTTAGGAAAAGAACTTCAAGTGCCGGTCTATCAATTTGTCAAAGAAGCGCTCATCAGACGTTTTGGTGAAGATTGGTTTTCTGAACTCGAAACGGTCGCTGCTCAGTATCAAAAAAGCCCGCGCAGAAGATAAAAAAGAACTTCATTTTTGGGGTCAAAAAGCCCGTGTTTTGGCTGCTTTCCAAAGCTTTTAACAGCCGTTCATCATCAAAAATAAATTTTTTAAATAGTTGATTTTTAGTATTTTAAAAAATCAAGGATGTGTTTGTGTATTTTAAAGCTTTGTTAAAAAATACAGCCGATTGTGAATAAGTTTGGCTTTCAAAATCGATGACAAATGGTCAACTTTGTACAGGTCAAATCAAATGATGATTTTGACTCTTTTCTACTCAAAAAAACACACCAAAATGTCTGCAATAGAACCGATTCTACAAGAGAACAAAAACCGTTTTGTGATTTTCCCAATCAAGCACCACGATATATGGGAATGGTATAAAAAAATGGAAGCCAGTTTTTGGACGGCTGAAGAAATTGACCTACAGCAAGATTTAACCGATTGGAACAACACCCTTACCGCTGATGAAAAATACTTCATCAAACATATTTTAGCCTTTTTTGCTGCTTCAGACGGAATTGTCAATGAGAATTTGGCCGAGAATTTTGTCAATGAAGTACAGTATCCGGAGGCGAAATTTTTCTACGGATTTCAAATCATGATGGAAAACATCCACAGTGAAACCTACTCGCTTTTGATTGATACTTATGTAAAAGATGAAGCTGAGAAAGACCAATTGTTTCACGCCATTGAAGTGTTTCCGGCCATTAAAAGAAAGGCTGATTGGGCTTTGCGTTGGATCAAATCAGATTCATTTGCCGAGCGTTTGATAGCTTTTGCTGCCGTAGAAGGCATTTTCTTCTCAGGAGCGTTTTGCTCTATTTTCTGGCTCAAAAAACGCGGACTCATGCCGGGCTTGACGTTCTCAAACGAACTCATCTCGCGCGATGAAGGTGTACACTGTGACTTTGCCGTGCATTTGCACAACCACCATTTGGTACACAAAGTTCCAAAGGCGCGTATTCGTGAAATTATTGTAGATGCGCTCAATATTGAACGCGAATTTGTTACTGAATCTTTGCCGGTGAGTTTGATTGGTATGAACGCCACGCTCATGACGCAATACTTGGAATTTGTCGCAGACCGATTGCTCGTAGAATTGGGTTGTGCCCGAGAGTTCAATGTGAGCAATCCGTTTGATTTTATGGATATGATTTCGTTGCAAGGAAAAACCAATTTCTTTGAAAAACGCGTAGGCGAATACCAAAAAGCCGGTGTGATGAATAATGATACCGAAGCCCAAAAAATATCATTCGACGCTGATTTTTAAAAAATATTTTCCATTTACGCCACTTGAATTTTTACACGCCATAATGCCCAATCCAGACGGCCTAGCCCCGATTGAGGCGATATCCTTTTTTAAGGATTGGCTTAAGCGCCAGCAAAAGCAATGCTTGAAAAAGATAAAGCCGAAAGCGGGAATATGCTTCTAAAAAACCATAACAATTACCCGAGAACAGTGAAGGGATTTGCTGTTGTCACAAAAAACAAAACATTATGTATGTAGTAAAAAGAGACGGGCATAAAGAACCCGTCATGTTTGACAAAATTACCGACAGAATTAAGAAACTCTGTTATGGGCTCAACGATTTGGTTGATGCCGTAAAAGTAGCCATGCGCGTTATCGAGGGATTGTACGACGGCGTGACTACTTCTGAACTTGATAACTTAGCCGCAGAAACCGCAGCTTCTATGACCATCACGCACCCTGATTATGCTTTGCTCGCGGCGCGTATTGCGATTTCTAACCTGCATAAAAACACCAAAAAATCGTTCTCTGAAACCATGACTGATATGTATCAGTACGTGAATCCGCGCACCGGAAAAGCTTCGCCGCTGATTTCAGATGAAGTATACGAAGTGATTCAAAAAAACGCCGAGTTTTTAGATTCACACGTGATTTACAACCGCGATTTTAACTACGACTACTTTGGCTTCAAAACCTTAGAGCGTTCGTATTTACTGAAAATCAACGGAAAAATTGTCGAGCGTCCGCAGCATATGCTCATGCGCGTTTCAGTGGGAATTCACCTTGATGATTTAGCGTCTGTGATTGAAACCTACGAACTCATGTCGAAGAAATTCTTCACGCATGCCACCCCAACTTTGTTCAATGCCGGAACGCCGAAACCGCAAATGTCTTCGTGTTTCTTGCTTACTATGCGCGATGACAGCATTGACGGCATATACGATACACTCAAACAAACCGCTAAAATTTCGCAATCTGCCGGAGGAATCGGGCTATCTATTCACAACGTGCGCGCTACGGGCTCGTATATTCGCGGCACCAACGGAACTTCAAACGGCATTGTGCCAATGTTGCGCGTATTTAATGATACCGCTCGTTATGTAGATCAAGGCGGCGGAAAACGCAAGGGAAGTTTTGCCATTTACTTAGAGCCGTGGCATGCCGATATTTTTGAATTCCTTGACCTGAAAAAGAACCACGGAAAAGAAGAAATGCGTGCGCGTGATTTGTTCTTTGCCATGTGGACTTCAGATTTATTCATGAAGCGCGTGGAAGAAGACGGAAAGTGGACGCTCATGTGTCCGAACGAATGTCCGGGCTTGTATGATACATACGGAGAAGAGTTCGAAGCTTTGTATACGTCGTATGAAGAGCAAGGCAAAGGGCGCAAAACCATCAAAGCGCGCGATTTGTGGGAAAAAATCCTCGAATCGCAAATTGAGACTGGTACGCCTTATATGTTGTACAAAGACGCTGCGAACCGCAAATCAAACCAGAAAAACCTGGGTGTGATTCGTTCGTCCAACTTGTGTACCGAAATCATGGAATATACCTCGGCCGATGAAATTGCCGTATGTAATTTGGCTTCTTTGTCGCTTCCGATGTTTGTAGAGAACGGAGCCTTCAACCACGAATTGTTGTTTACCGTAACCAAACGCGTGACCCGCAACCTCAATAAAGTCATTGACCGCAACTATTATCCGGTCAAAGAAGCCGAAAACTCAAATATGCGTCACCGTCCGGTTGGATTGGGCGTACAAGGTTTGGCCGATGCGTTTATTATGTTGCGCCTGCCGTTTACAAGCGATGAAGCCAAAAAGCTCAACCAAGAAATTTTTGAAACGCTCTATTTTGCAGCCGTAACCGCCTCGATGGAAATGGCCAAAGAAGAAGGACCATATTCAAGTTTTGCCGGCTCGCCGATGTCACAAGGTGAATTCCAATACAATCTTTGGGGCTTGAAAGATGAAGATTTATCAGGTCGTTGGGATTGGGCTTCGCTCAGAAAAGAAGTCATGCAACACGGAGTGCGCAACTCATTATTGGTGGCGCCCATGCCAACGGCTTCAACTTCGCAAATCTTGGGCAACAATGAAGCTTTTGAACCGTATACATCCAATTTGTATACGCGCCGAGTGCTTTCGGGCGAATTTATTGTCGTGAACAAACACTTGCTGGAAGATTTGGTCAAACGCGGCCTGTGGAATGAAGACATCAAACAAGAAATCATGCGCCACAACGGATCGGTTCAGAACATTGATGCCATTCCGCAAGACCTCAAAGAATTGTACCAAACCGTTTGGGAAATGTCTATGAAAGACATCATTGATATGTCGCGTCAGCGCGGTTATTTTATTGACCAATCGCAATCGCTCAACTTGTTTATGCAAGACGCGAACTATGCCAAGCTCACTTCGATGCATTTTTATGCATGGAAATCCGGCCTTAAAACCGGTATGTATTACCTCAGAACCAAATCAGCGGTAGATGCCATTAAGTTTACTCTGAAAAACGATAAAAAAGCCGAACCGATTCAAGAAGCCGTTGCCGTTGAGGTAGCTGAGCCGAATGAAACCGGAGAAATGTCGGCAGAAGACTTTGCAGCCATGATTGAACGCGCCCGCAATGCCGGACCGGACGATTGTGAGATGTGTGGATCGTAATTATTGAGACATTTACATTCCATGAAACAGCTATCTATTGCAGGTAGCTGTTTTGTTTTTTAGAAGCCGGGAACCTGCTGTGCGCTGCACCCGAGCGAAGCGAATTGAGCGAACACAAATTTAAAATATCAATTTTGTGAGCTAATCTTTTGTTTCGTTGCACTACACAAAAGGATGCCGCTTCCATCAGGGCTATGGTTTTCGGTTGCAGGTTGAAAGTTGTCGGTTTGCAGAACGTTCAGAAAAAATTATTTTTACAACTTATTATTATATCCATGAACTGGGAACAACTCTTATCACTCAAACGTCAAGGCGACACCGCCAAACGATTGCGCAAAGAACAAGACGACACACGCTTGGGCTTTGAAGTGGATTATGACCGCATTATTTTTTCGGCAGCCTTTAGAAGCTTGCAAGACAAAACGCAAGTGATTCCGCTATCCAAAACTGATTTTGTGCATACGCGCCTTACACACAGTTTAGAAGTTTCGGTGGTGGGCCGTTCACTGGGTAGATTGGTCGGAAAAAAAATCATTGAAAAACATCCGTATTTACAAGAAGTCCACGGTTTTCATATGAATGATTTCGGAGCTATTGTAGCCGCCGCATCGCTTGCGCATGACATCGGAAATCCGCCGTTTGGGCATTCGGGTGAAAAAGCTATTGGCGAGTATTTTTCCATCGGACTGGGGCTCAAATTCAAAGCGCAATTGACTGACAAACAATGGCAAGATTTGATAGATTTTGAAGGCAATGCCAATGGTTTTTCGGTGTTGACCGGCAACCGTCCGGGCATTGAGGGCGGCTTGAGAATATCGTATGCTACTTTGGGTGCTTTTATGAAATATCCCAAAGAGAGTTTGCCCAAAAAACCCACAAAAAACATTGCTGACAAAAAATACGGTTTCTTTCAGGCCGATAAAGAATTCTTTCAAGAAGTGGCGGCTGATTTGGGTTTGATTGCTAATAAATCAGGTGAAGATATTGGTTTTGAGCGCCATCCGCTGGCTTATTTGGTTGAGGCCGCCGACGATATTTGTTATACGATTATTGATTTTGAAGACGGCATTAACTTGGGTTTGGTTTCAGAAGATTACGCTTTAGAATATCTCATCAAACTGGTTCAGGGCAACATTGATACTGATAAATACAAATCGCTTGAAACCCGCGAAGATCGTATTAGTTATTTGCGTGCTTTGGCGATTAATACGTTGATTAATGATGCGGTTCGGGTGTTTTTAGAAAACGAAGAAGCTATTTTGCAAGGAAAATTTCCGTATGCGCTCATGGACAAAAGCAAATACAAGGCACAAATGGATGATATTATCCAGCTGAGTGTTCAAAAAATTTACCGCAGTCGCGAAGTCATAGACAAAGAGCTTAAAGGCTATCAGATTATCAATACTTTACTCGATAAATTCATTACAGCCTACAATAATAGGGCAGAAGGAAAAACAACGCAATACGACCAACTTTTGCTGCAAATTTTACCTGAAAAACACCTTATTGAAAAAACGTCGTTGTATGATCGGTTGTTGCATATTTGTCACTTTATTTCTTTGTTGACTGATGGCAATGCATTGCTTTATTATCAGAATATTACGGGTCTTAAATGATAGATTGTTAATGTTTTAAATCGATGTTTGAAATAATCAAAAAAATAAGTTAAGTTTGTTGCTCAAAAAATTTAAAACAATGAAAAAAATTACACTATTAGCCGCATTGTTTTTCTCAGTGGTCGGATTTTCTCAAGACAACAAAAGTCTGATTCAATCGTACATTGAGAGTAACCGTGGAAAATTTGGATTAACGGCTCAGGATATTTCTGAATGGTCAATCCAAAGAGAATTTAATGGTAAGGGAACCAAAATCACTAGCTGTTATGTGGTTCAAAAATACCAAGGCGTTGAAATTTTCAATGCGCAATCTAACGTTTCTGTGAAAGACGGTCAAGTTCTAAGATGGGCCAACAACTTCCACACAAATATTGCTCAAAAAGTGAACACAGTGAACCCTTCATTATCGGTAATTCAGGCTTTGAACAAAGCTTATGCTGATTTGGGTTATGCTGCTGAAAACTTTTCGATTTTATCATCTACAGATGGCAAAAACTTCAACATCACTGATGGCAAACACGAAGATCAAATCATTGCTAAATTGGCTTTCTTGCCAGTGGCTGACAAATTGAATTTGGCTTGGGGTTTCCAGTTTTACGCTCCGGATGCAAAACACTATTGGGATGTAAAAATTGACGCAGTGACTGGAAGAGTTTTGGATAAAAAAGATTTGACTGTGAGATGTAATTTCGGAGATCATTCCAAAATCAACCATGACGCGCGAAGTAATTTTAATTTCCAATTAAATGCGTTCAACAATCCTACAAACATTTCTTCTCTAGTTGCTTCTCCAGGCACATACAGAGTTTTACCTTACAATGTAGAAAGTCCTAACCATGGTAACTTTGAGTTAATCACAACTGCTGGTCAAGAGAACGCTTCTCCAAATGGTTGGCATGATGCTAATGCTATTGGAGGAACTAATGCAGCTTTAAAATTCACTTATACTAGAGGAAACAATATTTTGGCTCAAGAAGATGCTAACGGTGATAATGGTACTGGAATCAGACCTGAGGGAGGAACATCTTTAGTTTTTGATTTTCCTTACCTAAATCAAACCCGTCAACCCACCGAGTATACTTCTGCTGCTACCACCAACTTGTTCTATATGACCAACATCATGCACGATATTTGGTATCAATATGGTTTTGATGAAGCTAACGGGAATTACCAACAAAATAGCTATGGTAGAGGTGGAGCAACTACACCTGATAACGTTCAAGCTGATTCACAAGACGGCTGGTCACAAACCACTCCTACATTGAACAACGCAAATTTTTCACCTACCAACGACGGTGTAAGACCAAGAATTCAAATGTTTATGTGGACTTTAGGAGCACCTCCTACCAATTATATCACAGTAAACTCTCCATCAAGTATTGCCGGAGCTTATCCTGCGACAACAAATGTTTTTGAAGGAACTGACAGAATTCCTGTCCCAGTTGCCCCCAATGGAATTACTACAGATTTGGTATTGTATGAAAATACACCAAATCCTAATTCAAATCCTATTTCAATCCACAATGCTTGTGTGGCACCGTCGAATCCTTTTGATGTAAGCGGTAAAATAGTACTTATTAGAAGAGGAAACTGTAATTTTTCAAATAAAGTTAAAAACGCACAAGATGCAGGAGCGTTAGCTGCTATTGTATATGATACCATTCCGAACAACCCTACCAGACTTTCTATGAGTTCTACTGGTTTGTTGGGTATTACCATTCCTGCGGTTTTTGTGACCAAAGAAATTGGAGAATCTTTTATTGCCGAAATGGCCAATGGCCCTGTAAATGTAAAATTAGAAGTTCCTGCAGACTTATATTTGTATGCTGATGGCGATTTTGACAATGTAATTATAGGTCATGAATATGGTCACGGAATCTCTAACCGTCTAGTTGGAGGAGGTTCAGCAGGTTGTATGGCCAACTATGAGCAAATGGGTGAAGGATGGTCTGATTGGTTTGGATTAATCAATCAAATTAAAGTTGGTGACACGGGTGCTGATAAAAAAGAAATTGGAACTTATGTGATTAACCAGCCCAATGATGGTTTTGGATTGAGAGATTTTCCGTATTCTACAGATTTAGCCTTAAATCCAAGAACTTTTGCAGATTCAAATGCTCCGATTCCAACCGATCCTGCTGACACAGGTTATCGATATGTTGTTGGAGAGTTTTGGGCTTCATGTCTGTGGGATTTGACTTGGAGATACATAGAAAAATATGGATTTGACCCAGACATTTATAATGGAACAGGCGGAAACAATAAAGTAATGCGTTTGGTAGCAGATGCGCTTAAATTAGAAAATTGTGCAGCAACTAATATTGTTACCGGAAGAGATAATCTTTTTGCGGCTGATCAGGCCACTACAGGCGGTCAAGATTACTGTTTGATTGCCGAAGTTTTTGCCAGAAGAGGTGTAGGTTTGAATGCTAGCTCTGGAAGCAATAACGATTGTAATGACCAAGTTGAAGACTTTACTCCGTTTCCTGCAGGTCCAAACTGTACTTTAGCGGTAAATTATTTTGACAGAGCCGATATGTTCCGTATCTATCCAAACCCTGCCAACAACTTAGTAAATGTTCGTATTAACAACTACACCGGAAAAGTAAATATCCAAATTGTGGATATCAACGGGCGCGTGGTTATGAACCAAACAGATGCAAATTTCAATATTGAAAAAGCCATCAACATCAGCGGTTTAGAAGCAGGTGTTTATGTAGTGAAAATTGCGGGAGATAACATCAACCATACACAAAAATTCATCAAGAAATAATATTCATACTTGATAAAAAAGCCCAATCGAAAGATTGGGCTTTTTTTATTTCATTTGATCAAAAAGAACTAGTAAGTTTTCAGGATCTATTTTACAGACATGGTGTAATTCTGCTACGGTTCCGTGTTCTATAAAAACATCTGGAACACCTAAATTTTGAATCGGAACAAGGTATCCGTGTTGTTGTGCAAACTCATTGACGGCACTGCCAAATCCGCCAGTAATACAACCTTCTTCTAGGGTAATTACTTTTTTGAATTTTTGAAATATTTTGTGTAGCGCAATATCATCTAATGGTTTGACAAAACCAAAATCATAATGGGCAAATGCTTCTGCTGACGCTAAATTTCTGAGGGCTTGACTAGCGTTACATCCAATAGTTCCGGTGGTAAGAATGGCGCATTTTTCACCATCTTTCAAACAAGTCGCTTTCCCGATTTCAATCGCGGTATAGGGCAGTTGCCAATTTGTATTAAAACCGCGCCCTCTGGGATAACGAATGGCTATAGGATTTTGCAAGCCTAGTTGTGCAGTATATAGAATGTTTCTAAGTGCTACTTCATCCCTTGGTGCATATATCATTAAATTCGGAATACAACGCAAATAAGCCAAATCATATAAGCCATGGTGGGTAGCTCCGTCTTCGCCCACCAAACCGGCACGGTCCAAACAAAAAATAACAGGCAAATTTTGCAAAGCTACATCGTGTATCACTTGGTCATAAGCACGTTGCAAAAAAGTTGAGTAGATATTGCAATAAACAATCATTCCTTGGGTGGCCATACCCGCTGAGAGTGTAACCGCATGTTGTTCTGCAATGCCTACATCAAAAGCGCGTTCGGGCAGAACATCCATCATCATTTTAAGAGAACTCCCTGTAGGCATCGCCGGAGTAATTCCTATGATCTTTGGATTTTTTTTGGCTAAGTCAAGTAATGTTGTCCCGAACACATCTTGATATTTTGGAGGTAAGTTTGACTCAGGTGTTTTGAGAATTTCACCGGAGGTTTTGTCAAATTTACCCGGGGCATGAAACTTTACTTGATGTTCTTCGGCCATAGCAAAACCTTTTCCCTTAGTGGTTATAATGTGCAAGAACTTAGGACCTTTTACTTTTTTAAGGCGGCTGAGTTCATGAATCAAACCGGGAATGTCGTGTCCGTCTATGGGTCCGGAATAATCAAAATTGAGCGATTTAATCATGTTATTCGCTATCGGATTTTTTCCTTCTTTGACCGAGGTTAAATAGTTTTTGAGTGCACCTACACTGGGGTCAATTCCGATGGCGTTGTCATTGAGGATTACCAGTAAATTGGCATCGGTAACCCCAGCGTGGTTTAAACCCTCAAAAGCCATTCCGGAGGCAATCGAGGCATCGCCAATCACAGCTATGTGTTGCCGATTGATTTCGCCTTTGAGTTTAGAGGCAATCGCCATGCCCAGAGCCGCTGAAATTGAGGTGGATGAATGTCCGGTGCCAAATGCGTCGTAAACACTTTCAGAACGCTTCGGGAAGCCTGAGATTCCACCCAATTGACGATTGGTGTGAAACCGCTCTCTTCGTCCGGTAAGGATTTTGTGTCCGTAAGCTTGATGCCCGACATCCCAAACGAGCAAATCGTCTGGGGTGTTAAAAACGTAATGTAGAGCAATAGTGAGTTCAACCACGCCTAAACTCGCGCCCAAATGACCTTCTTTGATTGATACTATATCAATAATAAACTGTCTGAGTTCTGCGGCTAATTGCGGCAGCTGTTGCGGGCTCAGTTTCCGCAAATCATCAGGGTTTTGAAGTTGTGCAAGTAAATTTTCAGACATGAAGCAAAGGTAACAAATTGAATTCCTATTTTTGCGGCATGGAACCGATTTTCACTGACGAATACTTTATGCGCAAGGCGCTTCAAGAAGCCGAGATTGCCTTTGAAAAAGGCGAAGTTCCTGTGGGAGCTATTGTGGTGATTGAGAATCGGGTTATTGCCCGAACCCATAATTTAACCGAAATGTTACACGATGTAACGGCGCATGCCGAAATGCAAAGTATTACTTCGGCAGCGAATTTTTTGGGTGGTAAATATTTGGTGAATTGCACCCTGTATGTAACCCTTGAACCTTGTCAAATGTGTGCTGGGGCTTTGTATTGGAGCCAACTTTCGCGCTTGGTATATGGCGCTGCTGATGAGCACCGAGGTTATCAAGTGATGGGCACAAAATTACACCCAAAAACAGAAGTGAAAAGCGGTGTCATGGCGCAAGAAGCCGCAACGCTCATGCAGCGTTTTTTTGCCGAACGGAGAAACAAAAAGTAATCAAACATCCAAATTATATGCTATGAATACCCAAATAGAACACCTTAGAAAAGTGATTGAACCGCTCAGGCAAGAAATCCTGAACCATCCGGTTTATCCGCTGATTCAGTCGCCCGAGGATTTGAAGTTGTTTATGCAATACCATGTGTTTGCTGTCTGGGATTTTATGTCATTGCTCAAAACCTTGCAAAACAACTTGACTTGTACTTCGGTGCCGTGGTTTGTGGTAGGAAATGCACAAACACGTTATTTGATCAACGAAATTGTGGCCGGAGAAGAATCAGACCTAGACAGCAACGGCCATCGGATGAGTCATTTTGAGTTGTATTTAAATGCGATGAAACAATCAGGTGCCGATACCACAACGATAAAAACCTTCATTGACGCACTCAAACAATCAGAAAGTTTTGAACGTGCTTTTGAAGCATCAAATACACCTCAAGCGGCCCAAGAATTTGTCAACTATACTTTTGAGGTCGTCAACAGTCAAAAACCGCATGTGCAATCGGCGGTGTTTACCTTTGGTCGTGAAGATTTGATTCCGGGAATGTTTATGTCGCTTATTGCGGATATTGACCGTAATTTTCCGGATAGTATATCAGAATTTAAATATTATTTAGAACGCCATATTGAAGTAGATGGCGACCACCACAGCCATTTGGCACTCGAGATGACCGCGCAATTGTGCGGAGTCAATCAAGTGTATTGGCAAGAAGCCGAGGCTGCTGTAATCAAAGGTTTGCACATGCGTAAAGCGTTGTGGGACGGCGTTTATGAGGCATTAATGGCGCTGCGTGTAGAGGCGTAATTGTCTTTAAAAAACAAATTTGCCGTTTGATAGAGGTGCAGCCCGGATGGCAGCGATATCCTCAGCCTGCAAGGATGAGATATAGCGAACAGCCGGAAGTGTCTGCCCAAAAATAAAGCATAAAAAAACCGCCTATTGGACTGATAGGCGGTTTTGTTTTTTAAGAAATCATCTTTCCGTCTTGATCGTAAAAGTGATATTCTAGGTACGTGTAAGCATCACGAGGTATGATTTTCACCCATTTCTTGTGCTCTAAAAACCATTTAAAGCGCAAGGATGGAAAACCTTTACTGAGGTAGGCAGCCACAAACGGATGTGCATTGAGCACAATTTTTTTGTGGTTTTTTGAGAAGCGTTCTAGCTCTGATGCGATTTTGTCGATGATGACAATCGGTGCGTCAACTTCGGCGTTTTCGTTGTTCGGATCTTCTTCTCTGGTTTTGATGTTGACTTCTGGTCTTACACGCTGGCGGGTAATTTGCACCAAACCGAACTTGCTCGGCGGTAAGACTTTGTGTTTGGCTTTATCGTCGTTCATTTCTTCGCGCAGAAAATCAAACAAGACTTTGCGGTTGTCAGGGTTTTGCATATCAATGAAATCAATCACGATGATGCCACCCATGTCGCGGAGTCGGAGTTGTCTGGCAATTTCTGCTGCGGCAATCATATTGACCTCGAGTGCGGTGTCTTCTTGATTGGTCGCTTTGTTAGAGCGGTTGCCGCTGTTGACGTCAATGACATGCAGCGCTTCGGTGTGCTCAATGATGAGATAGGCACCTTTGCTCATGGAGACTGTTTTTCCGAAAGAAGTTTTTATTTGACGTTCAATGCCAAATTTTTCAAAAATCGGAGTGTCTCTTGACTGATAAAACTTGATGATAGATTGTTTCTCGGGTGCAATTTCTTGCACATAATCTTTGATTTGTTCATACAACTCCTCATCATCTATGTGAATACCGGTAAAGGTATCGTTAAAAACGTCTCGTAAAATAGACGATGCTCGGTTGAGCTCGCCCAATACTTTAGACGGATGATGAGCCGTTGGTAATTTTTTACACATTGCAGTCCATCTACTCATGAGATTCTGCAAGTCTTTTTCTATTTCGGCTGTTTTTTTGCCTTCGGCTACAGTGCGAACTATAATACCGAATCCTTTTGGTTTGATGGTTTGTACCAGTTTTTTGAGGCGGTCTTTTTCGGCTCTTTCTTCAATTTTTTGAGAAACTGAAACGCGGTCTGAAAACGGCACCAAGACAATGAATCGTCCGGCGAGTGAGAGTTCAGAACTAATGCGGGGGCCTTTGGTTGAGATAGGCTCTTTAACCACTTGAACCAGTACAGATTGATTGGTGCCCAACACATCGGCGATGGCTCCGTTTTTATCAATCTCTTTTTCAAACTGAAAGTTCTTTAGGGAGAAATCTTTTATTTTACCTGTGCTTACAAGTTTGATGAATTTCAGCTGAGAAGCAAGATTGGGTCCCAGGTCGTGATAATGTAAAAAGGCATCTTTTTCAGAGCCTACATTTACAAACGCCGCGTTGAGTCCGGCAACGGGCTTGCGAATTTTTGCAATAAAAATATCGCCCACCTGGAAGTTGTTTTGTTCTTCTTCTTTGTGTAATTCAATTAGTTTTCCATCTTTTAATAAGGCAAAATCTACGGCTTCAGAACTAGATCGGATGATTAATTCTTTATTCACACGTTAAATTTTTATCCGTGAAGTGGTTGTCGGTTTTAGGTTAACACACTTTGGTCAACTTGAACTGCCAACTTCTCAAGGATGGATTAAACAATATTTTACAGGTATATTACCCGGTGAAGATTGGATTGTGCGACTTTAGGATTTAAGATTTTAAGAATAAAAGTTTTTATGTCTTATCATCTAATGGTCTTAACATCTTGCAGTCTAATCTTCCATTTCAAGGAACGTTTAAAAAGAAAAAAGTAGTTTTTAGACTACTTTTTCTTTTTGTGGCGGTTAGCTCTCGCTCTTTTTTTACGCTTGTGCGTAGCTACCTTATGTCTTTTTCTTTTTTTACCACTTGGCATAGCTGGTGAATTAGTGATTAATAAATTTTTTTATTTGGCTTCGTTGTTAGTTTTTACGCCTTCTACGAAAACTTTAGCTGGTTTGAAAGCCGGAATGTTGTGCGCCGGAATTTTGATGGTGGTGTTTTTAGAGATATTTCTTCCGGTTTTTTCAGCTCTTGTTTTGATGATAAAGCTACCGAATCCTCTTAAATAAACATTGTCTCCTGTTTCCAAAGAAGTTTTTACTTCTTCCATAAAAGATTCTACAGTGGCTTGAACATCTCCTTTTTCAAGACCTAACTTCTCAGAAATTTTCGCTACGATGTCTGCTTTCGTCATTTTCTTTCGTATTTTAAAATAATATTTGATTTTTTTTGAGGCCGCAAATATATGAATTTATAAAACAATAAATCAACCTAATTGACTAAAATTTAATCACATAAACTTTTATTTTTGTAAACCAAAAATTTAACATGGATTTTGCCTTGCAAATTACTCAGTGGTATGCGGCTAATAAACGCGATTTACCCTGGAGAAACACCAGAAATCCTTACTTTGTTTGGCTTTCAGAAATCATGCTCCAACAAACCCGTGTAGCACAAGCCATGCCTTATTACCATGCATTTGTTGAAGCTTTTCCGACCGTTACTGATTTGGCCAATGCCTCTGAAGAGCAGGTGCTAAAGCTCTGGCAAGGCTTAGGGTATTATTCTAGAGCGCGTAATTTGCATCAAACAGCACAAAAAATTGCTTTTGAACTTGGCGGGCAATTTCCGGAAACCTATCAAGAACTACTCAAACTAAAAGGAATTGGCAGTTATACTGCGGCCGCCATAGCCTCATTTTGTTTCAATGAACCGGTTGCAGTAGTAGACGGTAATGTATATAGGGTTTTGGCGCGTTTTTTTGCTGTTGAAACCGATATTGCCTCGTCTTCGGCCTACAAAGAGTTTTTTGCTTTGGCCAATGAACTCATGCTCAGAGAAAATCCGGGTTTGTTCAATCAGGCTATTATGGAATTCGGTGCCTTGCAATGTGTGCCGCAAAGTCCGGATTGCCATGTTTGTCCGCTGGCCAGCGCTTGTTTGGCTTTAGCCGGAAAAAAAGTGTATCAACTTCCGGTGAAAATATCTAAAACCAAAGTGCAACAAAAACATTTTAATTATATGGTTTTTGAAGATGAAGATCATAAAACCTTGCTCCAAAAACGTTCTGAGTCGGGAATTTGGAAGCAATTATATGAGTTTCCGTTGCTGGAAACAGCATCTGCAGCCGACGAAAAATTAGTGTTTGATTGGCTCAAGCAATCTGTTTATAAAGAGCAAATTGTTGCTTTGCAAGAAGTCACATCTGAAGAAATTTCGCACCGCCTTACCCATAGGTTGTTGCATGTAAAATTCTGGAAAGTCAAGCTCTCGGGCCATCTTGTCAATGCAATGTCTCGGCAGGTCGCCCTATCACTTCCTACACCAATTGTTATTTTTAATTTTATGACGCGGCAATGGAATTAGTTTTTAAAAAATCATTACATTTGGTCGAATTACATACATCCCAAAAAACCTCTAAAAAATGAGTGGAACCTTAAATAAAGTTATGTTGATCGGGCATTTAGGCGAAGATATCAAAATGCACTATTTTGAAGGTGGAAACTGCATCGGAAGATTTCCTTTGGCCACCAACGAAACTTATATCAACAAGTCAACCAACGAGAAAATTACCTCTACCGAATGGCATAATTTAGTGGTGCGGAACAAAGCTGCTGAGATTTGTGAAAAGTATCTTTCAAAAGGTGATAAAATATATGTTGAAGGGCGCATCAAATCAAGACAGTGGCAAACAGAAGACGGCGTTACCAAATACACTACTGAAATTCAAGTAACCGAGTTTACTTTTCTCAATGTCAAAAAAGAAATAGAACCCAGATCGACAGACAAGAATACCGGTTTTGACGGAAGTTCGAATTCGATGCCGGACAACGATATGCCGTTCTAAATTGTTTCACTAATTTGTTTTCATTTGGACCCTGAGCCCAGTTATACACTTTGGTCAAACCCAGATACCCAAATGCTTTTGGGCTTTGCAGGAATATTTGTTCTGCTGTTTTGTTCTGCGGTGGTTTCTGCCTCTGAAGTTGCTTACTTTTCGCTCACCCAAAAAGATTTAGATTTTTGCGCTAAAAAGTATCCTGAAAAAGCCCGACTTATATCGGCTTTGCTCGATAAACCCAAAAAATTACTAGCCACTTTGCTTGTTGCGAACAATTTCATCAACATCGGAGTGGTTATTTTATTTTCGGTGGTAGGGAGTCCTCTTTTTGAAAGTATCGCTTCGCCGGTTTTGCGATTTGTCATCGAAGTAGTTTTGGTAACGTTCTTGATTTTGCTTTTTGGGGAAGTTTTGCCCAAGGTATACGCCAATCGAAACAACCTGAAATTTGCTCAATGGGTAGTTTATCCGTTGTCAATCCTAGATAAAATATTATCGCCCATTAGTATTCCGATGCGGGCTGTATCAATCTTTTTGCATGAGCAACTCGGAAAACAAAAAACTAATTTTTCAGTCGATCAACTCTCACAAGCGCTTGAGCTTACTTCAAGCGACGATACGACCCAACAAGAACAAAAAATCCTCGAAGGCATTGTGTCATTTGGCAATACCGACACCAAGCAAGTTATGAGCCCGCGCATTGATTTGTTTGCACTTGAAATTTCTGAAACTTTCTCTGAAATTTTAATAAAAATCACTGACAAAGGTTATTCGCGTATTCCGGTTTATCGCGATCATATTGACCAAATTGAAGGCGTTTTGTTTGTCAAAGATTTACTGCCGTACATCCACAAAAAAGAGTTCAATTGGACGACACTTTTGCGCGAACCATTCTTTGTGCCCGAAAACAAAAAACTAGACAATTTATTACAAGATTTTCAGCGCATGAAAAGCCATTTAGCGGTGGTGGTTGATGAATATGGCGGAACTTCGGGCGTGGTTTCGCTCGAAGATGTTATTGAAGAAATTGTGGGCGATATCAGTGATGAATTTGACGATGAAAACATTCATTTTTCACAAATTGACGAACAGAACTTTCTCTTTGAAGGCAAGGTAAATCTTAAAGATTTTTACCGAATTACCGGCGTTCATGAAGATTTATTCGAAACCCACAAAGGCGAGGCCGAAACCTTGGCCGGATTTATATTAGAAGTCTTGGGGCATTTTCCGAAGAAAGGACAGAAAATACAATTTGAATCTTATCGTTTTACCATAGAATCACTCGATAAAAAGCGCATCAAACAAATTAAAATTACCTTAGAATAAACATGAAAAACAATAAGACGATTTTATTTCTAATGCTTATTTTACTACCGGTTTTGACTCTTTCATGCCGCAAAGAGGTGCTGCCCAAGCCATCCGGACAATTGCGTTTAGATTACCCCGAGGCCACTTATGACCATTTTGAAAATGACTGTCCGTTTACTTTTGATATGAATTCTGAGGCGGTGATTAAAGAAAAATCTGACTGCAATTTTGAGATTCATTATCCCAAAATGAAGGCAACCCTTTATTTGACCTACAAACCGGTTTCAGGCAACATTAAAGTACTTTTGCGCGATGCTCAGAAACTCACTTATGAACATGTCATCAAGGCGGATGATATCTTAGAACAACCTTTCATCAATCAGGCCCATAAAGTGTATGGCATGTTTTATCATGTTGACGGTAACGCTGCTACCAACGGCCAGTTCTATGCCACCGACAGCACAAAGCACTTTATAGATTGTTCGGTGTATTTTTATGCCAAACCCAATTTTGATTCGATTATGCCGGCAGCGAGTTATGTAAAGAATGACATGCAGCGCTTGCTTGAAAGTCTTCGGTGGAAGAAATAAAAAAAAGGAACCCGATCAAGGTTCCTTTATTTTTTTAAGTCTGCCGAGTTTATTTTCCGGCCACCATATTAGATACTTTATACGTTTTTCCGTCAGCGGTAGCTTCTACCACTTGGGTCAAAGATTCAGGTGTTTGCAATGAGCTGTCAAAGCTAACAGTAGCGATTTTTTTGTCAAAATCAACGGACGCTTTTTGAACACCGTCTAAATCAGATAATTCGTCCTGAATGGTTTTGGCGCAACCAATGGCGCAAGTCATACCGTCAATAGTAAATGTAGCGGTTTGTAGTTTTTCAGGATTAATAGCGTGTTTTACTTTGGCGACCGCTTTTTCCGGCGCCGGGCTGGCAGCTTGTTTGCAACCGGTAACAACGATTCCGCAACAAGAGGCAACTGCGAAAAATTTTGATAAGTTCATGAGATGAGGATTTAGTTAGAGGGATGCATCATCTGAAGAATCCGCAACAAAAATAATTAATTTTCTCAGGGTCAATTCATAAAATTATTACAAATTTGAGCTCAAATTCATCGCAATGGAAACCCGTCAACTCAAATGGTTCTTACTTTTGGTGCTCGCTCTGATCTGGGGCAGTTCATTTATTTTAATTGAATTGGGTTTAGGCGGTCTCAATCCTTTTCAACTCGGCTCGCTTAGAATTGTATGTGCGGCCGTTTTTTTACTGGCGGTGAGTTACAAAAATTTGCCTGAGATTCCGCGGCATCAATGGAAGTTTGTTGCTTTGGCCGGTTTGTTTGGCAATTTTATTCCGGCCTATTTTTTTGCTTTGGCTGAGACGCAAATATCAAGTTCGGTTACTTCTATTCTCAATTCACTCACACCGGTCAATGCCTTAATTCTGGGAACTGCTTTTTTTGGGCTCAGTGTTAAACGCGGGCAAGTAATAGGTTTGATGATTGGCTTGGTTGGAACAATGATGCTTATTTTAAGTGGCGCGATTGATCATCCGAGCCAGAATTATTGGTTTGCAGGTTTTGTCATTGTAGCTACCATGTGTTATGCTGCCAACGTTAATTTGGTCAAAAAGTATTTGTCTGATCTGAGCCCCAAAGCCATTACAGCCGGAAACTTTGCCATTATGCTTTTGCCAGCATTGGTTATATTGGTAGTTACAGGTTATTTTGATATTGCTGCTCAGCCACAAACGCTTAAAGCTTCGTTTTTTGTTTTGCTTTTAGGGGTTTTCGGAACCGGAATCGCCAATATATTATTTTACAAACTCATTCAGATATCTTCGCCGGTTTTTTCAACCCAAGTCACCTATTTAATTCCGATTGTAGCCTGTGGATGGGGCATTTTATACGGAGAATCTTTGAGTGCTTTACAACTTTTGGGAGCAGCCATCATTTTGTTGGGCGTTTATTTAACCGGAAAAAAATAAGGCCGCCTCATAAGACAGCCTTTTGTTTTTTGACCTGTTTTTTTATTTAAAATCCTCATCAGAAACACCTTCGTTGATTTTGACTTCGGTGGTTACCAGCAAAATTTCTATGCCTAAATTGATGCGTGTTTCAAACGGAAATTTAATCCCTTTAACATCGCGGTAATCACCAAATGAAATGGTTTGGGTGATTTCTTTACCGCCCACGTTCAGCGTTAAAGCTTCGGCTATTTTGAGTCCGGTTTTGGCGTCAAAGTATTTGAGATTTTTACCGTCTTTGATTACATAAGCATCGGTATCGTTAAAGCTTTCTAATCCTTGTAAGACAACGCCCGGTTTGGTGAGTAATTCTAATTCATTAAACGGACGGGCTACTTGTTGGTATTCTTTGAATTCGTCTGGCGTGAGATCTTTGCGTTGGCCTTGTTGTATGATATAGCCTGATTTTTCATTGACGACTTGTTTCATCATCGACATACCCATGGCTTTCATCTCGCGCATCATTTTTCCTGACGAAGTGCTTTTAGAAGTTAGCTCAACAGGAGCGCCTTGTATGGTGCCCGAGGCCACGCTCATCAAGGTTTTGACTTCAGATACTGCTTTTTGTCCGCCAATGTTTTTGAGATAATTCTCAATTACTGATTGGGCAGTTACTTCAGCCGGAACAATTCGTTTGTATTCGGGCTTGGTGGTGTTTCCGCCCCATTTGTCAAAATAAAACATCGGAATTTTGAGTTTTTCCAATCCCGGAATGATTTCCTCTCCTTTGCCGGCAATCACAATTCTGGCTTTGTCGGGTTTGATGTAAAGATTGGCTACGCGCTGAATATCTTCGGCGGTTACGGCATTGATGTTGCGGATGTAATTTTCATAAAAATCTTCTGGCAAACTTTGGGTTCTGGTGCGCAGTGCATATCCGGCTATGGCTTGCGGTTTTTCGGTTTGCATCACAAACTGGCCAATAAAACTTGCTTTGGCCTCTTTGAGTTCTTTGTCCGAAACCTTCTCGGTACGCATGCGTTTTACTTCATTGAGCATCTCAACCACGGCGCTGTCGGTTACGGCATTGCGCACTTGAGCGTAGGCGATAAAGCGGCCGATGTATTTTTGTGCACCGATGTTTGATCCGGCATCATATGTCCAGCCATGCTTTTCACGAATATTATCCATCAAATGTCCGTTGCTTCCGCCCAAAATATAGTTGGTGAGCATCACCGGAAAATAATCCGCATCGGTCATTTTGAGTTTGCTCAGATTCATGATGGATATTTCTGACTGAACTGCGTTGGGCACATCGACAAAATTAATTTGCGTATACTGGACGTCTTTGGGGTCGGTATAACTCAAATTGGGGGCAGCAGCTTTAAGCCAAGGGCCGAATAATGCTTCAACTTGTGTTTTGATTTCGTCCCATTTGACATCGCCAATGACCACTAAATAAGCGTTTTCTGGAACGAAATAAGTATTGTAATTTAAAATCACATCATCGAGCGTAATGCTTTTCAATGAGTTTTCTGAAACATATTCGCCAAACGGGTGGTTTTTGCCATAACACAAAACATTTTCTGCGCGGCGAGCAATGGTTGAGACATCTTTTTCTCCGGCCTTGAGCCCTTCGAGCATTTTGGCTTTTTCTTTGTCAAATTCAACTTGGTTAAACGTTGTGTGTAAAGCGCCTTGGGCCATGAGTTCTAAGATGCGTTGGCTGTATTTTGAAAGCCCACTGGCATAAGCGCCATCGCTGCTAAAATTGATTGAAGTGCCCAAAAAATCAACTTCTTCGTTGTATGCGTCTTTGGTGGTGTTTTCAAATCCGCTGCCCAAAAGCGAACCCATTAAATCAGAGACGCCTTTTTTGTTTGCTTCGGCATACGGCGGATTGTCAAGGGTTAGGTTAAAAGAAACACGCGGAAGTTTGTGGTTCTCAACCACCAAAACCTTGAGTCCGTTGCCGAGTTCAAAAGTTTGCGGTTTGCCAATATTAACGGTGGGTGCCGGCCCGGGTTTGGGCATCGGAATATTTTGCGCTTGTAAAGTCAGACAGCAAACGCTGAGCGATAAGGCTAAAAATCTTTTCATAAATTGAGCATTAATTAGATTTCGGAACATAATTCAACAATAGGCGTTGGTTGGCGTTGAGATATTTTTTGGCTGCTTCGCGAATTTCTTCACGCGTGATGGAACGATAGATGTCGGCTTCAGTATTGACCAAATTCACATCGCCGTACAGCATGTAATATTTAGCCAAGTTCTCAGCGATTTTCTCAACACCTGAGTTTCGGCTTACAAAGTCAGTATCAATGGCGTTTTGCAGTTTTTGATAATCGCGTTCTGAGATGAGTTCGGTTTGCAGTTTGAGGATTTCTTGGTCAATTTCGGCCAAAATGCTATCGGTTGTATTGTTGCCCAGCGGCAATCCGTAAATAACATACATGCCATAATCTTCTTGACTTACCGGAAAAGCGCCAATTTGCAAGGCCATTTTTTTATCATCGACAATTTTTTTGTACAAACGCGAACTTTTTCCGTCGCTTAAAATAGCGGCAATCAAATCAAGTGTGCGCGCTTCGCGGGTTTTCATTGACGGTATTCGGTAGCCCACCACAATGGCCGGAATCTGAATATTCGGATCTTCATATTTTGCCTGAATAGCTTGGGTAATCGGATCTTCGGTTACGTTGATTTTTTCCGGATCAGCTGATTTTTTAATCGGGCCAAAATATTTTTTGATCCATTCAACAGCCTGTTGGGTTTCAAAATTTCCGGCAACGACCAAAACTGCGTTGTTGGGTACATAGAATTTTTTGTTGAATGCTTGAAAATCGGCCAATGTGGCGGCGTCAATATGTTCCATAGAACCGTCGATGTTCCAGCGGTACGGATGTTTGGTAAACAAATATTTGCGCACTTCAGAGAGTAAATTTCCGTAGGGTTGGTTGTCTACCTTGAGGCGTTTTTCTTCTTTGACCACTTCTTTTTGGGTGTCAACGCCCACTTGGTTGATGATGGGTTGTTTGAGTCGGTCGGCTTCCATCCACAAAGCGAGTTCAAGATTGTTGGACGGAAAAACTTCATAATAGTAAGTGCGGTCAACCGAAGTATTGGCGTTGTTGTAGCCGCCGTTGCCCGAAACAATTTTCATCCACTCGCCTTTGGGAATATTGGTGGTGCCTTCAAAGAGCAAATGCTCAAAGAAATGGGCAAAACCGGTGCGGTTGGGGTTTTCGTTTTTGGTGCCCACGTGATACATCACTGAGGTAGTGATGACCGGAGCGGTTTTGTCTTGATGCAGAATGACATGCAAGCCGTTGTCAAGGGTGTATTCTTGAAATTCGATTTTTTGGGCGAATAAGTTGCTGCTCAAAACAGTCAGTAAGCAGCCAATGAACCAAGTTTGTCTCATATACATTGCAGTTTTGCAGATTTTAGTCTGCTTTGAATAAGATTGTGTTACGCCAAATGTAGCATTTTTAGTTGAAGTTTTATAGGATTCGGATTTGCGTGAGCGATGGCAGCGGCATCCTTTTGCCGAAGCTTGCGTAGGCAAAAGATAAAGCGAACAGCGCGACGGCGCAGAAAACAGTTGATGAATAGAAAAAGCTTGTGCGCCGGCACGCCCAAAAAACATGATAAAAGCAGGCTATGGGTGTTGGTTTTGAATAACTTGAATTTTTTTGCGCAAGTTGTTGTAGGTGTCAATTTTAGCTGTATATTTGCGTCCATTTTATAAACAACTAAATTCATTGTTATGTATGCAATCGTAGAGATAGCAGGGCAACAATTCAAAGTAAGCAAAGACTTAAAGGTGTACGTGCACCGTTTGGCTAGCGAAGAAGGTTCAAAAGTTTCTTTTGACAAAGTTCTTTTGTTGGACGATAACGGAAACGTTACTTTAGGCGCCCCGGCTATAGAAGGAGCTTCAGTAGAAGCCAAAGTGTTACAACACTTAAAAGGAGACAAAGTAATTGTTTTCAAAAAGAAAAGAAGAAAAGGGTACAAAAAGAAAAACGGTCACAGACAGTCTCTTACCCAAATCGTAATCGAAGGCATTAATGCTTCAGGCGCTAAAAAGAAAGCAGCTCCTAAAAAAGCAGAAGCAACAACTGAAGAATAATTAACATTAAAAACTAATACGTCATGGCTCACAAGAAAGGTGTCGGTAGTTCTAAGAATGGTAGAGAATCAGAATCGAAACGTTTAGGTGTTAAGATTTTTGGAGGTCAAGCTGCTATTGCAGGGAACATCATCGTAAGACAAAGAGGTTCTAAACACAATCCGGGTGAAAACGTTTACATCAGCAAAGATCACACTTTGCATGCAAAAGTGGACGGAATTGTGAAGTTCCAGAAAAAAGCTGATAACAAATCATACGTTTCTATACTTCCTTTTGAAGCATAAGAACTAGATTTTATCTCATAAAAAAAGCCCGATTCATTGAATCGGGCTTTTTGTTTTGGGTTTATTTGATTATGATTTTCTTGGTTTCTGAAGTGTTTTTCGAATCGGTGAACTTGATCATATATGTTCCGGTCGCAATTGTATTCGTATCTAAAGCGAAATCTGTTGTGTCATTAAGTTTTATAGAATTTACCTGAATCGTTTTTCCTTGTAAATCATACAAAGTGCATTTCAATAGCTCCGCGTTGGGCCAATTGATTGTAAAAAGTATATTTTTATTTGCTTGCGTTGGATAACTTACTTTCACAAAACCTTCTTTTTGAGTTGGGTTTGTTGTTCCTAAAACCACATTTTCAAGAGTTATTCCGCCAAGATTAATTGTATAACCCGCAATGGCAGCATCTGATTCGAAACGGAAACCAATCATTGCAATTTCACGGGTTGAATATTCAAACGGAAGTACAATTTCACTCCAGGTCCAATTGTTGAAATGAATGCCGCCTACTATTGGGAATTCATATTTCTGTGCAGGTTCATCGGCAAAAACAACCAATAAATTCATCTTCGGATCATTGCTCTCAGAAGCTTTATAAAAGACATTAAACTTGAAAACGCCATCGTTAATGGCAAGTTTTGTCTTATATAGCATCAGATCAATCGGATGGCTCGTCGGAAGGTTTCCGGTTATCTTTATAGAATTTCCATTTGTAAACGCATCATTGAAATCCCAATTGGCATTCAATCCGGTTTCTGAAAAAGCCCATTGCCAGGTTGGAAGAAGCGCCTGTTTATTCATGTCATGCCAGCTGTCAGAACTTATCTGTGTGCCAAGATTGAATTTTTTAGTGCCATGCCCGGTGCTGAAATCGGTATTGAAAGGAATCGAAGTAATCACTGAAGCTTCAGGAATCCAATTGCATAATCCTTTAAAACCCGAGGCATCAACGCTTGCCGGATTGTTGTCATCACCCGAGAACAAATGATTTTCCGCATTATAAAAACTTGCGTAATCATTCGGGTCATTGTTGAAGTTGGTATAGGTAGAATTGTTGTACACACAGTTGGGCGCAAACAATCCGAGTGAAGTAACCGGTGTCGTGCCATCGGTTTGGTGCAAGTTGCTCATAAAGATGTTGCCGCTTGTTTCAAAATCGCCTTGGTTGCGTCCGGGCCAGATGTCGGCTCCGGTAAACACATCAAACTCTGAACGACCAATGGTGGCGGCACGAGCTCTTGAGGTGGCGGGTAAAGTGGCGCCACTCCAGAAAAAATTGATAAAAATGCTACTGCTGACCCGGCTTTCAAAACCATTAGCAGAATCGCCGTCGGCATCGTCTTGCACCAGTGGACTGTTGTTGGCATTGAGCCGGTTTTGCCAACCTACGGCTCCGTTGAGTCGCATGGCGTCATACCACATGACTTCTTTGCCAATGGCTTCAGCGGCTGTGGTCAATGCTTTGACAAAATCGCGCATGAGCAAAGCGGTCGTGGCATTGGTAGCCGTTTCTTCGTTGATGAACCAACCGTCAAAGCCGTAGTATTGCATCATCTGAATCATTTTGGGCAAAATCACAAAATTTCCAGTGCCGTCTTGTTCGAGAAAATTGGTCAGGGTTGTGGTAGATCCACCAAAAGCAGTGGGCGCAAAAAACACATTACCCAAAACTTTTACACCATTTCTGTGTGCGGCATTGACCCAAGGCGATGAGGGAAGTTGAAGGGTTTGTGAGGCGGTCCCGCCAAACCAAACGAGCTTGTCTATGTATTGCCAATGCGTAAAATTGTATAGATTAAATTGACTTTGTTCGCCAAAGTAATTCCCAAAATTGTTCATGCCGTCAGGTAAATAAGCAATTTTCATCTGATCGGTCAAGGCCGGATTGAATTGCGTGCTGGCATCGGTAAATCGCTCAGCAAGCGCAACCGTGGCGATTAAATCAGTGGATGCGGTTGGGCCGTCTTGTGTCCATTGTTTGGCTTCGTCAACCGTTAATATGTAAGGCGCTGAGTTGATGATTTGGGCAAAGCTCTGTAAGGTTATTAGCCAGCATCCGCAGATGAATATTTTTTTCATAGTATTTATTTTACTTTCGCTTTTTCGAGCACTTCGTTATAACTTTCCTTGGCTTTATCTTTAGCGTCTTGCAATGATGACTTGGTTTCTTGGGTGCTTTTTTCAAGTTCTTTTTTTATTTTGTTCCAAGCAGCTTGCGCTTCATCGGCGGCTTTTTGAGCCGAAGCTTGCGCTTTTTTATCACCTTTTTCAATGGCTTTTTGAATCTCGATTTGGGCTTTTTCTAATTGAATTTTGATTGAATCTGCCGATAGGTCTAAATCGGTTTTGATTCTTGTAGTGGATGTGGTTACGGTTTTGACGGAATGGTTGACTTTGGTAGTTTCAACTGTTTCGACGGTTTCTTTCTTACAAGCCCACAAGGTCAAAAAAAGCAGCGCAATGGATATTCTTTTCATAAAAGTTTGTTTTTGGCTTCCTAAAGATAGAAAAATCAAAACAAAAAACCCTCACTTCTCAGTAAGGGTTTAATCATATCATCTTAAGATGCTAAAATCTTTCTTAGTATCTGTAGTATTCTGGCTTGTACGGTCCTTGAACCTCTACACCAATATAAGCGGCTTGTTCTGAGTTTAAAACTTCTAGTTCAACACCCAATTTAGCCAAGTGTAAAGCAGCTACTTTTTCGTCTAGATGTTTGGGCAACATATAAACTTCATTTTTATAGGCAGCGCTGTTGGTCCACAATTCAATTTGCGCCAAAGTTTGGTTGGTAAATGAGTTACTCATCACAAAACTTGGATGACCGGTGGCACAACCTAAGTTCACCAAACGACCTTCGGCCAAGATGATGACTTCTTTTCCGTTTACATTGTAAATATCCACTTGTGGTTTTACTTCTTTTTTGGTATCGCCAAAGTTGTCGTTGAGCCAAGCCATATCAATTTCATTGTCAAAGTGACCGATGTTGCAAACGATGGTTTTGTCTTTCATGGCTTCAAAGTGACGGCCTACCACAATGTCTTTGTTGCCGGTAGTTGTAATCACGATATCAGCATTGCTAATTACGGTGTCTAAGCGTTTTACTTCGTATCCGTCCATGGCTGCTTGAAGCGCACAAATCGGGTCAATTTCAGTAACGGTAACAATAGAACCAGCTCCGCGGAATGAAGCCGCAGTACCTTTACCTACGTCACCATAACCGCAAACAACGACACGTTTTCCGGCCAACATCACATCGGTTGCGCGACGAACCGCATCAACTGCCGATTCTTTACAGCCGTATTTGTTGTCAAATTTTGATTTAGTCACCGAATCGTTTACGTTGATGGCCGGCATATACAAAGTGCCGTTTTTCATTCTTTCGTACAAGCGGTGTACGCCGGTAGTGGTCTCTTCAGACAAACCTTTGATGCCTTCAACGAGTTCTGTATATTGATCAAAAACCATGTTGGTCAAATCACCGCCATCGTCTAAAATCATGTTGAGCGGCTTTCTGTCTTCGCCAAAGAAAAGCGTTTGTTCAATGCACCAGTCAAATTCTTCAGCATTCATGCCTTTCCAAGCATACACCGGAATTCCAGCAGCAGCAATGGAAGCGGCTGCGTGGTCTTGCGTTGAAAAAATGTTGCATGAAGACCAAGTTACTTCAGCACCCAAAGCCACCAAAGTTTCAATCAAAACAGCCGTTTGAATGGTCATGTGCAAGCAGCCTGCAATGCGCGCGCCTTTCAAAGGTTGACTCGGGCCGTATTCTGCTCTTAGAGCCATCAAACCCGGCATTTCAGCTTCGGCCAATTGAATTTCTTTTCTTCCCCATTCAGCCAAAGAAATGTCTTTAACTTTATAAGGTACATAAGGTATGGTTTTCGTACTCATTTAAAAAGTATATTTGTGATTATATTTTGAGCGGGCAAAAGTACGAACTAAGTTTTTATTTTAAAAGCTTTAAAGTAAATTTATGAATCGTTGACGCGGTTTAACCTGCTAATAATCAGAAAAATAATTTGAAGCTATTTCCCGTTATTCGCTCTATCTCCTGATTTTCTTTCGGCTAGCCTACAAAAAATCAGGAGGATGCCGCTGCTACCGGGGCTAGAGAATGTTCAACACTATGCCTTTTTACCAAACTATCACCATAAACCCGCATACCCAATTACACCTCTGGAAGATTGAGGAATCGCTTGAAGAGCTCAAAGCCCATTTGCATTTGCGTCCCGAATCGCATCAGCGGCTCAACGGCATGAAATCAACCGAGCATCAAAAAGGTTTTTTATCGGTTAGAAATTTGCTTCAATACCTAGGGAGTTCAGATTTTGACTTGTCTTATGACCCGTTCGGAAAACCTTTATTGGCGGGCAAAAAGTTTATTTCTATTTCGCATGCACACGGATTTTCAGGGCTTGTGGTCAGTGCTGTAAACGTTGGTCTTGACATTGAGGCTATTGCGCCCAAGGCACTGCGCATTGCCTCACGCTTTATGGATGTAAATACACATCTCTCGGGCTTGTCAGAAAATGAGCAAATTGAAAAGGCAACCATTATTTGGGGCATCAAAGAATCTGTTTTTAAAATCAAAAATGAAAAAGGCATCAGTTATCCGAACCACATCAGTGAATTACCTTTTCAACTTTCAGACGGGAGAGCTACAGCCCGATTAGATTTCAACAACCAAACAGAATTTTTTCCGGTTTATTTTGTTAAACGCGAAGGCTATATCTTTGTCTGCACTTTTGAATCAGCATGAGTTTTATCTATCAATCTATACAAAAAGCCAAACAAAGCGGTCAAAAATTACTGGCCGTTCTTATTGATCCTGAGAAAACTTCAGTAGATCAAGTTGTGATGCTGTCAGAAAAAATAAAATCGGCTCCGATCACCCATATTTTGGTGGGTGGAAGCACTTTTTACGGAGCTGATTTAGACGCGCTTGTGGGTCAATTCAAAAAGCTAACTCAGTTACCGGTACTGCTGTTTCCGGGGCATTATGCGCAAATATCTAATTTAGCTGATGGTATTTTATTTTTGTCGCTCATCTCGGGGCGCAATCCTGATTACCTGATAGAGCATCAGATAAAAGCAACGCCGGTATTACAAAAAATGCAACTTGAAATTATACCTACCTCATATATTCTCATTGAAAGCGGGACGGTTACTGCGGTTCAGCGTGTGAGTGAGACCCAACCAATTAATAGAGCACATTTTGATTTGGCTGCGCATACCGCATTAACGGGTCAATATTTAGGGCACGGGCTTGTTTATCTTGAAGCCGGAAGCGGTGCTTTGAATTCGGTTCCAACCGATATGATTCAGCAAGTAGCAAAAACCGTTTCAATTCCGGTGATTGTGGGTGGAGGTATCAGAAGCCAACAAGCCATTCAAGATGCTTACTCAGCCGGAGCTGATATGGTGGTTATTGGGACGGCTTTTGAAGAAAATCCTTGTTTTTTTGAGTCACAATCATGATGGATTTTTTTTTTAATGCCTACAAAGATGCTTCTATGAGTCGGGTTTTTCTCGAGGCGGTTGTCTTTTTATTGGGTATCTGGAGTGTTTGGTTGGTTAAGAAAGTAAATGTTTGGGCCTACCCAACGGGTTTGATTGCCACAGTTATTACAACTTATTTGCTGTATGAGGCAGGTTATCTGGGCGATATGATGCTCAATGCCTATTTTTCCATTATGAGCATTTACGGTTGGTACCACTGGTCTAAGAAAAGACCTATTGCAGTAAACCAACAAATTTCACGTACTGATTTACGTGAAAAAATCATCGGAATACTATTGTTTTTACTGACAATTTTTGTAGTTTTCGCAGTCTATAAAACCTTTGATTATCCAATGCATCTGGACAATTATGTTGATATATGTTCGGCGGGTCTTTTTTTCACAGCTATGTGGTACATGGCGCATAAAAAAATTGAAAATTGGACTCTTTGGATCATCGGTGATTTAGTGGTGGTTCCGCTTTATGCGTACCGAGGTTTAGGTATGTTGGCACTACAATATTTAATATTTACAATTTTAGCCGTTTGGGCTTATTGCACATGGAGGAAAATCTTAAGCAACAACATTCTATCATCATAAAATTCGCGATATTCGGCCCAGAATCTACCGGAAAAACTACGCTTGCCAAACAACTGGCTGAGCATTTTCAGACCGAGTGGGCACCCGAATACGCCCGGGAATATTTGCAGCAAAAATGGAACAATTACCAACAAATCTGTGATCCGGATGATTTAATGCCAATTGCCATAGGTCAAACCCGATTTGAGAATGAGGCTTTACTTACGGCCAATCAGTATTTGTTTTGTGACACATGTTTGTTGGTCACCAAAGTATTTTCTGAAATTTACTACAACTTTTGCGATCCGACGCTTGATAAAGCTGCCCGCAAGCACAAATATGATTTGTTTTTCTTGACCGATGTTGATGTTCCCTGGGAAAAAGACGACTTGCGCGATGCGCCTAACAACCGCGAACAAACTTTTGAAATTTTCAAACAAGCACTAATTACCAATGACAAACCTTTTGTCGTTCTGACCGGAGATGCTTCAACCCGACTGCAAAAAGCCATCGAAATAGTTCAGATTCTTACCGAGGCCAAAAACGCAGGATTTACCTCGCATGATTTTGTTCATTTTTATCATAAAGGTATATCGCTCAACGACATCCGAGCGCATTTAGGCATTTTTCAAAACGGCATTGCCAAAGCTATTTTGGTTAAGCCGGCCACCAAAGACGATGGTATTATCAAGCAAACCAAAGACGATTTTGAACAATACGCCGGTTATTTTGATGCCCAAAAAGAAAAACTCAAACTGCTCAAGTTTGTGCCGGCTTCTGGTGCGGCCAGCAGAATGTTCAAATTTCTCAATGAGTTTCTCAATGAGTTTGACCCTGAAACAGACACCATCAACAGTTACATCAACCGGCACAATGCACCTGATTTAAAAGTGTTTTTGACCGGTTTAGAGAAGTTTCCGTTTTATGAAACCATTGAGTTGATTCTCAAAGAACTCAATGCTGATTATGCAGAATGGGAATCTGACCGCAAACAATATGAGTTCATTAAGCTTTTGCTCGATGCGCAGTATTTTAATTTCAGCAATAAACCCAAAGCGATTCTGCCTTTTCACAAATACACAACCCATACCGCCACACCTATTGAAGAACATCTCAACGAAAGTGCGCTTTATGCCAGTTCGCAAGGTGTTGCTCGTTTGCATTTTACCATTTCTGACATTCATCAAGCACAATTTGAGCGCATTATTGATGCTGAAATCCGCAAAGTCGAACAAAAAACCAATACCCAAATCCACATTGATTTTTCTTTTCAAGATAAATCTACCGATACCATTGCGGTTGGTCTAGACAATAAGCCCTTCAGAGATGAGCGCGGCCGTTTGGTATTCAGACCCGCCGGACATGGGGCACTCATTGAAAATTTGAATCGTATAGAGGCCGATGTAATTTTTATCAAAAATATTGACAACGTCATTCAGAATCACATTGAAGAAATTACACTTTATAAAAAAGGCTTAGCAGGAATTCTACTTGAGCTGCAAAAACAGGTCTTTGATTGGCTATGGCTCATTGAAAACCAACAAATTACAGAAAATCATTTGACAGATATTTTGACTTTTGTTGGTGAAAAGCTCAACATGCCCATCATTGAAGACTTCAAAAAATACACCTTTGAATATAAAATAGAATACCTCAGAGATTTACTACACCGCCCCATTCGCGTCTGCGGGATGGTTAAAAATGAAGGCGAGCCCGGGGGCGGACCATTTTGGGTGCGCGATCAAAAAGGGCATTTGTCTTTACAAATCATTGAAGCCTCGCAAATTGATTTGAACAATCCGGCGCAAGCCCAAATTTTGGCGCAATCAACCCACTTTAATCCCGTAGATTTGGTGTGCGCTACCAAAGATTTCAAAGGCAATAAGTTTGATTTAAAACAATACATTGATGTTGAGTCAGGTTTTATTGTTCATAAAAACAAAGCAGGCAAAAACATCAAAGCCTATGAATTGCCCGGCTTGTGGAACGGAGCCATGGCCAAATGGATTACTGTTTTTGTTGAGGTTCCGCTCATTACGTTTAACCCGGTCAAAACCGTCAATGATTTACTCAAACCGGCACATCAACCGCAATCATGAATCTTGATTTAATAAAAACTGAACTCACTTATAAAGCAGTGCGCAGCTCGGGTGCCGGCGGACAAAACGTCAACAAAGTAGCTACTAAAGTCATTTTGATGTTTGATCTGAATGCCTCACAAGCACTCAGTACAGAACAAAAAGAGCGCTTGCAAGTGCGTTGGGCCAACCGGCTTTCTGCTGAAGGCATCTTGCAACTTTCTTGTGATGAAAGCCGCAGTCAACTTAAAAACAAAAACTTAGTCACCGGTCGATTTTTTAATTTCCTTTCATCGGCGCTTGCGGTAGCCAAACCCCGAAAGGCCACTAAAATGCCCAGAGTTGCTATTGAAAAACGCATCAAAAACAAACGTTGGGCTTCAGAAATCAAAGCTGCTAGACAAAAGCCAAAACTTTAAAAAAAGCTTTGCCATTCACAATTAATCCTTAATTTCGCCCCGTCTCAAAGGGGTGCTCTAAATTACGAGCTGAGATTATACCCAAAGAACCTGGGCAGGTAATGCTGCCAAGGGAGGGCCGAGCGCAAAAGTACGTCTGTCGGACTGCTGATGAATAGGTAGGCGCCGCCGAAATTTCATCGCGCAAAGCAAGAACACAATTTATTAACCCAGAATAATTACCCCTTTTATTCGTAAAAATGATTACGAATGAAAACTTTATTCGCACAGAGCCTTTTAGGTTCAAAAATTTCCCAATTATTTCTAGGGCGTGTCCCTGCGGGCCGGGCTGTTCGCGGCAATAGGCCACCTACGCACGGCTACGGTGCCCTGATTTCTGCTGCCATCCCTCACGCGGGTTTTGTATTCATGGCCGGGCTTTTGTTTTCTAGCCAAGTCAGTGCCCAACAAAAAACAGCTGACAGTGCACAAGTCAACGCGCTTGATGAGGTGCTCATCAAAGCCACGCGCGCGCAGAAAAAAACTCCGGTAAGTTTTAGCAATGTCTCAAAAGAAGCATTGGCCGCGCGCAATTTGGGGCAAGACATGCCCATTTTGCTCAATTTTTTGCCGTCGGTCGTTACCACTTCTGATGCCGGAAATGGCGTGGGTTACACAGGCATTCGCGTGCGCGGTTCTGACGCCACAAGGGTCAATGTCACCATCAATGGGGTTCCCTACAACGATTCAGAAAGCCACGGAACTTTTTGGGTCAACATGCCTGATTTTGCTTCCTCAGTTCAGAGTGTTCAATTGCAGCGCGGCGTGGGCACTTCTACCAACGGAGCCGGTGCTTTTGGCGCAAGTTTGAATTTGCAAACAGAAGCTCCCACCCAAAAAAGTCAAGGAGAACTCACCAATACCTATGGCAGTTTTAACACGCACAAACACACGCTCAAATTCAGTTCCGGGCTCATCAACAACCGTTTTGAAATGTCGGGCCGGGTGTCCAGTATCAATTCGCAAGGGTATATTGATCGTGCCTCTTCTGATTTAAAATCGTATTTTTTACAATCGGCTTATGTGGGCCAAAAAACGCTCATCAAAGCCTTGCTTTTTGGCGGTGTAGAAAAAACCTACCAATCGTGGAATGGCATCGATGCCGATAAATACAAGTCTGACCCAACTTATAATTATTCGGGTTTGTACTATGACGATGCAGGCAACGAGCGTTTTTACAATAACCAAATTGACTATTACCAACAACATCACTTTCAGTTGCATTGGAGCCAGAAATATTCCGAGCATTTCAGTACACAAGCAGCTTTACATTACACCAAAGGCAATGGTTATTATGAGAATTTTAAAGAAGACGCCACACTTTCAGATTACAGTTTAACAGCCAATAATGGCATTGCCCAGGCTGATTTGGTCAACCGCAAATGGCTGGACAATGACTTTTTTGGAACCACTTTTTCAGGAAATTATAAAAATGAAAAACTCGATTTAATGATTGGCGGCAGCTGGAACCAATACCTCGGAGATCATTTCGGAAAAGTCATCAGCACTTCAGCTTCTGTAGCATTGAATCCGAATGACCGTTACTATGATGATCGCGCCACCAAAATTGACGCCACCGCTTTTGCCAAAGTCAATTATCAGCTCACTTCAAAATTAGGATTGTTCGGTGATTTGCAATTTAGAAATGTAATATACAATGCCAATGGACTACAGCCGCAAGTGGTTCGAGAAAGTTTTGGGTTTTTTAATCCCAAAGCTGGGCTTACCTACAGCCTAAACGCACAAAACACGGCTTATATATCTTATGCCAAAGCGCATCGTGAACCCAATAGAACTGATTACGAAGCCGGAAACCCCAAACCCGAAAAACTCGATGATTATGAATTGGGTTGGCGACACACCTCAGAAAAGTTCCAATGGAATGCCAACCTTTATTACATGGCTTATACCAATCAGCTCATTTTAACCGGGAACCTAGACGATGTAGGCAATCCGATACGCTCAAACAGCGAGCAAAGTTACCGTTTAGGTCTTGAGCTTGAAGCCGCGTGGAAATTTTCAAAACGCTGGTTGCTACAACCTAATTTTACCTTGAGCCAAAACAAAAACCTAGCGCTTGAAGTAGCCGGGGTCAAAGTTGGAGACAAAACCATTGCGTATTCGCCTTCTGTTGTAGCGGCCAACAGATTGGAGTTTCAAGCAACACAAAGACTCAAAGTAAGTTGGCTGTTCAAATTTGTGGGCGAACAATACCTGAATAATTTAGAATCTGATGAAGCTCGTTTGCCCGATTATGCCGTGAACGATGTGAACATATCGTACGAAATTCCAATCAAAAAAGTGTTTCAATCGGCGATTTTAAATGTCATGGGCAACAATATTTTTGACAAGAAATATATTTCTAACGGATATATGTATGATGTATATCCGTATTACTATCCGCAGGCAGGGATTAACTTTTTGGCCGGCTTAACACTCAAATTTTAATTGTAAACGCGAATCGAGTTATTGCCCAAAACCTCTACTCGGTATGGAACCATGCCGTAACGAGCATTCGCACCTGTTCCGTCAAACATACTGTACTGATACTGATCGTCGCATCCGCATTTGGCAAAGAGACCTTGAATACTCAAAATCGAACACGAAGTCGGCGATTGGTTCGGGCAGTTGCCGTTCCAGGCTCTGAAATCACTATCCGAAACACGCATAATTACTGCTTGAGAGCCATTGGGTAAGGTAATAGATTTTGGATTGAGGTTGGTGTTCAAATCACTGTACAGCGGAAGGTTCAAATTCAAATTTACCGAAAAACTATAGTAAGGTAAATATGGATTGTTGTTGCGTCTGGCCGTGTCTTTTTCGCAGGCCAACAACAGGAAGAAAAAGGCAAAAAGGAATCCGATTTTTTTCATCTTTAAACAGAAATAAAGCGATGTTTGGCACAAATATAATTTAATTAAATGGGGTCGGCTTATGATTAACAGATTATTGTTATCTTTGTCCGACAGGAATCCCGAGCTAGGGATTTTTTCTGTTTATATAAACGATGAAATTATGAGTGGAGTATCTTATTACACAGCAGAAGGATTAAAAAAACTACGAGAAGAACTCGATTATTTAAAAAATGTAGCACGCCCCAAAGCGTCGCAAGATATAGCCGATGCCCGCGACAAAGGCGATTTGTCTGAAAATGCCGAATACGATGCGGCCAAAGAAGCGCAAGGTTTACTAGAAATGCGCATTGCCAAATTAGAAGAAATTCACGCCAACGCGCGTTTGATTGACGAATCGCAACTTGATTTGAGCAAAGCTTTGGTCTTGTCTAACGTTAAGATTAAAAACCAGGCCAATGGTCTGGAGATGAAATATACTTTGGTGGCCGAAAGCGAAGCCGATTTAAAATCCGGAAAAATTTCTGTGACTTCACCCATCGGCAAAGGTTTATTGGGGAAATCAGTGGGTGATGTAGCCGAAATCACCGTGCCCAACGGAACCTTGAAGTTTGAAATCCTTGAAATATCAAGATAAGATGGCCAGTATATTTACCAAAATTATCCACGGAGAAATTCCGGCTTATAAAGTAGCTGAAACAGATCGTTACTTGGCTTTTCTCGATGTCAACCCCAATACAAAAGGGCATACGTTGTGCATTCCCAAGCAAGAAATAGATCAGTTGTTTGATATGGATGCAGCCGATTATGCCGGATTGATGGCTTTTGCACACCAAGTGGCTGCGGCACTCAAAAAAACAGTTTCGTGCAAGAGAATCGGTATGGCCGTCATTGGTTTAGAAGTACCACATGCACACGTTCACCTGATTCCGATAGACCAAATGGACGATATGCGGTTTCAAAACAAAGTGCGCTTGACACATGAAGAATTCACAGATTTGGCAAAGCAAATTAGCCAAAATATTTAAGAAATAATCCATACAGAAAATCACTTGCCGCCAAAGCAGGTGATTTTTTTATGCCTTGGTTTCAAAGGTCAAAAGCATGGTTGTGCCTTTGCCTATTTCAGACTGAAGCACTTTGATTTTGCCTTTGTGGTATTCTTCAACAATGCGTTTGGTGAGCGATAAACCCAAGCCCCAACCGCGTTTTTTTGTAGTGAAACCGGGTTCGAAAACACTTTTGAATTGGTTTTTCGGGATGCCTTTTCCGGTGTCAGATACTTTGATTTTAATGAATCTTCCTTCAGATTCAATTTGAATGGAAATTTTTCCTTTGCCTTTCATGGCATCAATAGCGTTTTTGACCAAATTCTCAATGGTCCAACTGTGCAAGGTTGGATTGAGCGAAACCAAGAGTGGTTTTTTGGGCGCTTTGAAACTAAAAATAACTTGATTGGAAAAGCGTGATTGCAAATAGTCGTAAGATTGACGGGTTTCTTCAATAATGTCTCGTATTTCTAAGATGGGCTCAGAGCCAATTTTTGAGAATCGGTCGGTGATGGTTTGCAACCGAACAATGTCTTTTTCAATTTCAGAAACCGTTACCGGATCAACATGATCTGCTTTCATGATTTCAAGCCAACCAATGAGCGATGAAAGCGGTGTTCCTATTTGATGCGCTGTTTCTTTGGCCATGCCCGCCCAAAGCTTGTTTTGCGTAGCAATTTTGGTACTCATGTAAAAGTTATAGACCAAGGCGGCAAACAGCACAATAATCAAAAGCAAAGCAACCGGGTAGTATTTGAGTTTGTTCAAAAGCGATGAATCGCCGTAGTATAAATACTGAAATTTGCCCGGAACATATTCAATGCTGATGGGCTCGTTCTGATTTTTGAGTTGCAGCCACAAAGCTTTGAGTTTACTTGGGTTTTTGACCACTTCTTCATCAATATTTGTGGTGTTGATGATAGAGTCTTTTTCGGTGAGGATGATGGGAATATTGGCGTTCTGAATAATTTTCAGCGGAAGTTCAATATCGGTGTCAACATCGGCATTCTTGAGCGTTTTTTGCGCTTCAGCCCAATGTTCCATCTTCACGCGCTCTTCGTTCTTGAAGATTTGAAAAAAAGTATAGGTATTCCACAAAATGAGCAAAACAATTACAAACGAAGCCGCGATGAGCGTCCAGCGGGTAATGTTTTTTCTGTTTGAAAAATCCATGATTTTGATTTGTGGGAATAAATATAAATAAATTATTCTGTTGCCCTGATAAATACAAACAATAAAAAAGGCCCGAATACAGAACGATTCAGGCCTTTAGAAAATTGAGACAATAATTTATTTTTTCACTATGCGCTGCATTTTGGTCTGTCCGTTTTCGTCGGTTAACTGTAGGAAATAAATTCCGGGCGCAACCTGACTCAAATCAACGCTATTTTGATTTGGAGCGCCTTCTTTTAAAAGGGCTCCTTGAATTGAAATCAATTGATATTGTAAAACTTTAGCATCAGAATTAATCTGCAAAATATCCACCACCGGATTCGGATAAGTACTCAGGTTGTTTTGAACAACATCGTCGCTCATTCTGGCAGCGGCACCCCAAGTGTAAGAATAACCGTTGGTTTTGTTCAATAAGTCAGCCGTTTGGTTGCCTGATCCGCTGTTTCCGTTATTGAATACAATGTTGACAGAGGTTGCGCCAACAAGGGTATATTTAAAGAAACCGTTTGCATCCGGAGTCATCGTAAATCCGGGCCAAGTAGCATTGGCAATACTTCCGGCAGGCAAGGCATTCCAGTAGTAAATTCTTGGTGTCACTGTCCAGTTTGATGGCGGTTTAAAATACACGGTCATAGAGCTCGGACATCTGTTGGCAGGCTCGGTGTTCAACCAAACATTGTCGTAGAATTTGGTTCCGGCAGTAGCTGTCAAGTCGGCTGTTTGCAAGCTTCCATCGTTAAAAATCAAATTGGCCGCACTTACGGTAGAAGGGAACGTAAACTTATACCAACTACCGCAATCAAGGGTCATGGCAACACCAGGCCAAGTAACAGCAGTAGCTGATCCGGTGACATTCCAATAATAAATTTTTATACCCGACCCCCAATTACTCGGTTTTTTAAAATAAACGGTAAAGGTTGGAGCTGTAGTAAATGTATAAGTCTGAGTCGAAACTGCTGAACTTGTGCCTGCCGTATTTCTGACAAAGGCTTTCAAAGTGGTTGTGTTGGTGATGGCTAATGTTTTGGTTCCGACGGCAGATGCCGAAGCTGTTGTTGGTGTTGATCCGTCTAAAGTGTAGTATATGGTTGAAGTATTGTTGTTGGCGGTGAGCACTGCATTTACCGTAGCTCCAGAGACGAAACTTCCTCCTGCTGGAGAAATAGTCAAACTAGGCACATCTACTACCACTTCGCGTTCCCAAACAGCATAATCAGTTCCGGATGTTTTTAAAACCCAACCTGTGCCCGGATTCCAGAGCCCGGGACCAATTTTTACCACCACTTTGTTGTCTATGGTTGCTGAATAAAAGGAACCCGAATTTGTGACTACTACTGAACTGTATGCATTCAAACCGTTGTTTCTTCTAATAGACATGAGTTTGTCTATGGCCGTTTGATTGGCGGTGTAGTTGACCGTTACGCCATCTTTGGTATAACTTCCTCCGTAATAATGCGGAAAAAACACACACGGAATACCCGGGTGGGTCAAGATATAAGCGTACCCTTTCATGATGTTGTCAGAAGTGACAAAACTTCCGGGTTTGACAAAGGTATCGTGGTTGTCAATAAAAGTAACGGCTTTGTCAGCATAACCGTATTGGCCTGCCAAGCCCGGATATCCGGTTAGGGCTGCGTAATTTCCGTTGTTGATGGCCGGTTGTAATGCGTTGTAATACAAAGCAAAATCAAAAGCTGCTGATCGGTTTCCGGTGCCGCTGATCCAGGCTTTAAGGGCATTGACATTTCCGTCCCAATATTCACCTACTGAAGCATAAGGGGCAGAAGAATTAATGTAATCGCCAAAATAACTTGCTGAAAATCCTTTGGCTACATCCCAGCGCCAACTGTCAAATCCGAGCGCTTTGAGGCGGGTTAAATATTCTTTGACGCCATTTTGTACTTGTAGGTTGGTGTGGTCTAAATCGCGTCCGCCGTTAAAATCTTCTCCGGTATCAGGAGTACCGCAGGGTCTATTTCCGGTAATGGTTCCGAAATTGGCTTCGTCGGTACTGGTAATGGAACGGCAATCCCAAGTTGGATTGGTAAAATCAGTCCAGTTGGTGGTTCCGCCTCGGTGATTGACCACCACATCTGCCATGGGATGAATTCTGGGCGAGCTGTTGTTCATAGCTGTGAGCAAAGCCCTGAGTTGTGTTTCTGAGCCATAAACGGTTTGGCTAAAGTTAAAAAGCTCAGTTGGAATATAACCCACTCCTCCGGTAGATTTGCTGGGTGGGGGCAACCAAATTACATTAAAGCCCGCAGCGGCATAGCCCGGGGTTCTGTTTTTTAAATAATTATAGAGTCCACCTTCAGAGCTTACCGATGTTTTTGTGTGTACATCCCATCCAAAGGCTTGCAGCATGATGTCATTGACATTGGCCGCTGATTGTCCCAACACATGAGACCATGCAAATAGGGTAAAACAGACCACCGTCCACAGTCTGTTTTTGTGTGTCAATCGTTGTTTCATTTTAAAAAGAGTTAGGTTTAAAAAAGCGTTTTGCCTTATGAAATTAATCATTAAAATCATAAAAAGCAGCAGTATTTCCGATTGTGTTCTTAAAATAATGATTAAAACAAAAGCGAAAACGATATAGTTGTGTGAATTGTTGATAAAAAATAAACTTCAAGAATGCTTCGGTTTTTAAAATTTCATTTCTGTTTTATAAAAACGCCTACCTTTTTTTCAACAAACCGGTATCTTTTCAACAGCCCGGAGCGTAACACAAAGTGATTTGTTATTTTTGTTTCAAATCAAAAATAGATTATGCTTAGTATAGAACCCAAAGAATTGTCACCGGCCCGATTGCAAGGATATTTACAAAGTGCTGTAGCGCCGCGGCCCATTGCTTTGGCCAGTACGATGAGCGCAGAGGGGGAACCCAATTTATCGCCTTTTAGTTTTTTCAATGTCTTTAGTTCTAATCCGCCAATTTTGATTTTTTCACCGGCCAGACGCGTACGAGACAATTCTGTCAAGCATACTTTGACCAATGTTCAAGCTACTGCTCAGGTAGTAATCAATGTAGTGAGTTATGATATGGTACAGCAAACTTCGCTATCCAGTACTGAGTATGCCGATGGGGTAAATGAGTTTGTCAAAGCCGGGTTTACCGCTGTAAATTCAGACATGGTAAAACCTTTTCGGGTCAAAGAATCGCCGGTTCAGTTTGAATGCAAAGTCAATCAGATTATTCCGATGGGTGATCAGGGCGGAGCGGGCAATTTGGTGATTTGCGAAGTGCTTAAATTGCATATTGATGAGCGTGTTTTAGATGCTCATGGAGCCATTGATCAACATAAAATTGATTTGGTAGCCCGATTGGGCAGCAATTGGTATTCGCGCAGCAATGCCGGACTTTTTGAAGTGCCTAAACCCCTGGTAACTTTAGGAATTGGGGTAGATAATATACCCGCATCTATCAAATCAAATCCTATTTTTGACGGAAACGATTTGGGCATGTTGGGCAATATAGAAGCTTTGCCTCCTGCCGATGAAGTGGCTGTTTTTGTGCAGCAAAATTTTGCGGTAAAAAGTATTTTGAGTGCCGATGATGCTGCCAAAGTTTTTGCCCGAGCCAAAGAATATTTACAACAACAAGATGTGGCCTCTGCCTGGAAAATACTTCTGGCCGCCACAGTTTATAACCACAATTAAATTACAGAGAGATGGAAGTTTCAGGAAAAATCAGAGTTATCAATGCCGAACAGCAAGTAAGTGCCAGTTTTAGAAAAAGAGAATTGGTCGTGACCACCGAAGAGCAATATCCGCAACACATTTTGATTGAGTTCACGCAAGACAAATGCGATTTACTCAACAGCTATAAAGCGGGCGATGCAGTAAAAGTATCGATTAATTTGCGCGGTCGCGAATGGGTGAATCCGCAAGGAGAAACCAAATATTTCAACGCAATTCAAGGTTGGAGAATTGAAAGATTGCAAGCCGAAATGCCGCAACAAGCTCCGCCAATGCCAGCCGCTCAGGCTTTTGAACCGGCACCGACTTTTACCGAAGAAGAGCACGACGATTTGCCTTTTTAATGCAATTAAAACCACAAAAACAAAATCCCAAATGTTTCAAGAGCGTTTGGGATTTTTTATTTTCGCAGCATAAATTTGGGCTATGTTTTTTTTGACCAAGGATTTGTTTTTTCCACCGGTAGATGAAGCTTCGTATGACGGCTTATTGGCCATAGGCGGAGATTTATCTGTTGAGCGGCTGTTGTTGGCATACCGCAGTGGTATTTTTCCTTGGTTTCAGCAAGACGAACCCATCTTGTGGTGGTCGCCTCCACACCGAATGGTGGTGGTGCCCGAGTGGTACAAAACCCCCAAAAGCATTCGAAACCTGCTCAATCAAAACAAGTTTGAGGTAACTTTTAACCAAGATTTTGCGGCCGTGATCAAAAACTGCCAACAAATTGAACGGCCCGGCCAAGACGGAACTTGGATCACCGATGACATCGTAGCGGCCTACATTGAGCTTCATCGGCTAGGCAAGGCACAATCAGTAGAAGTTTGGCAAAGCAACGAGCTTGTGGGCGGCTTGTATGGTGTTGATTTGGGCCATGTTTTTTGCGGGGAGAGCATGTTTTCAAAAGTTTCTAACGCCAGTAAAATAGCTTTTGTGCGCTTGGTCAAATACCTTCATGAAAAAGAATATAAATTGCTCGATTGTCAATTGCACAACGATTACTTAGAGCAACTCGGGGCGTTTGAAATTTCGCGCGATACCTTTATCAAAATTCTTCAATCAAATTAAGCAGTTCTTTTGTGGCAATTGGCAACGTGGTCATTGACCATGCCGGTGGCTTGCATGTGTGCATACACGACGGTGGTGCCCACAAACTTAAATCCGCGTTTTTTTAAATCTTTGCTCAAGGCATCTGAAAGCGGTGTTGCAGCCGGTATATCTTTTAAAGTTTTGGGACGATTGTCGATGGGTTTTCCGCCTATAAAATCCCAGATATACTTACAAAAGCTGCCAAATTCTTCGCGCACTTTGAGATAAGCTTGTGCATTGCTCACCGCTGCGCGAATTTTAAGCTGGTTTCTGATAATGCCTGCATCCAACAGCAACGATTGGATTTTATCTTCAGAATATTGACTCACTTTTTCAAAGTCAAAATGATCAAATGCCCTTCTGAAGTTTTCGCGTTTGGCCAAAATGGTATACCAACTTAGTCCGGCTTGAAACGTTTCCAGAATTAAAAACTCAAACATTTTGTGGTCATCATGAACGGGTTGGCCCCATTCGTGGTCGTGGTAATCGCGGTAGAGATTGTCTTTTTCGCACCAAGCGCAGCGAATTTTATTTTCCATGGATGTATTTTTCAATTAGTGAGTGCCCCAGATAAATAAGCGGTGTTAGCAATATGGCAATGCCCAGTTTAACACTATATCCGGTCATGGCCGAAAGTAAAAAGGTTTCATTGTCCATTTTTCCGGGCAACCAAAAAGCAATACCCAGCACAATAAAACTGTCAAAAAGCTGTGAAATCACTGTTGAGCCGGTGCTTCTGAGCCAAATCATTTTGTTGCCGGTTTTGTTTTTAAAAAAGTGAAAGATGGTTACGTCAATGAGTTGTGAAACCATAAAAGCGGTGATGCTTCCGACAATGATGAGCATGCTTTGCCCGAATACGGCGGTAAATTGTTCGTCGGTGACCAAGCCGGCTCCTTTGACAGCCGGAATTTTAAGCCCCAGATACAGCAAAACAAAAGTATAGGCAATCAGACTCGCGGTGATGAGTGAGAGTTTGCGCACGCCTTTTTCTCCGAAGTATTCGTTGATGAGATCAGTGGTGACAAATACCACCGGCCAAGGTAAAATGCCTAAACTCATCACAGCACTGCCTATGTAAATCAGTTTGCCGCCAATGAGTTCGGCCACTACGGCATTGGTGATAAAAATGCCCGCAAGCACTACATATACCGTGTCTTTTTTGGATTGAAACATGAAGATTCCTTTTTTTCAAAGATAGTTTTTTTTGGAAACGCTTTGCACAAGCGATGGAAGCTAAGTACCCCGCCTAAGCCGCAGGCAGGCGTGTACTGCGAACAGCGCGGCGCCCAGCCTTGGGCCAAGCAGGGCGGGCGTGTGCCATCAAAAAACCCGATGGCACTGGCAAAACTGCGCTATCGGGGGTTGAGGAGCATTTGGCCAAAGACTAATCTTCTCTGAGCATTATTTTTTTGAGTTTACTTTCTAACAGAAATTGCTCTAAGGCCAAGCGTTCTTGTTTGTATTGTTTTTGTTTTTAAAGCAACAGCGTTTAACATCAAAGCAGTTTTGTTGTTGTTGTTGTTGTATTTCAATGAACTCTTTTAATTGCCGGGCCTTGAGTTCTATTTTGTGCTTTTTTTTGAGCACCGCTATTTTTTGGGCGATGCGCAATTGTTGGTACATTAATTTTATGAAAATGTACAGAAAATCTACAGCGCGTAAATCAGGAAAGAGGCAAGCTTTGAATTAGGGGAAATCCTTTTAAAAATTAGGGTTTCCCCTGATGGGAAAAGCGAATAGTTTTTTTTTTTTAAATGTTTTCTAAACTAAACCAAATAAAAATGAACAAAGGTGTGTTACTACTTCAAAGAAAGCATTACTCTTCATGGCTTATTACAAGCTTGATTTTTTGCTTATTGTGTTTTAAAAATTCTTATAGTCAAAATGCTGACCCAGCGCCCAACAACACATTAATACTTGCATGGGACAAAGTAGGTTGTCAAAATGACCAAACGTCAAAACTGGCCATTGATGCCTCACTAACCAATGGCTATATTTTGAGGGTCTGCCAAAACAGTCTCGTTTCATATAGGATTATTGGCGAAGGAATGCAAAACGTTGAAAGCGTCTATTGGGATATCAGCGGGGGTGAAGCTAGTGTAAAGGATGAGTTTGCTGCCGTAAAATGGGATGAATCCTATCAGGGTTATCTGAGTTTTCAAATTAATTTCAGAGACGGAACTACTGAACAAAAAACCATAATTGTCCGAAAGTTTGAAACCGACATCACGCTTGGTTGGGATAAAATTGGTTGCCAATTAGATGTGGATAAGGTTAATGAAATAAAATTTTCAAGCACCAGTACCGCCTGTTTAAAAGTTTGTAAAGGCAGTAAAGTTGAATATGGTCTTTCGGGTAAAGATTTAGAAAATGTTCAAAGCGTTTTATGGACTATTACCGGTGGGGAAACAGAAACCCTTGAAAGTTTAAAACCGACCATTACATGGAATAATGAATCTTCGGGCTCAATGAAGGTTAAACTTATTCTGAACAACGGTTCAACCATTGAAAAAACATTTTGTGTTTTAAAACTTGACTCATCTGTGCTGTTAGAATGGGAAAAAATTGAAGAAAGTTCACTCAGAGAATTCAAACTTGACAACGAAGCGCAAGAAAAAGACATCATTATGGTCTACCCGGAAAGCACTAGCTTTTACAAAGTGGGTGGTAAAGCATTAGAGAATTTAAGCAGTATTAGTTGGGAGGTTCACGGAGGTTTTGCATACATCGAACATGGTTTTGCAACTCCCGTAACTTGGTTTGATGAAGAAGAAAATTATTTGATTGTTCATTTAACTTACAACGACTCAACAACTCTGGATAGAAGAATTAACATTATCAAAATGGCTCGCCCTGGGGGTGGGGAATTAGCGCCAATCTCAATCAAATTTTCTTATGATCCTGCCGGAAATCAAATTAAAAGACATATGATTTATTTGTCCAGACATACAAAACCACAAGAAAGTAACTCAGGACTAAAGCAATGGACCAAAAGTGATGAGTATGATGGGATATCCTATTTCCCTAATCCGGTAAAATCAGAACTTTCAGTACAGTGGAAAGAAGAATACGGCGAAGATTTAAAAGAAATGGAACTGTATGATTTGTCCGGCAGATTGGTTCATAAAATTAAAAACCTGAGTCAAGCAGAACAAACCATTGTTGATTTTAATCAATATCCTTCCGGGATATATACTTTGAGTTTGATATATGCCGGTGGAGATACCAAAACATTAAAAATTGTAAAAGAATAAGTTATGAGAAAGTTTATATATATAATTGCCTTAATTTTTTGTCATTTTTTTGTTCAAGGACAAGTTACAAACTCAACAGAAGTAGGCGTAACCGAGGGACAGCTATCAGTATCTTTGACTGGAGCGGCAAACTACTCTATCCCAATAAGTGTTCCTCCTGGAATTACAGGTGTCGAGCCAAAAATAAGCTTATCATACAGTAGTCAAGGGGGATATGATTTAGCAGGAATTGGTTGGAGTATTTCAGGAGTTTCAGTTATTACCAGAATACCCTCCACACAATTTCATGATGGGATTATTGACCCGGTAGATTATGACGAACTTGATCGTTTTGCATTAGACGGACAAAGACTAATAGTAAAAAACGGTACTTCCGGAGTTTATGGGGCAGATGGAACGCAGTATGAAACCGAAAGTTTCTCTAATTTAAAAATTACGTCAAGCAGAAGTGATGGTAATGGACCTCCTGATTCTTTTACAGTAGAATATCCTGACGGCTCATTTGCAATCTATGGAGAAATAGGTACTAATTCAAGAACCTTAAATCAGTATGGTATTGCTTATTGGCAAAATCCACAGGGAGTTAGGATATCTTATCAATATTTTTCTGAAAACAATAATTTACGATTAGATTCTATAACTTATGGGAGTATAGGGGATAATGCGCCAATAAATAAGATTAAATTTGTTTACGTCGCGAGAAATCAGCCCCAACAATCATATGTAGGCGGAGTTAGTAATATTACTGATAAAATTATACACCAAATTCTCATAACAAGTAATGGTTTAGGATTCAAAAACTATGATTTGGCATATGGACAAGTTGCAGGATATGAGAGATTATCTAGCATCACTGAAAAAACAGGTGACAATTCTAAAACTTATAACTCAACTGTATTCAGTTATTGGGACAATTTGCAAGGGCCTCCTGGGATACTAGCTTTAAATACCAAGTTTGTTGAAAATATTAACAATAGTGAATATAGACCAGAAACTATTACTGGAGATTTTGATGGAAATGGAGATTTAGACTTTGCCGTAGGAACAAAAATTTATAACAACATTTCTGATGACCCTAGTGTACCCGTTCAAAGCACTATTCCCTTGAATTTACCATATCAGCCCAGCTGGCCTCCCCATCGGTATAGTACTATTAGATGCCTTGAACCAAATAACCAAGGAGGGTATAAAATGATGGATCGAGATGCAATGACGGCAGATTCATATAATTATCAAACTAATACAATGAAATTTTTTGTGTGCACACAAGATTTAGTCAGTAATGTAGCGAGATTAGAATATACCAAACAATGTGTTCTACCAAATGTAAATGCTTTTGCTTATGACAGACCCTATTGCCTTGAGGGGGATTTTAATGGTGATGGGCTTACCGACAAATTACTTTATGCAAGAGAACCCAATAATAATCAGATGGAGCTCTATTTTGTGAATTTAGATCGTCGTATTTCATCTGATTATGTAAAGCACCTCGGCTCAATTAATGTTTCATATGATGATTATAAAGAAGAAAAATACCTTCATGCTGGGGATTTTAATGGAGATGGTAAAACTGACTTGATTTTAATAAGAGGTGGTAGTATAAACTCAATCTCTGTTTATTCTTTAGATAATGATAACAACCTAATTATCATTTGGGAAACACCTTTTAATTTTATTCATTACAATCAAAATGATAGTGGAACTCACTATGACTTGATCTTGGCAGAAGGTTTGTATAGATATCCTGTATTGATAGCAGATTTTAATGGTGATGGGAAATCTGACATTCTTTTTCCTGGTTCAGATAGAAAACTTTTACTCTCTACTGGTGTTTCGTTCATAGCTGAAAATCTTCCTGGTAATTTTCCAAGTAAAAATAATTTAGGAAGTTTAATGGCAGCAGATTTTAACAATGATGGTAAAGTAGATATTTTATCACTTACATCTAATAATAACCGAAATCTGCAGCCAACAAGTGAAGTAATATTGACCATTACATATAATAAAAGGACAGCTTATGGAATTTGGACCAGTGAAACACGCTCATATCCTGGAAGGAACTCTAAATATTTTAATTGGGGAATAAATCCTATCATGATCAAACCTAGTAAGGTTTATGGAGGTCTTCCAGAACTTCTTTTATATGAGGCTGAAGCGGTTTTAGCTCTTGACGGTTCTCAATCATATTTACAGAGAACTAAAATTGGATTTTTTGTAAAATTAGACGCCTTGTCTTTCAATACTAAAGCTATTAGGAGTATTGTCCTTGGTAATGGAGTTACGGAAACTGTTTCTTATGCACAATTAAAAGATGGTAATGGGATTTATACAAAAGCATCTAATGATTATCTTACTTACCCGTTCTATGATCTAGGATCATCGGGTAATATTAATGTAGTCTCAAAAATTGAAAAATCCTTTTCTGGTTTTTATAAAAAGCAACTATATAGTTATTTCGCCTCTTGTGGGTATATAGGTGGTCTTGGTTATTTAGGTTTTAAATCTATAGCTAAAACAAATTGGTTTGTTGACGATTCACAAGCTATAACAAATATTTCAAAGTTTGACGTGTATTCTAGATCCGCGCTGAAAGAAACTTTTTCAGTTCTTGGACTTGTATCTCCAGATGTTTCTTTACTACCAGCTGATGAGTTTGTTGAGAAAACAATATATAGATATAATGGAGATGACGGGACTTCAGGCTCTGGAAGAACTTTGCCCTTTTTGATGCCAAACAAAGTATTCAAGCTTTTTAATACTTATTTGGGAAAATTTAATGGGTTAGAAGGAACTTCCTCAGAAGTGAGTAAGAGTTATGACGACTATATGAATCCATTGACAGTAACAACTGTTGTTAAAAACGGATCAACATCCGAGAGTATTTCTTTAGATACGTTTACCTATGACCCTCCACTATCTGCTCCTTATATGGTAGGAAGGCCTCTGCAAAAAACGAATGTTACAACTGCGAATAATGATACAACAGGCTCAGAGGAATCCTATATTTTTGATAAAAATTTATTAAAAGAGGTTAAAAAAAAGGGACACAATACTGTTTTTCTTACTGAAAATAATGACTATGATGATTACGGTAATTTGATAAGAAAGACTTTCACAGCACCTGGATTAAATCCTAGAGTATTGAGTTATGAATTTGGAGAACAGTCACATCGTTTTTTAACAAAAAAAACAGATATTGAAGGATTAGAAACCAATTATACTTATGATCAGAATACAGGGGCTTTGTTGTCTGAGTTGTTGCCCTCAAACCCTTCTAACCAATTACTTACCAAATATAAATATGACAAATGGGGAAAATTAATAGAAAAAGAAGATTATTTGGGAAAAAAAACTACTTATATACATGGCAATGGATCTGATGGCTCAAGTATAACGTCTCTTTATCCGGATTCTCCTGATAATTCTCAAATTATTATGGATAAGTTAGGAAGGGTTACGCAGAAAAGAGAGTTGATTCTTGACACTTATTCTTACACGGATATGCAATATGATATAAATGATAAAATTATATACAAGAGTCAACCTTATTCTCTATATCCAACTTCTCAAATGGTTTGGAATGAAATGGAATATGATGTATATGGCCGACTAATAAAATCCATATCTTTAAAATCCAATTCCTCGCCGGGTAAGCAAATTACTTATTCTTATTCAGGACTTACAAGAACTGAAAATGAATCTTTGAAAACAAAGCAGACGACTACAAACGCAATAGGTGATGTCGTTTTTGTATCCGAAACCCCAGGAGAAACAATCTCTTACGAATATTTTGCCAATAGAAATTTAAAATCTGTAAACTGTAGTGGAGGTGTTACTACATTTCAACAAGATGGTTGGGGAAGGAGAACACGCTTAATAGACCCATCTGCGGGTGAAAGAATACATGAATATAATCATTTTGGTGAAATTACAAAAGAAATTATTGTTGGTAGTGGAGAGATACAATATTCCATAAATGATGTGGGAAAAACAGAAAATAAAATTATTTTAGATGCCAACGGAAATATGAAGACAAAAAGTACTTATGGATATAATTCTTCTAAGTTGTTAGATAATATAATATTTCAGGATTATGCAGCAGGCACACAAACTTCATATCATTATGGATATGATGAATATAGAAGATTGAATTTTAAAGATGAAAATGGATTGCATGCTTATTTTCAGCAAACAACAGATTTTGACGAGTTTGGCAGACCTTCTGTCGAACTTTATACGATGATCAACCCTTCAGACATGAAACGTTCTGATAAGAAGATAAAGAATGTTTATAAGAATGGTTCCAAATGGAAGGTCTTAGACAACGATTCACAAGCCGCTTTGTGGCAGACTAATAGCGTAAACCAAAATGGACAAGTATTATCAGCTAGAATAGGATATGGCATGGGCACAATTACTGTTACTAATAATTATGATGAATTTGGCTTTCCTACTGAAATTAACCATGATAAAGGATCTTTTAATGTTATGAATCTTACAAATAACTTCGATCCTATTCGTAGAAATTTGATGAATCGTTCAAATAATATGTTTGGAACATCATGGGATGAACAATTTTACTATGATAACACGGATCGTTTGCAAATTTATAGTGATGTTTTGGGCATTCAGACACAGACCTATAATCAAAACGGAACCATCAAAACCAATAATATAGGTACTTATAGATATGGAATTCAAGGTAAGCCTTACCAAGTCTCAAAAATAGACCTACCCAATCCATCACCCTCAGCTACTTATTACACAGGAAGAGAACAAAATATAACTTACAATGCATTCAAAAAACCCGTTACCATAACAGAAGAAGGGAGCGAAAATATTGATTTTCAATACAATGCTTTTGATGGTAGAGCATCTATGTTCTATGGTAGTCTTGATAGTGATAAGAATCAAAGACCTTATCGAAAGTTTTATTCTGCTGATGGCTTTATGGAAATAAAACGCAAAATGACATCACCTTCATCTGTAGAATTTACTACATTCATAGGAGGAGATGCTTATACAGCCCCCGTAATTTTTAGAAGTGACGGCACAACAAAGAATTTTTTCAATTTGCATAGAGATTATCAAGGTTCAATCATAGCTATTACAGATAAATCTGGAAATATTGTTGAAAAAAGGTTATTTGATGTATGGGGCTCTTTGATTAAATATGAAAACAATATGGGAATAACAGTTGTGCCAACAACATCAACAGAACTTTTTCTAGATAGAGGTTATACAGGTCACGAACATTTATTGGGAGTTGGGTTGATTAACATGAATGGTAGAATTTATGACCCTAAATTACACCGCTTTTTGCAACCAGATAATGATATTCAGGATCCATTAAATTATCAGAACTTTAATCGTTATGGCTATGTGATGAACAATCCAACAAAGTATAGTGACAAAAATGGTGAAAATTGGGGGCTGGTTTTAGGGTTTATTTTCTCGACATATGTTCATGGTGCTCAGGCTACAGGAGAAGCCAATCCATTTAAATGGAATATTTCAGACTATGCAAATGCAACCCTACAATCAACATCATCAATAGTTTCGTATGCCGCAACGACTGCCACAAATCAATTCTTAGATACTTACAATAACCCTAGCGTTGCGCAGCCCGAGAATAGCTCAATTAGCAATAATGCTAACAACCATAGTTATGTCAAGGAAGGTTGGTGGTCTAGTTTTACCAATACATTAGGCAGTTTGTGGAATTCTGCAAGTAATTCAGAAGAGGTTATTAATGAAAAGAATAATGATTGTATAGATGATTTGGTGAAATGGTGGGATAGTACAGATTTATACTTTGAAGTTGGAGGGGATGTTTCTATAGGAGTTCAGGCAGGTTTAGGTTTTGAGGTTAATAAGACAAAAGTAAAAGTAGATGCTAACTTAGCGTCAGTTAAATTAGTTCAAGGAAGCGCAAGACAAGGACAAAGTGATTTTTCTCCCTGGAGTTTGACCGGAAGCTATGTTGGGAAAAATGGAATATATTCAATCAATCAAAATGTGGCTGTTCCTTTTTTTGGCTATGAACATTCATTTAATACTATGGGTTATGGATACATAGGTGGTACAGAAGTTCATCAATACAATGTGGGGCCTTTTACAGGAACTAATCAAGGGGCTGGAAGTATAAGGCTTGGTTTTGGCGCGGCATTTGTCATAGGAGTTAATGGATATGTTGAATTTGGAGTTAGACCAAGATGAGAGCAATCTTTAAAGGAAATTGTGAGCAATGTAATCGTGAAACATCTTTTTTCGGATACGATTTAAGAAATATTTGTGGTAAAATCCATTTGTTTGGTTTTTCTTTTTTTGGCGGGAGTAAATATTATACTTACCGTGAAGTCTTAGTTTTTTTTGGAGTTAAAAGGCAAGCACAAGTTGGGCAATGTGATGAATGTGGGACAATAGTTGTAAAATGCCCTTATTGCAAAGTTCTTTTAAATAAACAAGAAGCATTGAAAGAAAAATGTAGCGCATGCAATAAACCCTTTTATATCTGTGTATGATTATAGTTTTAGAGAACTATTTTTAGTTGAAGGGAAAATGGTTTTTTGAATGTCTATTGGGAGTGATGATAATATTGCAAATATAGATCCAATTACTAATAGAAGCAGAGTTCTTTTTTTTAACTCATGATAAAAGGATATAGACTGATTATATTTAGCTTTATATGATGCTATTATAATGATAATCAGCAATGTGAATACTGAAAACATGATGAAAAATAAACTTCCTGGCCAAGCAAGAGCTTTAAATGTAACACCTATGCTAAGTGTAGCGTAATTTATTCCTGTAAGAATGGAGCCTATTATTCGCGAAGTTTTTATTTCTCTGTAGGCCTGCTTTTGAAATATGTTTTTGAAATCGATATTATTCAATAGCAATAGTGAAAAATAAAAATAAAACCCCGATAATATCATTCCCGATATTAAAATCATGATAAAAGGAACTTCAACGGTTGTTCTTGCTAATATTAGAAGTAGCAATAAAATCCACAAAAAACTTTCAATTTTTTTCATAAACATTTATTCATGAATAAAATGGTTTTCAGCATTGAATTCCTGTTAATCTTTTGCCGAAAGTATCCATAATACACTTTTTTGAATTTTAATAAATTTTTTAAATAACTCGTCATTAAAGATTGTAATATAAAAATAATTTTTTGAAATCTGAACATTGACTTTTTAAATATATTTAAGTTTTTAATGTCCCCCAGCTACCGCGCGAATCCTTTCGCGTGGTTATTGATAACAATAATATTTTCTGCTTTTTTGGTAAAAAGAACAAGTTATGAGTAGAAATTATAAATTTCCCCCGCTACCGCGCGAATCCTTTCGCGTGGTAGCGGGGGATTATATACACAACAATCCTGTTGCAGAAGGTATTGTGTTTAGACCAGAAGATTACAAATATAGCAGTGCATCAGATTATGCTGGTGAAAAGGGTATACTAGATGGTGTTTGTGTTTTTCAGTATTTTAAATTGTAGTACCACGCGAAGGGATTCGCGCGGTAGCGGGGGGTGTCAACACAGACTCGAAAAGGACAATACATTTAAAAAAATTCTTGTATGCTCAAAAAAATGATGTCAATATTGTGGTGTTTTTTGATGATTTCTTGTGGCTCAGAAAAAGACACTACTAATTGTCATGTGGCTGTAACCATCAGAAATAGCTCAAGTAAAGTAATTTATTTCAGTAGTGCCTCAGATGTGCCTCAGATTCCGGCTGGTGCCAACCCTCAGACATCCGGTGAGTATTTTAAAATTTCACCGGGTGCCTCCAAGCAGGATATTTTTGGGAGAGATAGAGGTTGTTACGAAGATTTATTTAAAGAAAACAACAATAAGCTATACTATCTGATTTATGATGAACAAGTTTTACTAAATAATTCTTGGGAAGATGTTGTTGTCAATGATATGGTTTTGAAACGTTATAGTTTTACTTTAGAAGAAATGAAAGCCGCAAACTGGATCATTGTATACAGCGGTGATTAATTGATACGCTAACTGTTGACCAAAAGCGAATTAAAACAAAGGAACTGGAAAATTGTTTATGATGGGAGTTAACCTTTTTAACCACTGTTTCCAGCACCGATTAAAAAGTATTTTATATTTAACCCAAAATCTAAATACCATGAAGAAAATTACATTATGCGCCCTATTGTGTTTTAGTTTGTTTGTGCATGCGCAAGATAAAGCGGTTCGTAAAACGCGTTTTGGGCTTAAAGCCGGTTTGAATATTTCATCCTTAATGGTAAGCGGCGTTCATCTTAAAGGAGATATGAGCTATAAAGCGGGTTTTCATATCGGGGGAATGATGCAGGTTTCGCTGAGCAAAGATTTCTTAATGCAACCAGAATTGTTGTTCTCAAATCAAGGATACAATTATGAAGAGCGAACAGGAGCGGCTAAATACAGCAAGGTAGGCAACATCAATTACTTGGCACTTCCGGTGATGTTTGTTTATTACCCCATCAAAAACCTGAGTCTTGAAGCCGGCCCTCAGTTGAGTTTTTTGTTGAGCCACAAAGCCAAAGTGAATGTTACGGGGGTTGATGAGTTTGACCCTACAAATCCATATATAAACGAAGGAACCATCGATTTAAAAAAATCCACCCGTAGTGTTGAACTAGGAATGAATGTAGGTTTGGGCTATAAAATTAACCAGCGATTGTTTTGTTCTGGCCGTTATAATTTTGGTATGACACAGGCTAATAAAGAAGAGTCTGACGGAGAAAAAGACAGAAACAGTGTGTTTCAGTTTTCAATCGGTTATTTATTTAATTGATCTAAGCACCAATGAAAAAGCTTTTTACTCTGAGTATTTTTTTATGCGCCATGGGTTTTGTTCAGGCGCAAGCCACAGTCGAGAGACAACTTTTTGGAATTGATGTTGGTTTGGTATCAGCGAGCTTTAAGTATGAGACCAAGTTGGCCAGAAAGTTTACTTTGTATACTGAGGCGGGAATATCGCTTAAAAGTTATACGGTTGATTACAGTGATCCATCGCTGAAAGATGAAACCAATTATTTGACTTCGCCTTTTTTGGCGGTTGCTCCGAGGTTTTATTACGGTTTAGACAGAAGAGTTCAGAAAGGCCGAAGCATTGCCAAAAATGGCGCGAATTTTATCTCGGTCAACTTTTTATACAACAGCAATCAGAACGAGATAACCAATTCAAGCAAAGTTCACAGCGTGGTGCCTTCACTGAGTGTGATTCCGTCTTTTGGAATCAGAAGAGTATTTGCTACCCACTTTAGTTATGAATTTATTTTTGGCTACGGATATCAGTATAATTTTTACGATGCGCAGGTTTGTAACTGTCCGCATGACCAATCAGTTTTAGATATTCAGGCGAAGTTGGGTTATAATTTTTGACCGACTTTTTTAGCTGTAATTTTATTGAAAGGCGTATTGTTCTGTTGAACACGGGGCCGCGTTAGCGGTTGAGGCCAGCACCGCGTGCAGCCGAAAACGCGACGGCGCGCAGCAAGCCGGAACGCCCCAAAACAAAAAAGGCTGTCTCAAAACGAAACAGCCTTTTTTTATGTGGAAGTTTGAGATTAACCCAAAGCAACTCTTTTGAATCCGGTTACAGTCAAACCGGCATCAACCGTTTTGATGTATCCTGCAACGCTCATAGAACCGTCTTTGATGTAATCTTGGTTCACCAAAGTGTTGTCTTTATAGAAACGTTGGATTTTACCTTTGGCGATGTTGTCTAACATAGCTTCTGGTTTTCCTTCAGCGCGCAATTGATCTTTAGCGATTTCAATTTCTTTCTCGATGATGGATGCATCAACACCCGCCTCATCTAAAGCAATTGGGTTCATCGCAGCAGCTTGCATCGCCACGTTTTTGGCAGCTTCGTCAGCACCGGCTACATTGGCAGAAAGCGCAGTCAAAACAGCAATTTTGTTTCCGGCGTGGATGTATGAACCTACAAACGCACCTTCTAATCTTTCAAATGAACCGATTTCAATTTTCTCACCGATGACACCGGTTTGCTCGATCAATTTTTCAGCTACGGTGATTCCGTTGTAATCAGCAGCCAATAAAGATTCTTTGGTATCGTGGTTCAAAGCCAATTCAGCTAAGTCTGTGGCCAATTTTACGAAACCTTCGTTTTTACCTACGAAGTCAGTTTCGCAGTTCAAAGTAATCACAGCACCGGCAGTTTTGCTTGCGTTTACAGCAGCAATAGCAGCACCTTCAGTTGATTCTCTGTCTGAACGGTTAGCGGCCACTTTTTGCCCTTTTTTACGAAGGATTTCAATGGCTTTGTCAAAATCGCCTTCGGCCTCAACCAAAGCTTTTTTACAATCCATCATACCGGCACCGGTAACGGTTCTCAATTTATTTACGTCTGCAGCAGTAATTGTTGACATAATATTTTTTTGAAATTTAGGTGATTAAAAAAATAAATTCCAAGTTCCGTCTGAATCATTTGTGTTACAAGAAGAGTCGATCGGAACTTGAAATTTGTATTTAAGAATGATTATTCTTCTGATTTTTCAGCTTCTTCAACAGCAGGAGCAGCTACTTCAGCAACTACTTCAGCGGCTGTTACTTCAGCAACTTCTTCTTCTGGGTCTTGCTCAACGATGGCATCGGCATTTCGGTTAGAAAGTCCGTCAATCACAGCAGCAGTTACCAAGCTTAAGATTTTATCGATTGATTTAGAAGCATCGTCATTGGCAGGGATTACGTAGTCAACCTCACGCGGGTCAGAGTTCGTATCTACCATAGCGAAAACTGGAATGTTTAATTTTTGTGCTTCTTTTACTGCGATGTGCTCAGCTTTTATATCTACTACGAACAAAGCCGCCGGAATTCTTGACATATCGGCGATTGATCCTAAGTTTTTCTCGAGTTTAGCACGAAGACGATCTACTTGCAAACGCTCTTTTTTAGAAAGGGTTGCAAAGGTTCCGTCTTTCTTCATTTTGTCAATCGCAGCCATTTTTTTCACGGCTTTGCGAATGGTAACGAAGTTGGTGAGCATACCGCCCGGCCATCTTTCTGTGATGTAAGGCATATTGGCTGCTTTTGCTTTTTCGGCAACGATGTCTTTTGCTTGTTTTTTGGTAGCAACAAATAAGATTTTTCTACCTGAGGCTGCAATTTTTTTCAAAGCTTCATTGGCTTCTTCAATTTTAGCAGCGGTTTTATATAGATTGATAATGTGGATACCATTACGCTCCATATAAATATAAGGAGCCATGTTTGGATCCCATTTTCTGGTCATGTGTCCGAAGTGAACACCTGCTTCCAGTAATTCTTTTACATCTACTTTTGACATTTTAGTACTAGTTTACGTTCTGTTGAATTAGCAATGAGTCACTTAAATCGCTTGATTTTTCAAGACTTTCGACTTCATTTAGATGCTAAACTAATCTCCCTTTTCAGGGGCAACAATAACTGGTTATTAAAATTTTTAATTTGATGCCTGAAGCCTTATGCTGTCAGGCGGCCATATTAACGTTTAGAGAATTGGAATCTTTTACGCGCTTTTTTCTGACCGAATTTTTTGCGCTCTACCATTCTTGGATCTCTGGTTAATAGACCTTCTGGTTTCAAGATAGCTCTGTTTCCTTCGCCAGCTTCGCACATAGCGCGTGACAAAGCCATACGAACAGCTTCTGCTTGACCGGTTGTGCCACCTCCGTACACGTTTACTTTTACGTCAAAGTTGTTGGCATTGTCCGTCATTTGAAGCGGCTGCATTACTTTGTACTGTAAAGTAGCGGTTGGGAAATAAGTAGCAAATTCTTTTTTGTTTACCGTGATTTTTCCTGTTCCTTCAGAAACATAAACACGTGCAACGGCGGTTTTTCTTCTACCGATTTTGTGAATTACTCCCATTACTTAAGATCGTTAAGGTTAATAGTTTTAGGTTTTTGAGCTGCGTGATTGTGCTCAGAACCTACTACAACATTCAAGTTTCTGAAAAGTTGTGCTCCTAATTTGTTTTTAGGCAACATTCCTTTTACAGCTTTTTCTACCAACATAGCAGGGTTTTTAGCCTGCATTACTTTGGCAGTAAGGGTTCTTTGACCTCCTGGGTAACCAGTATGACGTGTGTAAACTTTGTCATCCATTTTGGCACCCGTAAGGTTGATTTTTTCTGAGTTGATAACAATTACGTTATCGCCGCAGTCTACGTGTGGGGTGTAACTTGGCTTGTACTTACCTCTTAAAATCATAGCGACTTTAGAAGCAAGACGACCTAAGTTGTGACCCTCTGCATCAACAACAACCCACTCTTTACTAACAGTGGCTTTGTTTGCTGAAATTGTCTTGTAACTTAATGCGTCCACAATAAATTCATTTAAAAATTAAACATTCCATCCCCAATAAAGGGGTTGCAAAAGTACACTATTTTATTTTAAATCCAAATAGCTGTAAAAGATTATTTTAAGTGAATTTATGCGGCTTATTCTTCGGGATAAATCTTTTGGGTTTTCAACAAACCAAAATAGGTGTACATGAGGTAAACATTCGGTTAAAATGCAGGTTATTAGCCCAAACCGGCAGTTATTGTTATATTTGTTTTTATACTTTTACCTTCAATACACAATATATGAAATCTAAAGCCACGCTAAAACAGATTGCCAAAGAGCTGAACGTGTCAGTTTCAACAGTTTCTAAAGCCCTCAATGATAGCCCGGAAATCAGCGAGCAAACCAAAAATAAAATTCAAGAATACGCCAAACTCAAAAATTACAAGCCCAACGTTATAGGCCTGAATTTAAAAAACAGAAAGACCAAAACCATTGGAGTAATCATACCCAATATACTGAATCCGTTCTTTGCCAAAGTTTTTACCGGTATTGAAAAAGTTGCCGAAGCCAAAGGTTACAATGTCATGACCTGTATTTCCAATGAGTCGCTTGAGAAAGAAATCAATGCGCTGGATATGCTCAACAACGGTACTATTGATGGTTTCATTTTGTCTATTTCAGAAGAAGCGCAAAAACAAGGCGCTTTTAATCATTTCACTGAGATCATCAACAGCGGAACACCCATAGTTATGTTTGACCGAATTTCAGATGAAGTAGCTTGTGACAAAGTCATTGTTGACGATTTTGATTCGGCGGTAAATGCTACCGAAGCACTCATTAAATCGGGTTGCAAACGCATTGCTTTGTTTTCAACCATTGACCATTTGAGCGTTGGGAAGTTGCGCGCTAAAGGTTATTTTCAGGCCATTGCCAACCACGGAATTGTAGCCGATGAAGACATTGTCATCAGAACGGGCTTAGAAGATGAATTCAACAGCAAACTTGAGTTGCTCTTAGAGACACAAGTTATTGACGGCGTTTTTGCGCTGGATGAACACGCCTCAGTAATGGCACACAAAATGGCGCTCAAACGCGGATATAAAATTCCCGAAACGCTCTCGTTAATTGGTTTTGCCGATGGAGTTTGGTCAAGAAGATTAACACCGAGTTTGTCAACCGTTAGTCAGCACGGGCCTGAAATTGGCGAAGCAGCAGCCGAATTGCTGATTGACCGTTTAGAAAACGAGCATGAAGAAAAACCCTATCAAACCAAAATCATTCAAACAGAATTGCGTCGGCGTGATTCACTCAAAAAGTAAAATGAAAAAGAGTTCCTTTTTATGGTTGTTGTTGGTTGTTCAGTGGATGACGGCACAAACATCTATGGATATTTTTGACATCGCCCGCAAAGGAACCGCCGCACAAGCTTTGGAAGCAGTCAAAAAGCAACCCGATGTTTTTGATTCGGTCAATAAAGACGAATTCACTCCGCTTATATTGGCTTGCTACCGCGGTAATACTGAAGTGGCTAAGCTGATTCTGGAACACAAGGCCAATGTAAACGCCAATAGTCCTATGGGAACCGCGTTGATGGCTGCCACCGTGAAAGGAGATGTGTCCATGGTAGAATTACTTTTAAAATACCATCCGGATGTCAACTTATCAGATGCGCAAGGAATCACCGCTTTGATGTATGCGGCCATGTTTAAAAATGCGGCGATTGTATCACTTTTGTTACAAAATGGAGCGAAATCTGACTTAAAAGATCATCAAGGGAAAACAGCTTTTGAATATGCTATAGCAACCAAACAAGAAAACATCATTAATCTATTCAAACATTAAAAATCACTAAAACAAACAAACTTATGCGAAAACTCAACTTTCTTTTTTTGATTTTGCCTTTGGCAGGATTAGCGCAAACCAAGGGAACCAATCCCATCAGTGTTCAAAATTTGAATGCCGGATTGGTTTTAGACAACAACACACAAACCGTAACTTTAACCATGGTTGGTCCTTCGGATCGTTGGATTGCTATTCAATACGGACAATTTTCCGGCGGAATGGAAGAAGGCACCGACGTGGCTTATTACAATGGAACCACATTGGTTGATGCTCGTCACAACGGAATCGGAGTAGCACCCACCGCAGATACCGAAAATAACTGGACGGTAACTCAGAATACAGTAAGCGGCGGTTTTAGAACCCTGGTAGCTACCAGACCTTTTGATTCACCCGATGCTACCGATTATGATTTTAATTATAGTGATAACACCATTGGTATTGCTTTGGCTCGAGGAAACAGTGCCAACTTTAATCTGGCTTATCACGGAGGAACCAACAGATTGGTGAACACGGCACTGGGTTTTACTAATTTGGGCGTGTCGGTTGCCGAAAAGAAAAATGCAGAAATTTACCCCAATCCTTCACGAGGCAATTTTACAGTAAAAGCTGCTTTTGAAGTATCTGAAGTATCTGTCTACAACTTAAGCGGCGCAAAAATCACTTCGGTAAAACCTTCAAATCCTTCTGATTTAATAGAAGTTTCCGGTTTGGCCAGCGGTATTTATATGGTAGAATTAAAATCCAACAATCAAACAGTTTGGGAAAAACTCATGGTAGAATAGTTTATTTTACCCTATCGTTAGAAGCCAAGACACTTTTGTTTTGGCTTTTTTTGTTGATAAAGTTTATCTAACAAGATTTTTGTCCGGAATGCGTTATCCTGATACCGAATTGTAACAAATAATCGCTGAGTAGGACTACTTCGGTTAACCAAAACAAACAAATGAACTATTTTAAAACGGCAATAATCTCTTTGACGGTGCTTTACTCTGTTGGATTACGCGCGCAAATGCCGGATTCTAATGCAAGAAGAGTCTATACAACTCGGATAATCCCTGATCAGGAAGCACCGGAAATTGACGGGCTCATTACTGAAAAAGCTTGGGATGCGGTTGAATGGACCTCAGATTATATCGAAAATCAACCCGACGAAAACACGCCGCCTTCTGAGCAAACCAAATTCAAAGTTATCTACGATAAAAAGTATATTTATTTTGCCTTCAGATGTTATGACCAAGATCCGCAAGGCATTGTCAAGCGCATGTCACGCCGCGATGGTTTTGAAGGTGATTTTGTTGAAATCAACATCGATAGTTATAATGACAAACGCACCGGTTTTTCTTTCACGGCTTCGGTTTCTGGAGTCAAAGGCGATGAATTTATTTCAGACAACGGAGACAATTGGGATTCAAGTTGGAACCCGATTTGGTACCTCAAAACCAACATTGATGCAGAAGGCTGGACGGCCGAGATTAAAATACCGTTTTCACAGCTCAAATTTGGCAATGCGCCTGAGCAGGTTTGGGGTTTGCAATCTACCCGAAGATATTTTCGGGCTGAAGAGCGCTCGGTCTGGCAGCGCGTGCCGCAAGATGCGCCGGGTTGGGTAAGCGAATTTGGTGAATTGCGCGGATTGGTCAATCTTGAACCGCAAAAGCAGTTAGAAATTCAGCCCTTTGTGGTAAGTCAATATGAGACTTATCCGGAAGAAAAAGGCAACCCGTTTCGCGATGGTCGTGAGGCCAAACTCAACGGAGGTTTGGATGCTAAAATTGGCATCACCAATGATTTGAATTTAGATTTGACCATCAATCCTGACTTTGGTCAAGTTGAGGCTGATCCGGCAGCCATTGCGCTGGACGGTTTTCAGATTTTCTTTGAAGAACGCCGACCGTTTTTTGTTGAGAACAAAAACATTTTTAATTTTCGCTTTGCCGACGGTTCAGATAATTTGTTTTATTCTCGACGTATAGGCAGAAATCCTCAGGGATATCCCGACACTGACGGCTGGGTCAAAATGCCGCAAAACACTACGATTTTGGGCGCAGCAAAATTCAGCGGAAAAACCAAATCAGGTTGGTCATTGGGCTTGCTTGAAAGCGTTACCAACCGCGAGTACGCCAAAATATCAGAAACTTCAGGTCGTCGTTCTGAAATTGTAGAGCCGCTGACCAATTATTCGGTGGGTCGCGTTCAAAAAGATTTCAACCACCGCAACAGCTATATAGGAGCAATGCTCACCACTACCCATCGTAATTTGTCAGAAGGCGAACTTGACTTTTTGCGCAAAGCAGCCTATTCAGGCGGAATCGATTTTAAACACAACTGGAAAAACCGCAAGTATTATTTTGCCGGAAATGTAGTAGCGAGTCATGTAGTGGGCAGCAAAGAATCCATCACGCAAACTCAGAGAAGTTTAACGCATTTGTTTCAACGCGCTGATGCGGGTCATGTGCATGTTGATGAAGATAGAACTTCGCTCACCGGAACCGGCGGTCGTTTTGAAGTTGGTAAATCGAGCGATGGCCATTGGCGTTACACCGGAATTTTGATGTGGCGGTCACCCGAACTCGAACTCAACGATATTGGTTTTTTACGACAGGCTGATGAAGTGAGACAATTTGCCATATTAACGCATCAAACCCTCAAACCTTTTGGCGGATTCAGAAAGATATTTACGCGATTTGAACAATTTTCAAGTTATGATTTTGACGGAAATTTCAACCGTTTACAGTATAGTTTGAGCAGCAACTTCAATTTTAAAAACAATTGGAATTCGTATGCACAAATAGTTTATAAACCTCGAATTTACACCAACACTATTTTGCAAGGTGGCCCGCGATTCAGATATTCAGATGAAGTTTTTCAGGCGCTTAATTTTGGTTCTGATTACCGAAAAAAATTCAACTATTATGCTGGAATCTATTTCTCGCAAGGCAAAAGTGATTCGTTTTCATACTTAGAATATGACTGGGGTTTTAATTATCAGCCCATTGATGCGCTTACTATTTCATTCAGTCCGAATTATTCCATCAACAGAAGTAAAACCCAATATGTCGATCAGCAAGAAAACGGCTCAGACATGCGCTACATCATGGCAGAATTAGACCAACAAACACTCATGGCGTCTATACGACTCAATTACAACATCAATCCGAATTTGACCATTCAATATTATGGGCAGCCGTTTATTTCGCGTGGGCGATATAAAAATTTCGGTCATGTTGTTAAGCCAACAGCGGCTTACTACAAAGATCGATTGTCTGTCTATACTGGTTCGCAGATAGCGTTTGACGCTGCAAATGAAAAGTTTAATGTAGATGAAAACTCTGACGGAACCATTGATTACTCTTTTGCCAATCCGGATTTTTCGTTTGTGCAATTCCGATCCAATTTGGTTTTGCGTTGGGAATACATTCCGGGTTCAGAGATTTTCTTGGTTTGGTCACAAGGCATCAACGGCTTGGCCAATACCCGAGACAACCTGTGGCGCGGATTAGACACCCAAATTCTAGGCAAACAACCCGACAATATTTTCTTGATTAAAGCAACCTATCGATTTTTGCTTTAGTGCGCAGCCAACCAATCGGCACCGGTACCCATTTCAACTTCGAGCGGAACGGCCAATTTAAAAGCATTTTCCATTTCGTGTTTGATCATTGGTTTGATTTGCTCTAGCTCTGAAACGTGTACGTCAAAAACCAATTCGTCATGCACTTGCAAGAGCATTTTGCTTTTCCAGTTTTCTGAAGTAAGTTTTTGATGGATGTTGATCATCGCAATTTTGATGATGTCGGCGGCGCTTCCCTGAATCGGAGCGTTCACCGCATTTCGTTCGGCAGCTCCGCGTACCACAGCATTGGCCGAGTTGATGTCTTTTAAATAACGTCTTCGGCCCAAAACCGTTTGTACATATCCGTTTTCGCGGGCAAAATCAACCTGTTGTTGCATGTAGTTTTTGAGCTTCGGATAGGTCTGATAATACGCTTCAATGAGTGCTGCACTTTCGCTTCTAGACAAGTTGGTTTGATTCGATAAACCAAAAGCCGACACGCCGTATATGATTCCGAAGTTGACGGTTTTGGCGTTGCTGCGCTGTTCTTTGGTTACTTCTTCAGCCGGCACATGAAATACTTTAGCCGCCGTGCTGCGGTGAATGTCTTCATGGTTCTGAAAAGCTTTGATCATGTTTTCTTCACCGGATAATGCAGCAATAATGCGCAGTTCAATTTGTGAGTAATCGGCAGAAAGCAACGTATAATTTTCATCGCGGGCAATAAAAGCTTTGCGAATGAGTCGGCCTCTTTCGGTGCGAATCGGAATGTTCTGCAAGTTCGGATTGTTTGAGCTCAAACGCCCGGTGGCTGCCACGGTTTGCATATAATCGGTATGCACGCGCTGGGTTTTGGGGTCTACTTGCAGCGGTAAAGCTTCAATATAGGTGCTTTGCAGTTTGACCATCTGACGCCATTCAAGAATATCTTGCACGATCGGATGTTCGTTGGCCAAATAACTGAGCACTTCTTCTCCGGTGGCATATTGTCCGGTTTTGGTTTTCTTTTGTTTGCTGCCGCCAATTTTCATCTTCTCAAACAAAACATCGCCCAGTTGTTTGGGCGAGGCCAGGTTGAATTGTTCCCCCGCGGTTTCATATATTTTCTTTTCAATTTGTTTGATTTCTTCGTCCATATCTTTAGACATGCCTTTCAAGAAATCAACATCGAGCTTGATGCCTTCTGATTCCATATCGGCCAAAACTTGCACCAGCGGAATTTCAATTTCATCAAAGAGTTTTTTGGTGCCGACTTTTTCAAGGATGGGCTGAAAATGTTGTTTGAGCTGAAAGGTAACATCAGCATCTTCGGCGGCGTATTCTTTGATTTCTTCTAACGCCACTTCGCGCATTGATTTTTGGTTTTTGCCTTTTTTGCCAATGAGCGTTTCGATGGATTGCGGTGCGTATTTCAAATAAGTTTCGCTGAGTACATCCATGTTGTGGCGCATATCGGGATTGATCAGGTAATGCGCAATCATGGTGTCAAAGCAAGGCCCTATTACTTGAATGCCATATTTTTTGAGTACTTTGATGTCGTACTTCATGTTTTGTCCGATTTTTTCGATTGATTCATGTTCAAAAAACGGACGGAATTTTTCGGCCAGTTCGCCGGCCTGCGTTTGATCTTCCGGAAACGGCACATAATACGCTTTGCCTTTTTCAAATGAAAACGACATGCCTACAAGTTCAGCATTGAGTGCGTCGATTCCGGTGGTTTCGGTGTCAAAGCAAACCGAGGCTTGTTTGAGCAATTGTTGCAAAAGTAATTTTACGGGCAAATCGCCTTGCACTACTTGGTACAAATGCTCGGTGTTGGCTAAAGTATTGTAATAGGATGATGCTTGTGGCGCATCGGTTTCATCATCTGAAAAACCAAACAAATCAAACTGGTTTTCGTTTTTGGGCGCCGCTTTTTTCGGTGTTTTGGCAGGCTCAGCGGTATCGCCGTTTAGTGTTGCGGTGTCAATTTCGTCGTATTCTTTTCCGCTGCCAAAGAGTTTGTCAAATTGGGTTTTGAGTTGACGGAACTCAAGCTCAATGAACAAAGCATCGGTTTTTTCGATGTCAGGTTTGCTCAATTCATAATCATCAGCGTTGAAAGTCACCGGACAATCGAGCAAAATGCGCGCGAGTTTTTTAGACAACAACCCAAGTTCTTTGTTGTTTTCGATTTTGTCTTTGAGTGCGCCTTTGAGTTTGTCGGTATTCTCAAGCAGATTTTCCATCGAGCCGAATTCTTTGAGTAATTTTTTGGCCGTGACTTCGCCCACCCCCGGAAATCCCGGAATGTTATCGGCAGAATCGCCCATCATGCCCAAAAAGTCAATGACTTGCTCCGGATGCTCAATCTCAAATTTTTCTAAAACTTCAGGCACGCCCCAAATTTCAATATCATTGCCGGCACGTGCGGGTTTATACATAAAGATATTCTCTGAAACCAATTGCGCGTAATCTTTGTCGGGCGTTACCATAAAAACCTGATATCCCTCTTTCTCGGCTTGTTTGGCAAGGGTTCCGATGAGGTCGTCGGCTTCAAAACCGGCTTTTTCAATAATCGGAATGTGCATGGCTTGCAAAAACTGCTGAATATACGGAACGGCAATTTTGATGGCTTCGGGCGTTTCATCGCGGTGTGCCTTGTATTCTTGGTATAGTTCGTAACGATAATCACTGCCGCCTTTGTCAAAGGCTACGGCCAAATGATCGGGTTTTTCTTTTTTGATGACTTCCATCAGTGAGTTCATAAAACCCAAAACGGCCGAGGTGTCCATACCTTTCGAATTGATGCGCGGGTTTTTGATAAATGCGTAATATCCGCGAAAAATTAAGGCGTAGGCATCGAGCAGGAATAAGCGTTTTTGTGACATGAATTTGTTTTTTTCAAAAGTAATAAACTAAGTGGCCCAAAAGTAAAAGAGCGCTTCAAAAAAATTGAGCGCTCTTGTTTTTTTATTTGGTTGAAGATTATCGGCTTTTTTCTAAAGCTTCTAATCTTTGCTCGAGTGATTTGAGTTGGTCAAGTTGTGATTTAAGCTGCTCTAATTCGGCTTTTTGATGTTCGATGATTTCTTGTTGCTCTTGAACGGCTTTGACAATCGGCATGATGAATTGACTGTAAGCAATGCCATAGTTGTCGGTTGGATTGTTGTCGTCGGGAATGTGCAAACCATCAAAATTATAGCCTAAATCAGCACAGATTTTTTCTACATCTTGTGCTAAAAATCCGGTGCGCACAATGGCGGTTGATTTAGAGAAATCTTCAAATACTACTTCATTTCGATTACGATTTTTGTTGAGGTGTTCGTCGAATTTCTTTGTATCAAAATTATACGTAACTGGTTTTAATTTTTTGATGAAATCCAATCCAGGTACATTTTCTTGGACATTGAATTTAAAACGCGCATCCGAAGGATTGGTATACGGAACTTGACCTTCAACAACGGTTACTGTTGCGCTGCCTAAACGCACTTTATCCGAAACCGAAACGGTAGCGTTAAATCCGATAGCAGTTGCATTACTCAATCCAGAAGTAGCAACATCAGCCAAACGACCTAAACCTGTATTGTTGCTTCCGGTGGTATTGGTAAGCAGCGAACTTTTGCCCAAACCGGTATTGCCCAAACCTGAAATGTTGGCGTTTAACGAGGCGTGACCAATGGCAGTGTTTAAATTTCCAGTGGTGGTTAGCTGTCCGCTGGTAGCACCTACAAACGTATTTTGATTGCTGGTCAAGTCGTCGCTGTCACCGGCATTAATACCTACAAAAACAGAGCCTCCTGAATTCACAAAGGATAATTGTCCTTGTTGGGTAAGGCGAATTTTTACGGTATTGTTCACCCGAAAATCCAAGTCTTGGGCATCGGTAGTTCCGATGAAATTGGTGCCCGAAACGGTTCCTGCGTTGCCCGTCAATTTCCAATCATTAGATAGTGAAGATAAATCAACAGTTTGGGTAGCCACGCCATCATTTTGAAGCGATAGATTTAAGGTGTTCCCTGTTAAGTTGAACACATCAGTTCCTTGGTTATCGATGGCGCCTAAATTTAAGGTTTGGGTAGCGACGGCATCGTCTTGTAGTGAAATATTGAGCGTATCGCCAGTCAAAGAGAGCACATCTATAGTTTGGTTATCGGTATCTAAGGATGATAAATCAACCGTTTGGGTGGCAACGCCGTCGTTTTCTAGGGAGAGATTTAAAGTGCTACCGGTCAAGTTAAAGACATCGATTGCTTGATCGTCTATCGCACTTAAATTTAAGGTTTGGGCGGCTACACCATCGTCTTGCAAGGATATATTTAAGGTATCACCAGTGAGTGATAAAATATCAATGATTTGATTATCCGTATCCGTGTCTACAGTTGGGTTTGCCCAAGACACATTTCCAGCGCCATCGGTTCGCATGATTTGTCCGTTAGTTCCTCGAGAGTCAGGAAGTATATACTCATTTCCGGTTGAAGTTCCGATGGAAACATTTCCTAAGAAATAACCCGCATAACTCCCAGCTTTAGTGGCTTCTGAATAAACCCCATAATGTGTTCCTCCAGCAAAAGGGCTTATGGTAGAATAATAACCATAACGATTGCCCGTACCAGAACCGGCAATGGTTACATAATTTCCATATTGTGGGTAAGAACTTCCATTTGGCATAGTGGTGTATATTCCATATTGATAGTCAAAAGCCAACATTTCGTTGTATACTCCGTAGTGAGAACCTAAAGTTCCTCCGGTGTTATTTATTTTATTATAGACGCCATAGGCAATGGCACTACCGCCTATACTAGAAATCAAATCATTATATACGCCATATTTAGTTCCACCCGCGTTTAAATTAGAATATACACCATATTTGGTTCCTCCAGTCGAAGTAATGGTGGTGTTTACACCATAGCTATTTCCAAATACTCCGCCCGAGATGTTGTTGTTAACACCTGTACGAATTCCTGTTCCGGTACCGGAAAGTGTATTGGATACACCAACCATTGAACCTGCAGCAGTATTAGAAGCTACGTTGTTTAGCCCGGTAAAATTTCCGGTGTGATTGGCGTTGGTATCTTCATTGTATAATCCTGTGTAATTTCCGGTATTGGTTGCGGTAGGACTAAAACTATTGAATACTCCAAAACCACTCACATTTCCAGTGGAGTTATGATTGTTGACCAGGCCATATTCAAAATTTGCCCCGGTAGTTGCCCCGCTTAAAGTGTTGGTCATTCCATACTTAAAGTTGACATTTCCGGAAACGCTATTGGCAATACCGGCTGAATTGGTGTTGGTTGTGTCTAGAACCAAGCTGTTGAGTAATCCCCATTTGGTACCGGTAGTAGTGTTGCTGTTGGTTAATGATAAAGTTGTGGTCTTTACCACTGCATCAACATCTAATTTAGCGGAAGCAGCGGTTGATTTCCCGATGGATATATCGCCAAAAGTGTATTTGTTATCTGTGATGGCGTCGGGTTGTGTAGTACCGCCCACTTCAAACCAATCGGCATCTTTTAGTGTAGACAAATCAACGGTTTGTGTGGCTACCCCGTCGTTTTGAAGGGAAAGATTCAAAGTGGTTCCGGTCAAACTGAATACATCGGTAGCTTGATCATCGGTATCTGTATCAACTGTAGGATTTACCCACGACACATTGCCGCTGCCGTCGGTTTGCATGATTTGACCATTGGTTCCGCGTGAAGCAGGTAAGATGTAGTTATTTAATGCAGTTGTTCCGATAGACACATTTCCTAAAAAGTAACCGGCATAGCTTCCTGTTTTTAGTACATTTGAATAAATTCCATAGTGCGTTCCGCCAGCTGAAGAAACAATCGTATTGTAGACACCATATTTATTTCCCGTGCCTGTTCCAGAATAGTAATTATAAACGCCATAGGTGATTCCGTTACCTGTTGCATAGGATGTATTTGCCAAACCGTATCTGTTTCCATTTGAAGTAGAATAATCATCATTGGCAACTCCAATAAAATCACCTATAAAAGAATTCGCATCAAAAGCGTTTCGCATACCATAAGCTTTGATGTTCGTATCAGTAGATACTCCGTTAAAAACATTATACATAGCAAAACGATTATAGTTTCCACTACAATTATCAAGCGTGCTAATCATAGAACCAACGCCGCCGTAACCGGTGAATGTACCACTTTGAGTTATTTCAATTCCTGTTTTGTTTGCAGAGCTTGTGTTAATGTCAATGTTAACACCTACGGGGTTTGCGGCATAAGTATTATTGATATCCAAACTGGTAGCTTTTGACGCATTATCGATATCTAATACTCCAGTTGCAGTGGTATTTGTTCCAATCGTAACACTGCCTTGTTTATAGATGTTGTCGGTTATTGCATTGGGTTGTGAGGTGCCGCCGACTTCGTACCAATCGTGGTCTTTTAGCGGCGATAGGTCTACTGTTTGCGTAGCGACACCGTCATTTTGCAAGGAAAGATTTAAAGTGGTTCCAGTCAAACTGAATACATCGGTAGCTTGGTCGTCGGTATCTGTTACAACGGTAGGCGTTACCCACGACACATTGCCGGCAGCATCCGTTTGCATGGTTTGTCCGTTGGTTCCGCGTGATGCTGGTAGAATGTAATTGTTGGCAGTTGTGGTTCCAATAGACACATTTCCTAAAAAATAACCAGCATAGCTTCCGGCTTTTAATACATTTGAATACAATCCATAATGGGTTCCGCCGCCGGTAGTTGGAAAATAGTTGTAAACCCCATATTTATTACCGGTTCCGGTTCCGTCCAAAAAATTGTACATTCCATAATGGTCATTATCGCCGGTTCCTGAGAAAATGTTGTAAACACCGTTCAGTTGACCATTATAATTACTGGATGCGTTGTAAATTCCGTGTGCTGTTCCGGTACTTGTTCCGTTAAAATTATTCAAGACGCCTGTTGATTGGCTTGAACCTCCGTTCAAAAAATTATTGGTCAATCCGTATTTGAACGAATTGGTATTGTCGGCAAAGCTGTTTTCAAATCCGTAGATAACAGCATAATAGTTTGCCGTACTTTTAAAATCGTTTTTTACCCCTCGAATCGTGGTAGCTATGGACGAGCTGGTTCCGTTGAATTCCTGTAAAATTCCATTGCGGTTATTATTCCCGGTGGTATTGTCAATGTTGGAAATGAATGTATTGTTTCCGGTAGTCGACGCTCCGTTGAAAGTGGTTTTAATTCCCGTTTTGGCTGAATTGGCTGAGGTGATATCCACATTTAACCCAATTGGATTGGTCGCAAAGGTATTGTTGATGTCAACGCTGGTGGCTTTGGTGGTATTGTCTACATCCAAAACACCGGTTGCCGCTGTATTGCTGCCTATAGCTAAACTTCCTTGAGTGAATTTGTTGTCACTAATATTGTCTGGCGGAGTTGTACCTCCAACTTCATAAAAATCGTGATCGCTTCCATTTATGGTTGATGGATTCACCCAACTAGCATTTCCAGAAGCATCACTTTGCATGATGTAATTTGCAGTTGCACCATTGGTCATTTGAAAATTGGTGGTAGCAGTTTTTCCTCCAACGGTCAAACGGTTCCCTGAAGTAGGATTTGCTCCTAAGCCTGTTTCTCCATTTTTTAAAATGACCAACGCGTTGCTTCTTTCAGAAGTTTGAATGTCATTACTCATATTTGTATCAATGGCATTTCCAATAACAAATAATCTATCTGTGGCCCCTGAAGGAAAAGCATTTCCTGTATTTAATGGTGTATAATCTGTAGCTCCAATACCAATTACTGTTTCGCCATAACTTCTTGAATAATTGCTATCACCAAAAGCAAATGTGACATCTCCACTTGCTAAATTCCGATATCCAAAAACAGCAGATCCCGCCCCAGATGAGGTGTTAAAAATGCCCCCCACTATTGCTCCATCACGTGTTGCATTACATAAAGTTCCAAATGCTACACTATATAACCCAGATGCAGTATTTGAACTTCCAGCTGCAAAAGAATTTGAGCCACTTGCAGTAGTATGCGTTCCAAAAGCGGTTGAATAATTACCGATTGAGGCATCGTCCCATTGTGTTCCGTTGATATTTCCGGCTCTAAACGCCGCCTTTCTTGGGTTAAAGAACATTTTGGTTCCTGCACCACTGGGAGCTACAGTTCCACTACCGAAAGTTCCTGTAGCAACTATACCGTCTGTACCGGTGATGGTAACAGCACCTGCATCAGCTGTGATGGTTTTTCCTAATCCAGCACCTCCAAAATCATAGGCTTGATCAAGCGTGCCACCATTTCCGGATTTTACAGCAACCCAAGTTGTTCCGTCAAAATAATAAAAGCCCACACCGTTTCCGCCCACTATAGCGGCGTTGGTGTTCCAAATAAGCAAACCTGTAGCGGCGGTATTGGTGCCGTCTAAAGTTGTGGTGGCCACGTTGACCAAACTGATTCTCGGAACCAACACACCTTTATCGGTTGAGGATATATCGAGCATTGATGATGGGTCAGGATTGGTGGTATTGACCCCAACTTGCGCTTGAATTGATAAACTGATGATTGAAATAAGTAAAAAGAGTTTCTTCATGGCTCAGAGCAGATTATTGAGGGTTATTTATAATAGGAACCAGTGAAAAACGGTATTGTTTTTCTGAGAATCCACGCAGGACGATTTCTTGATTTTGCGAATAAATCGAATCGGTGAAAACCGTCTTGGAATCTTGGGTGGTAATGGTCAGTAAAAACCAGCCTTCTTGCTCAGTAGGCAAAACAATTTTGTGCGGCGTTAGCTTTTGAAACATGTTTTTTGTTTTAAAAGTAGCGCAACCAGAGGCTTCACCTTTGGGTTATTTGGTGAATGAAGTAAAAAACGAAGTGAAAGTGATAATTTTTTGTGCGAACGAAACTAGAGTAAATTAATGTGTTTCATGAGTTCGTCTCGGTTGGAATTGCTCACCGGAATTTTGTTCTTCTCAATAAAAACATAACCGTCGTGCAGCGATTTTATTTTGGTGATGTTGATGATGTACGATCGATGAATTCTTATGAATCGTTGCGCCGGAAGTTTTTCTTCAACGCTTTTTAAGGTATGACTGATGAGGTGTTTTTGATCGTAAGTGTACAGATTGCAGTAATTGTCAAAAGCTTCGAGAAATAGAATATCATCCAGTGAAATTTTAATCAGCTCTCCGCGGTTTTTGACAAAAAACGAGTCAAATTCTTCACTCGATGAAACCGATTGTCGTTGCATTTGATTTTTGTACAACGCCAATTCAATATTGGTCTTGAGCGTATTCTCATTGAACGGTTTAACAATGTATCCGTCGGGTTGGGTTTTTTTGGCGCGTTCTAAAGTTAAATCGTCTGAATGTGACGTCAAGTAAATAAAAGGAATATGGCTTTTTTTGCGCAGGTGCTCGACCATTTCAATACCGTCCATTTTTCCGTCTAAAGTGATGTCTATCAATGCCAAATCAGGCGGATATTGTTCAATATCAAAAAGCGCTTCTTTGGCGTTGTCGGTCATGCCGATGATTTGGTAACCCGCTTTCTCTAAGGCAGTGCGAATGGTTTCGGCAATGAGCGGTTCGTCTTCAACGATGTAAATTTTGGTAGCCATAGCGGTTTACATTTGCTCAAATTTATGTATTTCCATCAAAAACCTTGTGCCGTTTTGATTTTCAAAAGTATAGTTCGCCTTGAGCTTTTTGGCGAGTGCATTAATTAATTTCAAACCAAAAGAATGTTCCGAAATCGGATGGTTTATGCCTTTTCCGTTGTCGGCAATTTCAAGAACATAGATTTCGGCTTGTTTTTCAAAGCGAACTGTAATCTGCGGATTTTTGGGTTCATTGGAAAAAGCGTGCTTGATGCAATTGGTAATGAGTTCGTTGATAATTAAACCCAAAGGCGTGATGGTATCAATTGAAAAAATGGCCGATTCCACCTTGATTTTGGTTTCTAGATTTGCTATAGAATCGGTTTGATTGTCGATGATGTCGCGCACCAAATCTTCAATGTATTCTTGGCTGTCAATCCCGATGAGTTGGTCTTTGCTGTAGAGTTTTTGATGAATCAACACCATTGATTTTACGCGATTTTGGGCTTCTTTAACTGCCAAAGCGGCTTCTTGATCTTTCATGTTTTCAGATTGCAAATACAACAAACTCGATACAATTTGAAAACTGTTTTTTACGCGATGATGCGTTTCTTTGAGCAAGATGTTTTTCTCGTCAACCGCGGTTTCTAAAAGTTGCTTTTGTCGGGCTAAGTTTTTCTTCTGACGAATGTTGACCCAAACCAAATATGACAATAACAGAACAATTGCGAAGGCTCCGAAAACCAAATACAGCAATTGCCTTTTTTCTTTGTCTTTTTGCAGAAGTTCTTGCTGCTTTTTTTCGGTTTGGTATTTTGATTCCATTTCATAGACCACTTCGTCGCGTTGTTGGGCTTTCAGGCTGTCATAAAGCACAATGTATTGGTCTTTATAATCAATGGCTTTTTCAAGATTGTTCATGCCTTTGGCTAAGTTGCCCAGTGATTTTAAAAGGATGCTTTTGTCGCGCAAATCATGGGTTTGACGGTAAACTTTGTCTGCTTTAGCCATGATAGTATCTGAACCGCTAAAGTCATTGGCAAGCACTTTTGCATCTAAAAAAAACGACAAATCAATCGCGTCTGGGTTGGATACCGCAACCACTTGTTTGAGTACTTGAACGGCTTCTGAGTATTTTTTTTCGCGAATTTTCATATTGCCCAAGTTGGCCAAAAGCGTATTGCGAATTTTAGTAGGAGCAGGATATTTGAGCGCATTGAGATATAGTCTTTCAGCGGTTTTGTAATTTCCTAAAGAGGAATACACCGAGGCCAAATTGATGCTGCTGCGCAATAGAAAAAAAGTGTCTTTTTTTTGGGCAGAAAGCGAAATGGATTTGTTGTAATACTGTTTGGCCTTTTGGTAATTATCGGTGATGTGAAAAAGCACTCCGAGTGCATGATACAAAACATTGGTGTAGTTGAGGTGGTGCTTTTCGCTGAGTTTAATACCCGCAAGATATTTCTCTGTAGCCAGATTATAATTGCTTTTAACCAATGAGTAATAATCACCTTCGGCCTCGAGCAGTTTTGCTTGATTGAGCAAATTGAGTTGATGATTGTCAAGGTATTCTCTTGATTTTTTTAGGTAAATAAAAGCACTGTCGTTGTCTGATTCAGTGTAGGATTTGGCTTTTTGTAAAAACGCGTCAAAACTGTGTTGTTCCTTTTGACTGTATATAGGCATGATTAGCCACAAACTAAGAAAGATAATCTTGAAAATATAGGTTCGGCGCATTAGGTAAATTTGGTTAAATCTAAAAAAAATAATTGAGCTTGAGGAATTTAGTTGTGAATGCAACTGATTTTTGAATTTTTAGTCAAATGTATCGTTGGATTTTTTTGATAGTTTTTGTAAGGCTTCACAAATCGCTGTTAAATCTAATCATAACTGGGCTTTACTTCATTTTTTCTTCATTTTTCAGAGGCTAATTTTACTTCAGAATTTAAAAGGATATTAATTCAAAAAACTTAGAAATCATGAAAAAAGTAGTTTTGTTATTAGCCGTGTTATTGGGTAGCTTTTCATTCGCAACCGCCAACACCATCAAAAAACAACCCAACGCAGCCAAAGAAGTAAAAGTGCACGAAATGCGTCGTCACAAAAAAGCTAAAAAAACCAACCAAGCTGCTGTAAAACCGGCCAAAGCTGAAGAGAAAGCTAAAAAATAATTGAGTTAGAGAACCTGATGATTCAGGATGAAGCCGGCCTGAGCGCCGGTTTTTTAATAAATTTTCATCAAATCAAATCTTATGAAAAATTTCATTTTGTTCTGTAGTTTATTGTTGGTTTTTGCAACAAAGGCGCAAGAAAAAGAGTTAAAAAACAAAGTGGTTCCGCCTATTGAAGTGACTTTGGCCTTTGCAAAACAATTTCCTAATACAACTCCTGAATGGTCCAAAACCTATCGCGGAGACATGAACTCAGAGTTCAATTTTGACGCTGCTTTTACTTTGAAAAATATTCCAATGTCGGCAACCTACAATGAAGCCGGAGTTTTCAAAGCTTTAACCTGTGAGATTGGTCCAAAAGAGCTTCCGCAAGCAGCGCAGAATTATCTGAAGAAAAATTATCCGAATTTACCAGTTCAAAAAATGATTAAAGTAACCGATGATTTAGCGCAAACGCATTATGAAGTTGGTTTGTTGGTTCAAGGACAACTCGCAGATGCGGTTTTCAATGCGCAAGGTGATTTTTTGAACTTTGCAGGGAAATAAAATCATTCGCATACAGCCGGCCTTTAATTGAGCCGGCTTTTTCTATATCTTTACCCAACACTTTTGTTTATGAATGTACTGATTGTTGAAGATTACCGTGATTTAGCCCAAGAAATTACTGATTTTTTAACCAAAAGCGGTTATGTCTGTAAATGGGTTTCAAGTTGTGCTTTGGCTTTAGAGGAACTTGAAGTAAATTCATATGATGTGATGCTACTTGATTTGGGTTTGCCCGACGGGGATGGTTTTGAGGTGCTCAAAAAAGTCAGAGCCAAAGCAGATAAAATGGCGGTTATTGTCATTTCGGCTCGGGGTGAACTCAACGACAAAATTGACGGGCTTCAGTTGGGCGCCGATGATTATTTAATCAAACCTTTTGCACTGAGCGAACTCTTGGCGCGATTGTTTGCGGTGATTCGCCGAATGCACGGTTTTACGGTCAACGATTTAAATGTGCACGGATTTCATTTACAATTACAAGATTACAAAGTAAGCTATGATTCGGTTCCGATTAATTTGACCAAAAAAGAATTCGATATTTTTCAATATTTAGTCTTGAACAAAAACAGAGTGGTGACGCGTTTGCAAATTACCGAACACATTTGGGGCGATGTACTCGAAGTCAATTCTGATTCAAACTTTATTGATGTTCACGTTCGGAATTTGCGCAAAAAACTTGACAAACACGCATCCATTCATTGGTTTGAAACCGTCAGAAACGTCGGTTATCGCATCTCAGACTAATCGCTTATGAAAATCAAACACAGGTTGGCTATTTTTAATGCGCTCACTCGGTTGGCAGTGGTGCTCATTTTGTGGTGGTTGTTGCCTATATTGATAGAACGAGTAGTCTATAAGCACATCAATGAAAGTCTGATTTACAAAAAAGAAAATTTCATAAAACATCTGGATAAAGAAGAAATCAATGATTTTATCGTCAAGAAAGATTCTTCAGAAACCTTTGCCAGTTTTACTACTTTGCACGATGAATTTTTACAGCTTTCGCGTTTGCCGCTTCAAGAAGTTGCCCAGAAAACAAAATTTATAACCGAGCCGCGTATTATTGAAGGCGAACAAAATGATTACAGAATTCTAGAACATCGGTTTACCTATGACCGTCAAGCATATTTGCTAGAAATTGGAAGCAGTTTGAGTGAGATCAAAGATTTGACTATAGCCATCCGCATGTTCTTTTTGGTGGTTTTGTTTGTGACTATTTCGGTCACTTTTGCCGCTGATACGCTTTATATTGAATATTTACTCAAGCCTTTTTATAAAATCATTGACACCAAAATCAGAAAAGTACATCAGCCTGATACTTTTGATCCTACGCCGATTCATTCTATATCAGCCGATTTTAGGGCGTTGGACGAAGGCTTGAATCAAATGATGGCCCGGATCAGCGATTTGTTTGCCAAAGAAAAACAATTCATAGCCAATGTGTCGCACGAATTGCTCACACCCATTGCTTTGCTCAAAAGTAAGTTTGAAAATCTGCTTCAAAACGATTCTTTAGATGATGATGCTATTGACAAAATTGCCGCTTCACTCAAAACGCTGGATCGTCTTAAAAAAATCATCAGCAATCTGCTTTTAATTTCGCGTATTGACAACAATCAGTATCAGCTCAATGAAGAAGTTGATTGTTATGAAATAGCCACTAATCTAATTCACGAACTTGATGACCGAATTCAAGCGCGTGAACTTACGTTGAAAAATCAACTCAAACATCACTATAAGTTCAAAGGCAATCACACGCTTTTTCAGATTTTACTGTATAACTTGTTGGTGAACGCCATCAAATTTAACCGCGCCAAGGGCTCTGTTGTTTTATCAGATCAAATGAATCAAGACGAATATTTGTTTCAAGTTGCCGATACAGGAATCGGAATGAATCAGGAACAAATGGAGCAAGCTTTTGAACGATTTTCACGTCAGAATAAAGATCAAGACGGATATGGTCTGGGTTTGGCCATTGTTGACAGCATAGCTCATTTTCAGAACATCACGGTCAAAGTTGCTTCAGAGCCGAATCAAGGAACCATTTTTACATTGATTTTTAAACGAAATACTCCGGCTTCTTGATTTTGATTTCCAAAAAAGCAAAACTTCATTTAATCTTCATTTTCAAATTTTAAGTTTGCTTTTCAAAAACGGTAAGATTTTTAAAATCATGGTTAAAACTAGTATCATCTTGGCCTATTTTCTTGCGGGTGTTATTAGTACTCAAGGGCAAACAAAGTCTGATAAGACAGTTCATGTAAAAGAAATCAAAGCCAAAAGAATTAAAAGAGCCAAGGTTGAAAAAATAAATGCGGTTCTGATAGCCGATGAAACCAAAATAAAAAAATAATCACCTTTCTATATTGCCGACATTTGGATGATGTCGGCCAAATAGGATTGTTTGATTGGGAAGAAGAGGGTAAGCAATTGCCCTCTTTTTTAATGCGTTTAACTTTCGTTAAAATTGATATAACGCTCGGGCTTTGCGTTTGATTAATTTGTTATTTTGCTCAAAATTTTCCGAATGCTTTTTCGTTTTTTATTCCTGATTTTTATCTTTCTGCTTATAGAAGTTTATGCGTACCAAGCATTCAAAACTTTACTCAAAACAAAATGGGCCTTACTCACTTATCAAGGGCTGAGTTTGTTTATTGTAGTTTTTATCATTTATTCGTTCACACAATTTGATCGTTCGGTCGGACAAACGCGTTATACTTTGTTTACTCTTGGTTTGATGTTGTTGGTTTATTTACCTAAAATTGTTATAACTATTGTTCTGTTGGGCGAAGATATTTTTAGGGTTTTGTTCGGCTCAGTTCAATATTTTACCAAAAGTTCGGCCGATGGATTTTTACCCGAACGCAGAAAATTCATCAGTCAAATCGGATTAGGATTGGCTGCCGTTCCGTTTTTGTCGCTTATTTACGGAATGACGCTGGGGAAATACAATTATAAAGTTATCAAACAGCGCATTTATTTTCCGGATTTGCCCGATGCTTTTGACGGATTTACCATTACCCAAATATCAGATGTGCACAGCGGAAGCTTTGACAATCCTGAAAAAATCAATTATGCTATTGATCTAATCAACGAGCAAGAAGCCGATATGATTTTGTTTACCGGTGATATAGTCAACACACATGCAGAAGAAATGCATCCTTGGATTGAATCGTTCAACAGAATCAAATCATACAAATATGGGAAGTTCTCGGTTTTGGGCAACCACGATTATGGCGAATACGTGACATGGCCATCAGAGCAAGCCAAAGAAAAAAACTTTCAAGACATTAAAAACCTCTACGGAAACATTGGCTTTGATTTGCTTTTGAACGAACATCGTTTTATTGAAAAAGACGGGCACCGCATTGCATTGGTGGGTGTAGAGAATTGGGGGCGCAATTTTAAACAAGCCGGTGATTTGAATAAAGCTACCGAACAGTTATTAGAAAATGATTTTAAAATTCTCATGAGTCACGATCCGAGTCATTGGGAATATGAGGTCAAAAAGCACCCCAAAAATATTCATTTAACCCTTTCCGGCCATACGCATGGTATGCAATTCGGTATTGAAATCCCCGGTTTTTTCAAATGGAGTCCTATTCAATATATGTACAAACAATGGGCAGGATTATATGAAGAATTTGGCCGATATGTATATGTGAACAGAGGCTTCGGATTTCACGCCTACCCGGGTCGTGTGGGTATTATGCCCGAAATAACGGTCATACAACTAAAAAAAGGCGAAAAATTAGCATAATTCGTATAAAACGCTACATTTGTAACGGAATAGCTCAAATTACAGCCGATTATAAATTAAATTTTAGCTTTCATGTCAAAGTTTGGAGAACTTATCAATGCCCAAGTTCCGGTTTTAATTGATTTTTATACCGAGTGGAATGAAGCTTCGGTATCTATGCATCCGGTCATCAGAGATGTGGCTGCTGCCTTAGGTGACAAGGCTAAAGTCATCAAAATTGATGTTGACAAAAACCAAGAGCTCGCCGATGCATTGCGCATCAAGGGTTTGCCAACGCTCATGATTTACAAAGAAGGGCAAATGATCTGGAGACAATCCGGAGAATTAGACGCCAACACCATCATCGGTTTGGTTCAAGAACAAATCTAATCGATTTCTACACAATTATATCCATTTTCTTTCAAGAAGAGCAAGGTTTGCGGCAGCGCTTGTTGTAGATTTTTGAATGCTTTTACACTGTCGTGAAATACGACGATGCTCCCGGACTGAATGTTTTTAATTACATGCTCAGTACACTTTTCCGGATTGATGCTCGTGTCAAAATCTGCACTTAAAACATCCCACATAATAACTTTATAACCTGATTCTATCAGTTTTTGCGCCTGACGAGATTTTATTTTTCCATACGGAGGACGAAATAGTCTGTTCTGACTTGCTCCGAAGTTTTCCCATAGACAAACATCTTCAATGTAGTTCTGAGTATTGGTTTTCCAACCATTAAGATGATGTTGGGTGTGATTGCCAATTTGATGTCCGCGGGCGATGATTTCATGATAGATTTCAGGAAATTTCCGGATATTATCGCCAATACAGAAAAACGTTGCCTTGGCTTGATAAACATCTAATTGGTCTAAAACCCAAGGCGTAATTTCAGGAGTTGGCCCATCGTCAAAAGTCAGAAATACCTTTTTGTTGTGGTTGGGAAGATGCCAAATATAATTTGGAAACAACCTTCGAATGAGCGCTGATGTTTTGATCCAATACCATTTCATAACAAAGACAAAGGCGCCCTTGCAGACGCCTTTTATGGGTTACATATTGTCGCGGTGAAAGCGAGCAAACATTTGGTTATACGAATTAAACGTTGATTTTTGCTGATTGAAGAATTCTGTATCACCACGGTCACGCATTACTTCTATGAGGGTTCGGTATCGTTCAATATCGGTAATGATGTCAATGATTAAGTCGTTTTGTTCAGATGCTTTTAATCCTTTGTAAAACTTGAGGTTTTGTTGGTATTTTACAATCAGATCTGTGAGCAATTGACGTGCTTTTTGTTTTTGACCTACTTCATAATAGCCGCCGGCAAAAGGGTCTACCAGTGAGTAGTAGCCGTAATATTGCAACGGCATTTTTTCCATAGCTAAATCAATGATTTTTGTTGCCTGGTCATTGTGTCCTTCATTGATGAGTTGCTCCATGAGACGTGCCATATTGGCTCGGTATGAAATGCTGTTTTTTCGAGTTTCAGGATCGTGATAAATAGTTTTGAGTTCTCCGTTGCCCCAATCCCATTTCATAACGATGTTGTACATTTTTTGGCTGTCAATTTGCCCCATATCCAGCGGGCTGCCGTCTTTTGGAATCGGCGTGCGAATCGGAACCAGTTTGTACACCATACCGTCTAGTTGCAGATAATCTTTCATCCATAAATAATCGTCATCGCCAAAACTTCCGCCTGTAAAATAAATAGGGCGTTTCCAATTGTTGTTGGCTAATACATCAAGCATCATCAAACGGTTTTTGTACAAAGCAGGTCCTTTGATTTCAATGTCAATGTACGGAACAATCGAATCATACTGCGCCGGACTGACAACTTTGTTTTGAATGATGTTGTTTTTGTCAATAGGAATACGAACTTTATTGGTTGGATAAAAGTGAATTTTTTGTCCGTTGTCCATGTCTATGAGTGTGCGTGGATCATCGCTGGCAATAAAGTGCAATAAATCTTTGAGGTTCCAGCGTGCTTCAGTTTTGGCATTGTGAACAGCATAATCAAGTTTGTCACCTACATATTGTTCGTGCGTAAATGAAATAGGTAAGCCTTCTGATTGATAGGTTTTCATCTTCATCTGATCAATGTACCAATCAGTCATAAACAGACTGGTGTTGACAATTTTGATGTCAGTTCTAATGCCTTCAATTTCTTGTGCATACCAAAGCGGAAAGGTGTCATTGTCGCCAATGGTAAACAAAATAGCGTTGGGTTCGCACGAATTCAGATAGTTTTTGGCCATCGCAATAGCCGTGTATTTTTGTGAACGATCGTGGTCATCCCAGTTTTGTGAAGCCATTAAAACCGGTGCTGCCAACAAACACAATCCAATACAGATTGGTCCGGCCAATTTAGGTTGCAAATATTTACGCGCCGATTCAAACAAAGCATAAACGCCGAATCCAACCCAGATCGCAAAGACAAAGAATGAGCCCACTAATGCATAATCGCGTTCTCGCGGTTCAAAAGGTCGTTCATTGAGGTAAATTTTTAAGGCAATTCCGGTGAAGAGAAACAAGGCCAATAAGACATAAAAACTTTTTAAATCTTTTTTGGCGTGAAACAGCATCCCGGCCAAGCCTAGTATAAAAGGTAAGAAGAAATATAAGTTTCGACCTTTGTTGTGAAGCTGGTCATCGGGCAAATTGGCTTGTGAACCCAAATGCATTTCGTCAATAAAAGAAATGCCGCTGAGCCAGTTTCCGTCTAATTGGTCATATTTTCCTTGGTTGTCGTTTTGTCGGCCCACAAAGTTCCACATCAAATAGCGCCAATACATATAACCAAATTGGTATTCAAACATAAAGCTCAAATTGTCCCAAGTAGATGGTTTTTGAATGTCTAAATATTCTCCGTAGCTTTTCAAAAACGTAATGTAGCCTTCGGTGTCAATTTGCTTATCGGCGTAGGCTTTTCTGAATTCAGCAATAACATCAACAAGCTCTTTTTCTTCAGAATATTCAGGTTTTATTTTGAATTCCGGCTCACGGGTAAAGCGAATATAGTTCTCAATATGTTCGGTGCTCCACAAACGCGGCAAAATGGCTTTTTGGTTGTCGTCGCTGTTTTGTTCCGCATTCTTGTAATTATTGGTAATGATGTATTGGCCGGTTTTGTAATCGCGTTCGTAATTGGGGGCTTTGTCTAAATAAGGTGTTTCTTCATCCAATCCGGCAAAAGAATCGGTGTATTGCGGTCCGTAAAAAAGTGGATTCACGCCGTATTGTTCGCGGTTGTAATAGGCTAAAACCTCGGCAGCATCTGAGGGTTTATTTTCATTAATTACGGTATTGGCATTGGCGCGAATAGGCAACATCATCCAAGTAGAGAAACCAATGAGAATAAACAGAATACACAAAATAATGGTGTTGTAAAAAATCAATCCTTTTTGGCGGGTGTATCGCAAACCAAAATAGAAGAAAGCAATAAACAGCATGGCAACAAAGATGGTTCCGGAGTTGAAAGGCAATCCAAAGTTGTTGACCATGTAGATTTCAGTTTTTCCGAAAAACGCCATCGTGAGCGGCAAAAGCAATTTAAAAATAAACAACAAGATGGCTACCACCACTACATTAGCCACGACAAAGTTTTTGATGGTAATGGTTTTGTAGTGTTTGAAATAATATAAAAATCCGATGGATGGAATCGCTAATAGTGCCATAAAATGCACGCCAAAAGAAAGGCCGATGATCAAACTAATCACCAGTAACCATTTGTTTCCGCGTGGTGTAAACATGTCTTGTTCCCAACGCAAGGCCAACCACAAAAGCAAAGCGATGAGTAACATGGCCATGGCGTATACTTCGGCTTCAACGGCATTAAACCAAAAACTATCTGAAAAAGTAAAGGCCAAGGCACCGACCAATGAACTTCCCAGAATAACGATTGCATTGGTTTGTGTGATTTGTTCAGGCTCGGTTCCAGAGGCAATGATTTTTCTCATGATCATTGTTGAAGACCAAAACAAAAACAAAATAGTAAAGGCGCTTGAAAACACAGACATCATGTTTACCATAAGTGCTACGTGTTGTGCGTCGGTCGCAAACATGGCAAAGAAAGCACCCATCATTTGAAAGAGTGGTGCTCCCGGCGGGTGACCTACTTCGAGTTTGGCAGCAGTAGCAATGTATTCGCCACAATCCCAAAAACTCATAGTGGGTTCAACGGTAAGTGTATAGGTGATTAAGGCGATGGTAAAAGCGACCCAACCGGTGATGGTATTCCACTTGTTGAAATTGAATGTCGTCATATAAATGTTTGTAGTTTTTTAAAGCGATACAAAGAAACTATTTTTTTGCGTATGCCCGTTTTGATTCCTAAAAAAATGCAGGGCTGTTTATCAACGATTTAAAACATGAAGTATTATCCATGAAAAATAATTCAAGAAAAAAACGAGAATTTTTTTCTAAAATCTTGCTTAAAATAAATTTTGTTATAAATTTGCACTCGCTTTACAGCAATGGTAATGGTCCATGGTGTAATGGTAACACTACGGTTTTTGGTGCCGTCTTTCTAGGTTCGAGTCCTAGTGGACCAACAAAAAAAGCCTCCTGTATCAGGAGGCTTTTTTTATTTAAACTATTTTCAGAATGATTTAGATTTTGAAAGTAATTACAGGTCGAACAGCGTGGTTTACTAAGTCTTCGCTGATGCTTCCGTTGAAGAAATGGGCAAAACCGGTTCTTCCGTGGGTACACATACCGATTAAGTCTGCATTTACACGATTAGCAAAATTCAAAATCCCTTTTTCTACATTAGTGTCGTTGTAAATATCCATACTGTAGTTACTGTAGTTGAATTCTGTCATGAATTCGCTCATGATTTTCTCTGCTGTATGTGTTGGTTTAAAACTGTTAGGGGTATTGATCATTACCAAATTTAATTTTGAGTTGAATACTTTAGCAAAGTCAAGTAATAATTTAAATGGTTTTTTGATTTCATTTGAAAAGTCAGAGGCGAAAACGAAATTTGTTGCTTTAAAGTCGTCTACTTTGTTTTTGATGACCAATACAGGAACATCAGAGAAACGAACTACTTTTTCGGTATTTGATCCGATGAACATCTCTTCAAAACCACTGGTTCCATGTGAACCCATGACTACTAAATCAACTTCGTTTTTTTTGATGATTTTCATGATTCCGTCAAAGGCTTTTTCAAATTGAACAGCTTCAGAAACATTGATTCCGTCTAAGAAATCTGCATCCATAAGTTCTTCAAGATTCTCGAGCGCTTTGTTTTTGTAAAGCATGATTTCGGGAATCTGATGGCCGCTTCCAATAGCATCTCCGGCTTGGTGAGGCAATTCCAACATGTGCAACAAGATGATTTCGCTGTTGTTCTCGCGGGCAATTTGTGCAGCAACTTTTAGAGCATATTCGGCGTGTTCTGAAAAATCCGTTGGGACAAGTATTTTTTTCATAGTAAAAGAGTGAAAATTTATAGAAACAATTTTGTTTTTGTGTGATATAAAGGTAATACAATTTTTTTTAAGAGCTCAATGAATTTTGAATTATAAAAAAAGATTATATTTGCACCGTTATTTATAGAACGTTAAATAATGAGGGAAGCACTGCTTCCCTCTTTTTATAAAAAAATATGACATTCAAAGAAAAAGTTCGTCAGTTGCTCGAGGAGGCTCTTCAAGACAGACCTTCGTTGTTTTTGATTGATTTAACCATTACAGATGCCGGAAAAATCAACGTAAATATTGATGGTGATCACGGAGTTACTTTGCAAGATTGTATTGATGTCAGCCGCGCTATTGAGCACAACCTCGATCGTGAAGAACAAGATTTCGCGTTAGAAGTTGCTTCAGTAGGTGTGGGGTCTCCACTTAAAATGGTACGTCAATACATCAAAAACATCGGAAGAACTTTGATTGTAAAAACAGATGGTCAAACTATTGAAGCCGAGCTTGTAGCGGCAAACGATAATTTTATAACTTTATCCTGGCAAGCCAGAGAACCTAAAAAAATCGGAAAAGGAAAAGAAACCGTGCAAAAAACACAAGAAATTCCTTATTCTGAAATTAAAGAAGCTATTGTTACAGTAATATTTTAATCAAAAGATGGCATGGAAAATTTAGCATTAATCGAGTCGTTTTCAGAGTTCAAAGATGACAAGCTGATCGATCGCGTAACGCTTATGGCGATTTTAGAAGATGTTTTTAGAAACGCATTGAAGAAAAAATTCGGTTCTGATGAGAATTTCGATATCATTATCAATCCAGATAAAGGCGATATGGAAATTTGGCGAAGAAGAGTCATTGTGGCCGATGAAGATCTCGATTTAGAAAATGAAGAAATTACATTAACCGAAGCCAGAAAGATTGAGCCGGATTTTGAAATTGGCGAAGAAGTTTCTGAAGAAGTAAAACTCATTGATTTGGGTCGTCGTGCTATTTTGGCTTTGCGTCAGAATTTGATTTCAAAAATTCACGAACACGACAACACCAATTTATACAAACAATTCAAAGATTTAATCGGAGAAATATATACTGCAGAGGTGCATCATGTGCGTCCAAGAGTAGTTATTTTGGTTGATGATGAAGGAAACGAAATCGTGCTTCCAAAAGAAAAACAAATTCCATCTGACTTTTTCCGCAAGGGCGATAATGTGCGTGGAATTATTGAAAATGTCGAGCTAAAGGGCAATAAGCCGCAAATCATTATGTCAAGAACTTCTGAAAAATTCCTTGAAAAATTATTCGAGCAAGAAATTCCAGAAGTATTTGATGGTTTGATTATGATTAAAAACGTGGTGCGTATTCCGGGCGAGAAGGCCAAAGTAGCGGTAGATTCTTACGATGACCGCATTGATCCTGTAGGCGCTTGCGTTGGAATGAAAGGTTCTCGTATTCATGGAATTGTTCGTGAATTGGGCAATGAAAACATTGATGTAATCAATTATACCAGCAACACACAATTGTATATTTCTCGTGCTTTGAGTCCGGCCAAGGTGTCGTCTATCAAAATTTTTGAAGAGGATAAAAGAGCTGAAGTTTTCTTGAAGTTAGAAGAAGTTTCAAAAGCCATTGGTCGTGGCGGGCACAATATTAAACTCGCAGGATTATTGACCGGCTATGAATTAGATGTAATTCGAGAAGGAAGTACCATCGATGAAGAAGACGATGTTGAATTGTCAGAGTTCTCAGACGAAATAGATGGTTGGGTAATTGACGAGTTTGCCAAAATTGGCTTAGATACTGCCAGAAGTATCCTCAACCAAGACGTAGATGATTTGGTCAGAAGAACAGATTTAGAAGAAGAAACAATTCTCGAAGTAATGCGCATTTTAAAAGAAGAGTTGAATTCTTAAGCATACAACACTAAACAACAGCACAACCAAAGCCACAAATAAAAAGATTTTATGTCTGAAGAAAGAGTAATAAGAATTAATAAGGTTTTAAGGGAATTTAATATTTCACTTGACAGAGCCGTTGAGCATCTCAAAGAGAAAGGCATTACCATTGATGCCAATCCGAATGCCAAAATCTCTGATGTAGAATATGGAATCCTGCAAAGTCAATTTGCCGGTGACAAAGGCAATAAAGAAGCATCCAAAGAAGTTGGCGAAGAAAAACGCAAAGAAAAAGAAGCCCTCAGACTCGAGCGTGAAAAAGAAATTGAAGACAAGCGTAAACAAGAAGAGGAGCGTCAGCGCAATGAAGTCATCAAAGCACGCGCGGTTGTTTCTGGCCTAAAACAAGTGGGTGTTATTGATTTAGAAGGTACTCGTGCTTCTTCAGACAAAACCGAGGCCCCAGCACCTGAACCAACAGCGCCATCTATAGCCCCGGCTCAAGAGGCAGCTCAGCCAGCAACTCCAGAGGTGACGCCAACGGTAGATGATACCATTACTACACAGTATCAAAAACTTTCAGGAGCAACGCTTACCGGACAAACCATTGATTTGTCACAGTTTGAGCGTGCCAAAAAGAAAAAAGAAGATCCAAAACAAGCAGGCAATAACGCCAGTCAAAATCAAAAAAACAAGCGCAAGCGTATTCCTTCAAAACCAAACGAAGTGAAGCCGGGTCAGTCCCAGCAAGGCAATAGACCAGGCGGAAATAATTCAGGCGGGAACAATAAACCCGGTGCAAAACTAGGCTTTAACAAAGGAAATAATCGTCCTGTTGTTGCCAAAGTTGAGCCAACAGAAGAAGAAGTTAAAAACCAAATTCGCGAAACCTTAGAGAAACTTCAAGGCAAATCGGGTAAATCAAAAGCGGCTAAATACCGTCGTGACAAACGCGATTCGCACCGCCAAAAATCGGAAGAAGAACAAAGAGCATTTGAAGAAGGAAGCAAAACCATTAAAGTGACCGAGTTTGTTACGGTGGGTGAAATTGCGACCATGATGGATGTGCCTATTACCAAAGTCATAGGAACCTGTATGTCATTGGGTATCATGGTTACCATGAACCAACGATTAGATGCGGAAACCTTGACCATTGTTGCAGATGAATTCGGCTTTGATGTAGAATTTATCACAACAGACATTGAAGAAAACATCCAAGTTCAAGAAGATAGCCCAGAAGAAATGGTAAATCGTGCGCCTATTGTAACTGTAATGGGGCACGTAGACCACGGTAAAACTTCCCTTTTGGACTACATCCGTAAAGAGAATGTAATTGCCGGTGAGTCTGGAGGAATTACCCAACACATCGGAGCTTATGGTGTGACACTTGAAAATGGACAAAAAATAGCTTTCTTAGATACACCGGGTCATGAGGCATTTACGGCGATGCGTGCTCGTGGTGCTCAGGTAACCGATATTGCGATTATTGTAATTGCTGCCGATGACGATATCATGCCGCAAACCAAAGAAGCCATTAGTCATGCGCAAGCAGCCGGTGTTCCGATTATTTTTGCAATCAACAAAATTGATAAACCCAATGCCAATCCGGAAAAAATCAAGGAGCGTTTGGCAGGGATGAATTTATTGGTTGAAGATTGGGGCGGAAAAATTCAATCACATGATATTTCAGCTAAAGCCGGAACAGGCGTCAAAGAATTGCTTGAAAAAGTATTGTTAGAAGCCGAAATCCTTGATTTAAAAGCCAATCCAGACAGATTAGCTCAAGGAACTGTTGTAGAAGCACAACTTGACAAAGGAAAAGGTTATGTAGCTACCATCTTGGTCCAAAACGGGACTTTGCGTATCGGAGACTATATGTTGGCGGGTAAAAACCACGGTAAAATCAGAGCGATGTTTGATGAACGCGGACACAATGTAAAAGAGGCCGGTCCGTCTACTCCGTTATCTGTTCTAGGTCTCGACGGAGCGCCAACAGCGGGAGATAAATTCAACGTGTTTGAAGACGAAAGAGAAGCCAAGCAAATTGCCGCCAAAAGAACACAATTACAGCGCGAGCAATCGGTTCGTACACAAAGACATATTACTTTGGCCGAAATTGGTCGCCGTATTGCCTTGGGTCAATTTAAAGAACTTAACATCATCATCAAAGGAGATGTTGATGGCTCGGTTGAAGCGTTGACAGATTCCTTCTCTAAACTTTCAACGGATGAAATTCAAATCAACATCATCCACAAAGGAGTGGGCGCTATTACTGAAAGCGACGTAATGCTCGCATCAGCTTCAGATGCCATCATCATTGGTTTTAACGTGCGTCCGGCAGGAAGTGCAAAAACATTGGCAGAGAAAGAAGAAATCGACATCAGAAACTACTCAATCATCTATGACGCCATCGATGATTTGAAAGATGCCATGGAAGGAATGTTGTCTCCTGAAATGAAAGAAGAAATCACTGGTACTGCCGAAATTCGTGAGGTATTCAAAATTTCTAAAGTCGGTTCAATTGCCGGATGTATGATTACCGATGGAAAAGTATTCCGCTCTTCAAAAATCAGATTGATTCGTGAAGGGGTTGTTATTTTCACTGGAGAAATAGGGGCGCTTAAACGCTTTAAAGACGATGTTAAAGAAGTTAGTAAAGGATACGATTGTGGTATTCAACTCAAAAACTACAACGACATCGAAATCAATGATACTATTGAAGCCTTCCAAGAGGTTGCTGTCAAAAAGAAACTTAAATAATAGACTGCATAAAAAAAGCCCTGAAAATCAGGGCTTTTTTTATGAATAAATTTTATTTGTTGGGTCTAATCAGTAGCGCATTCGGGTATTTCTTTTTGAGTAATGAAAGATTGCGCTCGGCTTCAATACGCGTTTTAAAATTTCCAATCCAAACTTTGTATACAGGGGTGTTAAACACAATTGTGCCGTCGTAATTTTTGAATTCTTTTCTAAAATCGCCCAGTGTTTTCTTAGCCGTTTCGCTTTCGCCACTGTAGATTTGAATTTTATAACGATCAGTGATGGTCAGCGAGCTGTTAATTTTTCTTTTTTCAGAGAGCAATTGTTCAAACTTTGGGTCTTGGTTTACAGTTACATTTGCATCTTGCGCATATATTTTTTGGCTAGACAATCCTAAAAAAAGTAGGCTCAAAAAGAGGTGTTTTGGAGTCAGAATTTTCATAAAGTAGTGATTTTTATACAAATGTAATACTTCTCAAATGATACAAAACAATAATGTTTATTTAGAATTGGTATAAATTGCCTTTTAAGAGTATTTTAAGGTTTTGTGGATAACTCATAAATCGTATTTTTGTGGCAGTTTTGAAGTAAAGTGCGTCGAAAATGCCCTGTTATCAGTCAGAGACGCGTTTCAAAGTAAGTAGATAATCATTACTAAATATGAAAAAAGTGGGTAACCATAATTCGATTTCTAAAAAATTTATCTTCGGTTTAGCGCTTCTGCTAACTTTCTCACTAACCTCTATTGCGCAAAATCCGGCTCCTGCAACACCTGATGCTGCAGCCGCTGCACCTGATGCACCTGCTGCCGGAGGGGGTGATGCGGCCAAAGGGAAAGAATTGTTCAATGCCAATTGTGCTGCTTGTCACAAGCTTGATGCAAAAGCAACCGGGCCTGCACTTCGCGGAATTGCGGCTAAACATGATAAAGAATGGTTGTACAAATGGATTCACAACAGCTCTGAGATGATTAAATCAGGCGATGCTGCTGCTGTGAAACTCTTTGAAGAAAACAACAAAGCCGTCATGACTGCTTTTCCTCAATTGTCAAATGCAGATATTGACAACATCATCGCTTATACTTCTGAGCCAAAGCCAGAGCCTGCTAAGCCTGCTGCTTCTGCTGCTGCCGTTCCCGGAGGTGAGTCTGCTTCAGGAGGAATTTCAAACGATGTAATTCTGGGGGCGCTTTCTTTGGTTATGTTGATGCTGGTGGTGATGCTTATGTTGGTAACCCGTGTGCTCAACAAAATTGCCAAAGCCAACGGAATTGAAGTTGAAGCTAAAGAGCCTACGACACCTATTTGGGTGGCTTATGCCAGAAATCAGTTTTTGGTTTTTGTAACCGCTGTAATTTTGATTTTGGCCAGCGGATACTATGTCTATGCGTTTTTCATGCAAGTGGGCATCGATCAAGATTATGAGCCGGTTCAGCCTATACATTATTCGCACAGAATTCACGCAGGTAGCAATGGTATCAATTGTAAATATTGTCACTCTGCTGCTCGTGTCAGTAAAAATGCAGGTATTCCATCACTTAATATTTGTATGAATTGCCACAAAAATATTTCTGAGGTATCTGATACAACCGCCACTGCCGAGCATTCAAAAGCATTCTATGACAATGAAATCAAAAAATTATACGCTGCAGTAGGTTGGGATCAATCCACACAAAAATATACCGGAAAAACACAGCCGGTCAAATGGGTTCGTATTCATAATTTGCCTGATTTTGCCTATTTTAATCACTCACAACACGTGACTGTTGCCGGAGTTGAATGCCAAACTTGTCACGGCCCGGTTCAAACTTATGAAGTGATGAAGCAGTTCGCGCCACTTACTATGGGTTGGTGTATTGATTGTCACAGAAAAACCGACGTGAAAATGGAGGGCAATGAGTACTACACTAAGATTCACGAACAACTTTCAAAAAAATACGGTGTTGATAAGCTAACAGCTGCTCAAATGGGTGGTTTGGAATGCGGTAAATGCCACTACTAATCAGAATTTATTAAGAAGCTAACTATATTTATATATGTCATCTAACAAAAAATACTGGAAAAGTGTTGAAGAGCTGAACGAAAACAGCTCAATTGTTGAGACACTCAGAAATAACGAGTTTGTAGAAGAAATTCCAACAAATGAATTTTTGAGCGATGAAGCAACCTTATCGACTTCATCAACTACGCGTCGTGATTTCTTAAAGTATGTCGGGTTTAGTACTGCAGCTGCTACTTTAGCTGCTTGTGAAGGCCCGGTACACAAATCGATTCCTTACGTAGTTCAGCCAGAGCAAATCATACCCGGAGTTGCTGACTATTATGCAACTTCAATGTTTGACGGATATGATTTTGCTCATTTATTGGTAAAAACACGAGAAGGTCGTCCCATCAAGATTGACAACAACACTTTGCCTGAAGCTAAGTTTGCCGCCAATGCCCGAGTGCATGCCTCTATTTTGTCTTTATATGACAGCATGCGTTTGAAGCAGCCTAAAATTGCCGGTAAGAATGCCCATTGGTCTGAGGTTGATGCCAAAATAAAAGCTTCTTTAGCTGAAGCTAAATCTTCAGGCAAACAAGTGGTTTTGTTGACAGGTACCTTAGCCAGTCCAACTACTGAAAAATTGGTAGCTGATTTCTTGGCTAAAAATCCAACAGCCAAACACGTCGTATATGATGCGGTTTCATCCTCTGAAGCTTTGGATGCTTTTGAAATGGCATACGGAGAACGTGCTTTGGTAGACTACGATTTTTCAAAAGCTTCTTTGATTGTATCTGTCGGAGCTGATTTCCTCGGAGATTGGCAAGGTGGCGGATATGATGCCGGATATGCACAAGGCAGAATTCCTAAAAACGGAAAAATGTCTCGTCATTACCAATTGGAATCAAACATGACTTTAACCGGTGCAGCAGCAGATAAACGCCTTCCCATGTCGGTGGCTGATCAAAAGCAAGCCTTGGTTAAAATTTATAACATCATTACCAATTCGTCTATTTCAACCGGAAAAGTTGAAAACGAAGCTGAAGTAGTAAAAGCTGCACAACAGCTCAAAGCTGCTGGCTCTAAAGGTGTTTTGGTGAGCGGAATCGAAGACAAAAATGCTCAGTTATTGGTCTTGGCGATCAACCGTGCATTGGCGAGTGAAGCATTCTCAACCATGGGAACGCGTCAAATCAGAAAAGGTTCAAACGCTAAGGTAACCCAGTTTATTTCTGACTTAAAAGCAGGCAATGTTCATACACTTATCATGAGTGGTGTGAACCCGGTTTATTCGATGCCGGCTTCAGTTGATTTTGCCTCTGCAATGAAAAAAGCAAAAATGACGGTGGCTTTTTCTTTGAGAGAAGATGAGACGGCTTCTGTGGCTACGATAGCTGCAGCCGCCCCGCATTTCCTTGAATCTTGGAATGATGTAACCATTGTAAGAGGTTCTTACGCGTTGACCCAACCAACGATTCGTCCGTTATTTGATACCAAACAATTCCAAGAAGTGCTGATGTCACTCAACGGAATTTCGGGTTCTTATTATGACTATTTAAAAGCCAATGCATCTGGAATGATCGCAGGGGCTTCATGGAATAAAGTTTTGCACGATGGAATCTACGTCGGTGTCTCAGCTGCAGCTGCTGTTGGTGCCGTTGATTTTGCCGGTGCGGCTAATGCATTAGCTCAATCTAAAAAAGCAGCAGGTTTTGAACTCTTGTTGTATACCAAAACGGGTATGGGCGATGGGCAACAAGCCAATAACCCTTGGTTGCAGGAGTTTCCAGATCCAATTACCCGTGTATCATGGGACAATTATCTAACAGTGGCTCCGGCTGATGCACAAAAACTCGGTTTAGAGAATAGAATCGTGGCCAACGGAGGTTTGAACGGAAGTTATGTTACCCTGAAAGTCAATGGTAAAACCCTTGAGCACGTTCCTGTAATTGTTCAGCCAGGTCAAGCAGTAGGTACTTTGTCTTTATCCGTAGGCTATGGTAAAACTGCCTCGTTAAAAGAAGAAATGCAAGTAGGTGTTAATGCCTATGCACTTTACAATAATTTCAACAACGTTCAATCGGCTACTATTGAAAAAGCAGGTGGTGAGCATGAGTTTGCTTGTGTTCAGTCACAAAAGACTTTGATGGGCCGAGGTGATATCGTGAAAGAAACCACTTTGGACATCTTCAACAAAGAAGAAGCTGAAGTATGGAACCCAACGCCTAAGGTATCTCTTGATCACCAAGAAGTAGAAGCCACAACAGTTGACCTCTGGGCTTCTTTTGATCGTTCTACAGGTCATCATTTCAACTTGGCTATTGATCTTAATGCTTGTACCGGATGTGGTGCTTGTGTAATTGCTTGTCATGCTGAAAACAATGTACCGGTCGTAGGAAAATCAGAAGTTAGAAGAAGTCGTGATATGCACTGGTTGCGTATTGATCGCTACTACTCATCTGAGGCCACATTTGCCGGTGATAATGAGAAAAAAGAAAACTTCAAAGGTTTGTTTGGAGATAAAGGTTCACTCGATGGATTTGGCCAAATGGAACACGCTGCGGATAATCCACAAGTAGCTTTCCAACCGGTGATGTGTCAGCACTGTAACCACGCACCTTGTGAAACAGTATGTCCTGTGGCAGCAACTTCACACAGCCGTCAAGGTCAAAATCATATGGCTTATAACCGATGTGTTGGTACCAGATACTGCGCGAACAACTGTCCATATAAAGTCCGCCGTTTTAACTGGTTCTTGTACAACAACAACAGCGAGTTTGACTTCCACATGAATGATGATATGGGTAGAATGGTACTCAATCCAGATGTAAATGTTCGCTCACGCGGAGTTATGGAGAAATGTTCAATGTGTATTCAAATGACACAAGCAACCATTCTCAATGCTAAACGCGAAGGAAGACCAGTTAGAGCCGATGAATTCCACACCGCTTGTTCTGCCGCTTGTTCATCAGGTGCCATGAAATTTGGGGATGTCAACAACCAAGACAGCGAAGTAGCTGCTTTAGCCCAAGATGAGCGTATGTATCACTTGCTAGAGCACGTCGGAACCAAACCGAATGTATTCTATCAGGTTAAGGTCAGAAATATCTAATTCAATTAATAACAAGAAACATAAGATAGTAAGATATGTCGTCTCATCACTACGAAGCAAGTATTAGAAAACCATTGGTTATGGGTGATAAAACTTATCACGATGTAACCGTAGATGTGGCTGCTCCTGTTGAAGGACCTGCCAACAAGCAATGGTGGACCGTATTTTCAATTGCATTAGCCGCTTTCCTTTGGGGATTGGGCTGTATTATTTATACCATTTCTACCGGTATCGGAACTTGGGGTTTGAATAAAACCGTGGGTTGGGCTTGGGATATTACCAACTTCGTTTGGTGGGTAGGTATTGGTCACGCCGGAACCCTTATTTCAGCAGTATTGTTGTTGTTCCGTCAGCGTTGGAGAATGGCCATCAACCGATCTGCTGAGGCCATGACCATTTTCTCGGTAATTCAAGCAGGTTTGTTTCCAATCATCCACATGGGTCGTCCTTGGTTGGCTTATTGGGTGGTTCCTATTCCGAATCAATTCGGTTCTTTGTGGGTCAACTTCAACTCACCACTTCTTTGGGACGTATTTGCGATTTCGACTTATCTTTCGGTTTCACTCGTTTTCTGGTGGACAGGACTTTTGCCTGACTTTGCAATGATTCGCGACCGAGCAGTGACACCTTTCAACAAAAGAATTTATTCAATTCTTAGCTTCGGATGGAGCGGACGCGCCAAAGATTGGCAACGTTTTGAAGAAGTATCTTTGGTTTTGGCCGGTTTGGCTACACCACTTGTACTTTCTGTACACACCATTGTATCTATGGACTTTGCTACCTCGGTGATTCCGGGTTGGCATACCACCATCTTTCCGCCATACTTTGTTGCCGGTGCTGTATTCTCAGGATTCGCCATGGTAAACACCCTATTGATTGTTATGCGTAAAGTTTGCCAATTAGAGGCATATATTACCATACAACATATTGAGCTCATGAACATCATCATCATGATTACAGGTTCAATTGTTGGGGTTGCCTACATCACAGAGTTATTCATTGCTTGGTATTCAGGAGTTGAGTATGAACAATACGCTTTCCTCAACAGAGCAACCGGTCCTTATGCTTGGGCATATTGGTCTATGATGACTTGTAACGTGTTCTCGCCACAGTTCATGTGGTTCAAAAAATTGAGAACCAGTATCATGTTTTCGTTCATCATCTCTATTGTAGTAAACATCGGAATGTGGTTTGAGCGTTTTGTAATTATCGTTACCTCATTACACCGCGATTATCTTCCGTCATCATGGACGATGTTTTCACCAACATTTGTCGATATCGGAATCTTCATCGGAACAATTGGTTTCTTCTTCGTATTATTCTTGTTGTATTCACGTAGTTTTCCTGTAATTGCACAAGCCGAGGTTAAAACCATTTTAAAATCTACAGGAGAAAGTTATATCAAAGAAAGAGAAGCACATAAACATTCACATCATGAGTAATAAAGTTATTTACGCCATTTATAATGACGATGACACTTTGATGGATGCTGTCAAAAAAACACGCGCAGCACACCACCATATTGAAGAAGTTTATACGCCTTTCCCGGTGCACGGATTAGATAAGGCGATGGGATTAGCCCCAACCAGAATTGCAATTTGTGCATTCATTTATGGTTTGGTCGGTTTGTCTTTCGGAACTTTTTTGATGAATTATGTCATGATTTTGGATTGGCCACAAGACATTGGTGGTAAACCAAGTTTTAGTTATATACAAAACATGCCTGCCTTTGTGCCGGTTATGTTTGAAGAAACGGTATTCTTTGCCGCGCACTTAATGGTCATTACCTTTTACTTGAGAAGTAAATTATGGCCATTTAAAAAAGCTGAAAATCCAGATGTTCGTACAACGGATGACCATTTCTTAATGGAAGTTGCCATTCATGACAACGAAAAAGAATTGGTTTCTTTCTTTGAAAGTACCGGCGCCGTTGAAGTTAAAGTAATCGAAAAGCATGATTAATCTTATGAAAAGCGTTTTTAGAATATCACTTGTAGTTGGTTTTGCGGCGTTCGCATGGTCATGTCGTGACAAGTCACAGCCTAACTACCAATATATGCCTAACATGTATGAATCAGTGGGCTATGAAACTTATGCAGAATCTCATGCTTTCAAAAATGGTAAAGAAGGTCAATTGCCGGTTGAAGGTACCATCAACAGAGGGTTCGAAGTATATGAATACCCAAATACCACTGAAGGTTTAGAGGCTGCTCGTGCTAATTTAAAATCACCTATTGATCTTGCCAGTGTTGACATGGACAAAGCCAAAGAGCTTTTTGAAATTTATTGCGGAATTTGTCATGGAAATGCAGGTGATGGTAAAGGGAAATTGGTTACTCAAGGTAAATTCCTTGGCGTTCCGAGCTACAAAGATCGCCCGATTACAGAAGGAAGCGTATTCCATGTTCAGACTTATGGTTTGAATTCAATGGGTTCTTATGCCAACCAATTGAGCGCTAAAGAGCGTTGGATGGTAACCGCTTATGTGTTACAACTCAAAAGCAAATTATAATTGTAGAACAAACTGATCTTAATAGATATGTATACCTTTTCAAGTAAATTAAAAACATTCTCCTTCATCCTGATGGTCGTTGGTATCCTTGGGATTGGATATGGTTTTTTAAATGCGCCTAAAACTACTGAGGATGTTGAAAAAATCCTTGCTGCTGAAGAACACCACGGCGGAGGACATCACACAAAAGCTGAGGCTGATCATGCAGTTCCAGCTCAAGAAGCTAAAGCAGTGGTTGAGGCTCCAGCAGTAGCTCATGATACAAGTGCTGTTGCAGAGTCAGTTCACGATACAGTTGCTTCTGCTGATACTACTAAAGTTTCAGAAGTTGTAGCGCAGGTGACTCCTAAAAAAGAAAAAGTGGTTTCTGAAGTTGAGGAGCACGCTGCTCATCAAGCTCACTTAGAGCATGTTCTACATCAGTTGAAAAACAAACCTTGGTCAGCTGTATATGTAGCTTGTATCTTCTTTTTGTTGTTGACAATGGGAACACTTGCCTTTTATGCCATTCAACAAGTGGCGCAAGCAGGATGGTCTCCGGTACTGTTTCGCGTGATGCAAGGTATTACATCTTATTTACCTGTTGGTTCGGTCATTTTATTGGTTTTCTTAATTGCCGGCGGATTGCACATCCATCATTTGTTTCCTTGGTTGGCTGAAGGAGTAACTGACCCAAAAAGTCCTAACTATGATGAAATTATCGCCGGGAAATCTGGATATTTAAACTTCCCGTTTTGGATCATCAGAGCTCTTGTTTTCTTACTTGGATGGAACTTATATCGTCATTTTTCTAGAAAAAATTGCTTGGCTCAAGACGAGGCAAATGACAATGCTTTCTACAAAAAGAACTTCAACATTTCAGCCATGTTTTTGGTTTTCTTTATTGTTTCAGAATCAATCATGTCTTGGGACTGGATTATGTCACTTGACCCACACTGGTTCAGTACTTTGTTTGGTTGGTATGTGTTTGCCAGTTTCTTTGTGAGCGGTATTACCACCATTTGTATGATTACTTTATATCTCAAAGGACAAGGGTATCTTGAGCACGTAAACACAAGCCACATCCACGACTTAGCAAAATTCATGTTTGGAATCAGCGTATTCTGGACTTACTTATGGTTTTCACAATTCTTGTTGATTTGGTACGCCAATATTCCAGAAGAGGTTACTTATTTTGTAACGCGGATTGAGCACTACAACTTGCCATTTTTTGGTGCAGTAGTCATGAACTTTGTTTTCCCTATATTGATTTTGATCAATACTGATTTCAAAAGAATCACTTGGGTATTGGTGATGGCAGGAACCGTTATTTTGTTGGGTCATTATGTTGATTTCTTCAATATGATCATGCCGGCTACCGTAGGCGATCAGTGGTTTATCGGAGCTGCTGAAATTGGCGCTTTGTTGTTCTTCCTTGGATTATTTATTTTTGTAGTGTTTACCACACTTACCAAGGCTCCATTGTTGCCAAAACGCAATCCATACATCGAAGAAAGTAAACATTTTCATTATTAATATTTAAAGTAAAGACAGATGACAAGTTTGTTGGTAATTATAATTTTAGCCTTATTGTCAATTGCTTTGTGGCAATTAACCAAGATTTTTGACTTGACCCAAGTGGGAGCAAAGTCAAATGATACTGGCGTTGCAGACGATAATGATAATAATGTTCAAGGGTATTTGATGTTTGGCTTTTTGGCTTTCATCTACATTTTTACTATATACGGTTTGATTCGTTGGGGTGGCTTGGTTTTGCATACACCGGCTTCAGCACACGGAGGCATGGTTGACAACTTGATGAACATTACTTGGGTTTTGATTTTTACTGTTCAAACCATTACACAAGCATTGCTTCATTATTTTGCATACAAGTACAGAGGTAAAAAAGAGCAGAAAGCACTCTATTTTTCTGATAACAACAGATTAGAGGCTATTTGGAGTATTATCCCAGCCATTACACTTGCCGGTCTAATTTTATACGGATTATATGCCTGGTCCAATATTATGTTTATTGACAAGGATGAAAACACCATTGAAATAGAGCTTTATGCTCAGCAATTTAAATGGACAGCTCGTTATGCCGGAACCGATAACGTATTGGGTAAAGCAAATGTTCGTTATATAGAAGGGGTAAACGCTTTGGGTGTTGATATGTCTGATCCAAATGCGCAAGATGATAAAGTAGTTACGGAATTGCATATTCCGAAAGGCAAAAAAATTCATTTCAAAATGCGCTCACAAGATGTATTGCACTCTGCTTACATGCCTCATTTTAGAGCTCAGATGAACTGTGTTCCGGGTATGGTTACTGAGTTTTCTTTTACTCCGATTTATACTACGGATGAAATGCGCAACATGACGTTCATGCAAGAAAAAGTGGCTAAAATTAATACTATTCGCAACAAAAAGAGCGAAGAGTTGGTGGCCAAAGGGCAGACTGCTTTAGACCCGTATACTTTTGATTATGTTTTGTTGTGTAATAAAATTTGTGGAGCATCACACTACAACATGCAAATGAAGATTGTAGTTGATACACCTGAAGAGTATCAAAAATGGTTGAAAGAAAAAGCAACCATTGCTGAAGAAGTTAAAGCTGCCAACGCCAAGCCCGAGGCCAAAGACGGAGTTACGCCCGGAGCAGATACTGCACAAGTAGCCGATACCAAAATGATGGCAGCAGTTGTAAAAAAATAATTTAAAATTTAAATAAAGCATATATTATGTCAGCAGAAGCTTTAGATCACGCACACGACCATGCACATGCACACGATGAACATGATCACCACCATAAAGAGACCTTCATCACCAAATATATCTTTTCTATAGATCACAAGATGATTGCCCGTCAATATTTGTTGACCGGTATTGTGATGGGAATTATTGGTGTTGGAATGTCCATGCTTTTCAGAATGCAATTGGCCTGGCCTGAAGAATCTTTCAAAGTATTCAGTTTTTTCTTAGGTGAAAAATTTGCACCTAACGGAGTCATGACCAATGATATATACTTGGCTTTGGTTACCATACACGGAACCATCATGGTATTCTTTGTATTGACCGCGGCTTTGAGTGGAACCTTCAGTAACCTTTTGATTCCATTGCAAATCGGTGCTCGTGATATGGCATCAGGTTTCTTGAATATGGTTTCTTATTGGTTGTTCTTCACTTCAAGTGTAATAATGGTTTGTTCCCTATTTGTTGAATCAGGACCGGCTTCAGCAGGTTGGACGATTTATCCTCCGCTCAGCGCCTTGCCACAAGCTATTGGTGGTTCAGGAACCGGTATGACACTTTGGTTGGTTTCTATGGCCATTTTCATTGCTTCATCCTTGTTGGGTTCATTGAATTACATTGTAACAGTTTTGAATCTTAGAACCAAAGGGATGAGTATGACGCGTCTTCCGTTGACCGTTTGGGCATTCTTTATTACAGCAGTGATTGGTGTAATTTCATTCCCAGTATTGCTGTCAGCTGCTTTGATGCTCATCATGGACCGAAGCTTCGGTACCTCATTCTTCTTATCTGATATATACATTGCCGGTGAAGTTTTGCATTACCAAGGTGGTTCACCTGTATTGTTTGAGCACTTGTTCTGGTTCTTAGGTCACCCTGAGGTATATATTGTATTGTTACCGGCTTTGGGTATTACTTCTGAAGTAATTGCTACCAACGCTCGTAAACCTATCTTCGGATACCGAGCCATGATTATGTCAATGATTGCCATCGCATTCTTGTCAACGATTGTTTGGGGCCACCATATGTTCTTATCAGGTATGAATCCATTCTTAGGCTCTGTGTTTACTTTTACCACACTTTTGATTGCGATTCCATCCGCTGTAAAAGCATTTAACTACATCACCACATTATGGAAAGGTAATTTGCAAATGAACCCGGCCATGTTGTTCTCAATCGGATTGGTTTCAACCTTCATCACAGGTGGTTTGACCGGTTTGATTTTAGGTGACAGTACTTTGGATATCAATGTGCACGATACCTATTTCGTCGTAGCACACTTCCACTTGGTAATGGGTATCTCGGCCTTGTACGGAATGTTTGCCGGTATCTATCACTGGTATCCTAAAATGTTTGGGCGCATGCTCAACAAAAACTTAGGCTACGTTCATTTTTGGGTAACGGCTGTATGTGCTTACGGAGTTTTCTTCCCAATGCACTTCATTGGTTTGGCGGGTCTTCCAAGACGTTATTACACCAACACCAACTTCCCAATGTTTGATGATTTGCAAAATGTAAACGTATTGATTACCACTTTTGCTTTGGTGGGCGGTGTCTTCCAATTGGTATTCTTGTTCAATTTCTTTTACAGTATTTTCTATGGTAAGAAAACAGTTCAAAACCCTTGGAAATCGAATACCCTTGAGTGGACCGCGCCTATTGAGCACATTCACGGTAACTGGTACGGAGAAATTCCACACGTACACAGATGGGCTTATGATTACAGCAAACCCGGACACGATGATGATTTCGTTCCGCAAAACGTTCCGATGAAACCGGGCGAAGAGCAACTTCATCATTAATCCTTTAAAACCATATCAAAAGCCTTTCTGACCGAGAAAGGCTTTTTTATTTCTGCTCATTTATTTCTTTATATTTGTGACATGAACCAGCATTTAGATCCTACCAATCAACACTTCAACCCCGAAGAGTTAGACCTTGAAAAAAAGCTCAGGCCACTTAGTTTTGACGATTTTGCAGGTCAGGATCAAATATTAGAAAACCTCAAAGTCTTTGTTGAAGCGGCCAATTTGCGCAGCGATGCCTTAGATCACACCCTTTTTCACGGTCCGCCCGGCTTGGGTAAAACCACTTTGGCCAACATTTTGGCCAATGAACTCGGTGTGGGCATCAAAATCACCTCTGGGCCGGTGCTCGATAAACCGGGTGATTTGGCCGGATTACTCACCAATTTAGAACCGCGTGATGTATTGTTCATTGATGAAATTCACCGATTGAGTCCGGTGGTTGAAGAATATCTCTATTCAGCTATGGAAGACTTCAAAATAGACATCATGATTGAATCCGGACCCAATGCGCGTTCGGTTCAAATTACTTTAAATCCGTTTACATTGATCGGAGCAACCACGCGTTCAGGTTTGCTTACCGCTCCAATGCGTGCGCGTTTTGGCATCCAAAGCCGTTTGCAATATTACACTACTGAGTTACTGACCACCATTGTTCAACGTAGTTCAGCCATTCTTAAAATGCCCATTACCATGGAAGCCGCCATTGAAATAGCTGGACGCAGTCGGGGTACACCGCGTATTGCCAACGCATTGTTGCGCAGGGTGCGTGATTTTGCCCAAATCAAAGGCAATGGCAAGATTGATATAGAAATTGCCAAATACTCGCTCAAAGCGCTTCATGTTGATGCCCACGGTCTTGATGAAATGGACAACAAAATCCTCGGAACCATCATTGACAAGTTCAAAGGCGGCCCGGTGGGTTTGTCTACTTTGGCCACCGCGGTTTCAGAAAGCAGCGAAACCATAGAAGAAGTCTACGAACCGTTCTTAATTCAAGAAGGGTTTATCGTCAGAACCCCGCGCGGACGAGAAGTCACTGAAAAAGCCTACAAGCATTTGGGCAAAATTAGAACTCATATTCAAGGCGGATTGTTCTAGGGCATTTCCCTCAGGGCAGTCCGGCTTCATGTTTAAAATTCGCCTTCCTTCGGGTCGGGCTTTTCGCTCTATCTTTTGCCGCTCGTGCCTTACGTCCAAAGGATGCCGCTTCAATCCCTAATGCAAAACCAGTTTCCAAATGAATCATCAGCAACAACATACCCAACTCATCAAAGCCGAAGCGCTTCGGTTGGGTTTTATGTCATGTGGTGTTGCTAAAGCCGGTTTTCTTGAAGATGAAGCACCGCGGTTAGAACGTTGGCTCAATCAAAATTACCACGGGCAAATGCAATACATGGAAAACCATTTTGACAAACGACTCAATCCGAAGTTGTTGGTTGATGGTGCCCAAAGCGTGATTTCATTATTGCTTAATTATTATCCGCAGCAAAGTCAAGTTCAAGACACATACAAAATCTCCAAATACGCTTACGGTCAAGATTACCACAAAGTCATCAAAGAAAAATTACAACAACTTTTAGATTTTATTCAAGAAAACATCGGCGAAGTTCATGGGCGCGCTTTTGTTGATTCGGCTCCGGTGCTGGACAAAGCTTGGGCCGCCAAAAGCGGTTTGGGTTGGATGGGGAAAAATGCCAATTTGATTACCAAAAGTGTGGGTTCGTTTTACTTCATTGCCGAATTGATTGTCGATTTACCGCTCGCCTACGATGCGCCAACAACCGATCACTGCGGTTCGTGTACCGCTTGCCTTGATGCATGCCCAACACAAGCCATTATTGCGCCTTATGTGGTTGATGGCAGCAAGTGTATTTCATATTATACCATTGAGCTCAAAGAAAACATTCCGCAAGAAGCAAAGGGCAAAATGGATGATTGGATTTTTGGCTGCGATGTTTGCCAAGAGGTTTGCCCGTGGAATCGATTCTCAAAACCACACGCTGAAAAAGCATTTGAACCACATCCGGATTTACTCAAAATGACTCGAAAAGATTGGCAAGAAATTACCATTGAAACTTTTCAAAAAGTATTTAAAAACTCTGCTGTAAAACGAACTAAATTTGAAGGCCTCAAACGAAATCTAAAATTCCTTGACAGTTAGTATAAAAAGATTAATGTTTGCCCATGTCTATGTATATATCACCGTTTTTTCGCAAACTAGTTTTTCTAGTAATTCATCCAGTTTTTATTTATTGCATAATCGCAATTTTAGAGTGTATCCCATATGAATCCCATTTAGGGAAAAAAGTGTATCACGAAATGCCCAAAGTAGGCGATAATTTTCAGCAAGAAGGAGATTTGGAAGTGTATTATTATACAGGTAAAGGGAAGTATTCTTACACAACACCAGAATGTTATTTTAGTTTTGGTAATCCGTCATGGGGTGCTAAATATGAAGACGGAGGAATCAAAACTGTTGACATAAAAATAGCCCAAAGTATTCCACTGTTGGGAAATATGTGTGAAGACAAGAAGGAAGTAAACTTTGAAAAAAGTTACCCAACTAAGGAAACCATTTATTCTACGAATTTTTTGATGGATTATTTTTCTGGAGTGTCACATTTTCTAACCTATTTGGTTTTTTCATTTTCCATTCTTTTTCATTTTAGGCTCAGAAAATTTAAGTATTGGGCTACATTTATTATTGTTTTTATAAGTGGTGGTGTTTTAGAATTTGTACAAGAGTTCTTTATTGAAGGAAGACACGCTAGTATTGAAGATCAAAACTCAAACTGTCTAGGCGCTATTGTTGCAATCGTACTATTCATATCTCTTTCAAGAATCAAAAAAATAAAGTCGAAGTTAAGCCCTTAAAGTTGATTCTCTTTCAATAATCGTAGTTTTTAATTCGATTGTTTTGGGCTCAAACGGTTTTTGGTCTCGATGACAAATCATTTCCTCTAAAAGAAGTTGAAAAGCTTGAGCGCCCATTTCATAACTCGGTTGATCAACAGTGCTGAGCTTGGGCGTAATTACCTGCGACATAAACCAGTTGCTAAACCCAATCACCGCAATTTGGCTGGGAATCGGAATTTTTTGCTCGTTAAAGTAGGCCAATACACCCACAGCAACCAAATCTGTAATCACAAAAATGCCATCTACATCCGGATGCTGTTCAATAATTTGTTTGGCAAAGGCATAGCCTTCTTCAAAACTCACTCTTTCACAGGTATAAACCAAGTCAGATTGGTATGCAATTTCATTTTTTTCGAGTGCTTTTTTATATCCTAAAAATCGGTCAATCGCGTTTTGCGGATTGACCGGACCGCGAATGTGTGCTATTTTTTTGCAGCCTTTATCAATAAGATGTTGCACCGCTTGAATGGCGGCCAATTGATCATTAATAATCACTTTTGAACTGCGAATCAGCTTGGCAATCTTGTCAAATTGAACAAACGGAATTCCTTTTTGAAGAATTTCTTTGATGTGGTCATCGTCATTTGATTCATTTGATAATGACATCACAATCCCGTCCACTCGTTTGTTGATGAGCAAGGCTACTTGTTTTTTTTCAAGCTCTAATGATTCGTTTGATTGAAGAATAATTACCAAGTAACCATTTTTTTCTGCTTCGGCAATAATGCCATTGATCACATTTGAAAAAAAATGATGCACAACTTCAGGAATAATCAAGCCAATGGTTTTTGATTCGCGGGTTCGTAAATTCACGGCAAACGAGTTGGGCGTATACTGAAGTTCATGGGCCAAGGCCATAACGGCTTGTTTGGTTTTGGGGCTTACGTCCGGATAGTTTTTAAGTGCTTTTGATACGGTAGTTATGGAGATGCCCAATTTGTGAGCGATTTCTTTGAGTGTAATATTCTTCATGCAAGCAAATTAGAAAAAATATCCGACATCGAAAACGTTTTCGGTATTTTCGAAAACGTTTTCGATTTAAATCCTTTAAAAATTAACACATTAAAAATTAATTTCGAAATAAATAAACCCGTTAACTATTAATCTAATAATTTAAACCATGAAAAAAACTACTCAATTTTTGAAAAAGTTTGGATTCCTAGCCTTTCTGCTTTGTTTTCAATGGGCTTTTTCACAAAATGCATCTCTTTCGGGTGTAGTTTCTGACACCAAAGGAAATCCACTTCCGGGGGTGAATGTTCAATTAACCGGACTCGGAAAATCAACCGCCACAGATGCCACCGGACGTTATTCATTCGGCAATCTTTCAGAACAAAGTGTACAAGTTGTGGCCTCGTACGTTGGCTACAAAACACAAAAGGAAGAAGTGACCATTTCAGGGGCAACCGTGCTGGATATTAGCATGTCAGATGATGCCAATCAACTAGAAGACGTGGTCGTTACCGGTGTGGTCAACCCAAGAGCCAAAATTAAATCAAGTGTTTCCATCACTACTTTAGATGTGAAACAAGTAGAACAATCGGCTCCGCGTTCAACGGCAGAAATCTTCCGAACCATTCCGGGAATCCGTTCTGAATCATCAGGGGGTGAAGGAAACGCCAACATTGCCGTACGCGGGGTGCCTATTTCATCTGGCGGATCCAAATATTTACAATTGCAAGAAGATGGTTTGCCGGTACTTTTATATGGTGATATTGCTTTTGCCACGGCTGATATCTTTACGCGTTTTGACGGAAATGTTTCAAAAATTGAAGCCATCCGCGGAGGTTCAGCCTCTGTATTGTCTTCAAATTCTCCGGGTGGTATCATCAACTTCATCAGCAAAACCGGAAAAACCGAAGGCGGTTCTATGACTTCAAGTTTTGGTTTGGATTACAACAATTTCAGAACCGATATTGAGTATGGATCTCGTATTGGCGAGGGCATGTATTTTCACGCTGGTGGTTTTTACAGAACCGGAGAGGGTGTGCGTACCACAGGTTTCAACGCCAACAACGGAGGTCAGGTAAAACTCAACTTTACCAAAGAATTTGAAAACGGACAAGTTACCGTATATGCCAAATTCTTAGACGATCGCGCAGCCGCTTATATGCCAATGCCGGTCAAAGTAACCGGAACCAATTCAAGTCCAAATTGGAGCAGTATTTCCGGATTTGATGCAACGCACGGGGCTTTACAATCGCCTTATTTAATGCACAATGTAGGTTTGGGACCTGATGGTCAATTGCGTCGCGCTTCAGTTGCTGACGGAATGCATCCGGTTTCTAAAACCATCGGAGCCAGCGCTTCATTTGATTTAGACAAAGGTTGGAAAGTTAGTGACAACATTCGCTATTCAGCCAATAATGGTGGTTTCATTGCACCATTCCCTGCTCAAGTTGATACAGCAGCCAACATAGCCGCTAGTTTTGGGGCAGGAGCAACCTTGACCTACGCCAACAACGGACAACCTTTTAACACGGCCAATGGTTTGGTTTCGCGCATTCACATGTTTGATACGCAACTCAACAACTTCAACAACTTTATGAATGATTTGCGCCTGACCAAGAAATTTGAAAACTTCGGAATCACCGCGGGTTGGTTTAAATCAACGCAAAACATTTCAATGTCATGGTTGTGGAATTCGTATTTACAAGAAGTATCTGATGACAATCCGCGTTTGATCAATGTAACCGATGCAGCCGGAAACTTATTGTCAGAAAATGGTTTGTATGCCTACGGAACTCCAGCTTGGGGCAACTTAGCGCGCAACTACGATACAAAATACGATGTGTCTGCACCGTATGCCAACATCACTTTTGACGCTACCGACAAACTTTCATTAGAAGGCGGTATTCGTTACGATAAAGGAAAAGTGAGCGGTTCATTTGCCGGCGGAACTTCAAGAGCATTTGATGTCAACAACGACGGAACTATTTCTGCTCCTGAGAACAATGTATTTGCTGTAAATACCGCCAAAGAACAAGCGGTGAATTATGACTATAGCTATGTTTCTTATTCTGTTGGTGCCAACTATTTACTAAATGAACAACAATCTATTTTTGCACGTCACAGCCGTGGAGCTTCGGCCAAAGCTGATCGTATTTTGTTCCAAAACTTGGATTATTTCAACGGAGATAAAATCAATTCGTTAGATTATTTGACGCAAACAGAGGTGGGTTACAAACAAAAATTCAGCAAAGGTTACCTATATGCGACTTTGTTTAATGCAGTAACTACTGAAGAAGGTGGCTATGAAGCGACTTCTAACAGCATCATTGAAAATGATTACAAATCATTCGGTTTAGAGCTTGAATCGTCTTATAATGTAATGGACAATTTGAACTTACGCGGTGGTTTTACCTATACCAAAGCTGAAATCACTTCGGGGGCCAACAAAGGCAACGAGCCCCGAAGACAGCCTAAAATGATGTACAACTTCATGCCAACGTACAAATTTGGTCAAAAGAAAAGCACCATTGGTTTAAGCTTCATCGGACAAACCAAAGCCTATGCACAAGATTCAAATGATTTGGTCATGAACGGATTTGTCATTGTCAACGGATTTGTTGAAGTTCCGGTAGCCAAAGGTTTATCATTGAACTTGGCCGGTAACAACCTTTTCAACACATTGGCCATTACCGAGGCTGAAGAAGGGAGCATTACCAACAACCAGGTGAATTATGTTCGTGCCAGACCGCTTCCGGGTCGTTCTATTTCAATGGCACTGAGCTATAAGTTTTAAAAATGAGTTTGTTTTGTTTAATTTGATAATGAATTCCTGTATCTTTAGTAGAGATGCAGGAATTTTTTAATGTTTACCCTATGAGTTGGCTCAAAAAAAGTAAAATGAGTTTTTGGCAAATTTGGAACATGAATTTTGGTTTCTTCGGAATTCAATTCAGTTTTGGTTTGCAACAGAGTAATATGAGTGCCATATACAAATACTTGGGTGCTGATGAGGCTAGTTTGCCCATGCTTTGGCTGGCGGGCCCAATTACCGGATTGATTTTGCAACCCATCATCGGAGCCATCAGCGACGGCACTTGGTCGCCCAAATTTGGACGTAGAAAACCCTTTTTTCTCATCGGAGCTTTTATCTCGAGTATTGCTTTGGTACTCATGCCTTTTTCAAGCAGTTTGTGGATGGCGGCCAGTTTGCTCTGGATTCTCGATGCAGCCAACAACATTGCCATGGAGCCCTATCGGGCTTTTATAGCCGATAAGTTGCCCAACGAACAACACTCAATAGGGTTTTTGATGCAGAGTTTTTTTACCGGATTGGGCATTACTCTAGCCAATTTTACGCCTGCCTTGCTCGTGGCTTTGGGTGTTTTGACTTTTACGGACAAAATGAGCAACGGAATTCCAACCTATACATATTACGCTTTTTTTATCGGAGCAGTCGCTGCGGTTGTGTCGGTTTTGATCTCAGTACTGACCACGCAAGAATATCCGCCCACCGATGAGGAGTTACAGGAAATAGCTTTGCAAAAAGCATCCTCAGGCATCATCAACCGAACTTTTCACGAAATTAAAGAAGCATTTCAGACCATGCCACTCACCATGAAGCAACTCATACCGGTGAAATTTTTTAGTTGGTATGCGATGTTTTGTTATTGGGAATATATCACTTCAAGTTTATCGCTATCGATTTTTAAAACCACTGACCAGCATACAGAAGGTTTTATGAAAGCGCAATTGCTCACCGGAAATCTCAACGGAACTTATAACATTATTTGTTTTATGGTGGCGTTTGCTTTGGTGCCCTTGGCCAAAAAATTCGGAGCCAAAGGAGTTCATTTCATCGCTCTGCTTATTGGTGGTATCGGCTTGTTGCTCATGCCTTATTTAAATAATTCTGATGTCATGTTTTCGCTCTATAATCCTTTCGGAGCGGCAATTCAAGTAAGCTCTATTTATTTGTTTTCTTTTGGATTGGGAATTTCATGGGCTTCCATGATGGCTATGCCTTATCAGCTTTTGGCGGGCTCGATTCCACAAGAAAAGCGAGGTGTTTATATGGGTATTTTCAATATGTTCATTGTGATTCCGATGGCGATTCAAATTTTTACCATGCAGTTTTTTGTCTTTGATTGGCTCGGTAACAACCCGCTTAATGTGATTCGATTGGCCGGTGCTTTTCTAATCATTGGCGGATTGTTTACACTGTTTATCACAGTTAAAAATAAAAATGAAGTTGTATTATGACGCAATTGGTTGCTTATCAAAAAGGAATCGACTTACTCAAAACCTGCTCGTCTGAACACGGTTTTTTGGCCAGTGCACAATCTATTTCAAACTACAAAAGAGTTTGGGCACGAGACGGAGTCATCTGCGGATTGGCCGCTTTGGTTTCAGGCGATGAAATGCTCGTAGATACTTTTAGAAAAACACTTGAAACCTTAGCCAAACACCAACATGCATGCGGAACGATTCCGTCAAATGTAGCGCAGACTGAAAACGGAGCCGAAGTGAGTTACGGTGGATTGGCCGGACGTGTTGATGCTGTTACTTGGTATATCATTGGTCATTGCCAGTATGCTTACGCAACACAAAATTCAGATTGGATAGCCCAATACCAAGCATCTATTGAGCAGTGTTTTGATTTGCTTCAAGCTTGGGAGTTCAACAACAAACATTTAATTTATGTGCCGCTTTCGGGCAATTGGGCTGATGAATACATTACCGAAGGCTACGTGTTGTATGATCAACTTTTGCATTTGTGGGCGCTCAGAGCCTACAATTATTTTGTTAAAAGCCCTGAAATGGCTAAAAAAATAGCTGATGTTACTCAAGCCATATGCGCCAATTTTTTCCCTGACAATACACAAGAGAAATTTCATCCGCGGGCGTATAAGGCGCATTTGTTTGAAGATTATCTTCCGTGCTGTTTTACACCGGCCGGATACAAAAAACCTTTTGATGCCTTGGCCCATGCCTTGGTTTTAATTTTAGACATAGCTCCAAAAGAGATACAAAGTCAAATCACTTCCTATTTGTCAGATCATATTCAAAATCAGCCGATGGGATTGGTTCCTGCTTTTTGGCCTCCCATTGAAACCTCTGACCCAGAATGGCTTTTGCTAGAAAACAATTGCAAATATGAGTTTCGAAACCAACCCTTTGAATTTCACAACGCAGGTAGTTGGCCTATGGTTAATGGATTTGTAGGTTGGGCTTTGAACAATTGCGCATTATCTGATTTGGCCGGAGATTTATTAGAAAAAATCAATCAAGCCAACGCCCAAGAAAATCATGCTTTTTACGAAAACTTCAATACAAAAACCACAAAACCCAACGGAGTGTCGCAATGCGCTTGGAGTGCTGCGGGCGCGGTATTATTACATCAAAACCTAAATCATCATTTTAATTTGTTGCCTTTATGAATAAATCGGTAGATCTTGTTTGTGTGGGTGAAGTCTTAATCGATTTCATCGGACATGAAATAGCATCCTTAGACAAAACCAAAGATTTTCACCGTTTTTTGGGAGGGTCGCCCACCAATGTTGCGGTCAATGCCGCACGACTAGGACTAAACTCAGTTTTAGTGGCTACCAGCGGAAGCGATGGTTTTGGGGATTACATTCATCAAAAATTAGAACTGAATCAAGTGCAGACTACCTACATGCGTAAATCACTTGCGTTGCCTACTTCGGTTATTTTTGTCTCTCGTTCTACCCAAACACCCGAATTTATTCCGTTTAGAGAAGCTGACCGAGAAATTCTTGAAGACCAATTGCCGGATGCTTTGCTTGAAAAAGCCAGAATATTTCACACTACTTGTTTTGCGCTCAGTAAAGACCCGGCAAGAATGACCATACTCAATCGGGCACACAAAGCCAAATCACTCGGATTGCAAATGAGTATCGATATTAATTATTCTGAAAAGATTTGGCCCAATCGCTATGAAGCTCATCAAGTCCTTAAAGATTATTTGTCAACCAATCCGCTGGTCAAAGTAAGTGAAGATGATTGTTTGCGTTTGTTTGGAGAAGTCAAAACCGAACAAGCTATTTTTGAATATTTTCACCAATTGGGTGTGTCAACGATATGTTTGACCAAAGGAAAAGACGGGGTAGTGGTATCTGATTATCAAATAGGAACCTTCAATCAGCCGGCTATTCCGCTTAAAGAAGTCAAAGATTCTACCGGAGCCGGAGACGCCTTTTGGACCGGATTTTTGTTTGCGCGTTTGCAAAACAAAACGATGGAAGACTGTATTGCGACCGCGCAAAAATTGGCCAGTATTAAACTTCAAAACGTAGGTCGTTTGCCAGATCATATCAGAAGTTTGATGTAACTAATTCACGACAGTTTTAAAAACAAAAAACCCAAAGCGATGAACTTTGGGTTTTTTTGTGGTACCTCCAGGGATCGAACCAGGGACACACGGATTTTCAGTCCGTTGCTCTACCATCTGAGCTAAGGTACCATGCTCTTAAAGCGGTTGCAAATATAGAATGATTTTTAATTTATCCAAAACAAATATTAAAAAAAATCTATTCGTACCTTCGCCCCTTTAAACAAGGGTTTATGCGCCTAGTGATTGATATAGGAAATACATTTGTTAAAGCTGCTGTATATGAAGACAGTACCTTGTTGGAACGCTTTTCATTTAAGGCTGACGTGTTTCAAAACGGCTTTAAAAAAATACGCGATTCTTACCCGAATTGTTTAGATTGGATTCTAGCCTCTGTGGGTTTGGTTTCGGCAGAGCAATTGGCTCAATTTTTTCCTGATGTGCGCATTCATACCTTGGATAGGCAGACAAAATTTCCGTATATCAACGCCTATAAAACTCCGGATACTTTGGGCATTGACCGAATGATTTTGGCAAGCGGGGCAGTTTTAAAATTCCCTGATCAAGCCCGTTTGATCATTGATGCCGGAACATGTATTACCTATGATTTTATCGATGCGCAAAATGTCTATCACGGCGGAGCCATTTCACCGGGGGTGCGCATGCGATACCAGGCTTTGCATCATTTTACTGCTAAGTTACCATTGCTTGAAGCGTCTGAAACCAAAGAGTTCATCGGAAATTCAACCGCTGCGTCTATTCATGCCGGTGTAGTCATGGGCGTTGTTCATGAAATGGATGGTTTTATCAATCAGTATAGATTGGCTCATGAAAACATTATCATAATTTTAACGGGCGGCGATACGGATTTTTTGGCTAAACGATTAAAAAATACCATATTTGCCCATTCAAATTTTCTGCTGGAAAGTCTGAACCAAACGTTTCAATATCAAATCCAAAATGATTAAAAAATTAATCTTTCTATTAGTTCTGCTTATTTCAGTTTCTTCTCGAGGCCAACAAGCTGCTTCATCGCCTTATTCTTTTTATGGAATTGGCGATGTTAGATTTAAAGGAAATGCCGAAGCCAGAATGATGGGAGGTGCCTCTGTTTTTGCAGATAGTATTCACATGAATTTTCAGAATCCTGCCAGCTTTGCCGGAATTAAGTTAACCACCTTTACGGCCGGGGCTTCGCTCAATACGGCCAGATTGAATGCTTTTCAAGGAAATGAAAAATCACAAAGAACAACACTAGATTACTTAATGGTGGCCATACCGCTTGCGAAATCCGGTTTTGGTTTTGGGCTTATTCCGTATTCTTCAGTTGGATATAAAATTAGAAACACAGACCCTCTGACAAATGATTATAGAGCTTTTGAAGGAACCGGAGGTGTCAACAAAGTCTTTTTGAGCTACGCTTACAAAATTAAACCCAACTTTAGTCTTGGTTTAAGCGCTCACTATAATTTTGGGAGAATTGAAACAACTACCTTAGAAAAAATAAGTGTCGCTCAGTTAGGAACCCAAGAAATAAACACCTCTGAAATGTCGGGTTTTAATTTGGATTTAGGCGCTTATTACCAATATAAAATCAATTCAAAGCTTGATTTGAGTACGAGTTTTGTATTTACACCGCAAAGCAGCTTGAAATCCAGAAATACTCAAGTGGTTTCAACTGTATTGCTGCTTAATACATACGAGCCGTTTGATGTAGATAAGCTAGATGAAGTAAACCAAACAAAAACCTTAAAAATGCCTTCTAGATATACCGTTGGGGTAGGTATTGGGCAAAGCAAAAAATGGATGTTTGCTACTGAATTTAGCCTACAACAGAGCAGTAATTTTGGAACGCGAACCAATGACATTAGTAAAGTTGATTACGAAAATGGATTCAAGTATAGTTTGGGCGGATATTATATTCCAAACTATTCAAGTTTTTCTAATTATTTTAAAAAAATTACCTACCGAGCCGGCTTTAGATATGAGCGTACCGGTTTGATCATCAACCAAGAACGAATCCGAGATTACGCTATTTCAGGCGGATTTGGTTTGCCTTTGGGAGGAGCGTTCTCAAACTTGAATTTGGGCGTTGAATACGGTCGCCGCGGAACCGCAAAAGCTTTACTCATTGAAGAAAACTACACCAATGTCATCATCAGTCTTTCTCTGAATGATCGTTGGTTTGTCAAGCGCAAATACGACTAATTAGCCTTGGCATGAAAGTAAATTGCAGTATATGGATTTCTTTTTTTGCAGCGCTAACAATAGTCTTGAGTAGCTGTGAAAGCAATTTTAAAGAAGTGCAAAAAATTCACTACACTGAATTTGTTCCTACGGGTGAAGCCGACAATTTTAATCTTAAATACACTGATTCCGGTCGGATTAAATCTATTTTGATCAGCCCCAAAATGTTGGATTATGCCACGGTAGAATTCCCGTTTACTGAGTTTCCAAAAGGAGTCAAAGTTACCATGTATGACAACCGAGGCCAACGCACGTTTATTACCTCAGATTATGCGGTAACCTTTAAAGGAACCGACATCATCGATTTACAAAAAAACGTCAAAATTTTCAATGAAAAAGGACAAATGCTTGAAACCCAGCAATTGTATTTTGACCAAAAAAACGAGTGGTTTTTTACCGAAAAAAAATATAAATTTACAGACCCCAATGGTGTTTCCTACGGCGAAGGTGTTGATTTTAGCAAAGATTTCAGCATTATAAATTCACAACGCATCAGCGGAGCCATCAACAAGGCCGAATAACAATTATTATGAAGATACTTCAATACACCCAGTACATTTACTTGATTTTTTTTGTGGTTTTTTTGTACGAAGCTTTTGAAAAATACCAAACCGGTGATGCTCCGTGGTTGGTTTTACTTTTGGCCGGAATGTCTCTGTTTATGTTTTTCTTCAGACGCCGATTTGCTCAAAAGATGCAGCAGCGCAACAAAACTTCTTAAATCATGGAAATAGGTATTATCGTTATATGCCTATTGCTCGCCGCCTTGTTCTCGGGTATGGAGATTGCCTTTGTGTCGGCCAACAAGATTTATCTTGAAATTGAGAAAAAGCAAGCCGGTTTTATCTCGAGAATTCTCACCAAACTCACCGCCAATCCGTCTAAGTTTATTGTATCGATGCTTATTGGCAACACCATTGTATTGGTTGTTTACGGATTTTTTATGGGCGATTTGCTCATGAAATACATTCTTGAGTTTGGCTATCATTTGACCGATTTGTCTCTGGTGCTCCTACAAACAGTGATTTCCACTTTTGTAGTGCTCATTACCTCTGAGTTTTTACCTAAAGTTTTTTTTCAGATTTACGCCAACAGCTTGATCAAGTTTTTTGCGCTTCCGGCCTATTTTTTCTATTGGTTGTTTTCAGTTATTTCTACTTTTATCTTGTGGATATCTGACTTTATTTTGCGTCGATTTTTTAAAACCCAGGCTGATCAGATTCCGCTATTCTTTAGTAAAGTTGAGCTCGGAAACTACATTTCAGAACAAATGAATTCGGTGCAAGACCAAGAAAATATTGATTCTGAAATTCAAATATTTCAAAACGCACTTGAATTCTCAGGCGTCAAAGCCCGAGATATTATGACCCCGCGAACAGAGATTGCGGCGGTTGAAATTCACGATTCGGTTTCTGAACTCAAAGAAAAATTCATTGAAACCGGCTATTCTAAAATATTGGTGTATCAAAATTCGCTCGATGATTTGCTGGGTTATGTGCATTCGTTTGATTTGTTTAAAAAACCGCGCAGTATTAAATCAGTGCTCATCAGTGTTGAGTTTGTACCAGAAACGATGTCTATCAAAGATATTCTAGATTTGCTCACCAAGAAAAGGCGAAGTGTTGCGGCGGTACTTGATGAATACGGCGGAACATCCGGCATTCTCACTGTTGAAGACATTGTTGAAGAATTATTTGGAGAAATTGAAGACGAGCACGATGCCCTGGAAGAGCTCACAGAAGAAAAAATATCCGCCAGCGAGTTTTTGTTTTCGGCACGGCATGAAGTAGAATATTTGAACCAAACTTATAAACTCCAAATTCCTGAAGACGACTCTTACAGTACTTTGGGCGGATTCATCGTGAGTCATACCAAAGAAATCCCACAAAAAGGAGAAGCACTCAGTATTGACGGGTTTCATTTTGTTATTGAGCAAGCCAGCGGACAAAAGATTGAATTGGTCAAAATGACTTTTGAAGCATAAAAATAACCCGCTACACAAAAAAACTTGCAAAATATAACCCTGTGGTTATGGTTATTAAATAGATAATTGTATTTTCGCAAACTGAATTAAAAATTAACAATATATACAATGGCAGTTTTACAAAAAATCAGACAACGTTCTTTACTTCTGATCCTCGTTATTGGTTTTTCATTATTAGCGTTTATTGTGCAGGATTTGTACAGAAAAGGAGGCTTTAATGATCTTCCTAAAAACGTGGGAACCGTCAATGGTAAAGACATTGCTTTTGAAGATTTCAGAGTAAAAGTAAGCAACCTTGAAAAAAGCGGTCAACAAGGAATGACTTCTACACAAGCAGTAAATCGCGTATGGGATCAAGAAGTTTCCATCGCTTTGTTAACTGCAGAATTTGAAAAATTAGGCATTCGTACCAGCGAAAAACATATTTTAGAAGTTTTTAAAGCGGATCCCAATATTGGTCAAAACCCTGTTTTTCAGACCAATGGTGTTTTTGATTTGGCTAAGTTCAAAGAATTTTTCAAGGCCAATCCAGAGCAAGCACAGATGCTTAAAGATCGCGAAAAAGACGCTGAGCTCAACGCAAAATATCAAATTTACAATACGCTTGTAAAAGCCGGAATGTACACTACAGAAGCCGAAGGAAAACTCAAATACCAAATGGAAGCTGATAAAGTGAACTTTGATTTTGTTTCGGTAATGTATGCAACCATCAATGATAAAGATGTAAAAGTAACCGACGAAGAAATCGTTGATTACATGAAGAAAAATGAGAAACGCTACAAAGCTGAAGAGTCTCGTGAGGTAGACTATGTTATGATTGAAGACAAACCTTCAGCCGAAGATGAGAACGAAGTAAAAACCTCGGTAAATGCTCTGTTAAATTCAAGAGTAGTTTACAATGAGGCTACTGGTAAAAACGATACTTTGCCGGGCTTCAAATACGCCAGCAATGTTGCTGAGTTTGTGAATGAGAATTCTGATATTCCGTATGACTCATCTTATGTAGCCAAAAAAGATTTGCCTGCCGAAGTTTCTGAACAATTATTCAATTTACCTGCGGGTGAGATTTTTGGTCCGTACATGCGCGATAAATACTATTGTATTTCAAAAGGGATGGGCAGAAAAGCGGGCGCTAATGCCAAAGCCAGTCATATTTTAATTAGTTATGAAGGAACCCAAGTTCCCAACAAGAAAGAAAAGAGAACTAAAGAACAAGCCAAAGCCAAAGCAGAGCAATTGTTGGCTCAAGTTAAAGCCAATCCGGGTAGCTTCTTTATGTTGGCTTTGACTAATTCAGATGATTCGTCTGCACAACAAGGTGGTGATTTGGGCTATTTTGCACCAGGTCAAATGGTAAAACCTTTCAACGATTATGTTTTTAACAATCCGGTAGGTTCTATTGGTTTGGTTGAAACAGATTTTGGATACCACATCATCAATGTAACCGAAAAGCAAGATGCTGTTCGTTTGGCTACGATAGCTCGTAAAATTGAACCTTCTGAGGCTACAGCTGATAAATTGTATACCAAAGCCGTTAAATTTGAAATGGATGCCAACAAGCAAGATTTTGAAAAAGTTGCCAAAGCAGCTGGTCTAATGGTGAATCCATCGGTGAAAGTTCAAGCCATGGACGAATATTTTGGGGCTGCCGGTCAACAACGTCAAATAGTTCGTTGGGCATTTGACAAAGAAACCAATGTAGGCGATGTGAAGCGTTTTGAAATTGTAAACGTCGGAAACATCATTGCCAAACTCAAAAAAGTCAATGAAAAAGGTTTGATGGCGATTGAGACTGCTCGTCCAATGATTGAGCCTATTTTAAGAAACAAGAAAAAAGCAGAAAAAATTGCGGCCAAAATGAAAGGAGCTACTTTAGAAGCCATTGCAGCTTCAGCGGGTGCTACCGTGCAACAAGCTACTGATTTAACTCTTGAGAATGCCAATATTCCAAATGCCGGTTTTGAGCGTAAAGTAGTAGGAACTGCTTTTGCAACCGGAGTTAACAAAATTTCTAAACCTATTGAAGGTAGTGTAGGGGTGTATGTGGTTCGTCCAACAGTAATTACTAAAGCGCCAGCTTTGCCTAACTACAAAACCTATGTAGATAAATTAAAACCTCAAGTTGCGGGTTACTCAGGACGCGTAATTCCTGCCTTGAAAGATGAGGCTGACATCGAAGATAATAGAGCAAGATTCAATTATTAATTCACTATATCAGCACAAAAAAACCGGCTTGAGTAATCAGCCGGTTTTTTTATTTGATAATTTCAGCATAAGGCAAAATGGTCTCATAGCCCTTTGATTTAAAGTAAGTTTCAGGATTTGATTGACTTAAAACCAATACAAAATCTCCGCCCCAACCACCCAGACTTTTGATGGTTCCTTCAAAATCCCTGAACAAGCGTTGTTGCACGGTTTCTAAATGAAGTATTTCAGATAGTTTTTGTTCGTGTTCACGGATGGTGAGCGATAAACTTTCAAAATCATTTTTCTGAACAAAACTTTGGGTCAATTGGTCAAATGCACCTATGAGATGCTTATTGGCCAAACCATGGGCTCGATAATTTTCAATGGCCTTTCGACTGTCTTGTTTTTGGTTCAGATAAACAAAATAGATGTTTTTAAAACATTCAGGTTTGAAATCTATTTGCTCAACCAAGGGCTTTTTATCTTTTTTTTGGTACAGAATAGCCGAATCGTTTTGTGCACAGGCAATATCATATCCGCTTCCGCCAAAAGTTCTATTGAGTAGTTCAAAAGCATCTATTTTGGTCCATTGAGCTAGGTTGTTGATCAGCGTCGATGAACTGCCCAATCCCCAAAATCTGGGAAAGCTCAAATGGGTTTGAACTTTAAATCCGGAAGTCTTTTCAAGCCATTTGGGTTGCATCAAATAAGCTTGATGTAAAATAGACAGAAGTCTTTCAATAGTTGGCTCATTCAAGGCACTTTGCCCTGAGATAATTTCGTTGTAACTCAACTCTGTTTGCAACCAAACAGATCCATCTGCATCATAACTTGTCCAGGTTATAGAATGGGTTTGACATTCTTCTACCACCATATCTTGACCCAATTGAGTTGGCAATGCCAAGGCAATAGCTCCGTCCAGAACCAGATATTCTGAGGTAATCAGAAGTTTTCCGTTGCTGTAAAAACGCTTTTGCATCTTTTATTTTCTGAGGTTTTCTAAAAAGGCAACCGCAGCCGCATGAGAAACCACTTGGTTTTTAAAATGTTCTTTTACCAGCTGACGCTCATGATCGTTGGCCTCAAATTGATTCAGAATGTTGTTCAGGTGCATTTTCATGTGACCTTCTTGGATTCCGGTGGTAGTCAATGATCGAAGTGCGGCAAAGTTTTGTGCCAATCCAACCGCTGCTACAATTTGCATTAAGTCACGCGCAGAAGGTTGTTCGAGTACAGATAAAGCAAATTTCACCATCGGATGCAATGAAGTTAAACCACCTACCGTTCCCAAGGCCAACGGAACATCCATCCAAAATCTAAAAATACCGTCTTTAATCTCAGCATGCGATAAACTACTGTATTGTCCGTTGCGTGAAGCATAAGCATGCACGCCGGCTTCAACCGCTCTGAAGTCGTTTCCGGTAGCTAAAACCACCGAATCAATTCCGTTCATGATGCCTTTGTTGTGCGTTACTGCGCGATAAGGCTCAATCTCGGCAATGCGCACCGCTTGTATAAACTTTTCGGCAAAGGCTTGCGGATGTTCAATTTTCTTTTCAACCAAATCTGAAACCGCACATGAAACTTCGGCACGCACCAAACAATTCGGTACATAGTTCGACAAAATACTCATGACCACTTCGATGGTTTTTTCCTGAGCATTAAAATCGGGGTGTTCAGCAGCTTTTGTTTTGAGGGTTTTCGCCAATTGCTCTAAACAAGAATTGATGAAATTTGCACCCATCGAATCTTTGGTTTCAAAAGTCACATGCAGCTGAAAATATCCTGAGAGTTTATCTGACAAATCGCGCAATTCAATATTGCGAATTCCGCCACCGCGCGTACGCATATTTTGGGTAATTGAATCGGTTGATGCGATCAAATCAGCTTTGTTTTGATTGAAAAAGCTTTGAAGTTGATGGGCACTTCCGTGAAAAATAAAATGCACTTGACCAATCTTTTCCGTATCAATAATAGTGGTTTTAAAACCGCCGCGTGTGGCCCAAAATTTAGCCGATTTGGCTGCCGCCGCTACCACTGAACTTTCTTCAATAGCCATCGGAACCGTGTAATTCTTATCATTAATGAGAAAGTTCGGCGCAATGCCCAGTGGTAAATAAAAATTGGTGATGGTGTTTTCGATGAATTCGTCGTGGAGTTTTTGAAGTGCAGCATCAGAATTCCAATAACTTTTAATCAGCTTCACTGCTTTTTCGGGTTCAGAAAAATAGGTTTGAGCTATCCAATTGATCTTTTCTTCTTTGGTCAATTTTGAAAATCCAGAAACGGCTTGATCCATCGTGTAATTTTTTTGACAAAGATACATTTTCAGCCGAAACCCTTGGTTTTTATAGGGTTTTAAATTTTATCAACAAACGTTATTTTTAACATAAAACAACTTGGTTTGCGTGGGTTTTAGAACTAATTTTTCAAACTATGAACTCCGAGAATCAACCCGCATATATCAAAGGAAGAGGCGCGCAAATCAACGTGCAGAATCGGTTTTGGGTGCAATCTCAAGAAATTTTAGATGAGTTTTTGAACTACTGTGCCCTCGAACAAGAAGCGCCAGAAAGCAACAAAACAACTTATCAAGAAGTCTTTCCGAAAACCATTGTCAATACGGTTGAAAGCCCTGATGTGGGGATGACTTATTCGATGAATATGTATCAAGGTTGTGAGCACGGTTGTATTTATTGTTATGCGCGCAACAGCCATGAATACTGGGGTTACAGTGCCGGATTGGATTTTGAGCGACGGATTTTGGTCAAGAAAAATGCCCCGCAATTACTCGAAGAAAAGCTCAAAAGCAAAAGTTGGCAAGCGCAAACCATTGTCCTCTCAGGCAATACCGATTGTTATCAGCCTGCCGAACGACGTTATCAAATTACGCGTCAATGTTTAGAGGTGTTTTTGAAATACAAACATCCGGTGGGCATCATCACCAAAAATGCTTTGGTTTTGCGCGATTTAGATTTGCTCCAACAATTAGCCCAAGAACAATTGGTGGGTGTACATGTTTCGGTGACATCGCTTTCTGAAAAAACCAGAATGTTGCTCGAGCCGCGCACCACAACTATTCAGAAAAGGCTTGAAACGATTCGCGTTTTGTCAGAGAATGGCATTCCGGTGAATGTGATGCTCGCGCCGATTATTCCCGGGATCAACAGCCATGAAATTTTACCGATGGCAAAAGCAGTATCTGATGCCGGAGCGCTCTCGATTGCTCACACGGTGGTTCGGCTCAACGGCGCTATTGGCGAAATTTTTACCGATTGGATCCGCAAAGCCATGCCCGACAGAGCCAACAAAGTTTTGCATCAGATTGAGGCCTGTCATGGCGGATCGCTCAGTGATAGTCGTTGGGGCAGTCGCATGCGCGGAGAAGGCGAAATGGCCGAGATGATTCGTGCGCAAATGCATTTGGCCAAACGAAAATACTTTGCCGATAAGCAATTTCCACAGCTCAATACTTCGTTGCATGCGCCCTATAAAGACGGCCAACTCAAATTGTTTTAAGTTGATATTCTGATTGTAACGGCGCAATGATTTTGGGGACTCATGGATTTATCCGAAAAAAGTACGCATATGTGTAATTTTTTCACTAAAATTGACGGTTTTTATACATTTTATCAGATGAAATTAAACAAATTTTTCGCGCTTGTTTTGTTGGTTTGTACCACGGTCGTTGCGCAACAGAAAATCACCGTAGAAGAAATCTACAGCGGTGCGTTCAGAGCCAAAGGCATGGACGAATTACAATCACTCAAAAACACCAATCAGTACACAGTTCTGAATTTTGATCGCGCCACGCGCAGCATGCAAATTGACTTGTACGATTTTGCGACACTCAGTAAAGTATCAACGCTGATCGATACCAAAAACTTCACTGATTTGGCTGATGGAATCGACAGCTATTCATTCAGTGCCGATGAAAAGAAAATCTTAATTGCTGCCAATTCAAACCAAATTTTCCGCCATTCGTTTACAGCGGATTATTTTTTGTTTGATTCGAACGCAAAAACACTGGTTAAACTCTTTGATTTTCAGGTGCAAGAACCTACTTTTTCGCCCGATGGAACCAAAATAGCCTATGCGCATGAGAACAATTTGTTTGTTTATGACATTGCTTCCAAAACGTCGACTCAAGTAACATCAGACGGCAAGAAAAACGCCGTTATCAACGGAATTACCGATTGGGTTTATGAAGAAGAATTTGCTTTTGTACGCGCTTTTGATTGGAGCGCCGACAGCAAAAAAATCGCCTATATTCGTTTTGACGAAAGCCAAGTTCCGGAATTTTCGATGAGTGTTTTTCACAAAGATTTGTATCCAAAAATGGAGACGTTCAAATATCCGAAAGCGGGCGAAAAGAACTCAGAAGTTTCATTGCACATTTATGATGTGACCGCAAAAACCCAAAAACAAGTTGATCTCAGCAAGTATTCGGATTTTTACATTGCGCGCCTCAAATGGACCAATGATGCTCATGTTTTGTCGGCTCAAGTGCTCAATCGCCACCAAGATAATTTGGATTTGTTGTTTGTAGACGGAAATTCGGCAGCAGCCAAAGTCGTGCTCAACGAAAAAGACAAAGCTTATGTCGATGTGACAGATAACTTAACATTTTTAAAGGACAACAGTTTTATTTGGACGAGTGAAAAAGACGGCTTTAACCATATTTATTTGTATGACAAAACCGGAAAACTCAAAAATCAAGTAACTTCGGGGCCTTGGGAAGTCACCAATTATTACGGGTTTGATGAGAAAACATCCACGGTTTATTATCAATCGGTTGAGAATGGTTCCATCAACCGCGATGTGTACCGCATTGGCATCAACGGAAAAAACAAAGTTCGTTTAACCACTCAAACCGGCACCAGTTCGGCCACTTTTAGTCCGAATTTTCAATACTTCATCAACACTTATTCAAGCGCCCAACAGCCTCCGGTTTATTCACTCAACGAATCAAAATCGGGCAAAACCATCAAAGTGATTGAAAACAACGAGGCGTTGCAAAACAAACTCAAAGCCTACGATTTGCCACAAAAGGAATTCTTTGTGCTCAAAACTGAAAAAGGCCACGAGCTCAATGCCTGGATGATCAAACCCAAAGATTTTGACGCGAGTAAAAAATATCCGGTATTCATGTATCAATATTCAGGGCCGGGTTCACAACAAGTCAACAATGATTGGAACAGTTACGACGATTATTGGTTTATGATGCTCTCCCAAAAAGGGTATATTGTAGCTTGTGTAGACGGTCGCGGAACCGGATTTAAAGGTGCCGACTTTAAAAAATGTACCCAAAAACAACTCGGAAAATACGAAGTAGAAGATCAAATTGACGCGGCTAAAGTGTTCGGAAATTATCCGTATGTCGATAAAAACCGCATCGGGATTTGGGGTTGGAGTTACGGCGGATTTATGGCCTCAAACTGCATCATGAAAGGTGCTGATGTATTCAAAATGGCCGTGGCGGTGGCGCCGGTCACCAACTGGAGATTCTATGACAGCATTTATACCGAGCGTTATATGCAAACCCCGCAAGAAAATCCATCAGGCTATGACGACAATTCACCCATCAACTACGTTGATAAGCTTAAAGGCAAGTTTTTGCTCATTCACGGTTCGGCCGATGACAACGTACATGTACAAAATTCCATGCAAATGATGGAAGCGCTGATTCAAGCCAACAAACAATTTGATTCGCAAATTTATCCGGATAAAAACCACGGAATTTACGGCGGTAAAACACGCATTCAGTTGTTCAACAAAATCACCAATTTCATCAAAGAAAACTTATAATGCTTAACTAAAACCAATTTATAAAACCATTATTATGACAGAAACTACAGCAAAAACCGGACATCCAAAAGGGCTTTGGGTACTCTTCGGAACCGAAATGTGGGAGCGTTTCAACTTTTATGGAATGCGCGCCATTTTGACCTTGTTCCTTGTGAATTCATTGATGATGAAAGAAGAAGATGCATCGCTGATTTATGGCGGTTTCCTCGGACTTTGTTACCTCACACCGATGTTGGGCGGATTCATAGCCGACCGTTTTTTTGGTAACCGCAATTGTATTTTACTCGGTGGATTGATGATGGCCATCGGACAATTACTTTTGTTCTTCAGCGCCAGCGTTTTCGGAACCAACATAGGTTTGGCCAATACTTTAATGTGGTCGGCACTCGGAATCATCATCTTCGGGAATGGATTCTTCAAACCCAATATTTCATCGATGGTGGGTAGTTTATATCCCAAACAAGAAAAAAGCAAACTCGATACCGCCTTTACTATTTTCTACATGGGCATCAACTTAGGTGCTTTCTTAGGGCAGTTGATTTGTCCGATTGTAGGCGATGTGAAAACGGCTGAAGGAATTCGCGATATCCATGCGTTCAAATGGGGATTCTTAGCTGCTTCTATGGCCATGCTCATTGGTACAGCGTTGTTCTATGTGTTGAAAAATAAATATGTAGTTACTCCTGAAGGCAGACCTTTGGGCGGATTGCCTTCAAAAAATGAGGCTGCTGACTATGAAGAAGGCGAGTCTCAAAAAGCTGTTTTTTCAACTACAGCATTGTCTTTGGCAGGTGTGGCATTTTTGGTTTTGGGGGCTTTGATTCATTTTGTGTTTGACCAAAACTTAATTTACACCTTGATTTATTCGAGTGGTTTGACTTTGGCCGGACTCATTGTTTCTGATTCTTCTTTGACCAAAGTAGAACGCGACAGAATTTTTGTTATCTACATCGTAGCTTTCTTTATCATCTTTTTCTGGGCTGCTTTTGAACAAGCGGGTTCTTCATTAACCTTCATTGCTGACAACCAAACCGACAGGAATTTCTTTGGCTGGAACATGCCGCCATCGATGGTTCAAATTTTCAACGGATTGTTTGTCGTGGCTTTTGCGGTTCCGTTTAGTATGTTGTGGGATTACCTCAGAAGCAAAGGCAAAGAACCTATTTCTCCGATGAAACAAGCCTTCGGTTTGGCCTTGATTGCTTTGAGTTATTTTATCATTGCACACAACGTAAAAGATTTGGGCAACAACGGATTATTGGCCATCAAATGGTTGATTCTTTTGTATTTAATACAAACTTGTGCTGAGTTGTGTTTGTCACCAATTGGATTGTCATTGGTCGGAAAACTATCCCCTAAACGCTTCTCATCACTTTTATACGGAGTGTTTTTCTTATCGAACGCCTCAGGTTATGCTTTGGCCGGAACTTTGGGTTCAATTATGCCGGCTACCGGAGATAAATTCATCAAAGCCAAAGAACTCGGAATTGATTTGCAAGGCGTACTGGACAAAACCGTAACCTTGACTCCAGAACAAGCTAAGTTGTTGGCCGAAAACCAAATCAGTGACCACAACCCGATTTTTGCCGGATTTGAAATCCACAATCTTTTTGAATTCTTTATGGTTTTTGTGGTGCTTTGCGGATTGGCAGCCATCATCTTATTTGCTTTGACTCCGCTGTTAAAAAAGCTGATGCACGGTGTTCGCTAAGAGCAACTAAAAAATATTTTTATATCTTTCAAACCTACAAGCATCCAAAACTTGTAGGTTTCTTTTTTTAAATCAAATAACTATGTGGAAAAATCATCCCAAGGCTTTGCCTTATTTGTTCTTGTCTGAAATGTGGGAGCGTTTTGGCTATTATCTTATGATTGGCATCTTCACGCTTTATCTCAAAGATGTCGAAGCCGGTTTTGCCATGACCGAAAAAGAAGCGTCTGATTTGTACGGAACCTTCATTGCCCTAGTTTTTCTCACGCCTTTTATAGGTGGATTAGTGGCCGATCGATATTTGGGTTATAAAAAATCCATCGTCATTGGCGGACTCATGATGGGCGCGGGCTATATGATGATGGGCATTCACGATTTGACCATGCTGTACATAGCGATGATTCTGGTGATTGTGGGCAACGGATTTTTTAAACCCAACATTTCAACCTTACTCGGTAATTTCTACAACGATGAGCCGTATAAAGCCCGCAAAGATGAAGGTTATAACATCTTTTATATGGGCATCAATGTCGGGGCGTTTATTTGTAATTTCTTTGGCGCGGCTTTTAAGATTTTATTCGGGTGGCAATATGCGTTTATGGCCGCCGGAGTGGGCATGTTTATAGGCGTGCTGGTCTTTTTGGCCGGAACCCGACACTATGGCGATAAGACCGAAAAGAAAGGCGTACAGCCCGGCGATATGCCGTTTTACAAAATTGTCTTGTTTATTCTATTGCCATCGGTTGTTTTTGGCATGATTGGTTGGTTTTTAAAAGGTGTGCAATCAGATGCAAATCCGGATTGTGCCATTTTTGGTTCAGACAGTACCGATGCGTTTATCTTTGCGTGTATTCCGGTCATCTTTTTTTATGCGAGTTTATACTTTAAAGCCAAGGCTGATGAGAAACGTCCCATTGGTGCATTGCTTACTATTTTTGGCGTTGTTATTCTGTTTTGGGCCGTGTTCAAGCTCAACGGATCGGCGCTCAATAATTGGGGCGACAAATACACCGATCGTTCTTTGCAAGGCACTTCGCAACAAATAGCTTCCAAGTTGGTGTTGACCGATACACTGGTTTATAAAAAGGATTCTGTAGCGCTTTATGACGAAGCTTTTCGCATTCAAAAGAAAGACGGAAAAGTGGTCAAAGTAGTTGATTATCCGCTTTATTTCAGAAATGTGGCGCCTGAGAAACTTCCGGCAGACGGAACTCAAGTCTACAATTGGTCGGCCAACTTAAGTCAATCGATTAACCCTGGCTGGGTTATTTTACTCACGCCTTTGGTGGTGGCTTTCTTCACTTATTTAAGAAGCAAGAAAAAAGAACCATCTACACCCACCAAAATTGCTTTTGGATTACTCATATCAGCCTTATCGGTCTTGGTCATGGTGGCTGCGGTCAAAGCCGGAGCCAACGGTTCAGAAAAGGTTAGCGTTTGGTGGCTCGTGGCCAACTACGGAATTATTACTATTGGCGAGTTGTTCTTGAGTCCGATGGGGCTTTCGGTGGTTTCAAAACTGAGTCCGAAAAATATTACTTCGCTTATGATGGGTGGCTGGTTTTTGGCTACTTCCATCGGCAATAAACTCAGTGGTGTTTTGGCCAGTATGTGGGATTCTTATGAAGACAAGACTGATTTCTTCTGGATTAACTTCGGATTGCTTATGTTTGCCACAGCTTTGATGTTTGTTTTGCTCAAACAACTCAATGCGGTTATGAAAGAAAAAGGAATAAACTAACTTCTATGGAATCAAAAATCACCACCGAACAAATTCAAAACTTTACCGGTAAATACCCAAAACAATTGTGGTATTTGTTTTTTAGCGAAATGTGGGAGCGCTTCTGCTTTTATGGAATGCGCGGCATGCTCGTGGTTTTTATGGTGAGTCAACTCAGTATGAAAGATGAGGTGGCGAACCTGCAATACGGCGCTACGCAAGCATGGGTGTATGCATTTACGTTCATTGGCGGTTTGTTTGCCGACAAAATTTTGGGTTTTAGAAAATCACTTTTTTGGGGTGGTTTGCTCATGATTTTGGGCAGTGTGATTTTGGCGGTTGATCCGAAGAATTTCTTCTTTACGGGTATTAGTTTTACCATTGTCGGAACCGGATTTTTCAAACCTAATATTTCATCGATGGTGGGGCAGTTGTACAAAGACAACGATCCGCGCCGCGATGCCGGTTTTTCATTGTTTTATGCCGGGGTAAATTTGGGTGCGCTCATTGGCGGATATATTTGTATTGCGGTGGCCAACGGAAATTTATGGGCATCATTGGTTCCGGAAACCTTGCGTTGGAACTATGCTTTTGGTTTTGCGGCCATTGTCATGGTGATTAGTTTGCTCACGTTTACCCAAACGCAAAAAAGCTTGGGCGAAATTGGGCTTTCACCTTTGCGCAACCTAGAAAATTCTAAGCGAAAACTTTTTGAGGTGCTCACTTATATCGGTTCATTGGCCATTATTCCCATTATTATTATGATGGTGGCCAATACGGTTTATACTGATTATTTCATGATGATTATTGGGCCGGCATCGGTAGTGTATTTGTTTTATGAGATGCGAAATTTTAGCTCGTCTGAAAACAAAAAGCTATTGGCAGCACTGGTGTTCATCATCTTTTCAATTTTCTTTTGGGCGTTTTTTGAACAAAGTGGTGGCTCTTTGAGTTTGTTTGCGGCCAACAATCTGCACAATACTGTTTTGGGTGTTGCACTTGACCCGAACGGTGTGAACAACTCAGCTAATTCGCTGTTTGTGATTATATTCGCTGCTTTGGTGGGCATGGCTTGGATATTTTTAGCCAAAAAGAAAGTTGAACCAAATACTGTTGTAAAATTTGGTTTAGGATTTTTGTTCTTGGCCGGCGGTTTCTGGGTGTTTTATTACACCAAATTTTTTGCCTCGGCTGATGGTAAAACGTCTCTAGATTTATTCACCTTTGGTTGGTTTATCATTACTTTTGGAGAGTTGTGTTTGTCTCCCATTGGCATGAGCGCCATGACCAAACTTTCACCGCAAAAAACGCAGGCAGTCATCATGGGGATGTGGTTTTTGGCTAGTGCTTATGGGCAGTATTTTGCCGGATTGCTCGGGGCCAACATTGCCAGTGCTTCAGAAAATGCTTCCAATCTTGAAAAACTGAGTGTATATGCCGACGGATACCAGCAGCTTGCTCTTTATGCTTTGATTGCCGGAATAGCGCTTATTGCAATTGCTCCATTGGTAAAAAAACTCATGCAAGATGTTAGATAATTGATTATCTTCGGCACTATTATTGCCAAAGGCGGCAAATCTTTAAAATAAATTTTATGAAAAAAATATTCATTGCATTATTGCTGATCACTGGTTCCTTGACGATTCAAGCACAAGAACTCACTTGGGAAACCAATTTGAAAAAAGCCTCTGAAGTATCTATGAAAACCAAAAAACCATTGTTGTTGTTCTTTACCGGAAGCGACTGGTGCGGTTGGTGCATTCGATTGCAAAATGAAGTGCTTAAAACCCCGGATTTTGCTAAATGGGCCAAAGAAAATGTAGTTTTGGTTGAGTTGGATTTTCCGAGAAGAACGCCTCAATTACCCGAAATTCAACAACAAAACAACGAATTGCAACAAGTTTTTGAAGTGCGTGGATATCCAACCATATGGTTTGCAGTTCCTTCAAATAAAGACGGCAAAATTAATTTAGATAAATTAGGAAGCACCGGATATGTTGCCGGCGGACCTTCAAAATGGCTCGAAGGCGCGAATCAAATTCTTGCCAACAGAAAAAAATAAATCAATCTGACAATTCAAAGAATCCCTTTTTACCTGTGTAGTGAAAAGGGATTTTCTGTTTTTGGCAGCTTATTTCCCAACGCTCTACTGTAGACGGATAATTTGAACCATCCGCTACAATCATTTTGGGGTGTTGATCCTGCAAAATTCTATCTAAATTTATTTTCGGGCCATTACACAAAAAGAAAATGTCAGCCGGAATATTTTTCGAAAACGCATTTGAAGCATCAACAACAGCGATTTTATAATTTTTAAAACGGGCCAATGGTTGGATTGGATGATTATTAACTTGCTGAATGAATTCATTGGTAGCATAGTTTTGAATAACTGCTTCTGAAATTTTTCCTTGGCAATAAACATCTATTTTTCTGCCATATTGATTGATGATTACGGAAGCTTTTTTTTGATGAAGTATGAGCCAAACTCTTTTTTGCTGCGCATATCCTAGGCTTATGGCAATACTCAGCTGAACCAATAAAATACAAGCAAACACCCATTTGAGTTGTCTGATTTGTCGTTTTTTGAGCGCAATTACACAACAAACAATCAATATATAAACGGTCAAAAGCATCCAAAAGTTAAAAGGGATATTTTTAAGTACAAAGCTCTGTGCGCTGGCTATTGTTTTAACTATACTGTTGAGTGTTTGGGTAAGCAAAGTAATGAGTGTTAGCCCTATTTGCGGAACCCAGCCCAAGGCTGCACTCATCATCAGCGGAACGCCCACAGCCATGATGAGCCCGATGAGCGGTAGCACCAACAAATTGGTCAATAAAAACAAACCCGGAAACTGATGAAAATAATACAAACTCAGCGGTAAAGTCCCGATTTGTGCGGCCAATGAAACCGTTATGATTTGCCAAATATATTTTATTAGTTTATTTTGAGGGGTATAAAAATCATCAAAAACGGGTTGTAACCACAGGATAAAAAACAACGCGGTGTAACTCAACTGCAAACCCACATCAAATAAAAGAGAAGGCGAAACGAGCAAAATGAGCATGAGTGAAACCAACAAGGTGTGGAAAATATTCGTGCGTCGTTTTAAATACAGCCCTACAGCTACAAATGAATACATGGTTACAGACCGAATAACCGAAGCAGAAAGACCTGCCAACAAAGCAAATCCCCACAATGAAAGCAAAGTAATACTCAATTTAAGCCAACGCGTTTTGCGATTTTTGGGTAGAAATTTCAATATAAAATTCAAAAACAAAACAATAAAACCTACATGTAAACCAGAGACAGATAAAATATGAACCGCGCCTGCTGATTGATAATCGTTGATAATTTCAGGAGCAATTTCTTGTTGTTGTCCAACAGTTAATGCGGCTAAAACCTGAGCTACTTGCACATTGATTCCGCTTTTTTGTAATTCATTCATGGCCCGCAAGCGCAGCTGATCAGCATAGTAACGCAAATCTCTCAGGGGTTGTGTTTGCAGTTGTGTGTTTTGGCTTTTGGCAAAGATTTGTCCGTAAATGTTTTTTTGCTCTAGGTATTTCCAATAATCAAAACCACTCGGATTGGCTGGTGGCTGCTTGGTTTTTACAGCGGCAACAATGCGCATTTGACGGCCAACAAAAAGCGGAGTTTTTGCAAAGTCATTTTTATCAAATTGAATCAGTACTTTACCAATGCAGTGCTCGTGGTTTAGATACTTTACTTCAGCCAGAAAACGAAGATTTTGCGCGGTAGATTTTAGTTTTTCGCGCAAAACCAAATCTGTTTCATCAAGCCTGGTTGGGGTGTTTAATTGGTGCAGGTAATGATTCGGATGATTGCTTTCGCGGTCTAAAACATAGCTTGAAATACCACATCCAATAGACAACAAAAACACACTCAGGCCAAACCAAAACTGGAGTTTGGGTCGCTTTTTTACGGAGTAGAATAGCGAGATAAACAACAGCAACAGCACGCTCAAAAGCAGGAGGCTGTACATAGGAAGTAACGGGCAATATCGGGCGAATAAAATTCCAAAGGTCAACCCGATTGCCACCCGGGTCAACGGAAACTGTATGGCGTTCATGGCTCTAAAGTATTCAATTCAAGCCAATAAGCCAAAAAAATTATTCTAAAATTCGGTTGGCTTGGGCAAATGTGCGCCCATAATAAGGCTCTTTGGTCGATGAAATCATGACACCTTTTTGGGTAGATGAATGAATGAATTTGATTTCTTCATCGGTGACCTCGGTCACCATACCCACGTGGTTAATACTGTGTTTGCCATTGGTTCTAAAAAAAATCAAATCGCCTTTTCGGATGTCATCTTCATCTAATACACGACCAATACGCGCCATTTCAGAAGATGATCGCGGCAAGGTAATATCAAACTTTTTAAAAGTGCTGAACATGAGTCCTGAACAATCAAAACCTTCTGGCGTAGTACCACCGCTTCGGTACCGCGCTCCGAGTTGCTCTGAAGCCGCGTTGATGAGTTGTTGTACCAAATAGCTGGAGTCGTCAACGTTGATGACATAATCATCGTCGTTTTTGTCATTGATGCGACTGCCGCTGACCACTGCTTTTTTGGGTTCGGTTTTGGGTTCAGATTTTTTGGCGGATGTTTTGGCAGTAGCCGTTTTTTTGTATTCGGGCGCGTGGTAAATTCCGCGCTTCATGGCTTCAGATTTTGAAGTAATAATCGTTGAGGTAGGCTTACAACTGGCCATAAAAAGGACCATTGATAAAAAAAGAAGTAATCGTTTCAAAAGATATTTTATTTCAAGTGAGTATTAGGAACGTTCAGATGTTAAACTTCGTACAATGAGTTGGGCCGTTTTTTTACTGGCGCCAGTTCCGCCAAGTTTATTTTCAAGCGCGTCGTATTGCTGCAAAAGTTTTTTTCGGTGTTCCGGCTCAAGTATTTTTTGCAATTCTTGGGTGATTTTTTGGGTGCTGCAATCATCTTGAATGAGTTCTGCAACAACAGGTGCATCCATGATTAAATTAACCAATGAAATATATTTGAGTGTTATGATGCGTTTTGCTATTTGATACGATGCCCAACTGCCCTTGTAGCAAACCACTTCAGGCACTTTAAACAATGCAGTTTCAAGAGTTGCTGTTCCGGAAGTAACCAATGCGGCACGGGCATGACTCAGTAAATCATAAGTTTGATTGGCCACAAAATGAACATTTTTATTTTGTAAAAAGCTTTGATAAAATTCTTTGGGCTGACTGGGCGCTCCGGCAATCACAAATTGATAATCATTAAATGTATCGGTAACACTGAGCATCACGCTGAGCATTTTGCTGATTTCTTGTTTTCGACTGCCCGGCAAAACGGCAATAATGGGTTTGTCTTCTAACTCATTTTGAGCAACAAAAGTATTTTGATCAGTGGTTTGGCGGTTGTGGATGGCATCAATAAGTGGATGCCCCACAAAATGAACCGGAAAATGATGCTTTTGTTCGTAGAATTCTTTCTCAAAAGGCAAAATCACATACAAATAATCAAAATCGCGTTTGACGGCTTTGATGCGATTTTCTTTCCAAGCCCAAATCTGTGGCGAAATGTAATAGTGTGTTGGAATGCCTTTGATTTTGGCCCATTGGGCAATACGCATATTAAAACCCGGATAATCAATAAAAATCAGGGCATCAGGAGCAAAATCCGCGATGTCTTTTTTACAGAATTTAATATTGCTCAGAATGGTTTTTAGATTAAAAACCACCTCGATAAAACCCATGAACGCCAAATCGCGGTAGTGTTTTACCAAGGTTCCGCCTACTTTTTGCATGAGGTCACCGCCCCAAAACCGAATCTCAGCCTGCGGATCTTCATCATACAAAGCTTTCATCAGGTTAGAACCGTGTAAATCGCCCGAAGCTTCACCTGCAATGATATAGTATTTCATGAGTTGTGTCTATAAGAACAAAGTAACAATGGTAATGATGATCAGTCCAAGAATTACCCCTTGCGATATTTCTTCGCGGTCTTTTTTGATTAAGATATAGAATAACAAGATATTCAATATGGCGCCCAAAGTGAGTATTTTTCCCAACATTCCTTGCCCTTTATACAAGTGCATACCGGTCAAATAACTCATGTCGGTAAATAATCTGATGAACAAAAAAGTTCCGATAAAAGTGGTGGCCATTGCCAAAAAAACGCCTATGAATAAATCTTTATTTTTCATTTGCGGTTTCATTTAATTTCCATGAATTGAGTTCGGCCAAAGCATGGTGTGCCGTGAGGTCAAATTGCACCGGAACCAACGAAGCATAACCATTTTCTAATGCCCAAATATCGGTGTCTTGCCCAGTATCTTGGTTGACAAATGCTCCGGTAAGCCAATAGTATTCTTTGCCCATAGGTGAGGTTCGCTTGTCAAATTTTTCCATCCATTGTGCCTGGGCTTGTCGGGCAATTTTGATTCCTTTGATTTCAGCTTCAGAACATTTCGGAAAATTTACATTCAAAACCACTCCGCGCGGCAAACCGTTTTCAAGCGTGTGCACCACAATGTTTTTGACCCAGTTTTTGACGGGCTCAAAATTGGCATCCCAACCAAAATCGTCCAATGAAAAACCAATGGCAGGAATGCCCTCAATGCCGGCTTCTACAGCAGCGCTCATGGTTCCGGAATAAATCACATTAATCGACGCATTTGAACCGTGGTTGATACCCGAGACACACAAATCAGGTTTGCGTTTGAGCAATTCATTCACCGCCAACTTTACACAATCTACCGGAGTGCCTGAGCAACTGTACTCAGAAATTTCAGATTCAGGCGCTGAATGACGGTTCAAATACAAAGTGCTGTTGACCGTTATGGCATGCCCCATGGCACTTTGCGGTTTGTCCGGAGCCACCACCACCACTTCACCTAATTGGCTAACCACTTCAATCAAAGTGCGTATGCCCGGAGCGGTGATTCCGTCGTCGTTGGTTACCAGAATCAAAGGTTTTTTCATGTGTTTTTTGCTGCTTTTTTCTTTTTAGAAGCTATTTCCTGCTGTTCGCTGTAGCTTTGGTCGGTTAAGAAACCTCCCAAAGGCTGCCGCTGCCATCAGGGCTAGGTCAGACAACTCAAAGCCATCTAGCGTGTGACCAAATAATCCAGCAAAAATAATCATTTTTAGCAGGAAGTTGTTACATTAGCATCTTTAACAAAAAATTAGGCAGTCTGATCCCGCTGTGCTTGGGTTTTTGCTTAATTTAGACCAAAAAATTTAATGAATCGCTTAATTGAATTTATGAAAAGGAATTTCAAAGTATTATTGGCTGTATTGTTCTTATCTGTTGGGTTGTTTGCCTTCAAGGGTGTTTTCAAATCACCCGGTGACCCTGAAAAAGACAAAATGTTGCTTGAGTTGCTCACTTTTGTCATTGAGCGTGGGCATTATGATCCGGCAGCTATAGATGATAATTTCTCTAAAGGAATTTACAAAGACTACATTGAGGCGCTTGATCCGTCTAAACGTTTTTTTATTCAATCTGACATTGATGAATTCGCTAAATATGAAACTCAGCTGGATGATCAAATCAAAAACAAAGACCTTACATTTTTTGATTTGACTTATGACCGACTCATGAAACGCATAGCCGAGAGCAAAGGTTTTTACAAAGATATTTTGGACAAACCGTTTGATTACAGCGTAAAAGAAGAATTCAATACCAATTACGAGAAACTTCCGTACGCTCAAAACGCCGATGAACTCAAAGAAAAATGGCGCAAACAAATCAAGCTTTCTACTTTGTCTTCATTGACGGATAAGCTCAAAATGCAAGAAGACATCAAAAATGGTGTGAAACCTGAAGGCAAGACAAAAGAAAAAGCATTTGAGAAAAAAACAGACGAAAAACCTGAAGCGCCCAAATCATTTGAACAACTCGAAAAAGAAACGCGTGAAAGTTCACTCAAATCACTCAATGAATATTTTGATTTTATCAACGATTTAGACAGAAATGACTGGTTTTCAGTTTATGTCAATGCTATTGCTACGCGTTTTGATCCGCATACCAATTACTTTCCGCCCGATGAAAAAGAGCGTTTTGATGTGAGCATGAGCGGGAAACTTGAAGGAATTGGAGCGCGTTTACAGAAGAAAAACGATTACACTGAAATCTCAGAGCTTATTTCCGGAGGTCCGGCGTGGCGCGGAAAAGAACTAGAAGCGGGCGATATCATCCTCAAAGTAGCACAAGGCAACCAAGAACCGGTTGAAGTTGTGGGGATGCATTTAGATGATGTTGTTAAAAAAATCAAAGGCCCCAAAGGAACCGAAGTTCGGTTGACGGTTAAAAAAGTTGATGGAACCATCAAGATTATTTCGATTATTCGCGATATTGTTGAAATTGAAGAAACCTATGCCAAATCAAGTGTGGTAGAAAGAAACGGTGTAAAATACGGAATTATTTACTTGCCAAAATTCTACATTGATTTTGAGAACAACGACAGCCGTGATGCCGGAAAAGATGTAGCTCAAGAAGTTGAGCGCCTCAAAAATGACGGAGTTCAAGGTATCATCATGGATTTGCGCGACAATGGCGGGGGCTCGCTTAAAACCGTAGTAGATATAGCCGGATTATTTATAGAAGAAGGTCCGGTGGTACAAATTAAATCAGCCGGGCGCAAAAAAGAAGTTTTATACGATAAAGACAAACGCATACAATGGGACGGACCATTGGTGGTGATGCAAAATAGTTTCTCAGCTTCGGCTTCTGAAATTTTTGCTGCGGCCATGCAAGATTACCGCCGGGGAATCATTATTGGCAGCAAACAATCGTATGGAAAAGGAACGGTTCAAAACGTGATTGATTTGAATCAGTTTGTACGCGGCAGCAATGTGGGCGATTTAGGGGCGCTTAAAACAACAACGCAAAAATTCTACAGAATTACCGGAGGTTCAACTCAGTTAGAAGGCGTAAGCAGTGATGTAGCCATTCCCGATAGATATGCTTATTTAAAAATGGGTGAGCGCGACATTGACAATGCCATGCCTTGGGATAAAATAGATCCGTCTGAGTTTAAATTCTGGGACAAACAAACCAATTTTGACGCAGCGATTGATAACAGCAAAAAACGCATTTCTGAGAATCCTAAATTCAAACTCATTGATGAAAATGCCAAATGGATTGATGAGCGCAACAAAGAAAGTGTATACAATTTGAATATTGACCAATTCAAGGCTGAACAAAAAGCCATTGAAGAAAAAGCTAAAAAATTCAAATCGATTGCCGATTATAAAAACAGTTTAGAGTTCAAATCATTGCCGTATGAGCAAGAAGCCATGAAAACTGATGCTTCGCTCAAAGAAAAGCGCGACAGATGGCATGAAAGTCTTTCAAAAGACATCTATGTTGAAGAAGCGCTCAATGTACTCGATGATTTACAGCCCAAAAATGCGGGCAAGAAAGTGGTGACTAAAATCAAAAAGGATCCGATTAAATCTTAAATAAAAAAAGCCGCTCGATGTAGCGGTTTTTTTATGTTTTATCATTACCATTCATTGACCTTATTGGCATCCATTTTTAGAAAGATAAACAACAAAATGGTAAAGCCCCAAAGACCGGACCCACCATATGAAAAGAAGGGTAAAGGAACCCCAATAGTGGGGAAGATTCCGGCCACCATGGCAATATTGACAAAGAAGTGAATAAACAAAATACAAGCTACACAATAGCCATAAACCCTACTGAATTTGGTTTTCTGTCGCTCGGCCAAATAGATGATTCTAAAAATGAGTCCAACAAACAATCCAATAACCGCCAAAGAACCCAAAAAGCCCCATTCTTCTCCAACGGTAGTAAAAATGTAATCGGTATGTTGTTCAGGTACAAAGCCGCCTTTGGTTTGTGTGCCTTCCAGAAATCCTTTGCCAAACCAACCGCCCGAGCCAATGGCAATTTCAGATTGATTGGTGTTGTATCCGATGCCTTTCATATCAACTTCTTTGCCGAGTAAAATATTAAAACGATCGCGGTGGTGTTGTTTAAAAACTGATTCAAACACATAATCAACTGAAAACACAAAGCCCGTAATCATGACCAAAACTATTGCACTGGCAATGATGTTCCGATCAACAATTCTGCTTCTAAAATAAACCAAACCAATGACGGCTGCGGCAATGAGCACCACCGCCCAAGGCTTGAATATAAGTGCCATTACAAATAAAATAATGGCGATAAAACCGGTCCATAAGTACCACGGAGGAAGCCCCTCTCGGTACAAAACAAAAAACAGGGACATAAAAATAAGTGCACTGCCCGGATCATGAACTGCAATCAAAATGACCGGCACAAAGATGATGGCCAATGCCTGCATTTGTCGGTTGGTATCTTTGAGGTTTATCTGAACATCGCTGAGGTATTTGGCCAAAGCCAGTGAAGTGGCTGCTTTAACGAACTCAGAAGGTTGCAAACCAAATGAGCCAAAAGAATACCAGTTGGCCTGACCTTTGACCGTTTTACCAAAAACAAACAATCCGGCTAGTGACAATAGTCCGATGATGTAAATTACTCCGGCAAACTTTTCATAAAACTTTCCTTCTACCGAAAGCACAATAAAAATAAGCGGAATTGCCAGCGCAATACTAAATAATTGCTTGCCGTAGAACTGAGAGAGATCTAGGATGTAATTGTCATCAGAAAGAGATAATGACGATGAATAGATATTTAGCCAGCCCAATATGACCAGAACAATGTAGATGAATACGCTCATCCAATCGAGATTGTTGGTAACGCTTTGGTTTTTCATCTGAATTAATTTTCAGTAGCTTCTTCCGGAGAATCGGCTTGTTTTTCAATGGTAGTTGGCTTTTTGAGCAACAAAGTATCGGTTTCTTTTCGTCCGGTATATTTGGCGTATTCCCCTTGAAGACTTCCTTCTAACATACGTTTTTCAAGGTCGGTCCTAGTGATTTTTTTCTTGACGTATTTTTCAATCATCAAACTCGCAATAGGGCCGGCCCAACGTGCACCCCAGTATCCATTTTCAACCAAAACCGCCAGGGCAATTTTAGGATTATCTTTTGGTGCAAATGCCACGAAAATAGAGTGATCTTGAAGTTTTACGCGTTTTCCGTTTATTTTGGTATAATTCTCAGCGGTTCCGGTTTTTCCGCATATTTGTATGCCATCTACCTGAAGGGCGTGTGCAGTTCCTAAATTATATACGTCATACAAACCATCAATTACCGGCTCAAAATACTTTCGGTCAATGGTGGTGACGTGTTTGGTGCGGAATTTTTTGTCAATGGGTTCGCCTTTGATGCTTTTGATGATGTGCGGTGTGTAATAATACCCGCGATTAGCCACAGCAGCCATCATATTGGCCAGTTGAATAGGCGTCATCAATACTTCACCTTGTCCGATGGCATTTGATACAATAGCAGTTGCTCTCCAGCCTCCGTTGGGATAAATACGCTTGTAGGTTTTTGAAGTAGGTGCTTTTCCGCGACGGCCGGTGGGTAAGTCATAGCCCATGAATTCGCCCAATCCAAAGCTTTTTAAATGTCGGCTCCAAACATCAACCCCATCGGCCGGCCGCAAATATTTATTGATGGTTTTGAGATACACCGTCCCAAAATAGGCGTTGCACGATTCATAAATGCCTCGGTGTAATTGCTGTGCTCCGCCATGACAGTGACAACGCATAAATCGTCCGCGTGCATAGCTAAACCCATGATTACAGAAAACCGTAGTTTGCTCGTCAATTACCTGTTCTTGCAAACCAATCAGACCGGTGAGAATTTTAAAGGGTGAGCCCGGCGGATATTCAGCCAGCAAACCTCTGTCGTATAAAGGCTTAGCTATCGAGTCGCGATACAACATCGTATAGTTTTTAGAACGTTGTCTTCCAACCAAAATGGCCGGATCATATGATGGCGCTGTCACCAAAGCTAAGATTTCTCCTGTTTTGGGTTCTATCGCCACAATGCCACCGCGTTTGTTGATCATCAATTCTTCACCATATTGTTGCAATTCAGCATCAATACTCAGGTGAATGTCTTTACCTTGCACTGAAATGGTATCGTATTTTCCTTCTTTGTATGGACCAATTTCGCGGTTGAATTTGTCTTTGAGGATGTATTTAACACCTTTTACGCCGCGTAAAATATTCTCATAACTTTCTTCAACGCCTTGTTTTCCTATTAAATCACCGCTGTTGTAGTAGGGGTTTTTTTGAATGGTTCGCTCATTGACTTGTGTGATGAATCCAAAAACATTGGCCCCAAACTTTACTTGATAGTCGCGCAATGAACGTTTTTGGATGTAAAAGCCTTCAAACTTTCTGATTTTTTCTTGAAAAGCGGCAAATTCTAACTTATTGAGCTGAGGTAAAAAAACCGAGGGAAGCCGCGGACTGTAGACTTTGGCTTTATGCACGATTTTGATAAAATCTGCTTTGGTGATATTCAGTAATTTGCAAAACTCAATCGTGTCTAGATTTTTGATGTCTTTGGGAATCACCATGATATCATACGACGGTTGGTTGGCGACGAGCAATTTTCCGTTGCGGTCATAGATATAGCCGCGTTCAGGATAATCATATTGAATTTTGATGGCGTTGTTGTCTGATTTGAGCTTGAAAGAATCGTCAATGATTTGCAAGTAAAAAAGCCTCAAAATCAGCAATATCGAGCCAATGATAATCACCGTAGGCAAAAGAACTTTTCTCATCGTCGGCTGGGCTTAATTAGGTAAATAATCAGTATACACATCAGCAAGGTAAATAAGGTGCTGACAATGGTTTTGAGGATGATTTCAAACAAAAAGTTAAGCTGAAACACTTCAAGTAAGAACAACACAAAGTGATGTAAAACTACTGCTATGAGTAAAAACGAAAAGCGTTCAGGAGTTAGGGTGTCGTTGAGTTTAACCGTTTGATATTCATAGCTCAAACCAAATGAAAATTTAAAAATGTACGGTCGGTAATAGGCCAAAACGATTGAAGCAGCTGCGTGCACACCTCCTGAATTACAGAACATGTCCAAAATCAATCCAAGCATGAAACTCGAGAGCAAAAGCCCCATTTTATTTCCGTTAACCGGGTACAAAATAATGAACAAAATATACGGATACGGGTTGATATACCCCAAAAAGTCCATATTGTTGAATATGAGAATTTGAGCCGCCAAAAGCAGAATAAAACGAGCAATATTGTACAATACAGCACTATTCATCTTCTTTGCGTTTTTCTAACTCCTGAATTTCTTGACGGTCTTTACTCTTGATGATGTATACATGGCCTAGGTTGGTCATATCATTGAACAATTTAATGTTCAGCGTGTAGTAGTTGGTTTCATTGTCAATGTAGATTTTATCAATGGTGCCAATACCAATGTTTTCAGGGAAAATAACCGATTGGCCTCCGGTAACAATGGTGTCGCCTTTGCGTACAGAAGCCAAACGAGGTACATCAATGAGCTGCACAAATCCGGTGTTTTTGCCATTCCAAATGAGCGAGCCAAAATGATTGGTTTTTTTAATCTTGGCATTAATTTGTGATTTGACATTCAAAATACTAATGACCGTTGCATAGTTTTTTGAAGTTTTGTCGACGATGCCCACAATTCCTGAGCTGTTGATCACGCCCATGTCCGGCTTCACACCTGCTGCACTTCCGCTGTTGATGGTCAAGTAGTTTTCATACACATTGTAAGAATTGTGGATGACTTTTGAAACAATGATGTCTTGTGGACGAACCCCTTTGAGTGAATCAAGTTTCGGAGCAATGCTGCTGTCTTTGATACTCAAAAGCAAACTTCTCAAACGCGCATTTTCAAGAGCGAGTTGCTCATTCTCGTTTTTGAGGTTGAAATATTCGCGTGTAGAATTGATTTGTTCATATACGCCTCCGCTGAGGAAATTCGCTGAGCTAATCACTTTGCTTCGGTGATAAGAATGCGATTGAACCGTAAACACCAACGATACCACTAAAAGCAGCAAAAACAGCAATCGATAGCTGTTTTTAAAAATGAATACAAATATTTGCTGCATCTTCTTTGGGTATACTGGAGACTACTTTATTTATGCCCGAATCTATGGCTCAACTAGATACTCGAGCGATTTATTTGATTAAAATACTTCTGAATTTCGGGATGTTTTTCAAAGCCATTCCGGTTCCGCGAACAACCGCTCTAAGTGGGTCTTCGGCAATAAATACCGGCAAATCGGTTTTTTGTGAAATACGCTTGTCAAGCCCGCGCAACATGGATCCACCGCCGGCTAAGAAAATTCCGGTGTTGTAAATATCCGCGGCCAATTCAGGCGGTGTTTGTGAAAGGGTTTCCATCACGGCATCTTCAATACGCTGAATTGATTTGTCAAGTGCTTTGGCAATTTCGCGGTAAGAAACATCTACTTGTTTTGGTTTCCCGGTGAGCAAGTCACGCCCTTGAACCGACATTTCATCCGGTGGTGTTTCTAAATCTTCCAAAGCGGCACCCACGGTAATTTTGATTTTTTCAGCAGTGCTTTCACCCACAAAAAGGTTGTGTTGTGTACGCATATAATACACGATGTCGTTGGTAAAAACGTCACCGGCAATCTTCACTGATTTGTCGCAGACAATTCCACCCAACGCAATTACAGCAATTTCAGTGGTTCCCCCACCAATATCCACAATCATGTTTCCTTTGGGTTGCATGATGTCAATGCCAATACCAATGGCAGCTGCCATTGGTTCGTGAATCAGATAAACTTCTTTTCCGTTCACGCGCTCACAAGATTCTTTTACGGCGCGCATCTCAACTTCGGTAATCCCAGACGGAATACATACCACCATGCGCAAGGCAGGAGTGAACATTCTTTTTCTGAGGGCAGGAATACTTTTGATAAACAAACTGATCATCTTTTCAGATGCATCGAAGTCAGCAATAACCCCATCTTTGAGTGGGCGTATGGTTTTGATGTTTTCATGGGTTTTACCTTGCATCATGTTGGCTTCTTTACCAACGGCGATAATTTTTCCGGAGATTCGGTCGCGGGCTACAATCGAGGGACTGTCGATGACTACCTTGTCGTTGTGGATGATGAGGGTGTTTGCGGTTCCAAGGTCAATCGCGATGTCCTCGGTCATGAAATCAAAAAATCCCATACTTCTTTTTAGGGTTATAGTGTTTATACAATTTTTTAACGCACAAAGTTAAACAAATTAATGTTTAAAATGACGTGTTCCTGTAAATACCATGGCAACTTTATTTTCGTTGCAAAAATCAATGCTCAACTGGTCTTTGATGGAGCCTCCGGGCTGAATCACAGCGGTTACACCTGCTTGGTGCGCAATCTCTACACAGTCCGGAAACGGAAAAAAAGCATCGCTGGCCATTGCACTTCCGGTCAGGTCAAAACCAAAGCTGTTGGCCTTTTCAATGGCTTGTTTTAAAGCGTCCACGCGTGAGGTTTGTCCGGTGCCTGATGCCAGAAGTGTTTGGTTTTTGGCCAAAACAATGGTATTGGATTTGGTGTTTTTACAAATTTTAGAGGCAAATAGTAAGTCGTTAATTTCAGCTTCGGTTGGAACTGTATTGGTAACGGTTTTGAGTTGTTCTTTATGGTCTGTCAAGTCATTTCGGTCTTGTACCAAATAACCGTTGAGTGCAGATCTGATTTGTCTTTGCGGAAGCTCAACCTCTTTTAAAACAAGTAGTATTCTGTTTTTCTTTTCGGATAAAATCTCGATGGCTTTCGGGCTAAATACCGGTGCAATGACCACTTCGCAAAACAAAGGATTGATTTCAGCAGCAGTTGCCTCATCGATGCTTTGATTAGCAATGAGCACACCGCCAAAAGCAGAGGTCGGATCACAAGCCAATGCCGCCAAATAAGCCTCGCGGATGTTATTTCTAGTAGCCAATCCGCAGGCATTGTTGTGTTTTAAGATGGCAAAAGTGGGCGCATCGTCTTTGAACTCCAAAATCAAATTTACCGCCGCATCTACATCGAGTAAGTTGTTGTATGACAATTCTTTGCCGTGTAATTGGGTAAACATTGCGTCAAAATCGCCAAAGAAATAACCGCGTTGGTGCGGGTTTTCGCCGTAGCGCAACTCTTTTCCGTTGGCCGAACTCAGTTTAAAAATGAGCTCATCGGTATTGAAATAATGAAAGATAGCGGTGTCGTAATGAGATGAAATATGAAAAGCTTTGGCCGCTAATTTTTTGCGTTGTTCTATAGTTGTTGCGCAGTTTTGTGATTGAATCAACTCGAGCAAATAATCATATTCATCAACCGAGGGAACAATAACCGTGTCTTTAAAATTCTTGGCTGCCGCCCTGATGAGTGAGATGCCTCCGATGTCAATTTTTTCAATAATATCAGCCTCTGATGCACCCGTAGCGACTGTTTTTTCAAACGGATATAAATCCACAATCACCAAATCAATTTGTGGAATTTCAAATTCTTGCATTTGCGCTACATCGCCCGCATGGTCTTGACGGTTGAGAATTCCGCCAAAGATTTTTGGATGCAGCGTTTTCACGCGTCCGCCCAAAATAGAGGGATACGAAGTAACATCTTCAACAGCCACGACCGGAATGTCTAAATTTTTGATGAATTCTTCAGTTCCGCCGGTTGAATAAATAGTGACTTTTTGCTCGTGCAAAGCGCGCACAAGCGGCTCAAGCCCTTCTTTCGAATATACCGAAATCAGCGCCGAGGCGATTTTTTTAGTTGTGTTCATGGGTAGTTGTTGTGTGTTAAAGGTTTATTTGAGACCAAAGTCAAAAATCAAAGTGCAAAAGTAAATTTTTAGCCAAGAAAAACCATCGCCAAGCGTAACTTTATTTTGATAGTTTTGACCAATGCAGCGGCTTTGTTTTTTCTAGGTTTTTGAAAAAATAATGCGCAATTTTACTCATTTAAAATCAGGTTTATGATTGTCTATTGGCGTTTGCTCGGAGAAAGTTTTGGTTTTGCACTCAACGCACTGCGCACCAACAAATTGCGCACTTTGCTTTCGCTCTTGGGCGTGACTATAGGGATTTTCTCTATTATTGCCGTGCTCACTGCTGTTGATTCGCTGGACAGAAAGATCAAAAAAGATTTGAGCACCCTTGATAAAAACACCATGTATCTTACCAGTGTTCCGTTTGGGCCGTCAAATATTCCGGAATGGAAAATCGAGCAATTCCCCAAAGTGAGTTATGAAGAATACCAATACCTGAAAAAAGAAAACATTGAAGGTGTTGAGAACATGTGTTTTCAGTTCTTTACCAAATCTGAACAAATTCGTTTTGAATCCAAAAGCATGACCGATGTCAATATGGTGGCGGTCACCGATGAGTTTGACGATATTCAGCGTATGGAATTTGACCAAGGGCGGTTTTTTAACGAATCTGAATCAAACTCAGCCCGACCTGTAGTGGTTTTGGGTTATGAAATTGCCCAAGGATTATTTGACGGAGCTGATCCAATCGGTAAAACCGTTCGCATTTACGGCCAGCGTTTTCAAGTAATTGGCGTGACGCAAAAAAAAGGTGGTTCGGGCATTGACGTGGGCGGAGGTGACGATACATCCGCTTTTTTTCCGTCTAATTTTTTGCGCAAACTCTACGGAGACAAAAATGATATGATGCTTCCGGTGGTGGTCATCAAACCCCAAAAAGGTTTTGATATTGACGAACTCAAAGCACAAATAGGTCACAAACTCCGAGATTATCGCGGTGTTAAAACCGATAGTATTGATAATTTTTTCATCAATATTCTTTCCGGACTCACAGATTTTATTGACAATATGGTTGCCCAACTCAACACCATTGGTTGGATCATCAGCGGGTTTTCATTGCTTGTGGGCGGTTTTGGCATTGCCAATATTATGTTTGTATCAGTAAAAGAGCGAACCAACTTGATTGGTATTCAAAAATCGCTCGGAGCCAAAAACAAATTTATCTTACTCCAGTTTTTGTTTGAATCCATCATCTTATCAGTCATTGGCGGTGCAGTCGGGCTAATTTTGGTTTTCATCATTGCACAGGTACTCACCAACTTGCTCGACTTTGAATTTGTTTTAAGTATGAGCAATGCGCTCATCGGTACGGGACTTTCGGCTTTTATTGGTTTAATATCAGGAGTTCTTCCGGCTATTTCGGCTTCAAGATTAGATCCGGTGGAGGCTATTCGGACGGGGATGTGATTTTTTAGAAGTTGGATCCCGCTGTTCGATTTCAAAGTATTTTGTTAAAGCAAAAATACCTGAAGCCCACTGGGCTTCCTGCTCTTAATATCAAACATCGAGGCTAGGGCTTTATGATTCACCGGACATTAGCAACCAAATAAAAAACCCGGCGTTCACCGGGCTTTCATTATCTTATTTCATTGTTCTCAATCAAGTCAATGTATAAATTTACTTTGTCTTTGAGTTCTTTTCGGTTGACGATAAAATCCAGAAATCCGTGCTCTAATACAAATTCTGAAGTTTGGAAACCTTCCGGTAAATCTTTCCCGGTGGTATCGCGCACTACACGCGGTCCGGCAAAACCAATCAAAGCACCCGGTTCGGCAATGTTGATGTCGCCCAACATAGCGTAGGATGCCGTAGTTCCTCCGGTAGTAGGATCGGTACAAAGCGAAATATACGGAATCTTAGCATCGGCCAATTGTGCCAATTTAGCAGAGGTTTTGGCCAATTGCATCAGTGAATATGCGGCTTCCATCATACGGGCTCCACCTGATTTTGAAATCATCAAAAAAGGCACTTTGTGTTTGATAGAATAATCAATCCCTCGGGCAATTTTTTCACCCACAACCGCACCCATTGAGCCACCGATAAAGCCAAAATCCATACAGCAAACCACCAAGTCTTTGCCTTTTGATTTACCCACCGCAGTGCGCACCGCATCTTTGAGTTGGGTTTTATCCATGACTTCTTTTAAACGATCTGAATATTTTTTGGTGTCAAAAAAATTGAGCGGGTCTTTTGAAGTCATCTTGGCATCGAGTTCTTTGAATTCGTTGTTGTCAAACAAAATCTGAAAATACTCGGCACTGCCAATGCGCACGTGAAAGTTATCTTCCGGGCTTACCCACATGTTGCGTTCAAGCTCATCGGCATCAATGATTTTTCCGGTTGGCGTTTTGTACCACAAACCTTTCGGCACGTCTTTTTTATCTTCGGTAGCGGTGGTAATTCCTTTTTCTGTTCTTTTAAACCAAGCCATATCTTTGCGTTTAGAAGTTTAGAAGTTTAAAGTTGTTGCAACTCAAAACAGCTAATTATAATGTGTTTACGTTATTTAAGTCAGCAAAAGCTTGCTCTAAGCGTTTGCAGAAAGTTACTTCGCCTTCGCGTACCCATTTTCTAGGGTCGTAATGTTTTTTATTCGGCGCATCCGGACCTTCCGGGTTTCCGATTTGCGTTCTGAGGTAATCAATATTATTTACCATATAATCGCGGATGCCTTCAGTATACGCGAACTGCAAATCAGTATCAATATTCATTTTGATTACACCGTAGCTAATGGCCTCGCGAATTTCTTCAAGCGTTGAGCCTGATCCGCCGTGGAAAACAAAATCTACCGGATTTGCACCCGTATTGAATTTGTTTTGAACGTATTCTTGTGAGTTTTTCAAAATTTTCGGGGTCAATTTTACGTTCCCCGGTTTGTATACACCGTGTACGTTTCCGAAAGCAGCTGCAATGGTAAAACGAGGGCTCACTTTCATAAGTTCTTCATAGGCATAAGCCACTTCGTCGGGTTGGGTGTACAATTTTGAACTGTCTACATCAGAGTTGTCAACGCCGTCTTCTTCACCACCGGTAATACCGAGTTCAATTTCAAGGGTCATACCCATTTTGCTCATACGCGCTAGGTATTGCTTGCAAATTTCGATGTTTTCGTGTAATGGCTCTTCAGACAAGTCAATCATGTGTGAACTATATAAAGGTTTACCCGTTTGAGCGAAGTGTTTTTCGCTCGCATCAAGCAATCCGTCTAACCACGGAAGCAGTTTTTTGGCGCAGTGGTCTGTGTGCAAAATAACCGTAGCTCCATAAGCTTCTGCCAAAGTATGGATGTGTTGTGCACCGGCAATTCCGCCTGCAATGGCCGCTTTTTCATGTGCGTTTGACAACCCTTTTCCGGCATTAAAAGCAGCGCCTCCGTTTGAGAACTGAATAATCACCGGAGCTTTGAGTTTGGCTGCGGTTTCGAGTACTGCGTTGATGGTGCTTGAACCGGTTACATTGACCGCCGGTAGAGCAAAGTGATGCGCTTTGGCATAGCTGAAGATTTCTTGAACTTGGTCGCCGGTTGCTACTCCGGGTTTGATGTTGTGCGCCATGATGTTTATTTTAAGTTATAGGTCGACAAAAATAATGATTTCTGATTTTAGAACGGATAATTTATCCCAATATTTAAAACCGAGTTGGCAAAGTTATAATCTCTGAACCACTTTTTGTTGGCCGTTTCGGCCGGGTTATAAGTTTTGAATCCGAAGTCAATTCTGAAAACAAAAAAAGTCGCATCATAACGCAAACCAAAGCCCGAACCCACGGCCAAATCTTGGAGCGATTTAAATCCTTCAAACACTGATTTTTCGTCTTCAACATTGTCTAGTACGTTCCAAATATTGCCTGAATCTACAAACAAAGCACCGTTGAATCGCTCAAAGAAATTGAATCTAAATTCGCTGCTGATGGCAATTTTTAGGTTGGCCTCGTTGAAGTCATTGAGCGATAATCTACTGCCGGGCCCTAGTGAATAGGCTTGCCATGCTCGGTTGTCATTGGTTCCTCCGGCAAAATAACTTCGAGAAAAAGGAATACTTTTAGAGTTTCCGTACGGAACGGCCATGCCCACAAAACTCCTAAAAGCCAATACTTTTTTGTTTTTAAAATCCCAGTGTTTGATGTATTCCAGCTCGCCTTTGAGATATTGCGAATACGCTACTTCAAAAATAGTTTTGCTGGCATCTTGCCCACCGGTTTGTTTAGAAAGGTTGGCCAAAAGCGACAAGAAATTTCCGGCTGATTCAAATTTGGTTCTAAATACATGAAAGGTTTCATCGTATATATCTGATTTGGTTGTTTTTGACAGCGTAATATTTGAAGCAAAAATCAAGTTATTTTCGGTGAGCCGGTTGGCGCGCTCGATGATGTTGTTGATGGTTTTTAAATCAGTAGCGTTTGTTTGAATCACCCCGTTGTTGATGTCGGTTACAAAACTGTTGATGCCCGATGGAACATACAATTCATTGTCGCTGTTAAAATAGCTTGGGTTTGCATTGTATTTTACTGCCAAATCATTTAAAGCCACATACGATGATTGGTAGACATTAAAGTAATTTGCCGGGTTGACATTCTTCACGTATTGAATGTTGAACAAGTCAAAACGCATGGTGGTCGTTCTGCGCGGTGTCCAGGTGTAGGTCATGGCTCCGGTAAAGTTTTCTTTGTCTAGACCGATGTTTTTTTGTTTTGAAAAACCCATCGTTACAGAGGTAGACGGAATCATGCTTTTGGGAATGATTTTCTCGGTATTGAAAAACATAAAAATGCGCGGAAAATTGAGTTTTAGGTCAATTCCGTAATCAGAAACGTTGAAAAAGCGATTGTCCGGATTGGCCAAATCTTTAGATGAACCAATGTTGCCGCGTGTAGCAATCTCAAAAGTTTCGGCTCCGTTAAATATGTTTTTAATCCCAAAAGAAAGAGTTCCCGAGATACCAAAATCTTGAATGTTTGAATGGGTAAAGTCAATTCCGTAACCGAAACTGAATTTTTCTCTTTGGGTCAAATAAATATCAGCAATGAGCGATTGGCCCAACGAATCTGTAGGATTTGGTCGATATCGAATGGTTGGATAATTAAAAACTTTCAGATTAGACAAATAGCGCGTGGTCAAGTTGCTGCGCAAATCTGAATACAAACTTCCTTGGGTGACAAAAACCGCATCGGTAATGGCTTTTGGACGATATTTGAGTTTGCCTTTGCTGAATAAATTGAAGTTTTGATACGTGGTTTTTTTCTCCGGAACCTCAACCGTGTCTTTGGCATTAAAGTCTGTATGGATATTGACTTCACTGATTTTGTATAGATTAAAAGGACGGGTTTTGATTGAGTCGCCGTCGTTATAAGAATAGTTTTCTATCTTAATATTGATGTTTGCTTTGTGATTTCCGTTGAGTGTATCAATGTCAAAACTGATGTTGGTTGGCTGAAAATTATATCCGCCATTGTTTCTGAAATGGGTTGTAATACGCGATTTTTCGTCTTCTAAATCTGAAGTTTTATAAGGTTTTCCGGTCTTGATGGTTGCGTTGACTGCATTTTTTTTGTACAGCGAATCCAGTGCCGGTGTTAGAATCGTTGTTTTAATCGTATCAATGATGTAGGGTTTTCCGGTTTCAATGAGGTATTTAATTTTGGCTTTTCTGGCTTTGGACGAATCAATTTCACAAGAGGCCTTGACATCAAAAAAACCTCTGTTGAAATAATGCGATTTGAGTCTTTGCAATGATTTATCAGTACTTTTTTTATCTAATATGACCGGGGCTTCACCGGTTTTTTTCAGAAACTCGTGAATTCCTTCATACCAAAATGAATGTCCCAAACGATTGACTTGTTTGGCCGAAAGCAGCTTGGACATGCGTTGGTACTTTTTGGGATTTTTGACAAATTTTGCTTTGTAAATAGAGTCGTGTTTGAGGTTGGCCATGTTGTACAAATACAACCTCAGATGAAAACCCAGTATAGAAGTATTGGGTTTTTGATATACCAAAGCAGAGACTTCTTCAGTGTTGACAGCTTTGTTATTGACCAATATTTCAGATTTGGTCAGTAGTCTTTTGTTTTTCGGAACTCTTTTGAGCGTATTACAAGCAGCGAATATCATCCCGGTTAGGATAAATAATGATATTTTTGTGGTAATGTTTCTCAAGTGTCCCAGATATTTGATTCAAAAATACATTTTTTTCTATGGTTAGTAAAAACCAACTCAAGTTAATCGCGAGTTTGCAACAAAAAAAATATCGGTTAGTCCATCAGCTTTTTACTGCTGAAGGAGCAAAGGTAATTGGCGAGTTACTCTCAGCTCAATTTAAGTTGCATCATCTGTATTGCACAGAACCCCTTTTTGAATCGGTTCCGGAAGAATTAAAAAGCCAAGTGAGCGCGGCTGAATTGTCAAAAATGAGTGCGCTGGCTACGTCCAATAATTGTTTGGCTGTTTTTGAAATTCCATCACCTGCACCCATTGTTCTCAACGGATTGGTCGTTGTTTTAGACGATGTGCGCGATCCCGGAAATTTGGGCACCATCTTGCGCATGTGCGATTGGTTTGGAGTACAACAACTGATTTGCTCACGCGAAACGGTTGATTTGTACAATCCAAAAGTAATACAAGCCACCATGGGTTCATTGGCACGTGTACAAGTTCATTATCTGGACTTACCGGCTTTTTTGAGTCAAACTACGCTGCCGGTTTTTGGAACTTTTATGGATGGTGAAAATATCTACCAGCAAAAACTTCCTCGCGAAGGAATCATCGTTTTGGGCAACGAAGCCAACGGAATCAGTAAAACAGTTGAAAAGATAATCAAAAAACGCATTGCCATTCCCAGATTTGGACCTTACAAGCAAACCGAAAGCCTCAATGTAGCTTCAGCGGCGTCTATTGTGCTCAGCGAATTTTGTCGTTCTATGGAAGTTTAGTGGAAGGTAAAGTTGATGAGTATTGCGCGGGTTTTCATTGAATTGATGTTGCCTGTCCACGGACTGTTTGGGTCATTGTCGCGCACAAGCTCATCTTTGATTCCGAATACTCCTCGAATAGAAGGAGAAAATTTAAAATATTCTAAATACAAATCAATTCCAAAACCTACCTCATAGTTCTGTGTCCATTGTTTGACGCGAAACTTTTGTTGGGTGTTGTCATCTTTTGAGTTTTGACCGCTGGCCAAATTCATGGTGGTTGAAATGCCTCCTACCAAATAAGGTCGAATGTTTCCGGTTCTCACCGAAGAAAATTTCAAAAGCAAAGGTAAATGAATGTAGGTAGAGCTTACCTCTCGGTCTCGGTCAATGGGTTTGGTTAGCGTGGTGTAGGTCAGGTTTCGTTTGGTATAATACAAACCCGGTTCAAAGCGCAGGTTGATGTATTCCATCAGGCGTAAATCACCCACCAATCCTACGTTAAATCCTGTGGTTCTATTGACTTCTATATCGGGCGCGTTGACTTTGTAATCAAATTTAAAGTCATAAGAATTAAACCCTAAAAAATAACCCCAATAAACGCGCTGTTTGTCAAAATTTTCCAGGTTAATCAGCGGGTCTTTACCAAACAATTTTTTGGCTTTCTGGGCCTGCGCCGAGAGCATCATCAAGAGAAATAGCCAAATAATTTTGTGTTTCATAAAGGCAATTATTTTTTTGAAGCCGAATAAATAGTAGCCGCGCCAAACAACTGCGGTCGGTCAACGACTTCTATAAACCCAATTTTGCGCAAAATATTGTTGAGTGCTTCACCAAACGGAAAAGCCGCTGCCGATTCAGAAAGATAACTATATGCCGATTGGTCTTTTGAAAACATTTTTCCGATGACGGGCAAAATGTAGCGCGTATAGACTTGATAGCCTTGTTTGAATGGGAATTTGGTTGGGTTGGAAGTTTCTAAAATCACAAAAATTCCTCCGGGTTTCAACACGCGTAAAATCTCTGAAAGCCCTCGTTCTAGGTTTTCGAAATTGCGGATACCAAATGACACAGTAATCGCATCAAAATAATTGTCTTCAAACGGAATCGCTTCTGAGTCAGCAAGGATGAGCTCAATTTTTTGATTCAAATTTTGAGTGTTCACTTTCTGACGGCCCACTTCAAGCATTCCTGCAGATATGTCTAAACCAATAATTCGCTTAGCGCTTGTGTCAGACAACATCAAAGCTAAATCTGCGGTTCCGGTAGCAATATCTAAGACGGTTTTGGGATTTTTCTCGGCCACCAAAGCAATGACTTTTTTGCGCCAATTCATGTCGGTTCCCATTGAAATGACTCTGTTGAGTCCGTCGTAATTTTTAGAAATGTTGTCAAACATCTGAGCAACCTGCTCTTTTTTGCTGAGCTCAGATGATTTGTAGGGCGTGATTTTTTCAGTACCGTTCATAGTTTGGCAAATATACTACAAAGCCTTCAATCAAAAAACCTTTGCCGTCTTGAATTTAAGCCTTGCGCAAATAGGTTTCAAAGCTAAAATCAAAAGCGTGTTTTTCATCTTGAGCATGCTGTTCTTGATGGGTCAGTTGCCATTCATTTAAATTGATTTCCGGAAAAAAAGTGTCGGCCTGTACCCGAGTATGAACCCTTGTGAGTTCAATGATATCAGCTATAGGCAATGCTTGTGCGTATATTTCGCCACCACCAATGATAAAAACATCTTCTTCATGGGGAACCAATTTTAAAGCTTGCTCTAAACTTGCGGCGGTCAAACAACCGTCGGCTTGATAATCAGTTTGCCTTGAAATGATTACATGGGTTCGGTTGGGCAATTTTCCGGGCAAACTCTCAAAAGTTTTTCTGCCCATAACGATGTAATGACCAGAAGTGAGTTGTTTGAAACGCTTGAAATCATCAGGCAGATGCCACAAAAGTTGATTGTCTTTGCCTAAGGCTCTATTTTCGGCCATGGCCGCTATGAGAATGATCATTGATTGATAATTGAAAATTAACGGATAGCCTGTGAATATTGACTTTAAAAGATTTTACTTTGACCATAGCCGGGACAAATTTACATTTAAATTCAAAATATAAACTCGGTTTGTGTACCTTTAAGCCACAAAATTAGATGGATGCGTAAAATTATTTTTCTGTTGTTGTTTTCGTTGCGTGCACTGGCTCAAGAAGTTCCTGTTGAAGAGCTTCCTTCTCCGATGATTGCAGTTGATTCGCTTTACCGAGAAGATCAATTTTACTTAGGTTTTACCTATAATATTTTGCTCAACATGCCCGGGAATGTAAACCAGAATAGGTTTTCTCCGGGTTTTAAAGCCGGTTTTTTACGTGATTTTCCCATCAACAAACGTCGAAATGTAGCCATCGCTCCGGGCTTGGGCCTGACCTATTCTAATTATTTTCAGAGTTTGTTCATCACGCGTGTCAACGGAGAACCCTACTACAGTACCAAAACCATTGGCTCGAGTTATGAGAAAAACAAATTTGAAGAGTTGTTTATAGATGTGCCCATCGAATTTCGTTGGCGTACTTCGCAACCGGTAGGGCATAAGTTCTGGCGCGTTTATTCTGGAATTCAGTTCAGTTACATGGTTTACAATAAATCAGTATATATTGATGATTTAGTTAGGGTACGCATTCACAACAACCCTGATTTTAGAAAATGGCAAGTAGGTTTGTATATGGCTGCCGGCAACAACAGTTGGAATTTGTATGCCTACTACGGGCTTTTACCTCTTTTTAGAGATGGTACTCAAGTAGAAGGCGAGACCATCAATTTGCACACCATGAACCTCGGACTAATGTTTTACATTCTATAACCAAAGCGGCCAAAGCATCAGCTGCGGAAGCAAACCCGAAAGCAATCCGAGCAGTAATTCTGTTTTGTTGTGTGCTTTTAAATATAATCTTGACGAAGCTACTGCGCCACAAGCAACAAACAACAGGGCAATCAGAGTGCTCAGATTTTCGCCGGTTTCTAAACTTATACCCATCACAAATGCAGTAAGCGCACTGATTCCAATCATGTGAAGGCTAATTTTTCGTTTTAAATACAGAAAAGTCAAAGCAATTAATGTTGAGGTCATACCACCCAAAAAGAAAACATACAAACCCGGCATGGTTTGATATAATTCAATACTCATCAAAAGCAAACTCATCAACATTAGCTGAAAACCCAAAGGCAATTTTCGCTGCTGCGGATTTTCAATCATCATTGAATCAATTTTACCAACTATTTTCAAAAAATATAAAAAAACCAAAGGAATCAATAAAGTAATAATTCCTATGCGAATAAAAGTAATCTGCAATTCAAGGGTTTCAAATGAGTCTCGGTATAGGTATTCATAAAGTGCCGTGCCCATAAGCGGCACAAATACCGGATGGAATAAATATGAAAAAAGGGGAGTTATTTTGCTCAAGATTACATTTTTTTGCGCAACCTAGCCACCGGAATATCCAAGAGTTCACGGTATTTAGCCACCGTTCTGCGGGCAATCGGATAGCCACGTTCTTTGAGCATATCCGCCAATTGATCATCGGGCAACGGTTTGTGTTTGTCTTCTTCTTCAATAATATTTTGCAGAATCTTTTTGATTTCTAAAGTTGATACATCTTCGCCTTGATCATTTTTCATGGCCTCAGAAAAGAACTCTTTAACCAGTTTGGTTCCATACGGAGTTTCTACATATTTGCTGTTGGCCACGCGTGAAATAGTTGAAATATCTAGTCCAACCCGATCGGCAATATCCTTTAAAATCATGGGCTTGAGTTTGGTTTCATCGCCCTCTAAAAAGTAATTGCGCTGATAATCCATGATGGCCGACATAGTCATGAGCAAAGTTTCTTGACGTTGTTTGATGGCATCAATAAACCATTTGGCCGAATCGAGTTTTTGTTTGATGAATAACACCGCATCTTTTTGTGATGAGGTTTTTTCTTTAGACATTTTATAGGTCTGCAACATGTCTTGATACTCACGCGAAACATGCAGTGTAGGCATATTTCGGCCATTGAGCGTGAGTTCAAGTTCACCGTCGTTGATGCGAATGGCAAAATCCGGAATCACGTTCTCAGTAATTTTACTGTTGCTGGCAAATGAGCCCCCGGGTTTTGGGTTGAGTTTTTCAATCTCGTGAATGGCTTTTCTGAGTTGCTCATTGCTGATGCCCAGTTTTTGTTGAAGTTTTTCGTAATGCTTGCGCGTAAAAGCTTCAAAGTGTTCTTCGATGATTTCTGTGGCATGCGCAACTGATTCGGTCGGGGTTTTGTGTTTGAGTTGCAACAGCAAACATTCTTGCAAATCGCGTGCGCCCACACCCGATGGTTCGAGTTCATGTATCACATGCAAAATGCGCTCAACGGTTTTTTCATCGGTATAAATGCCTTGCGTAAAAGCCATATCGTCTACAATATCCGTCAGACTGCGTCTAATATAGCCCGTATCGTCCATGCTTCCTACCAAAAATTCGGCAATCTCGCGGTCTTGTTCGCTCAGAATAAACGTATTGAGTTGGTTGATGAGGTCTTGATGAAAACTCACCGCTGATGCCAAAGGTGTTTCTCTGCGCTCATCATCGTCGCTGTAGTTGTTGGTTTGGGTTTTGTAATCGGGCGTTTCGTCGTTGCTCAGATATTCATCAATGTTGATGTCGTCGGTTTCAATGGTTTCATTGTCGTCAAAATCATCATACTCATCTTGGTTGTCAAACTCGTCTTTTTCATATGATTCGTCTTCTTCTTTGCCCGCTTCAAGCGCCGGGTTTTCATTCATCTCTTCTTTGATGCGTTGTTCAAAAGCCTGAGTGGGCAACTGAATGAGCTTCATGAGCTGAATTTGCTGCGGCGAAAGTTTTTGCGATAATTTAAGATTCAGACCTTGTTTGAGCATAACAAAACAATTTTTTTCTGGTGATTCAAAATTAAAAAAATGCGGTGTATTTTTAATTTTATTTGAAGCTAATCCGGCTGTTTGCTGCAATCTTTGGCTGCGCTGTGCTGCGCCAAAGGATTTCCACGTCCATCCGGGCTAGTTTTAATTTGTGTATAAAAAAGTCCGGCAGCAAACCGGACTCTTGAATTATATATTAAAATTCTGCGTTTTGCGGCGTTCTCGGAAACGGAATCACATCGCGAATGTTGGTCATACCCGTCACGAACAATACCAATCGCTCAAAACCAAGACCGAATCCTGAGTGAACAGCGCTTCCAAAGCGGCGCGTGTCTAAATACCACCACAATTCTTCTTCATCAATGCCTAGTTTTTGCATTTTTTCTACGAGCACTTCATAGCGCTCTTCACGTTGCGAACCGCCTACGATTTCACCAATGCCCGGGAACAAAATATCCATGGCGCGCACCGTTTTTCCGTCTTCGTTCAAACGCATGTAAAACGCTTTGATGTTGGCCGGATAATCAAACAAAATCACCGGACATTTAAAGTGTTTTTCAACCAGGAAACGCTCGTGTTCGCTTTGCAAATCAGCGCCCCATTGGTCAATGATATATTGGAATTTTTTCTTTTTGTTCGGTGTTGAATCTTTTAAAATATCAATCGCTTCGGTATAGGATACGCGTTTGAAGTTGTTCTCTAACACAAAGTTGAGTTTTTCTAAAAGGCTCATTTCACTGCGCTCTGCTTGTGGTTTCTGTTTTTCTTCATCCAGCAAACGCGTTTCTAAAAACTTCAAATCTTCAGCACAATGCGCTACGGCATATCCCACTACATATTTGATGAAATCTTCAGCCAAATCCATGTTGTCGTTCAAATCGTTAAACGCAACTTCGGGCTCAATCATCCAGAACTCGGCTAAGTGGCGCGAAGTATTTGAATTCTCAGCGCGAAAAGTCGGCCCAAAAGTATATACCTGACCCAAAGCCATGGCATAGGTTTCGGCTTCTAATTGCCCTGAAACAGTCAGATTGGTGTGTTTTCCGAAGAAATCTTCTTTATAATTGATGCTTCCGTCTTCATTTTTAGGCAGCTGGTTTACATCCAATGAAGTTACCTGAAACATTTCTCCGGCACCTTCAGCATCTGCTCCGGTAATAATCGGCGTGTTTACATACACAAATCCTTTTTCTTGAAAATATCGGTGCACCGCAAATGACAATACTGAGCGCACGCGCATGATCGCTCCAAAAGCATTGGTGCGTACGCGCAAATGTGCATTTTCACGCAAGAATTCAAGCGAGTGTTTTTTGGGCTGCATCGGGAATTTCTCGGCATCTGAATCGCCTAAAATTTCTACTGAAGTTGCTTGAATTTCATATTTCTGTCCGGCACCTTGGCTTTCGGTCAAAGAACCCGTTACTGACAAAGCAGCTCCGGTGGTAATTCTTTTCAAGATGCTCTCGGGTGTGTTTTCAAAGTCAACAACACATTGAATATTGCTCAAAGTAGAACCGTCGTTCAAAGCAATAAACTGATTGTTTCTAAATGTTCTTACCCAACCTTTGACATTGACCGAAGCAATGGTTGTGTTGCTCTGCAATAAGTCTTTTATTTTGGTGTGCTTCATCGTTTATAAATTTGAAGTGCAAATATAATAATGTGATTGTGAATCAAGGTTTTTATTCGTCTTCTTTGACAGCTCGTTTTTTCTCAAAGGTCAAAACCAGTGCCGGCAAAACCAGTAAGTTGGCAAACATCGCAAAAAGTAAAGTACATGAAATGAGTCCGCCCAAAGCGATGGTTCCTACAAAACTCGAAAGTGTGAAAACGGCAAATCCAACAATCAAAACCACCGAGGTATAAAAAGTGCTGATGCCCGTTTCGCGCAGCGCACTGACTACTGATTTTTTGATTTTTCCGTTGCTTTGCAGCAAGTCATGACGATATTTGGCCATAAACTGAATGGCGTTGTCTACTGAAATTCCAAAGGCAATACTAAAGACCAAAATGGTGGACGGTTTGAGCGGAATGCCCAGATAACCCATAATGCCCGAAGTAATACAAAGCGGCAAAATATTAGTAATTACCGAAGCCAAAACCATTTTGACCGATCGGAATAAATAGGCCATGAGCCCGGCGATGGTTAAGATGGCAAAAATGAGTGACTCAATTAAATTGTCTACCAAATACGAAGTTCCTTTCTGAAAAACGAGTGCTTTTCCGGTTAAGGTTACCGTGTATTTTTCTTTCGGGAAAATCGCATCAATTTTGCTCTGGAGTTGTTTTTCTACACGCGCCATTTCATCGGTGCCAATGTCGCGCATGAAAGTTGTAATACGCGTACATTGCCCGCTAGAATCAATGTAACTTTTCATCAAATTGTCTTGGGCGTTTTTGTTGGCATTTTTAGCATAAGACAAAATAAAGGCTTGTTCTTGTGAAGTTGGCAAATCGTAATATTCCGGATTTCCGTTGTAATAAGCTTGTTTAGAATACTTGACCAGATTCACCAGAGATACCGGTTTTGAAAGCTCTGGCATTTGCTCAATAGTTTGCTGGAGTTCTTCCATGCGGCGCAAGGTTGAAAGTTTCATGACACCTTTTTTGCGGTGCGTATCAATCATGATTTCAAGCGGCATTACCCCGTGAAATTCTTTTTCGTAGAACAAAATATCTTTAAAAAAGGCGGCGCTTTTTGGGAGTTCTCCAATCAAACTGCCGGAAACTTTCATTTGCATGACGCCCACCAAACTAAAAAGCAACATCAAAACATAAACAGCATAAATAAATCTGCGTTTGGTTTTGACCATGCCTTCAACCCAATTGAGCAAAGATGAAATATAGTTTTTACTCAAATGATATAAGTGTTTTTCTTTGGGCAGGGGCATAAAACTGTACACAATCGGTACGATACACAGCGTGAGTAAATACACCGTGATCACATTGATGGAAGTCACCAAACCAAATTCATACAACAAATCATTTCCGGTAATCATAAAGGTGGCAAAACCCGCGGCTGTGGTCAGGTTGGTCATCAAAGTCGACACCCCGATTTTTGATATAACGCGTTGCAGCGCCTTTGCCTGATTGCTGTGTTGCTTGATTTCTTGTTGGTATTTATTGATCAAAAAGATACAATTGGTAATGCCAATTACTATAATCAGCGGCGGAACAATGGCTGTTAATATCGTGATGCGGTATTCAAAAAAGCCCAAGGTTCCAAACGACCAAACCACCCCCAAAAGCAAAATGCAAATAGAGATAAAAGTGGCCCGAAACGATCGGAAAAACAAAAAGAAAATAAACGAAGTAATAAACAGTGCGGCACCAATAAATAGGCCGATCTCACCTTTCATGTCTTCGGCATTAATGGTTCTGATGTACGGCATGCCTGAAACGCGCAGGTCAATCTGGGTTTGTTTTTCAAATTGGTCAATGGCCGGAACCAAGTTTTTGACAATGAATGTTTTTCGTTGGGCCGTATTGACAATTTCTTTTTTTAGGTAAACTGCTGCCCGAATACTTCCGCTGGTTTTGTTGAACAACAAACCTTCGTAAAAAGGCAAATTGTTGAACAACTCGTTTTTAATGCTTTGTAAATATTTTGCGTCAGAAGTTTTGCTGGCATCTATTAGGGAAACCATTTCAAACCTTTGTGCAATGGTGTCTTTTTGAAGTTTTTTTAAATCGCTCAAAGAAACAACTAATTCAACCTCCGGAGCTTTCTTTAAGTGGGTCATAAGCTCGCTCCAGGCGGCAAAATTTTTGGGTATAAAAAGGTTTGGATCTTTAAAACCAATGACAATTAGGTTGCCTTCTTCGCCAAATTTGTTCAAAAAATCGCGATATTGTTGGTTGGCCAGATGTTTTTGAGGTAATAAATTGGCTTCGGTATAGGTCATGCGCAAGTTGCGCCACTGAAATCCCAAAAACAATGTTAGGGCAGCAATAGCAACAATAATGGCAATTCTGTTTTTGAGAATGACACGCGCCAAACGCTCCCAAAAACCAACTTTTATAGTGTTTTTCATACAGGCTCAAAAAGTTCGGCAAAGGTAAACAAAACGATAGAAAACAAACCCAAAAAAAAAACTTCAGTTTTACAAGGTTTTGAAGCGATATTAAATTTTTATTATTATTTTTCCAAAACATAGAACAATTGCGCTTGAATTTGCAATTTTGAATACATTTTAAACAGATCACATCGCTCAATAGCCCATGAATAAGCTTAAGAATACGTTTTTTTACTTTTTGGTCACCGGAGGGTTTTCAGTACTCATTTATTGGATATTAACCCAAGGAAAATTACTTGAGGCTGGTCGTTCCATTGTTCATGTTAATTCAAAAAATACACTTTGGGGTGAATTCGTCAAATCGTTTATGCAAAATCTGCATCATCCGCTCGCGATTTTATTGGCACAAATCATCACCATTATTATTGTGGCCCGTTTGTTTGGCTGGGTTTTTCGCAAAATCGGACAACCGAGTGTAATTGGTGAAATCATTGCCGGAATTGTGCTTGGACCGTCTTTGCTAGGCATGTACTTACCCGAGTTTTCGCACGCCTTATTTCCGGCGGAATCATTAGGTAATTTACAGTTTCTGAGCCAAATCGGACTGATTCTTTTTATGTTTGTCATTGGTATGGAACTCGATCTGAAAGTGCTCAAGAACAAAGCCAACGACGCATTGGTCATAAGCCACGCCAGCATTGTGATTCCGTTTGCCTTGGGCATCGGATTGGCCTATTACATTTACCACAGATTTGCACCGGTAGGAGTTGAGTTTTTGGCGTTCAGCTTATTTATGGGCATTGCTATGAGTATCACGGCTTTTCCGGTTTTGGCCAGAATTGTGCAAGAGCGCGGCATGCACAAAACGCGTTTAGGAACCATAGTCATTACCTGTGCGGCTACCGACGATATTACCGCTTGGTGCCTGCTTGCAGCGGTGATAGCCATTGTCAAAGCCGGTACATTTTTGAGCTCGCTTTACACCATCGGACTAGCTCTGATTTATGTTTTGATGATGATTTTTGTAATCAAACCCTTTTTAAAACGCATTGGCGATTTATACGGCAGCAAAAGCAATCTCAACAAACCGGTGGTGGCCATTTTTTTCTTGACGCTCATCATGTCGGCTTATGCTACAGAAGTGATCGGAATTCACGCCTTGTTCGGAGCTTTTATGACCGGAGCCATCATGCCCGATATTCCTAAGTTTCGCTCTATATTTATTGATAAGGTTGAAGATGTTTCGGTTATTTTGCTTTTGCCGCTGTTCTTTGTTTTTACCGGATTGCGTACCCAAATAGGATTGATCAACGACCCGTATTTGATTGAAGTTACCTGTTATATCATCTCAGTAGCGGTGGCCGGAAAGTTTCTAGGCAGTGCCATAGCGGCAAAGTTTGTCGGTCAAAATTGGCAAGAAAGTTTAACCATAGGCGCGCTCATGAATACCCGCGGACTCATGGAACTCGTGGTGCTCAATATCGGATATGATTTGGGTGTACTCACTTCAGAAGTCTTTACGATGATGGTGATCATGGCTTTGGTGACCACTTTTATGACCGGACCGGCACTTGACATCATTAATTTTGCTTTCAAAACCAAAGAGAGTTATTTACCCGAAGTACGCGAACAGCTCAGTCGACAATACAAAATTCTTATTTCATTTGGCAACAATGAAAAAGGCAAATCTTTACTCAGGCTGGCCAATAGTTTGGTCAAAAAGCAAAAAGAAGCATCATCTGTTACAGCCATGCATTTAACACTCAGCGATGAGATGCACGCCTACAACCTTGAAGAACTTGAACAAGTAAGGTTTGAGCCGATTGTTGAAGAATCTCAACTGCTCAAACAAGAAATCAGCACTATTTTTAAAGCAACAGTAGATATTGAAAACGACATTGCCGAAATTGCCAATCAAGGTGAATATGATTTATTGCTTGTTGGTTTAGGGAAATCTATTTTTGAAGGCACCTTATTGGGTAAAGTGCTCGGATTTACTTCAAGCATTATTAATCCGGATCGTTTGCTGGATAAGTTTACCGGAAAAGAAGGTTTGTTTGAGAATTCCCCGTTTGATGAGCGCACCCGACAAATCATTTCCAAATGTAAGATGCCCTTAGGCGTGCTTATCGATAAAGATTTGCAAAAAGTCAAACGCGTTTTTATGCCTTTGTTCAGCACAGAAGATATTTTCTTGACAGATTATGCACAGCGACTTATTTACAACAGCAATGCTTCGATTTCTGTGTTGGATATCAATCATTTGATCCAAAATAACTTTGTGATGGAAAGCGCATTGCATTCGCTCGAAGAAAAATATCCAAATCAAATGACACTCCTTGAAGAGCGCATCATGAAAAAAGAATTTTTGGCCCAGCAAGATTTGATGATTATTAGTCTGGATAGTTGGAAAAAACTCGTTGATTCTCAAAGCGTATGGCTTAGCAACGTGCCTTCGGTACTTATTATTCGTCCGTAAACGGCAATAATGAACATAAAAAAATCCGCCCAAAAAGCGGATTTTTAATTGAAGTAATTTTCTTCTTTATACTTTCATGATCTCGGCTTCTTTGTGCGCGAGTAAATCGTCAATTTTTTTAATGAACGAATTGGTCAAATCTTGAACATCTTCTTCTGCCGATTTGCAAATGTCTTCTGAAGTGCCTTCTTTTTCCAATTTCTTGATGTCGGTATTGGCATCTTTACGTGCATTTCGGATGCCAATTTTAGCATCTTCGGCTTCGGCTTTGGCTTGTTTAACCAAATCACGACGTCTTTCTTCGGTAAGTGGCGGCACCGAGATAATAATCACATCGCCATTGTTCATCGGATTGAACCCTAAATTGGCCACCATGATGGCTTTTTCAATCGGACTGAGCATACTTTTTTCATACGGCTGAATGGTAATCGTACGCGCATCAGGCGTATTGATGTTCGAAACTTGGGCCAAGGGCGTTTGCGAACCGTAATAATCCACAAACACGCTGCCCAACATGGCAGGAGAAGCTTTTCCGGCGCGAATATTCAAAAAGCTTTTCTCTAAGTGCGCAATAGTGCTTTGCATTGATTCTTTTGCGCTGTCTATGATAAATTCAATCTCTTCAGTCATTTTTATGATTTTAAGATTTTGTGATTTTAAGATTTTGGAACTGTCCGTCAAATAATCTTACAGTCTTAAATCCGGTTGGTTAAACGTTCACGACTGTTCCAATATTTTCCCCCTTACATATTTTGAGTAAATTTCCTCTTTGGTTCATATCAAAAACCAAAATCGGCAACGCATTTTCTTGACTCAGGGTAAAGGCCGTGGTGTCCATTACGTTGAGGCCTTTTTTGATTACATCTTCAAAACTAATGTAGTCAAATTTGGTAGCGGTTGCATCTTTTTCTGGGTCAGATGTATAAATTCCGTCCACGCGGGTTCCTTTTAAAATCACATCGGCATGAATTTCAACACCGCGCAACACTGCAGCAGTATCGGTCGTGAAATAAGGATTCCCAGTTCCGGCACCAAAAATCACGATGCGCCCTTTTTCAAGGTGACGAACCGCTCGTCTTTTGATGTATGGTTCGGCAATAGCTTCAATTTTTAGAGCCGTTTGCAAACGCGTAAGCATCCCTTTGTCTTCAAGCGCACCTTGTAAAGCCATGCCGTTGATGACGGTGGCCAGCATGCCCATATAGTCTCCTTGTACGCGGTCCATTCCGTTGCTGGCACCGGCCACGCCTCTGAAAATGTTTCCGCCGCCAATAACAATGGCAATTTCAACACCCAGATCGTGTACTTGTTTGATTTCTTCTGCATATTCAGCCAAACGAGCCGGATCAATTCCGTATTGACGGTCTCCCATGAGGGCTTCACCGCTTAATTTCAGAAGAATTCTCTTGTATTTCATGTGTGATTTTATAGGTTGTGCAAATATAGTTATATTCTTTATCTGCAAAAGCGAGTTCAAAAAAAATCTGTCTAGGTTTTTTTGTGTGACTAAAGTCATGGTGGTCGCTGCCTTAAAAGTGATACATTTACGCTGTTAAAAATTAATGACTCATGAAAACAATCATCGAACGTGCGCTTCAAAGCAGTTATACCTATACAGAATACCGCAACATAGTATCTCAATTATTGGCTCAAGGAAAAGTAACCGGCCATGAACAAACTGCTGATTTGTTGCATTACACTGAGCTCAATGAAGTGCGCATGAATCGATTGGATAAAACCATGCAGTTGACAGATTCAGCTTTGGGGAAATTACAAAAATTGCAACAGTCGTACATTTGGCTCGTGCTTTCTGAAGGTTGGTGCGGTGATGCGGCACAACTGGTTCCTATTATGGATAAAATGGCACAAGCTTCTAGCCAAATTGAATTAAAAATTGCGCTGCGCGATGACCATGATGATTTGATGCAGCATTTTTTGACCAATGGCAGCAAATCAATTCCAAAACTCATTGTGCTCAAAGCGGATACGCTAGAAGTTTTAGCCAGTTGGGGGCCACGTCCTGCGGGTGCTGCAAAATTAATCACAGACTACAAAGCCCAACATGGCGTAGTAGATCAGACCGCTAAAACAGAACTCCAGTTGTGGTATTTGCATGATAAAGGCATAAGTACCCAAGAAGAAATTACTGATTTGATGTTGCACTGTGCGCAACCGAGTCTTCAAACGCGCTAATCTCATAAGCATCATCCACCGAATAATCGCCAATTTTGGTCCGGCGCAGAGCGGTTAGATGCGCACCAGAGTCAAGCGCTAAACCAAAATCATAGGCCAGTGAACGAATGTAGGTTCCTTTGCTGCAAACCACCCTGAAATCAACTTCGGGCAAGGCAATACGGATGATTTCAAATTCGTGAATCACAGTTTTGCGTGCGGCAATTTCAACGGTTTCACCGGCGCGCGCGTGCTCGTACAAACGTTTGCCGTCTTTTTTGATGGCTGAAAAAATAGGGGGCTTTTGATCAATTTCGCCCAAGAATTTTTCAGTCGTTTTTACAATGAGTTCATCGCTCAGGTGTGCAGTTTCAAAACGGGCGTCAACTTCGGTTTCTAAATCATATGATGGCGTAGTGGCACCGATATAAAAAGTGCCGGTGTATTCTTTGATTTGGCCTTGAATTTCAGGAATTTTTTTGGTGAATTTACCCGTGCAAACAATGAGCAAACCGGTGGCCAACGGGTCTAAAGTTCCGGCATGACCAATTTTAATTTTCTTCAAGCCGAGTTTGCTTTTGAGTATCCATTTCATTTTGTTCACCGCCTGAAAGGAACTCCAATGCAGCGGTTTATCGATCAAAACAACTTGACCGTTTGAAAAATCTTCTGCCGAAATCATAACACCGAAAGCGGATGAACAAAAAAGTGAATCGCCAACAAAATAAGACCAACAGCAATTCGGTAATAACCAAAAACCTTAAAGCCGTGTTTGCTTAAATAACCTATAAAAGTCTTGATGGCCAGCATGGCTACAATAAACGCCACCACATTGCCAATAACAAGCAATTGGGTTTGTTCACCGGTCAATACCCAACCATCTTTGTAGTAATCATAACATTTCTTGGCTGTGGCGCCCAACATGGTCGGAACGGCCAAAAAGAAGGAGAATTCAGCGGCTGCCGTACGCGATAATTTCTGACTCATGCCGCCCACAATGCTCGCACCGCTGCGCGAAACACCCGGAATCATCGCCAAGCACTGAAACAAACCAATTTTAAAACCTTTGGCATAAGTAATTTCAGTTTCTTGCCCTTGACCCAACCAATCGTCTACTTTTAAAAGCAATATACCGCCCAGCAACAATGAAACGGCAACAGTCACCGGGTTTTCGAGTAAAGCATCAATTTTTTTGCTAAAAATGAGCCCCAAAACCACCGCCGGAATAAAAGCCACAAGCAATTTGAAGTAAAAATCAAGCGTTTGCAAAAAGCGTCTGAAGTACAAAACCAACACCGATAAAATAGCACCGAGCTGAATCACAATGGTAAAAAGCTTGGTAAACTCTTGGTGTTCAATGCCAAAAAACGAACTGGCAATAATCATATGTCCGGTTGAGGACACAGGTAAAAATTCGGTAATGCCTTCAATAATTGCCAATACCAATGCTTGAAATGTATTCATGTACTATGTTTTAAAACCGAAAGACTATTCGGCTTTTTTAGGGTTTTTTAAAATCGAATAAATCGTGATGCCAAAACCAATCAAAACAGTGGTTGGCGCCAAGCGAATTCTTCTAAAATCAAAAACCGATTCGTTAAAAACCTTCGGGTCATCGCTGCCTCCGCCTGACATCAAAATAAAACCAACGGCAATCACGGCCAAGCCAATGAGCAAAATTTTGTAATTGACTTTTTCAAAAAGAAATTCTTGTTTTTGTGGCTGCTCTTCTTTCATAACAAATTAGTATAAATCGTCGGTTCTTAAGTTCAAATAACGTTGGGTAGCAAAAAACGTACTGATCCACGAAAGTAAAATGCCCACCGCCAGCACGCCACCCAAAACACCGGCAATCATGACAGGGTTGTTCAGTATGCCCAAGCTCGGGAAGTTGTTATCTACATAAATAAGTGTTCCAATCAAGGCCAACACAGCCAGCACAGCGGCCACAAAGCCCAAGCGGATGCTGCGCCAAATAAACGGTTTTCTGATGAATGATTTGGTCGCGCCCACCATTTGCATCGTTTTGATGATGAATCGGTTGGAATATATAGACAAACGCATCGAACTATTGATGAGCAAAATGGCAATCAGCGCCAAAATTCCGCTCACAATAAGCATCCACATACTCACTTTGTTGATGTTGTCGTTTACCAAACTCACCAATTGCTTGTCATAGACCACATCGGCCACCATTTCATTGGCTCTGAAACGGCTTTCAATTTTTCGGATGTTCGGCAAATCAATATAATCGGCTCTGAGGTGAATATCAAAAGAATTTTGCAACGGATTCGCACCCAAAAAGGTCATAAAATCCTCGCCAATAATCTCGGTATGTTGCTGGGCGGCTTGTTCTTTGGTCACAAAATCACTGCTTTTGACAAACTTGGCCGCTTTGAGTTCTTGCGCAAAGGCACTGGTTACGCTATCGGTTGCTTCATTTTTGAAAAACACCGTCATGACAATGTTTTCTTTAAAATCATCTGATAATTTTTTTGAATTGATGATGAACAATCCCAAAATGCCCAACAGGAACAGAACCAAAAACATACTCAAAACCACCGAAAAATAAGAAGATAGCAGTCGTCGTTTTTGAAATTTTTCAAATGAAGAACTCATAAGTGCATACAATTATGGCGTAAAAATAATAAACAATTTGATTCCGCAGAGTTTCTCCGGTTAAAGTTTTGACTTTCGTCTAATAAACGTAAATTTGCCTTCGATTTTTAGAAGCCTAATCCCGCTTTTCGTGGCAATCTTTTGCGCCGAACCCCGGCCCAAAAGGATTTCTACTGCAATCGGGGCTAATGCAAATCCGGCTTATATTCAAATCTTTTTTAACCCTAAAATGCTCCTGTTTTTCTCTGTCTTCTGGCGCAAAAAACTCAGTTAGTCAGACACTCAGGCACTCAGCAACTTATGAAGTACCATCCGAACGAAATCGAAACCAAGTGGCAAAAATACTGGGCCCAAAACCAAACCTTTGCTGCCAGTAACAACGCCGAAAAACCAAAATATTATGTGCTCGATATGTTTCCGTATCCATCCGGCGCCGGATTACACGTGGGGCATCCGCTGGGCTACATCGCCTCAGATATTTACGCGCGCTTCAAACGCCACCAAGGTTTTAATGTTTTGCATCCGATGGGCTATGATTCGTTTGGTTTGCCGGCCGAACAATACGCCATTCAAACGGGGCAACATCCCGAAAAAACCACGCGTGAGAACATTGCCCGTTACCGCGAGCAACTCGACAAAATTGGTTTTTCATTTGATTGGCAACGCGAAGTGCGCACTTCCAACCCCGATTATTACAAACACACCCAATGGATTTTTATCCAATTGTTTGAATCGTATTATTGCTACGATGCGCAAAAAGCTTTGCCCATTACAGAACTCATATCTATATTTGAAAAATCCGGAAATTCCGCGGTCAATGCCGCTTGCGATGACGATGTTCGTTCCTTTACAGCCGCAGAATGGCATGCGTTTTCTGATGCCGAAAAACAAAAAATATTGCTGCAATACCGCTTGACCTATTTGGCCGAAACCGAAGTCAACTGGTGTCCGGCACTCGGAACCGTTTTGGCCAACGACGAAATTGTCAACGGTGTATCCGAGCGCGGCGGTCATCCGGTGGTGCGCAAAAAAATGACCCAATGGTCTATGCGTATTTCGGCTTATGCCGAGCGTTTATTGCAAGGTTTGGACGAAATTGATTGGACCGAATCACTCAAAGAAGCCCAGCGCAACTGGATCGGAAAATCCGTCGGTGCGAGTGTTCGTTTTCAACTGCAGGACAGCGTGCACAGCATCGAGGTTTTCACCACGCGCCCCGACACGATTTTCGGCGTTACGTTTATGACTTTGGCACCTGAGCACGAACTCGTAGCGCAAATCACATCAGCCGAACAAAAAGCTGCGGTTGAAGCCTATGTTGAAGCCACCGCCAAGCGTTCAGAGCGCGAGCGTATGGCCGATGTCAAAACCATTTCGGGTGTTTTTACCGGAGCTTATGCTTTGCATCCGTTTACGCAAGAGCTCATTCCGGTTTGGATTGGCGATTATGTATTGGCGGGTTACGGAACCGGAGCGGTTATGGCCGTTCCTGCCGGTGACGAGCGCGATTATGCCTTTGCGAATTTCTTTAAAGGCAGCTTGGGCATGCCTGAAATCAAAAACATTTTCAACCAAGATATCTCGCAAGCTGCCTTCGCTGACAAAAGCGGTTTTGAACTCATCAATTCCGACTTTTTGAATGGCTTAGACTACAAAGCGGCTACGAAAAAAATTGTCGAAGCACTCGAGCAAATCGGTGCCGGAAAAGCCAAAATCAACTATCGTTTGCGCGATGCGGTATTTTCGCGTCAGCGCTATTGGGGCGAGCCGTTTCCGGTATATTACGTCAACGGATTACCCCAAATGATTGCACCTGAGCATCTGCCGGTGGTGTTGCCTGAAGTTGAAAAATACTTACCCACTGAAGACGGCCAACCACCGCTCGGAAATGCTTCAGAATGGGCTTGGTCAACCACACAAAACAAAGTGGTGAGCAATGACCAAATTGACCATGAAACCGTATTTCCGTTAGAGCTCAACACCATGCCGGGTTGGGCCGGAAGTTCTTGGTATTGGATGCGTTATATGGATGCGCACAACACCACTGAATTTGCCAGTCAAGAAGCCTTGAACTATTGGCAAAATGTCGATTTGTACATTGGCGGAAGCGAGCACGCAACCGGGCATTTGCTCTACAGCCGTTTTTGGAACAAATTCCTCAAAGACCGCGGCTTTGCACCCACCGAAGAACCGTTTAAAAAACTGATCAATCAGGGAATGATTTTGGGTACTGGTGCATACTATCCATTTTTCTTTTGTACGGTGGAGATTTCAAAAAATGAAAATCTAATCGATTCATCAAAAGCTAATTGGAAGGATTTAAAAGTAAATGTTTTAGTGTTTACTAAGATTTCTGAAAAAATTGATGACGGAACTATTGATAGCTTCTTTCCTGAAATTCCTAAAATTGACAACAAAGAAATTACCTCACAAATTCTTCCTTTGTTTAAAAAATATTTGAAAGATAATTATGATGATAATGATTCTTTCAACCTTTCAGATGATTGTTTTAATTTAAATGTTGAAGAAACTAATTATGATTTAAACCCAAAAAGGATACCTTATCGCTCAATTGATCCGAATACACATGAAATTGATGTTGAAAAGATGAGACAAGACGCTATGTTTTCATTTGCAATTAAAGTTGGCAATGAACCAATATATGCTACTACTGAGATTGGGAAAATGTCAAAAAGCTGGCTAAATGTTGTAAGCCCAGATGATATTTGTACTGAATACGGCGCCGATACTTTGCGTTTATATGAAATGTTCCTCGGGCCGCTCGAACAAGCCAAACCATGGAACACCGCTGGCATCACGGGTGTTTTTGGCTTCTTGAAAAAACTCTGGCGTTTGTATTTTGACGACCACGGTTGGGCGGTTACCAATGATGCGCCTACCGCAGAAATGTATAAATCACTGCACAAAACGATTAAGAAAGTTACGGAAGACATTGACAATTTCTCGTTCAACACCTCGGTATCGCAGTTTATGATTTGCGTGAATGAACTCAGTCAGCAAAAATGTCATCACCGCGCTATTCTAGAGCCGTTGGCGGTTTTGGTGTCGCCTTATGCACCGCATATTGCCGAAGAATTATGGCAACAATTGGGTCACGAAGGTTCGGTTTCGCTGGTAGCATTCCCAGTGTGTGAAGCAAAATATTTGGTGGAAAGCGAAAAAGAATATCCGGTTTCATTCAACGGAAAAATGCGTTTTACACTCAAATTGCCGCTTGATTTAACTCCGGCGCAAATTGAAGAAATCGTCATGGCCGATGAGCGCACCCAACAACAATTGCAAGGCCGCACACCGAATAAGGTGATTATTGTTCCGGGTAAAATTATCAATTTGGTGGGGTAAAACCTGACAAAATTGCATGAAATGTTAAGCCTAAGTCAAATGGCTTGTAATTTGACAACCAATGCGTACTTTTAAAAACTAAAAAATAAAATTATGTTACTATTAGGAGGTCTTATTATGTTGGTGAGCTGGCTTGTGAGCTACCGACTCAAAAGTAAGTTTGAACAATACTCAGAATTGCATTTGCAAAACGGCATGTCCGGGAAAGAAATTGCCGAGAAAATGCTCGCCGATCACGGAATCAGAGACGTGCAGGTAATTTCAGTAGAAGGGCAACTCACTGATCACTACAACCCAACCGACAAAACGGTCAATTTGAGCGAAGCGGTCTACAACCAACGCAATGCCGCTGCTGCTGCCGTTGCTGCGCACGAATGTGGTCACGCCGTACAACACGCCCAAGCCTACAGCTGGCTTGAAATGCGTTCTAAATTAGTGCCGGTGGTATCGGTTGCTTCTAACTGGGTGCAATGGATTTTGATAGCCGGAATCTTGATGATTCGCACATTTCCATCTTTGTTGTTGGTAGGAATTGTACTTTTTGCCGCAACTACTTTGTTTTCCATCATCACTTTACCGGTAGAATACGATGCGAGTAACCGCGCACTTGCTTGGCTCGAGAACAAACACATGCTCACGCGTGAAGAGCAAACTGGCGCTAAAGATGCGCTTAAATGGGCAGCGCGTACTTATGTGGTAGCGGCTATTGGTTCCATTGCTACTTTGCTGTATTACATTATGGTGTACACCAACCGACGATAAAAAGAACATGAAAAAACTAGTTGGCTTATTTATAATTCTTTATGGTGTGTTGCCTGTTAAAGCTCAATCACCCGCAGTAGTTTGGCAAAAACTATACGGAGGTTCAGGCGCTGAAGTGGCCAACAGTATCAAACAAACTACCGATGGTGGTTATATTGTAGCAGGATATACTACTTCTTCAAACGGTGATATTACTAGCAATCATGGTAGCTATGATTATTGGGTGCTCAAGCTTGACTCAGCCGGTGCGCTTGAATGGCAAAAAACCTACGGCGGACTCAGAGATGATCGAGCCAACAACATACAGCAAACCGCAGATGGTGGTTATATTGTAGTGGGCGTTTCAGAATCTATAGAAGGTGATATTACCAACTTCAGAGGTGATAAAGATTTTTGGGTAGTAAAATTATCAGCAGACGGAACCATTGAATGGCAAAAAAAATACGGTGGCGACGACAAAGAAACCGCTTACAGTGTCAAACAAACAACTGATGGCGGATACATCGTGGCCGGAAGTTGTTATTCGTATGACAACAATATTTTGCCGGTCAACGGAGATGTGGTTGGTTTTCACGGTTTTACCGATGGCTGGATCATTAAACTCAGCAGTACCGGTGTCCTTGAATGGCAAAAATGTTTAGGCACCACTACTATTGATAATTTCCTAAGTATTCAACAAACCACCGATGGCGGATATATTGCCGCCGGTGACCATAGTTCAGGGAATTATTGGCTAGTGAAATTGGCCAACAATGGTGATTTTCAATGGGAAAAAATTTACGCAGATACCGACACTGCTCAAGAAGTAATACAGACTTCAGACGGCGGTTATATTATGGTAGGCGATGTGGTGAGTCAGATTGGCAATGCCACCGGGCACAATTATGGTGTGATCAAAGTCAATAGTGTTGGTGATTATGAATGGCGAAAAGATTTTGGTGGCGATGGTTTTTTTGATATAGCCAAATCTATTCAGCAAACCCCCGAAGGTGGCTACATCATTGCCGGAGTTTCTGATTCATCGTACAGCGGCAACGTTACGGGTCCGAACAACGGCCAGCAAGATGCTTGGTTGGTCAAGATAACCAGCACGGGTGTAATTCAGTGGCAAAAATGTTACGGCGGAACATCTTATGACGGACCAAGTACCATTCAACGAACATTAGATGGCGGCTATATCATGGCGGGTTATGCGCAATCAAACACGGGTAATTTTACCACCAATCACGGAGGTACTGACCTTTGGGTTGTTAAGCTCGCGCCCGATAGCTTGGGTCTTGAAACTTCAGAATTAGATGATTCCTCAGTTCTTTTTACACCCAATCCGGCCGACGACAAAATTACCTTTCTACAAGAAGTCGATGCGATTTCTATTTATAACATGGCCGGAGAGCTTTTGCTCGAAACTCGTCAAAAAGCCAAAGAAATCAACCTCGCCAATTTAGCCAAAGGGCCCTATTTATTAAATATTCAAACGCCCAACGGTTCTTATAAAACCAAATTGCTCAAAAAATAAAGTCATTAAAAATAAATCATCCGCTTCAATAGAGGCGGATTTTTTTTTTGGGGCGTTGCGCGGCCGTCGTTCCTTTGGGCCACGCCGGGCTGTGCGCATTCGCTGCGCCTCATACTTCGGCGCGAGCTCAAACAAAGCTTCCATCCCTAACGCGGTTCGGAGTTTCTATTTTGAGTTGGTTCAGCTTCAATCAACCGTTTCGCTTCCAGTCATAGTTTGATGTTTCAAACCCCATTTAGCCAAAGTGTCTAGGGCGGGCAGCAATTCTTTGCCGGCTTCGGTGAGTTCATAGGTAACGTGTGGCGGCATCACTTCAACCACTTTTCGAATCACCAAACCATCGGCTTCGAGTTGTTTTAAATGTTGAATGAGCATTTTTTCGGTTATCGGAACAATGGCTTTTTTGAGTTCGCTATAGCGTTTTTGCCCATCGCGCAAATTCCACAAAATAATGGGTTTCCAGCGGCCGCCTAGTTTTTCGAGTGTAAAACTCACCGGGCAAGCTACCGTAATTTGCTGCTTATTTTCATGGTTGGTCGAAGCTTCTTTGATCTGATACATTTTACATACTTTTTGGTAGGTACTTGTACAAAAGTAAGTATAAAAATAACTTTGCCCCACATTTAAATCTAAAAATTATGAAATACGTTATCACCGGTTCAACCGGAAACATCAGTTTGCCTTTGGCGCAAAAACTCATCGCCGCCGGCCACGATATAACCCTGATTAGTAGCGATGAAAACAAACGTTCAGCAATTGAACAACTCGGTGCCAAAGCGGCCATCGGCAATTTGTTTGATACTGATTTTCTCACGCAAACTTTTACCGGAGCCGATGCGGCTTATATCATGATTCCGCCCACGTTTACCACCCACGATTGGCCCGCTTTTATGAAACAAGCAGCCGATAGTTATGCACAAGCCGTGGCACAAAGCGGGCTCAAAAAAGTGGTGCAACTCAGCAGCATCGGTGCACATTTAGGCCACAGCTGCGGCCCGATTGATGGTTTGGGTTATTTAGAGCAACAACTCGGTACGCTAACGAATGTGGATGTGATTAGTTTGCGCGCTGCTTATTTTTATACCAATTTATTTTCAATGGTTCCGCTGATTCAGCAAGCCGGTATGATGGGCTCAAATTTTGGCGCTGCCAGTGAGAAAATGGCTTTGGTGCATCCGGTGGATATTGCTGAGGTAGCCGCGCAAAAATTGTTGTCCTTAGATTTTACAGGGCATTCAACCTTATATGTTTCGAGTGATGTGCGCTCTTTTTCAGAAATCGCAAAAGTGATTGGCAGCGCCGTGGGCAAACCCGAATTGCCTTGGGTGGTTTTTTCAGATGAAGATGCTTACAACGGCATGATTCAAGCCGGATTGCCCGAGACCAATGCGCAAGGTTATTTGCAAATGGGAAAAGCTTTTAGAAGCGGCATAGCTCAAGAAGATTATTTCGCAACGAATGCCCAGCCTCAAGGTTCGTTTAAACTGGAAGCTTTTGCTCAGATTTTGGCACAAGCAGTTTGATAGAAGTCATATTCCGTCGGGTTTTCAGGTAAATGAAAGCCCGATGGTTTACTTTGGACTTTCAGTGACGCGCCCGCGTGAGCGGTTGTAGCTAAGTGCCGCGCACTGCGAAAAACGCGACCCGCAGGGGCACGCCCTCATAAACCTGAAATTACAACTGAATTTGGCGGTTGATTTGCTGATCGAGCGAAATAAAAGTTTCGGTTCTGGAAACGCCTTCAATAGCCTGAATTTTGGTGTTGAGCAAATGCATCAGATGCTCGTTGTCGCGGCAAATAATTTTAATCAAAATAGACCAATTCCCGGTGGTGTAATGACATTCAAGCACCTCGGGAATTTTTTTGAGCTCGCGCACCGCCTCAGAATTGCGGGCGGCTTTATCGAGGTAAATGCCCACAAAAGCCATGGTGCTGTAGCCCAAAACCTTGGTGTTGACAATGAATTTTGAACCCGAAATCACACCGGCTTGCTCGAGTTTGCGCAAACGTTGATGAATGGCAGCACCTGAAATGCCTATTTTATGGGCGATTTGCAAAATCGGTTTGCGCGCGTCTTCCATGAGGTCACGGAGGATTTCTTTGTCTATTCCATCGATTTCAATTTGCAGCTGGTTGATTTTCATGAGTTGAAATTTTTAACCAAAAATAGCCATTTGGTTTTTAATTAAAACTGCATTTTAAAAATCAATTAGCCTATATAAGGTTTTTCGGTTTCGGTAAAGTGAATGCCGTAGGTTTCAAGTTCGGCCAAAAGAGGCAAATACACTTCTTTGCTGATCGGTAATTGTACGCCGGGTTGGGTAATTTGTTTATTGAGTATGCGCAAAGCTGCCATCGCTACCGGTAATCCTACTGTTTTGGCCATGGCGGTGTAGATTTGATCTTGACCAATGCACACCATTTGCGAATCAATCTGTTTTTTCTGGCCATCCAATTCGTAACCAAATTTGTGATACATGACAATCATGTCTTTATCGGTAGGTTCGAGCGTCCAGTTTTCGGTGAGGATTTTCTCCAGAATTTGTGCAGGCGTAGCGTTTTTGAGGGCTACTTTTTTGGTGTTGCTAAACAAATCGAGTTCGGCAAATTTGCGCCAAACATCATCGTTTTGCGTGATGCCTACTTGTGCACAGAATTGTTTTTCCGTGTTTTCCGGGCTTGTATAGGGCAAAAACAAACTTACGTAATCGCGATAACTCATTTGTTCTGAATGGTCAATGGTATAACTGTCATCGGTCATGCCCAATTGCACAAAAGCATCCCAAGCTTTACTATATCCGGCGCGACGAATGGTTCCGCGCAAAAGCGTCGAAATGTCTTCTAAACCATATACCGAACGATATTTAAGCGAGTCGCGGTTGGCATAGGTTTCAAAATTTCCGTAGCCGGTTACTTCTAAGGCATCGGTGCGCTGAAACAACTTTTGATACGGAATATATTTATAAGTGCCTTCGTGAATGAATTTGGCAGCGCCGCCTTGTCCGGCCAAAACTACATTGCGCGGAGCCCAGGTAAATTTGTAGTTCCAGGCGTTGTTGTCAGATTCCGGTGCAATGAGTCCGCCGCAATACGATTCAAACGAAAAGATTTTACCACCTTTTGCGCGAATCTCATCTATGATTTTCATCGCGCTCATATGATCAATGCCCGGGTCGAGTCCGGCTTCGTTCATAAAAACCAAACCGTTGGCTTGGGCCGCTTGATTCAGGTTTTGCATGGCATCGCTGATGTATGAAGCGGTGACCATGTGTTTTTTATACGTTACACAATCTTGGGCTACTTCAATATGCATATGCGCCGGCAGCATTGAGATGACCAAATCGGCTTTTTGAATTTGCGCTTGACGCTCACTCGCCTGTTTGATGTCTAGGGCAATAGCCGTAGCATTTGGGTGATTATTGGTTTTTTTTCGGGCCAGTTCAACCGATAAATCGGCAATGGTTAAATGTAGTTGTTCGCTGTTTGATTTTTGAAGTAAATATTCAATGAGCGATGAAGCCGAACGGCCCGCGCCAATAATCAGTATGTTTCTCATGCTTAAAAAATTGTTGCCAAAGGTATAAAATTCACCCCAAAATAAAAGCCCGCACGAGGCAGGCTTTTGTATGGTTTTTCAAAGAAACTATTGTGCTTCTAGTTCTTCAAGATCTTTGAGGTCTTCTTGTTTTGATTCTATTTTGTGCTGTTCCAACTCAGTGTCTTTGGCTACTTCATCGGGCATCATGACGCGTACAATTACGGCTACCAATAAGATGCCTCCGGCTATGAGTAGGTATTTTGGAACCGAGCGGTCATTTGCCTGAGATTTTGTATAGGCCAACCCGCCAAAAACCAGCGACAAACCTACGGGCAATAAGCCCAAAGTTCCCATGGGTAAAATCACAAAAACTACACCCAAGAGGGCAAAAATAAACGATAGTACAATAAAAGCTTTTCTCATTTTAGATTCCTTTTGCGTTAGTGAGCAATAATTGTCCGGTGCCAACCGGGATGCTAAATTTAATCAAAACCGGAACTTTTTTGTTGTCAGCCGTGAGCCAAATCAGGTTTTTATCGGTCCCGCGCAGTTTGTCGGTATTGGCTCCTACCGAAACTTTGTAACAACTTTTTGAACCCAACGGTCCGGCATCGATGGTTTCTTTGCCCATATATTTTACGGTGGCACTCATTTCTTTTTCATCAAAAACCACAATGAATGATTTGGTCTGACCCGGTTTCATTTTGCTGAAATCAATGTTTCTTACCTGATAAAGTGTTGTAACCACGTCTTGTGTGCCGGGACGAATCCGGAAAGCACTTTTGCGCTCAGGAGTATTCTTTTTATTGATGGTGCATTCAAGTGTTCCGTTTTTGAAAATGTATTTTTCTTTTTTGCTGTAAGTTCCTTCCAGAATTTCTCTTTTGTACAAACTCGGTTTTAAAGTACTCGGGTTGACGTATGATTCGTAGCTGTCGCGTATTTTAAAAAACGAATCCCATTTGCTAAAGGTGTTTGCTTCACAAATCAAGTGTAATAAAGTGCTTTTAGAAGTAGTTACTGATTCGGTTTCCATGGTTACTTGCGCCAACGGAGTCATAAGTCCGCTCATATTATAAGAGGCTGAATAGGTCAATTTTTCGCCGGCTTTCACCGCTTGGGCATATCCGCCGCTTGAAATCAACAAAAGTGCTGTGGCGATAAAGAGAATTTTTTTCATGATTGGAATTTTTGATGAACAAATGTAGTATTTTTTTATGAGAAGCTTAATCCCGTTTTTCGTTCTATCTTTGGCCTGGAAAGAACCAGTCCAAAGGATGCCACTGCAACCGGGGCTAGGGTATTTGGCTTCATTTTAAACTAAGCTATTAAACCTAAAAAATCATCATTTATTATATTTGAATTTTATGAACAGAAAAATAATCCTAACAGCTACTTTGATGGGTGCTTTGGCCATCATACTCGGAGCCTTTGGTGCCCATGGTCTTAAAAAAGTACTCACGCCCGAACAACTCATCACTTTTGAAACGGGCGTCAAATATCAAATATACCACGCTTTGTTTTTGTGTTTTTTGGCGCTTTTACCCGGTGTGTCTGAGAAGATGCGTACGGTTGTTTTTCATTGTGTTTGGGTAGGTGTTTTGTTTTTTTCGGGGTCGATTTATTTGTTGGCTACCGGCAGTGTCACAGGTATTGATTTCAGACCATTTGGTTTTATTACCCCCATTGGTGGGTTGTTGTTGATCATCGGTTGGATGCTTGTTTTTATCGATTTTTTCAAGAAAAGGGCATAATATTTTAGGTTTGACAAGAGTAGCTAAAATATTCTTTTTACTTTTGCCGTAAATTAAAATACAACACAAAATATTTTTCCTATGGATACCTACGCTCAAATTACGAAATCGATTTCGTTAGAAAAATACGGAATCACGGGTGCAACCGAAATCGTCTACAATCCTTCTTTTGATTTGCTGTATCATGAAGAACTCAATCCGGATTTAGAAGGATACGAAAGAGGTCAACTATCTGAGCTCGGAGCCGTCAACGTAATGACCGGTGAATTTACCGGACGTTCTCCGAAAGACAAATACATCGTAAAAGACAGCGTTACAGAAAACACCATTTGGTGGAATTCAGAAAAGGCCGCCAACGACAACAAACCCATTTCTCAAAATACTTGGGAAGCACTCAAACAAAATACAGTCCAACAACTTTCCGGAAAAAGATTGTTCGTGGTAGATGCTTTTTGCGGTGCCAATGCCAATACCCGTCTCAAAGTTCGCTTTATTATGGAAGTAGCTTGGCAGGCGCATTTTGTAAAAAATATGTTTATCCGTCCGACAGAGCAAGAACTTGAAAATTTTGGTGAGCCAGATTTCATTGTCATGAATGGTTCTAAATCAGGTTTTAAAGATTACGCCGCCCACGGTTTGAATTCAGAAGTATATATCGCTTTTAACCTAACCGAAAAAATGCAACTCATTGGCGGTACTTGGTACGGAGGTGAAATGAAAAAAGGAATGTTCTCAATGATGAACTACTACTTACCACTCAAAGGAATGGCTTCAATGCACTGTTCTGCCAACAAAGGCAAAGACGGTGATGTAGCAGTTTTCTTTGGTTTGTCTGGAACCGGCAAAACTACCTTATCGACTGACCCGAAAAGAGAACTCATTGGCGATGACGAGCACGGTTGGGATGATGAGGGCGTATTCAACTTTGAAGGCGGATGTTATGCCAAAACCATTGATTTGAGCAAAGAAAACGAACCTGATATTTACAACGCCATTCGCAGAAATGCGCTTTTAGAAAACGTAACACTTGATGCCGACGGAAAAATTGATTTTACTGACGGATCGGTTACCCAAAATACACGTGTTTCTTATCCGATTGACCACATTGACAATATTGTTCGTCCGGTTTCAAAAGCAGGACACGCCACCAAAGTAATCTTCTTAACAGCGGATGCTTTTGGTGTAATGCCTCCGGTTTCAAAACTAACCCCTGAACAAACCAAATATTATTTCTTGTCGGGCTTTACGGCTAAATTGGCCGGAACTGAGCGCGGAGTGACAGAGCCACAACCTACTTTTTCAGCTTGTTTTGGCAAAGCGTTTTTGTCTTTGCATCCAACCCAATACGGACAAGAATTGGTCAAAAAAATGGAACAGCATCACGCCAAAGCTTATATGGTCAACACCGGTTGGAACGGAACCGGAAAGAGAATTTCTATCAAAGATACGCGAGCTATTATTGACGCAATCTTAGACGGTTCTATTGAAAAAGCAGGAAGTACTATCGTTCCGGTATTTAATTTTGAAGTGCCTACTTCATTACCCAATGTCAATACTGAAATCCTTGACCCACGCAATACATATGCTTCGGCTGAGCAGTGGAACGAAAGAGCGGTTGATTTAGCGGGTAGATTTATTAAAAATTTCCAACAATATACCGACAATGAAGAAGGTAAAAATTTAGTAGCTGCTGGTCCGCAATTGTAGATAGTTGCTACTCAACAGCTTAAACGCGTCGATTTTTGGGTGATTTTTTGCCATTTCACTCATAAAATCGACGCTTTTGCTTTTTAAAAATCCGCAGAGTGAAAACGTTTTCTTATTTCAGATTCTAAATCAAGCGCTGTTTAAATTGTCAAGCTTTGTTTTTTTTGTGCTGGTTTTTGTCATATCCACAAATCGTTTCAGGGCTGTTTTTTGTGTCTTTTAAATGATTTACTTTGTTGCATAATTCTAAAAATGAATAAGTTATGTCTGTAAAGAAGCAATTTATAAAAACAAAACCGGTTTGTAAAGTAACTTTTACTCTTGAGGCCAAAGAAGCGCAAACTGCTGCTGTAGTGGGTGATTTTAACAACTGGAGCATAGAAGAAGGCGCCTTAGACAAACTCAAAAACGGAACCTTCAAAGGTGTTTTTGATGTGGTTAAAGATGCTTCGTATGAATATCGTTATGTAGTAGATGGTGTTTTCATCAACGAACCAGAAGCCGATTCATATCGTTGGAATGCATACGCCGGTGCTGAGAATTCAGTATTGGAAGTATAATTTTCGGGTTGAAAATGAAAAAGCCGCTTTTAACAGGAGCGGCTTTTTTTATGTCTCAATGCAAACGAGTCAAAAAACTCAAATCAGCATTCGGAGCTAATTCTTCCGGTGTTTGTCCGGCCCGAAACAGACGGGCACTTAGGTTTCCTCTGAGGGTAATGGCATGGCCCAAAACCTCCAGCCAACTGCCTTCGCGCAGGCCCAAAACCGGTACCGAATTAAAACTGTGAAATTCTTTGATGCGCGTCTCACGGGTTTCACCCATATGTTTTGAATTCTGGTCTGGGTCTAAATAATGCGGATTTAAATTAAACGGAATCATCCCCAAAGTCTGAAAACTCGGCGGATAAACAATGGGCATATCATTGGTGGTTTGCATTGTCAGGCCGGTGATGTTGCTTCCGGCGCTGGTGCCCAAATAAGGCGTCCCAGATTTGATTTGTTCGGCCAAAACCGTCATCACATCAAATGCATAAAGTTGTGAAACCAACAAAAAAGTGTTTCCTCCGCCGGTGAAAATTCCCGCTGCATTTTTGATGGCTTGCTGTGGCTGTTCAAACTCATGTAAGCCCTTGACTTCTTTGCCTATTAGCGCAAATACAGATCTAACTTTATCGGTGTATTCATCGTGGGATATTCCGCCCGGTCGCGCATACGGAATAAACAAAATAGAGGAACAATCTTGGAAGAAATCGGCCAAAGTGGGCAGTAAATAATCTAGATAACTTCCGCCATGCAAGGTTGAAGTACTGGCAATGATGAGCTTTTTCATGAAATTATTTTTTCGGTCTAAAGATAAAAAGCTTTGTCCAACTTTGGTGTTTGATTTTAAATTAACAAAGCCTTATCATTTCACAGCCAAAAGTTTGTTTTATTTTACGAAGATTTTCAGAAAGCTTCTGACATAGATCAGCCATCATACATCTAAAAATCATTAACTTTAAAGGAAAATAATAAATTCTTAAACCATGAAAACTCGGCTGATTCTTTTGAGCTTCCTTTTGATTTCTTTGTATGTCAAAGGGCAGCAACCCAGAAAATTTATCCACGGGCAAGTGCTCAACGATTCAATCAAAGTTGAAAACGTAGTGATTTTTAACATCAATGCCCATACTGGAACAACCGTTTTGCCCAAAGGTTATTTCAATATTTTGGCCAGAGAAAATGATACTTTGGTTTTTTCTGGATTGTTGTTTAAATCCAAAAAAGTGGTGATCAGCAAAGAAGACCTTGGGCTCGATTTGTTCCAAGTGAAGCTTCAGATTTTTACCAATGAGCTGGCAGAGGTAGTCATATCAGGCAAAAATCAAGATCCGAGCCTCAAAAATAAACAAGCCATTGTAGACAAAAAATATGCTGATGACGCTCAGAGTTCTCCTAAAAATACCGCCGTACCCAATTACAATGTGACTGAGAACGGTGTTAATTTTGTCCGATTGTACAAAGATGTTTTGAAGGTTTTAAGCAAAAACAACCCTAAGAAAAACAATCTTACAGACGGAATGACTTTCACGGAACTTGTGGTCAAACGTGTAAATTATTCTTTTTTTAGCGAAACACTCAAAATTGACGATGACCATCTGAAATTGTTTTTGTTGTATTGCAACAATGATGCACAAGCTAAAAAGTATTCTGAGAAAAATTCAGATTTTGAACTGATGGATTTTTTGGTGCGTAAAAACAATGAATTTAAAAAATTAGCTACTTCAAATCCGTAAACTTTTGACCCAAAAAGGCTGCCTTTTCTTTTTTTGTACGCTTGTCATTTTTAGTACTCAATCACAAGTTTTGCCCCGACAAGAAATTACCGGTTTGGTTGTTTTGCGCGATGTTCCGATGGAAAAGATCAATGTGCGCAATGATGATTCGGGTTACAGCACTTCTTCAGCAGTTGACGGAACTTTTAAAATGATGGTTCGGCTTGATGAAGCTTTGGTTTTTACAGCGGTAAATCTTGAAACCCGTAGGGTAAAAATCACACAAGAAATCCTTCGGGCAGGTTTTGTCAAGGCCATTATGACGGAAACCACCGTGCCGCTTCCTGAAGTAATCGTCAATGACAATAAAGGAATCACGGCAGAGAATTTAGGTATTATTCCGCGCGGTCAACGCAAATATACCCAAGCCCAACGCAGGCTTCATGAAGCAACTTCAGGGGGAGGAATTGTTCCGTTGAACCCTATTTTAAATGCCATTTCCGGTCGGACCAGAATGCTTAAAAAAGAAATTCTGGTAGAGCAAAAAGAAAAATTGCTTTTGCAATTAGACGGTTGGTTTGACGATGAATATTATATTCAAACTTTAAAAATTCCAGAAGATTACATCGCAGGTTTTGACTTTTATATCATCAATGATGCAGATTTTGTTCGCGCGCTCAGAGCCAAAAATAAAACCTTGACCAAGTTTCTCGCACAAGGGTTGGCCAGGAATTATCTACAAGATATTGAAGCTGAACAGAAATAACTATTTTTGACCCGGATGAAAAAGATACATACTCTGCTGATGCTTCTGACTTTGTGCTCGTTTGGAGCGCATAAGTTTTATGTTTCGATTTTTAAAATAGAGCATTCTGTTAAAAAACAGCGAATTGAAATCACAACGCGGATTTTTATCGATGACCTCAATGCAGCGCTCAAAAAAAATTACTCTGCGGTAACTCACTTAGGTGAACCAACAGAAAGCGTTCAAGATGTACAACTTGTGAATCGGTATTTGAACGAACATTTCTGGGTTTTTGTCAACGGAAAAAAAATGCCTTATCAATATGTTTCGCATGAATATGAAGACAATGTTTTGATTGGCTATTACAAAATCAATGGGGTGACAAAAGTAAGTTCGATAAAAGTTCAAAACACCACGCTCATAGAAATTTCTGATCAACAGCAAAACGTTGTTCAGAGTCAATTTAATGGTAAAAAACAAAGTTTGTTGCTTACTTCTGAAACCACTTCGGGTGTGTTAAAGTAAAGTAGATGTACAAAAGATTTTAAAAAACCAGTACTTTTATCATTCAAAAATAGACATTTATTAAAGACCACATCTATGAAAAAACATCTATTGGTTGCCCTTTTCTTATCGATGATATCGGCTCCGTTTATGGCGCAAGAAGCTTCAAAAGTAAAAGAAAAAGGCCATGTTGACGAGAATAAATTTCGTCAGATGTATGATTTACTCGCTACGCCCAATAGCTACCGAACCGCATCAGGCGCACCTGGCCCCGAGTATTATCAGCAACAAGCAGATTACAAAATAGATGTAGAACTCGATGATAAAAACGCGCGCTTATTCGGTACCGAAACCATTACCTACACCAACAATGCCAAGGAATCATTGGATTATTTATGGTTGCAATTAGATCAGAACATTGCCGCACGCACCTCGCAAACGCCTTTGGTTGAAAATTCTAAAATGGACCCGTCCATTAGTGTAGCCGGTTTTTCAAGAAAATACCTGGAAGAAAAATTCGACGGCGGTTTTAGAATTGACTATGTCAAAGACGCCAAAGGCAATCCGATGTCCTATACCATCAACCACACCATGATGCGCATCAACTTGCAAAAACCATTGGCACATGGCGAAAAAATTGCTTTGAATATCAAGTGGAACTACAACATCAACAATTATATGATTGATGGTGGACGCTCGGGTTATGAGCATTTTGAAGACGGAAACAATTTGTATGTTTTGGCACAGTTTTATCCGCGTATGGCAGTGTATAATGATGTTGAAGGATGGCAGAATCAGCAATTCTGGGGCAGCGGTGAGTTTGCTTTGACCTTCGGGAATTATGAAGTGAACATCACCGTTCCGGCCGATCACATCATGGAAGCGACCGGCGTTTTGCAAAACCGCGCTGAGGTTTATACACCAGAGCAACTCAAACGCTATGCGCAGGCTGAAAATTCATTTGACAAACCGGTTGTGGTGGTTACACAAGCTGAGGCCACGGTTGCCGAAAAAGGTTTTTCAACCCAAAAGAAAACCTGGAAATTCAAAGCCGAAAACGTGCGTGATTTTGGTATTTCAACTTCGAGAAAATTTATTTTAGATGCTATGGCTGTTCAAATTGGCGGCAAGAAAATCATGGCTGTTTCGGTATATCCCAAAGAAGGAAATCCGCTTTGGGAAACCTATTCAACACGCGCTGTGGCACATACTTTAAAAAGCTATTCAAAATATACTTTTGATTTTCCTTACCCGAAAGCCGTCTCAGTCAATGCGCAAGATCAAGGGATGGAATATCCAATGATTTGCTGGAATTTTGGACGTCCGCAAGCTGATGGAACTTATTCAGACCGGGTTAAATACGGAATGTTGGGCGTGATAATTCACGAAGTGGGACATAACTTTTTCCCGATGATTGTTAATTCCGACGAGCGCCAATGGACTTGGATGGACGAAGGGCTCAATACTTTTATGGAATATTTAGCTGAGATTTCATTTGATCCGAACTTTCCGGCGGATCGCGGTCCGGCCAAGAAAATCGTTCCGTATATGAGTGGTGACCAATCTAAATTAGAGCCCATCATGACCAACTCAGAATGCATCAAACAATTTGGCAACAACGCCTACGGAAAACCTGCTGCAGGGCTCAACATTTTGCGTGAAACCATCATGGGCCATGATTTGTTTGATTATGCTTTTAGAACCTATTCATCGCGCTGGAAGTTCAAGCATCCAACCCCGGATGATTTTTTCAGAACCATGGAAGACGCCTCCGGAGTTGATTTGGATTGGTTTTTTAGAGGATGGTTTTTTACCACAGATTACACCGATATTGGCATCAAAGAAGTCAAGCAATATTTTGTGAGCAATGATCCGCCCAAAGATTTTAAAGCGCCCGAAGTTACGCGTCGAAACCGACTCAAGGCTAGTGGTCCGCTGGTGTATATGATTGCCGATGCAAGCCCGGATTTTAAGCCTGAAATGAAAAAACCACTCAATATTGCCAATATTACTTCTTTGGATGAATTTGTCAAAACCAAGTTTACGGCTGAAGAACAAGCCAAACTCGATGCTCCTAAATACTTCTATCAAGTGACCTTTGATAAACCTGGAGGATTGGTGATGCCGATTATTGTTCAACTTACTTATGATGATGGAACAACAGAGGATTACAAATTTCCGGCGCAAATTTGGCGCATGAATGATGCCGAGGTGAGTCGCGTGTTTGCTACTAAAAAAGCTATTTCAAAAATAATGGTTGACCCGAAAGAGGAAACCGCCGATATTGATGTAACCAACAATGTATGGCCTAAAGCTGAAGTCAAATCAAAATTTGATTAACATTTAATTAGTCAACCCAAGTCATGTAGCAAACACTTAAGTTTGTACATTTGCCACAAAATAATTGATTATGTTTGGTATTGGAGGCGGTGAATTAATTTTCATCATGTTTGTAGCTCTGATGTTGTTCGGAACAGATAAAATTCCTGAGATTGCCCGTAATTTGGGTAAGATTATGGCACAGCTCAAAAATGCTACCAATGATATCAAAAGTGAAATCCAGAAAGGCGCTCAAGCCAACGGATTAGACAAAACTTTTGAAGAGTTACACGGAAATTTTACCGGACTTACCCAAGATATTGAAACCGAAGTCAATAAAGCCAAAACTCAAATGTTGACCGAAACTGCGCAAACTCAAAATGAAGTGGCTCAAAGCCTCGAAGATATTCAAGAAGGCCCGATTAAACGTCAAAAGTAATGCTTGAAAAAATCATAGCGCTCGACAAAAAAGCTTTTGTACTGCTTAATTCATTGGGCTCAGAAAAATATGATGGTTTCTGGCTCATGATTACCAAGCAATGGACTTGGATTCCTTTTTTCTTGTTGTTGTTTTATTTGTTGCAAAAAAAAATAGGCTGGCGCAACCTCGGAATTGGCATGGTATATATTGCGATTCTCATGTTCTTATGTGATCAATCGGCTAATTTATTCAAAGTTACTTTTGAGCGACTCAGACCTTGCAATGATCCTGAAATAAAAGATTTGATTCGCGTGGTGAAACCCAGTGTTACATTTGGTTTTTTTTCAGCGCATGCAGCCAATTCTATGGCTTCGATGGTTTTTGTATATAGCTTGCTCAAGCGCTATTACAAATTTGGATTTTTGATTTTTCTGTTCCCGCTCATTTTTGCGTATAGCCGCATCTATCTTGGGGTTCATTTTCTCGGAGATATTTTGTTCGGATATTTATTTGGTGGCGTTTTCGGAGTTTTGCTCTCAAAACACTATTTCAAAAAATACTTTCAAGCTTAAAGCACCCGACTCACGGTAAGTCCATCGCGAATAGGCAGCAAAACGGTTTCAACACGAGGATCATTTTTGAGATGTTCGTTGTAGGCCATCAGCGCTTTGGTGCTTCGGTCGTTGTCTTTGATGGGTTCTAAAACTTTTCCGCTCCAAAGTACATTGTCGGATAAAATCACACCGCCTTGATTCATTTTAGGCATGATTAATTCGTAATAATTGAGGTAGTTCTCTTTGTCAGCATCAATAAAAACCAAATCAAATGTGTCGTTCAGGGTTGGAATAATCTCAGTGGCCGGGCCCAAATACTGTGCAATTTGTTTGCCCCAAGGCGATTGGTCAAAATATTTGCGCTGAAAACCCACAAGTTCGTCTTTAATATCAATGGTGTGTAAAACGCCATTATCTTGTATTCCTTCACACAAACACAAAGCCGAGTAACCTGTATAGGTTCCGATTTCTAGTATGTTTTTGGGACGAATGAGTTTAGATAACATACTCAAAACACGGCCTTGAAAATGACCACTGAGCATACGCGGGCTTAAAATTTTTAAGTGCGTTTCTCGGTTGAGTGCCGCCAATAATTCGGGTTCGTTTTCAGAGTGTTTTTCGACGTAATCTTCGAGTTCTTCAGAAAGAAAATGCATGGCTGAATATTTTCTCAAAGTTATCAAATTATCTCAGCGTCCAATCGCTGAATTTGAATTAAATTTGCTGCATGCAAATTGATAAAAAAGATATCCGCGCTTTGTCAAAACAGCAATTGCGCGATTTTTTTACTGCTCAAGGCGATCAGTCTTTTCGCGGAAACCAAGTCTATGAATGGCTCTGGAGCAAAGGCGCGCATCGTTTTGACGACATGACCAATTTGTCAAAAGCTACCCGTCAGATGCTTGAAGATAATTTTGTCATCAACCATATTCAGGTAGATCAAATGCAGCGCAGTGAAGACGGTACAGTTAAAAATGCTTTGCGATTGCATGATGGGTTGATTGTTGAATCGGTTTTAATCCCGACCGAAACCCGCACCACCGCTTGCGTATCTAGCCAAGTGGGGTGTAGTCTGGATTGCAATTTTTGTGCAACGGCCCGACTCAAACGCATGCGCAATCTGAACCCAGATGAAATTTACGATCAAGTGGTTTCAATTGACAAAGAAAGCAGATTATATCACGGACGTCCGTTGTCGAACATTGTTTTTATGGGTATGGGCGAACCACTCATGAATTACAACAATGTGCTTGCTGCCATAGAGATGATTACTTCGGAGGAAGGTTTGGGCATGTCGCCTAAACGCATTACGGTGTCTACTTCTGGAATTTCAAAGATGATTAAAAAGATGGCCGACGATGGGGTAAAGTTCAAATTGGCGGTATCGCTTCACTCGGCGGTGGAAGAAATCAGAAATGAGATTATGCCGTTTACCAAAAATTTTCCGTTGACCGATTTGCGTAAAGCCCTTGAATATTGGTATCAAAAAACCAAAAGTCGGGTGACTTATGAATATGTGGTTTGGAAAGGCATCAACGACGATCCAAAATCTATTGATGCTCTAGTCAAGTTTTGCAAATATGTTCCGTGTAAAGTCAATCTAATTGAATACAACCCTATTGATGACGGAGCATTTCAACAAGCCGATGAAAAAGCCATCAATGCATATATTCGCGCTTTAGAAGCGAATGATATTGTGGCTAAAGTAAGGCGCAGTCGGGGTAAAGACATCGATGCCGCTTGCGGTCAGTTGGCCAACAAAGAAGCATAAAAAAACGCTCCCGATTTTGAGAGCGTTTTTTTGTTTATAATGCAAGCAAGATTAGTTTCCGATGATGATTGTATAAGAATTTCCGTTAACGGTATAAGTTGCTATGTTGTCACAAGTTCCATCACCATAGTCTAAAGAAGCCGTTCTGGTATTTCTCTGAAACGTAATGACACCTTGAACAATCAGCGGTTTGTTTTGTTGGATACAACTCATTTTTACGATAAGAGGAGTAGTAATCGTGCTGGTTTTTACACTCGCGTTCGGAAATGTATTGGTCCAGTTTCCGGTAACAGAATACACATTATCACTTAAATCAGCATTTCCATAGCCCTCAATAATTTCTCTGGTTCTGGTTCCGGTTCGGTGAATCACACGGCCATCAGGGAAAGTAGCGTCTAAATCCATATTCATCACCACCACCGGATGACTTGGCGATGTTTGTGTGGCCTCGGTCATGGTTCTGGTAAAGGTTTTATTACCGGTAAATTTTACGTTGTTGTGGTAGAAATTATCAAATTGATAATTGATGGTTTGTGGATTAGCCCCCGGTTGGTAGGTAAAAGTAATGATGATTTTTCCTTTTAAAATGTTTCCGTTATTTCTTTCACAGCCCGTGGTTCCAAAATCTATCGTTTTGGTCACGAGCGTACCTGGGGTAATTATTTCTCCAAACGCTGGAACTCTTGTCACAGTGGCACATGAAGGCAGGTTAGAAGTTGAAGATGCATTTTCAGCACTCCGATTGGCAGCACTGCTTTGGGTAGCATCAAATTGCTCTTCCACAATATCAGAAACATCGTCATTGGCAATGTCCATTTTTGAATTGAGTTTGGCTTCATCCGCACTAAAGTCAGCAGCGGATGCACTACTCTTTGAATCGTCTTTACTACAAGCTGTAACCATCAATGCCAGCACAGCTCCCATCATTAAAATTCTTGTTTTCATAATCTCGTCGTTTTTAAGTTTGCCTTTTGACTGAACACTTTTAAAAGAGTTTAATTCAAATGTAAAAAAATATAAAATATTGCATTGCGCCTCAATTACTTTTATAAGTATCTTTGGGCTTCTGTATGAATATTACCGCACAAATAAAGCAGCCCATTCAGTCCGAAATGGAACTTTTCGAGAAGAAGTTCTATGAATCTATGAGTTCACAGGTGGCGTTGCTCAATCGCATTACGTATTATATTGTCAACCGAAAAGGCAAACAAATGCGTCCGATGTTTGTGTTTCTAACAGCCAAAATGCTCAGTGGCGGAACCGTTAATGAACGCACATATCGCGGAGCCTCGGTCATTGAACTGATTCATACAGCTACTTTAGTGCATGATGATGTAGTAGACGACAGCAATCGTCGCCGCGGATTTTTTTCCATCAATGCGCTTTGGAAAAATAAAATTGCGGTTTTGGTGGGCGATTATTTGCTCTCTAAAGGTTTGTTGCTATCCATAGACCACGGAGATTTTGATTTACTGCGCATTATATCAGTCGCCGTGCGCGAAATGAGCGAAGGAGAATTACTTCAGATAGAAAAAGCCCGTCGGTTAGATATTGTTGAATCAGTTTATTACGATATCATCCGAAAAAAAACAGCCACTTTGATTGCTTCGTGTTGTGCTTTGGGCGCTCGTTCGGTAGTTGATAACGATGATGAAGTTGAAAACATGCGTCATTTTGGCGAACTCATCGGAATGGCTTTTCAAATCAAAGACGATTTGTTTGATTACACTGATGATGCCATCGGAAAACCCACTGGCATTGACATCAAAGAGCAAAAAATGACTTTGCCTTTGATTTACACGCTCAACAACTGTTCAAAAGATGAGAAATCATGGTTGATTAATTCAATCAAAAACCACAACAAAGACAAAAAGCGCATCAAAGAAGTCATTGCATTTGTCAAAAACAAAAACGGATTGGTTTATGCCGAACAAAAAATGCTCGATTTTCAGCAACAAGCACTCGCTTTGTTAGAAAAATACCCCGATTCTGACTATAAAAAAGCTTTGATCCTCATGGTCAACTATGTTATTGAAAGAAAAATTTAATTTTTTTTGATTCAAAAACATATGAAAATCAAATAGTTAAAAAACATTTTCATTTTTTTAGCTTCTTTTTTTTTACTTCATGCAACCCTTTTTCAGGGAATCGCGTCTATGCTTATAGAAACACATGCTAAAAACAGGTTTTGAAAGTAATTGATTTACATCAGCAAGAAAAGCAAACCATTGCGCTGGCACTTGACAACAATCGTCAAGCGCAGCATTTGATTTACCAACAGTATGCTTCTAAAATGCTGAGCGTATGCCGTCAGTACATCAAAGATTTGCATGCAGCTGAAGATGTTATGATTACGGCTTTTATGAAGGTTTTTACCCACCTCAAAAATTTTGAACACAAAGGCAGTTTTGAAGGTTGGATTCGTCGCATAATGGTTAATGAATGTATTTCGTTTCTCAGAGCACAGAAGAAAATCAGTTTCATGGAGGACGAGAAATTCACTCCTGAAACCATCAATGAAATCGACAGCCAATTTACGGTTGAAGAAATTCAGTTTTTGATTGATGCTTTGCCCGACGGTTATAAAATGATTTTCAATTTATACGCCATTGAAGGATACAAACACCACGAAATTGCCACCATGCTCAACATCAGCGAAGGGACTTCAAAATCACAGTTGTCACACGCCCGAAGAATACTTCAGGAAAACATCCACCACTTAAAATCCAACCAAAATGGAACCCAATAAAAAATTAGAAAAGCAATTTAAAAAGCAAATGCAGTCGAGAGAAATCAATCCGAGCCCGGCCGCTTGGGATCGCTTAGATGCCATGCTTACGGTTGCCGAAGAAAAAAAGGCCGGATTTAATTATCAATGGCTCTACATTGCAGCAGCTTTGATTGGTTTTTTGGCCATTGCTTATATTTTTCTCAGCCATCCAACTCCTGCTATAGACGCACCCAGAAATGAAGTTGTTGAGCAAAATGCACAACCGATTCAAAACGCAGCAGATTCTATAGCGCAGCCTTCTGCCGAGCCTAAAAAAGTGGATGTTGTTCAGCCGTCTTTTCAAAACAAACAACCATCGGTAGCTCAGAATCATCATTCAGAAAATCGCCAACCGAAATCTATTCAAGAAAAATCTATACCACAAAAATCAACTACAGAAACACAATCAATCGCTCAGGAGTCATCAATCAATCATCAAAAAACAGAATCAATTAATCAGACATGGCCCGTCAAATCTATCATTAATCCTGAAATTGCTCTAACCCAAACAGAAGTCAAACTCGGAACTTCAGCCATCAAAGTCAACGCTTCAAACTTGCTTTCAAAGGTAGATGGCGAACTCGAGCTTTCCTTTCGTGAAAAAGTCATCAAAGGCATCAACAAAAATTACCAAAACGTCAAAGTGGCTTTGGCCAACCGAAATCAAGAAACAAACATCAATCAATAATTAAAAATCAATTATCATGAGAAGTTTTACTTTTTACCTCACCGGAATTTTACTTTTGTGTATCAACTTAATCTTTGCGCAAGAAACCTTTGAATCACGCGCCAAAGTCATTGCCAACAAAATCTCAGCCATTACTAAAGAAGAAAAAGATGCGCTCAAAGTTGAAGTCGAGACCGTCAATGAAGAACTCGCCAAAGGGCAAATCACCCAAGAGCAAGCAGATCAAAAGAAAATTCAATTGGCCGAAACCCGCGCTAAAAACATTGAAACCAGAGTTGCCACAGCACAAAACGAACTGCGCGATTTGGTACAAGAAAAAGTGGACGGCAAACTGCAAGAAAGCGATTCTACACGCACCTTCGTCATTCGCTTCAAATCAAAAGATTTCAAAAAGCGCGATTACAACGAGCGCCGAACCACCTCGCAATTTGTCTTTGCCTTCGGTTTGAATAACTTGGTTACAGACGGAGCAGTTGCTAACTCAGATTTTAGATATTGGGGTTCGCATTTTTACGAATGGGGCATCACCTACAACACGCGCATCTTCAAAAACAACAACTTATTGCACGCCAAATACGGCTTGTCCTTAATGTACAACAATTTGCGACCTACAGAGAATCGCTATTTTGTCGAATCAGGCAATCAAACCAATTTGGTTGCTAGCCCGCAGCATTTAGATGATTCACGTTTCCGAAACGTATATTTAGTGGCGCCTTTTCATTTAGAATTTGATTTCTCCGGACAAAAAACCAAAGACGGAAAAACCACTTTTCAAACCCACAAAAGCATGCGCATTGGTTTAGGAGGTTATGTGGGCGGCAACATCAAATCTAAACAAATTTTGTGTTATGAAGATGACAACGGCAACGATGTGCGCAGCAGAACCCGCGGCGATTTCAACGTCAATGATTTTATCTATGGTGTGAGTGCCTACATTGGTTACAAAGAAGTCAGTTTATACGCCAAATACGATCTCAATCCGCTGTTTCGCAACAACGCCATTGATCAGCGCAACGTTTCACTCGGTTTGCGATTTGACTTGAATTAAGCATGTTTCAGTTAGATTATATTTAGGTTGAAAAGCGTTTCTTTTTAGAGGCGCTTTTTTTATTTTTAGAAGCTATTTCCTGCCATTCGCTGTATCTTTTTCAAAGCAAAACCTTTGCTGCGCGTTGGTTTAGCTTTAAAAAAGGATGCCGCTGCTGTCAGGGCTAAAGGATGCCGAAACATTCCTGAAACTTTGTACCTTTGGCAACACTGAAATTTTTTGTGCTTTGATCTCAAAATCATCTATTGATACCGTTTTTGAAACCGCCCGCGTTGAGGAGGTCATTGGCGATTTTGTTCAACTCAAACGCGCCGGCAGCAATTACAAAGGATTAAGCCCTTTTTCAAACGAGCGCTCGCCATCGTTTATGGTATCGCCAGCCAAACAAATCTGGAAAGATTTCAGCTCGGGCAAAGGCGGAAACGCGGTGGCTTTCTTGATGGAACACGAGCATTTTACCTACCCCGAAGCCATTCGTTATTTGGCCAAAAAATACAATATTGAGCTCGAAGAAACAGAGCAAACCCAAGAAGACAAAGCCCAAGCCGATGCGCGCGAGAGTATGTTTTTGGTTTCAGAGTTTGCCCGTGATTATTTTCATCAGACACTTTTACAAACTGAAGAAGGCAAGGCCATTGGCTTGAGCTATTTTAGAGAGCGCGGTTTTAGTGATGAATCCATCAAAAAATTCTCTTTGGGTTACTCACCTGAGCAGCGCGATGCATTTTCAAAAGAAGCAGTCAGTAAAGCCTATCAACAAACTTTTTTAGAAAGCGTTGGGCTTTCAATAGTGCGCGAAGACGGCAGTTTGCTCGATCGCTTTCGCGGACGTGTAATGTTCCCGATTCACAGTATGTCGGGCCGCGTATTGGGCTTTGGCGGCCGCATTTTGGGCAACGATAAAAAAGTCGCCAAATATCTCAACTCACCTGAGAGTGAAATCTATCATAAAAGCAAAGTACTTTACGGAATTTTTCAAGCCAAACAAGCCATTGCCAAACAAGATAATTGCTATTTGGTTGAAGGTTATACCGATGTGATTCAGTTTCACCAAAGCGGTATAGAAAATGTTGTCGCATCGTCCGGAACCGCATTAACGCCCGATCAAATCAGACTCGTCAATCGGCTCACCAAAAACATCACAGTTCTTTATGATGGCGATGCAGCGGGTTTGCGCGCCTCGATTCGCGGAATTGATTTGATTCTTGAAGAAGGTATGAATGTACGCGTTTGTACCTTTCCCGAAGGCGAAGACCCCGACAGTTTTGCGCGTAAGAATTCGTATGATGATTTGGTGGCTTATCTTGAGCAAAACGCCAAAGATTTCATACAGTTCAAAGCTTCGTTACTCATGAAAGAGGCCAACAACGACCCCATCAAAAAAGCCGATTTAATTCGCGATATGGTGGCGAGTATTTCTAAAATCCCTGACCGAATCAAGCGCGAAATTTATATTCAAGAATGCGCGCGCATCATGGATATTTCTGAGCAAGTACTCGTGAGCACGCTGGCGCAATTGGTTCAAAAAGATTTGTCTGAGGCCGGAAAAAAAATGCGTCAAGAGCAGAAAGCTTTTGAAGTGGTCAAGAACGAAACGCCTGAGCAAGTTGCCTCAGTAGATGTTTTGTATGAGCTTGAGCGCAAAATCATTGAAATTTTGCTTTTGTACGGAAACCGCGAAGAAGAATTTGAAGATTTAGTGCTTAAAACCAATGAAGAGGGCGAAATTGAAACGGCACTTGAAAAGCGAACACTCAAGGTTTTTCAATACATATATTTAAGTCTACAAGAAGATGAAATTGAATTGGGAAACCCAATTTTCAAAGATATTTTCAAACATCTGACTGATTATTTCCACCAAGCTGAAGCATTTCAAATGGATCAATATTTAACCCATTTAGAACCTCAAATGGCTTCGGTGATTACCGATATCCTCATGCTAGAAGAGCAATTTTCTTTGCACAATTGGGAGTCGAAACAAATCATGGTCAAACTCAAAGACCAAACCATTGCGCAATACGTTTCAGAAACCATTCTCACTTTGCGTTGGTATTTGGTGAACAGAATTATAGATGAATTAAAAGAAAATATCAGCCCGGAGCCTGAAGCCGACAACTCAGAAACGCTGGCGATGGCTACTGATTACTACAAACTAATTAATTCATTTTCTAAAAGGCTCGGAAGAGTGCTCTCGCGCTATTAAACAATCTCTAATGTTCTGGCTTTGTTGACCAAATCAACCAAATTGGTTACGTTGAGTTTGGTGAGTAAGCGCAGTTTATAAGTACTGATGGTTTTTTCGTTGAGCCCCAAAATCGAAGAAATTTCATTGTTTTTCTTACCGTTGCTCAAATAACGCAAAACCTCAATTTCTCGGTTGGAAAGTTTTCGGTACAAACGCTCACTTTTGTTTTGTTTGGCAATGAGTGCTAAGTTGCGTTTGATTGAATCATTCAAAATGGTTTGCCCTTGATGTACCTTCATGATGGCTATGCCCAAGGTTTCAATTTTGGCTGTTTTATGCACATAACCCGCTACACCGGCTTTGATAGCATTCGGAGCGTAAATCTGCTCAGAGTAGCTGCTAAAAACAATAATCTTCGTCTTTGGATAATGCTTGATAATAGCTTTTAATTCATACAAACTAGACAAACCGTCTAGGTCTAAATCTAGAATAAGCACATCAATTTCTTTGGTGTACAATACGTCTTTAACCATAGAGAAATTACCAACATTAGCAACAATGGCAATATCTGAATGATCTTTGAAATAAGATTTGATTCCAAAGTGTACCGCAGGATAATTATCGGCTAAACAAACTTTAATCATAAGAGTGCTGTTTAAGAGGGATTGTTTAATTTGCACCGAATTTAGTTAAAAAAAATAAAAGGGCTAACTTTTTTAGATGAATTGACTAAATCTGTCGATGAAGCAAACAAACTGGTATTGGGTTCATTTTGTGTAGATTATTGTTGTGCAATCGAGTGTAAATATCAAAAACTTCTTTTTCTCTTCCGGTAAAATCATCACTTTTTTGTCCGGCTTCGGCAGCCAACATTGCCCATTCCAATTCATCATAACGCGCGCCCAATTGGTCTTCATCGGTTCGGTCATCGCCAAACAAACCATCGGTAGGAGCCGCCTTTAAAATAGATTCCGGGACGCCTAAATAAGCGCCCAAAGCATAAACATCTGATTTCATCAAATCGGCAATTGGGCTCAAATCAACTCCGCCATCACCGTATTTGGTGTAAAAGCCCACGCCAAAATCTTCTACTTTATTTCCGGTACCGGCCACAAGCAAGCCGTGAATTCCGGCAATGTAATACAAAGTGGTCATGCGTAAGCGCGCACGCGAATTGGCCAGTGATAAATTGAGTTTTGCCTGGTCTTGACTCTCCGGAATTTGTTGTTTGAAACTTTCAAAAACCGGTGTCAAATGAACTTCGGTGTGTGCTACATTGGCAAAGCGCTTTTGTAGTTGGTCAATGTGCTCTCTGCCGCGAGAAACTTGGTTTGCGGCTTGGTGAATCGGCATTTCTACACAAATCACCTTTAAGCCCGTTTGCGCACACAAACTCGAGGTTACTGCTGAGTCAATTCCGCCTGAAATACCTACTACAAAACCCTCTACACGAGCATTTTCGGCATAGGTTTTCAGCCAGTTAACAATATGTTGGTTGGTTTTTGGAATATCCAAGTTGGTTTTTTTATGCATTTTTTCAGAAAATTTATTCAAGTGCCATGTATCTTTGCAAAAGTAAAAATTATTTGAAGCTATTTCCTGCTGTTTGCTGTATCTTTTCCCTGTTCAAGAAACAGGCAAAAGGATGCCGCGCCCATCAGGGCTAATTTGATGCTCGTTTATGAAAAAACATTTCTGGTTATTGATGCTTTTGAGTCTAATGATTTTGAGCTGTGATAAAAAATCCAAGATAGAAAAAGCAGTCGAAGCCATTCCGGTCCAGCTCAAAGTGCATCGTTTTGAAAAAGCTTTTTTTGGAGCCACACCGCAAACGCTCGGGCAAGTCAAGCAAGCATATCCCTTCTTTTTTCCACCCGGAAACGACGACAGCGTTTGGCTTGACAAAATTCAAAATCCGCAGTGGCGCGAACTCTACAGCGAAGTTGAGAAACGCTATGCTGATTTTAGCACGCAAACCCAAGAAACCGAAGATTTGTTTCGACACATCAAATATTATTTCCCTAAAACACCTTTGCCGCAAGTGTACACCATCATCGCTGAGATGGACTATCAAACCAAAATCATCTACACGCGTGACAAACTTATTATTCCATTAGAGTTGTATTTGGGGCGTGATCATCGCTTTTATGAATTTCCAAAATATTTAAAAGAAGGTTTTGAGCCCAGACAAATGATGCCCGATATCGTTTCGGCTTATGCGCGAACCCAAGTTCCGCCACCAAGTAATGCCGCTTTTTTAGACGAATTAATCTATCAAGGAAAAATGCTCTATCTAAAAGATATACTTCTTCCGGATTACACAGATGCAGAGCGAATGGGCTACACAGCCAATCAAATCAAGTGGAGCCAAGAGAACGAGGCGTATGTTTGGCGCTATTTTATAGAGCGCAATCTGTTGTACAGCACCGAACAAAAATTGTTGTCGCGTTTTGTGTATATGGCGCCTTTTTCAAAATTTTATCTTGAAATTGACAACGAATCACCGGGCAGAATCGGCAGTTGGATTGGTTGGCAAATTGTTCGTTCGTATATGAAAAACAACGATGTTTCGCTGCAAACCATGCTCAGCACCGATGCCAAACAAATTTTTGAACAATCCCACTACAAACCCAAAAAAGATGAGTAAAAATATGACTTCTGAAATCAAAGTTCTCGTAACCTTAGATGAAAATCGCATTCCTGAAAAACTCACTTGGACAGCGCGTGATGGCGGTGTTGAAGCCGAAGAATCCAAAGCGGTTTTGCTCTCTATTTGGGACCACAAAGCCAAAGAAACCATGCGCATAGATCTTTGGACCAAAGATATGCCGGTGGATGAAATGAAACAGTTTTTTCATCAAACCTTGGTGGCCATGACCGATACTTTTCAGCGCGCCACCGGCGATGAAAAAATGGCCGGAACCATGAAAGATTTCTGCGATTACTTTGCCGAAAAACTTGAATTGATTTAATATTTTCTTAGATCTTTTGGCTTTTAAAAAAGTCTTGGTTCACTTGATCAATAAAATCCAAGATGGCTTCTTTACCGGTGCTTTCAAGTGATGAAGTCACAAAGTATTGCGGCATTTCTTCCCAGTTATTGGCCATCATTTGCTTTTTGTACACGGCAATATTTGAGTTGATTTTTGAATGTCCGATTTTGTCAGCTTTGGTAAAGATGATCAGAAACGGAATTTCAGATTCGGCCAAATATTCCATGAATTCCAAATCGATTTTTTGGGCATCGTGCCGAATGTCAATCAGCACAAAAGCACAAACCAACTGTTGTCTTTTTTCAAAATAATCGGTAATGAATTTCTGAAAAATCGCCTTGGTTTGTTTAGAAACACGCGCATAACCATAGCCCGGTAAATCTACCAAAAACCAATTCTGATTGATTTTAAAATGATTGATGAGCTGTGTTTTTCCGGGTTTGGCCGAGGTTTTTGCCAAATTTTTATGATTGGTCAGCATGTTGATGAGCGAAGATTTCCCCACATTTGATCGGCCAATAAAGGCGTATTCCGGTAGGGGTTCGTTCGGACATTTTTCTGGATGAGCGTTGCTGATGATGAATTCGGCTGAGGTGATTTTCATGTTTTTATTCCATAAAAAAGCCCTCGATGAAAAGGACTTTTTGTTTTTTATAAATGTACTTCTTTAAGCCACTCGTGCAATAGTCTATTGAATTCATCCGGATGCTCCATCATGGCGGCATGTCCGCATTTATCAATCCAATACAGAGATGAATTAGGCATCAGTTTGTGGAATTCTTCTGCAACCTCCGGCGGTGTTACTTGGTCATTTTTGCCCCAAATAATACAGGTTTTTACGTGCATCTTTGGCAAATCTTTGGCCATGTTGTGGCGAATTGCACTTTTGGCAATGGTTAAAGTTTTGAGCACTTTAATTCGGTCGTTGACAACTGCAAAAACTTCGTCAACAATTTCTTTGGTTGCTATTTTCGGATCGTAAAAAACGGCTTCTGCTTTTTTCTTGATATACTCATAATCTCCGCGTTTCGGGTAACTGTCACCCATAGCGCTTTCATACAAACCAGAACTTCCGGTAATGACCAATCCGGCTACTTTTTCAGGATACATTTTGCAGTGATACAAAGCGATGTGCCCGCCCAAAGAGTTACCCAAAAGAATCACTCTCTCAAAACCTTTAAACGTGATGAAGTCTTTGACGTATTTGGCAAATGCTTTAACATTGGTTTTAAGGATGTTTTGCGTGTAAATCGGAAGTTCCGGAATGACCACTTTGTAGCCCAATTTCGGAAAGTAATTCGAAACTCCGTCAAAATTGCTCAATCCGCCCATTAATCCATGCAGAATAACTATCGGAGTGCCTTCGCCGGCTTCGTAATAACTGTATTTACCTTCTTTTTTTATCTCTAAATCCATGAATGAGTTTTAGCATTTGTTAGCGGCAAATATATAAAGAATATCCAAGCGTATCTGTATAAAAGTCAAAATCAAAAGTGTTGTTTTTTGCAGGCTTTTATATCAGGTTCATCATTTGAGTTTTCAAACGTTTACTCGATCTTTTTGTTAATCTTTTTGATAAAATGAAGAATCTAATTTTGAAACTAAACAATTCTTAACGATTTGACAAATAATTGATTGGGTGCTCTGCGTTTGTTTTTGTTTCAAAATGACAACAGAGTGGTAAAACTTATCAACAAAGTGGTAATTTGTGGTAAAATGTGGTATTTTATTTTATATTTTTGCCTTTAAACATTTTAAAACCATTTTCTTGAACTCATTCATCGGAACATACGAGTGTAAAGTTGACGCCAAGGGTAGGCTTCTTTTGCCTTTGCCGCTCAAGAAGCAGCTCTCAGTTGTTTTGCAAGATGGTTTTGTTTTAAAACGCTCGGTTTTTCAGCCTTGTCTAGAGTTGTATCCAATGCAAGAATGGAATGCTATGATGCAAAAAGTCAACAAACTCAATCGATTTGTTAAAAAAAACAATGACTTCATTCGTCGTTTTACGGCCGGTGTGAAAGTCGTTGAAATCGACAATTTAGGGCGTTTGCTCATTCCGAAAGATTTGGTTGTTTTTTCTCAGATTTCTAAAGATGTGGTGCTTTCTTCGGCAGTAAACATCATTGAGATTTGGGACAAAGATTTGTATGAAAAAGCCATCGATAACTCAGTAGTTGATTTTGCTGATTTGGCCGAGGAAGTAATGGGGCAGGTAAATGACGACAATCATGGAATATCATAACCCCGTATTGCTGCATCCAACGGTTGATGGACTCAATATTAAGCCCGACGGAGTATATGTCGATGTGACTTTTGGCGGTGGTGGACATGCGCGTGAGATTCTTAAAAGACTTGGTCCGAACGGAAAACTATTTGCCTTTGATCAAGATGAAGATGCGCTTGAGAATGCCCTAAAAGACGAAAGATTTGAACTCATTCATGAGAATTTCAGATTCATTAAAAGGTTCTTGCGATTTCACGGTGTAAAACAGGTCGACGGTATTTTGGCTGATTTAGGCGTTTCATCGCATCAGTTTGATGTGGCAGAGCGCGGATTTTCAACCCGATTTGAAGCCAAGCTCGATATGCGCATGAGTCGTAAAAACGAACTTAGTGCTTATCAAGTGGTCAATACGTATGATGCTGCCGGTCTGACCAGAATTTTTCTTGAATACGGAGAGCTCAAAAGTGCTCCGGCCATGGCCAGAACCATCATCGAGGCACGTGAGCACAAACCGATTCAAAATACGGAAGAGCTTAAAATGATTTTAAGTCGTTTTTTGCCTGCCCACAAAAGCAATAAAATCTTGGCGCAGATATACCAAGCCATTCGCATTGAAGTCAACCAAGAAATGGAAGTTTTAAAAGAGTTTTTAGAGCAGTCGCTCGAGATTCTCAAACCGGGCGGAAGATTGAGTGTTATTTCTTATCACTCGCTTGAAGACCGATTGGTCAAGCGTTTTATGCGCAATGGGATGTTTGAAGGCGAGCCTGAGCGCGATTTTTTTGGTCGTTTTACTGTGCCGTTTAAAATCATAGAAAAGCTGATGGTGCCATGTCAGCAAGAAATAGAAATCAACAACAGAGCGCGCAGCGCCAAACTGAGAATAGCCGAAAAGTTGTAAGCAATTTGATTTATGAAGAACGGAGTTTACAGCATTTTAAAAGCCAGGTTTCTCATTAATGAAGAAGCCAATGCAGCCAAGAACTGGCGATTCATTGTGTTTTTGATTGTGCTGGCCATTCTCATGATTGCCAATACCCAAAGCTATGAGCAAAAAGTGTTCAAAATTGTGGCTTTGACCGGTGAGGTAAAAGAATTGCGCTCAGAGTTTGTTGACAGACGTTCTGAACTCATGCAACTCAAAATGGAATCAACGGTTGCTTCTGAAATGGAAGCCCGAAAAATATATCCGGCCTCTGTTCCGCCGGTTAAGATTAAAGTAAAAAAAGAAGAAGAAAAAAATTTCTTTCAAAGACTATGGCAGTAGAAGAAAAATACATATCGTACCGCATGTATCTTGTGGCGTTCGCTATGTTTCTCATGGCTGTAGCGGTCATCTTTAAACTTACCAAAATTCAGTGGAGTGAAGGCGATTATTACCGCAAACTAGCGCAAGAACGCACCGTTAAAAATTTTGTGATTCCCGCCAATAAAGGCAATATTTATTCGGCCGATGGCAGCTTGTTGGCTACTTCTATTCCCAAATATACCGTTCGGTTTGATGCTGTGGCACCTAAAACTGAGGCTTTTGACAAAAACGTCCGCGCCTTGGCCGATTCATTGGGCAGGTTGCTCAAAAAATCATCCGGAGAAATCTACAACAACCTCAGAAAAGCGCGTGCTAATAAAAGCCGTTACTTTTTGGTTGCGCGTGATTTAAGCTATACCGATTACATGAAAATCAAAGGTTTTCCGCTGTTCAACTTAGGTGCATACAAAGGCGGAATGATTACCGAACAAAAAACCGTTCGCGAACACCCGATTGGGAAAATCGCTGAGCGTACCATTGGTTATGAGCGCAAAACGCCTACCGGTGCATTAGACGGAAAAGGCATCGAATGGGCCTTTCGTCAATATCTCAACGGAAAAGACGGTAAAGTGCTCAAGCAAAAAATAGCCAAAGGTCAGTGGAAACCCATCCGTGATGTCAATGAAGTTGAGCCACAAGATGGTTACGATGTGATTTCAACCATAGATGTATACATTCAAGATATTGCGCATCATGCTTTGCTCAAACAATTGCGACAATACAATGCTGATCACGGTTGCGTGGTGGTGATGGAAACCAAAACCGGAAAAGTTAAAGCCATTTCTAATTTGGGGAAAAATCCTGCCAGTACCAATAAAGCGGCCGATAGCACTTATTTTGAAACCACCAATTACGCTATTGCCGAGGCCCACGAGCCGGGCTCAACCTACAAGTTGGCTGATTTGATGGCTTTGCTTGAAGACAAAAAACTTGACACCAGCGCGGTGTTTGACAGTTACGGAGGCATCATTACTTATTCAGGCAAAAAAGTCCGCGATTCACATGAAGGGGGTTATGGTAAAATTTCACTCGCGCGCGGTTTTGAAGTTTCGTCGAATACGGTTTTGGTACAAGCGGTTTACAACAGTTACAAAAATGAGCCGGAAAAGTTTGTCAACCACCTCAATAATTTCGGACTCAACAAACCATTGGGCCTACCCATCAAAGGCGAAGGAATACCTTATATTCCACAGCCGGGTAGTCCGCGTTGGAGCGCTATTTCACTTCCGTGGATGGCTTTTGGATACGGCGTTTCAATAACTCCATTGCAAACTTTGACTTTTTACAATGCCGTGGCCAACAATGGCGAAATGGTCAAACCACAATTTGTCTCAGAAATTAAGGAGTGGAACAAAACCATCAAAAAATTCAACAAAGAAGTCATCAACCCACGTGTTTGCTCATCAGAAACCATTGCCAAGCTTAAAGCTGTCATGCAAAATGTAGTCAAAAAAGGAACCGGAGCTAAGTTGTATTCAAAAGAATTCTCAATGGCCGGAAAAACCGGAACGGCTCAGGCCAATTATGCCAAAAACGGTGGAACCGAAAAGCATTACATCTCGTCATTTGTAGGCTATTTTCCGGCAGATGACCCAAAGTATTCTTGCATTGTGGTGGTTCATGAACCCAATACATCAAACAACAATTACTACGGAGCTGATGTAGCCGGTCCGGTATTCAAACGAATTGCGCAAAAGATTTTTACTGATGCGCCATCCATGAATGAAATCAAGAACTTAAACCGCAAGAATCCACAACAAGAAAACAGCTATGCAAAATATTACACCAAAGTTCAAAATACTAAAAAAATCATTCCAAATGTAAAAGGAATGCCTGGGATGGATGCGATTGCATTACTTGGAAATTTAGGGTTAAATATTAGAGTTAAAGGGACTGGAAAAGTCAAATCGCAATCCATCCAACCTGGGCAAATTTTTACCAAAAAAACCACCATTTTACTTGAATTATCGTGAACGTTTTAAAAGACATATTATATAAAGTATCCATTGAGGCGGTTAAAGGCAGCACTGAAATCGAGGTCAATCTTATTGATTTTGATTCCAGAAAAATAACTGCGGGTGATGTTTTTGTCGCTATTCGCGGAAGTCTTTCAGACGGACATCACTTTATTGATAAAGCTATAGATAACGGAGCTTTAGCCGTGATTTGCGATGCGTTTCCCGCCGAAATCAAATCAGACGTTACTTATGTTCAAGTAAAAGATACCAATTTGGCTTTGGCGCATATGGCCGCTAATTTTTACGGTCATCCTTCTAAAGAATTAAAACTGGTTGGCATTACCGGAACCAACGGAAAAACAACGATTGCTTCATTGTTGTATCAAATGTTTGGCAAGGCCGGATATGTTTGCGGTTTGCTTTCAACGGTGAAAATTATGGTGGATCAAACCGAGTATAAAGCCACACATACCACACCTGATTCGCTCACCATCAACAAATATTTGCGCCTCATGGCCGATGCCGGAGTGAACTATTGTTTTATGGAAGTCAGTTCGCACGGAGTGCATCAAAAAAGAACAGATGCGCTGCACTTTGCCGGCGGTGTGTTTACCAATTTATCACACGATCACTTAGATTATCACCCTACTTTTGCCGAATACCGCGATGTCAAAAAATCATTCTTTGACCATTTGCCACCATCGGCTTTTGCGCTCACCAACATTGATGATAAAAACGGCAGCTTGATGTTGCAAAACACTTCAGCGCACAAACGCACTTATGCACTTAAAACTTATGCTGATTATCGCGCGCAGATTCTTGAAAGCCAAATGTCGGGCTTGCTTTTAAAAGTAAATGATCAAGAAGTTTGGGTGCGACTCATCGGAACCTTCAATGCCTACAATTTACTGGCTATTTACGGAACCGCTGTTGAATTGGGTATGGAACCGCTTGAAGCTTTGCGCTTGCTGTCAGAGTTAGAAAGTGTTTCGGGTCGTTTTCAGTACATTGTTTCTGAGCAAAAAATCACCGCGATTGTTGATTATGCCCATACGCCCGATGCTTTAGAAAATGTGCTCAAAACCATCAACGATATCCGCACCAACAACGAACAACTCATCACGATTGTAGGTTGTGGGGGTGATCGCGACAAAACCAAACGTCCGGTGATGGCACACATAGCTTCGTCAATGAGCGACAAGACCATTATTACCTCTGACAATCCGCGCACCGAAGATCCGCAAGCCATTATTGCCGATATGGAAAAAGGAGTCGAGCCTCAAAACTTCAAAAAAACCATGTCTATTACTGATCGCAAACAAGCCATTCAAGCCGCTTGTCAGCTAGCACAACCGGGCGATATCATTTTGATTGCGGGCAAAGGGCATGAAACTTATCAAGAAATTCAAGGGGTTCGCTATGATTTTGACGATATGAAAATCGTGACAGAACTATTAACTCAACTGCAAAAATAACAAGCCATGCTGTACTATTTATTTGAATATCTCGACAAAACACTGAACATTCCGGGGACGGGTGTTTTTCAGTATATCACGTTTCGTTCGGCTATGGCTGTGTTGCTTTCGTTGACGCTTTCAACTATTTACGGTAAACGCATCATTGGTTTTCTGCGCAATCAGCAAGTAGGCGAAACCGTGCGAGAATTGGGTTTGGCCGGACAAAATGAAAAAGCCGGAACCCCAACCATGGGCGGACTCATCATTATTATGGCCACTTTGATTCCGGTATTTTTGCTCACCAAACTCAACAATATTTACATCATTTTGCTGATTGTCACCACGCTTTGGATGGGAACCATCGGCTTCATTGACGACTACATCAAGATTTTCAAAAAAGACAAACAAGGGCTCAAAGGCATTTTTAAAGTCATCGGGCAAGTGGGGCTGGGTTTGATTGTCGGCTCGGTTTTGTATATGCATCCGGGCGTTACCGTCCGCAAAGAAGGCCCGAGCAGTATTACGCTCAAACAAACTGAAAATGTTATTTCGCCTTTGCCGGTAGATGAAAAATCAACTGCTACAACCATTCCGTTCTTTAAAAACAACGAATTTGACTATGCCGAATTACTCTCGTGGATGGGCGATGACTACGAAAATTACGCTTGGCTCATCTTTATTCCGATTGTGATTTTCATCATCACTGCTGTTTCTAACGGAGCCAACCTCACCGACGGAATTGACGGACTCGCAGCCGGAACCTCTGCTATATCGGTACTTGCGCTGGGCATTTTTACCTTCGTTTCGGGGAACGTGATTTTCTCGAGCTATCTCAATATTATGTACATCCCGAATTCGGGCGAGATGACCGTGTTCATCGCCTCATTCGTAGGAGCTTTGGTGGGTTTTCTGTGGTATAATTCGTATCCGGCCTCAGTATTCATGGGCGATACCGGAAGTTTAACCATAGGCGGTGTGATTGCTGTTTTGGCCATTTCGGTGCGCAAGGAGTTGCTCATTCCACTTTTGTGTGGGATTTTCTTGGTCGAGAATTTTTCGGTGGTACTCCAAGTGAGTTATTTCAAGTACACCAAAAAACGATTCGGCGAAGGCAGACGCATCTTTTTGATGTCGCCACTGCATCATCACTACCAGAAAAAAGGCTACCACGAAAGTAAAATCGTAACCCGATTCTGGATTGTCGGAATTCTACTGGCCATTTTATCCATAGTGACTTTAAAACTCAGATAATGCAAAGGCTGGTGGTATTAGGCGGAGGAGAAAGCGGCGTTGGAACCGCCATCCTCGGAAAACAAAAAGGATACGATGTTTTTGTGTCTGACTTTGGAAAGATCAAAGATCATTACAAAGAAGTTCTTACCCTTAACGGAATCAAGTGGGAAGAAGAAACCCACACCGAAAAAAAGATATTGAATGCCGATGTGGTCATGAAAAGCCCTGGAATTCCCGATAAATCACCCATGGTCAAAAAGCTGCACGAGCAACAGATTCCGGTGATTTCAGAGATTGAATTCGCGGCGCCATTCACCAATGCTATCACCATCGGAATCACTGGCAGCAATGGCAAAACCACCACGACGATGCTTACCTACCACCTGCTCAAATCGGCAGGGCTCAATGTAGGTTTGGGCGGCAACATCGGAAAAAGTTTTGCCTGGCAAGTGGCCGAGAACCAATACGATTATTATGTGTTGGAGCTAAGCAGTTTTCAGCTAGATGGCATCATTCATTATCGCCCAGATGTAGCAGTCATTACCAATATCAGTCCCGATCATTTAGATCGGTATGAGTACAAGTATGAAAATTACATCGCATCCAAATTTAGAATTACCATGAATCAAACGCCTGAGGATTATCTCATTTATGACGCAGATGATGAGGCCTCGGCACACTGGTTAAAACAAAACAAAACGAATGCTCAATTAATTCCTTTTTCACTCACGCAAAAGTTTGACAAAGGAGCTTATCTAAACCAAAACAAAATGGAAGTAAACATCAACGAAGAAGAATTCATCATGGAAACCGAGTCAATGGCGCTCGAAGGAAAGCACAATGTCAAAAATGCCATGGCTGCCACATCAGTAGCCAAATTGATGAAAATCCGCAAGGAAACCATTCGCGAGAGTCTGTCCAACTTTCAAGGCGTTGAACACCGTTTAGAAAAAGTACTCAAAATTCAAAACGTGCAGTACATCAACGATTCAAAAGCCACCAACGTCAACGCGACCTTTTTTGCCCTTGACAGCATGACCGCGCCAACGGTATGGATTGTGGGCGGTGTTGACAAAGGAAACGACTATTCAGAATTGATGTCCCTCGTACACGAAAAAGTCAAAGCGATTATTTGCTTGGGCGTTGACAACAAAAAAATCATCGATGCTTTTGGCAACGTGGTAGATGTGATGGTTGAAGTTGACTCCATGAGCGCAGCGGTCAAAATGGCGCAGCGCTTGGCCGAAAAAGGCGACAACGTATTGCTGTCACCGGCTTGCGCGAGTTTTGATTTATTCGAAAATTACGAAGACCGCGGGCGTCAGTTTAAATACGCGGTTCAGAATTTATAATTTTTTAGGAGCCGAGAACCTGCTATTCGTTGCAATCTTTTTTTACAAAAAAGGATTTCCACTGCTATCAGGGCTAGGCATCCGAACAAACCATTAACAGACAACGCACAACCGTCACCATGTTAGAACTCATCAAAAGCCTGAAAGGAGACAAAGTCATCTGGACCTTCGTGGCCCTGTTGGCCTTGTTTTCGTTTATGCCGGTTTTTAGTGCGAGCAGCAACTTGGCTTACATGGGCCATGGCACGGGGAACACTTTGGGCTATTTGGTCAAACACTTTGCACACATTTGCATCGGGTTTATGATTATCTATTGGATCCACAAAGTCCCGTATCACTATTTTAGAGCTATTTCCATTGTGGCCATGCCGGTGGTTTGGGTACTTTTGGGTTATACGCTCATTAAAGGAACCGTCATTGCCGGAGCCAACGCCAGCCGCTGGATTCAGGTGCCTTTTATTGGAATCACTTTTCAAACCTCGACTTTGGCCTTTATTGTGCTCATGGTTTTTGTGGCGCGTTATCTGTCCAAAAAACGCGAAGAGCCCATTACTTTTAAAAACTCACTCTGGGAACTATGGACACCGGTTTTTGTGACTTTGGGGTTGATTCTTCCGGCCAACTTTTCAACAGCTGCACTCATGTTCTCCATGGTGCTCATGCTCACGTTCGTCGGGCAATATCCACTTAAGTATATCGGACTCATTGTGGGCGCCGGCGTTTTGGCTTTGGCTTTTTTTGTTTTGGTGAGTAAAGCCTTTCCCGATGCCAAATTTTTTAACCGCGTCAAAACCTGGGAAAGCCGTTTAGAGAACTTCACCACCGACAAACCAGATGAAGACGATTATCAAATTGAGAAAGCCAAAATTGCCATTGCCTCGGGTGGAATTCAAGGTTTAGGTCCGGGTAAAAGCGTGCAGAAAAACTTCTTGCCGCAATCGTCTTCCGATTTCATTTTTGCCATCATTGTAGAAGAATATGGGCTCATTGGCGGTCTGACCGTAATGTCATTGTACTTGTTGCTTTTTTTCAGATTCATCGTGGCGGCGCACAAAGCAAATACGTTGTTTGGTAAATTGGTTGTCGTCGGTCTGGGTTTTCCAATCGTTTTTCAGGCGCTCATCAACATGGCCGTGGCGGTAGAACTATTGCCGGTTACCGGACAGACTTTGCCGCTCATCAGCAGCGGAGGAAGTTCCATTTGGATGACGTGTATTTCCATCGGTATCATCATCGGTGTCACCAAAAAAGAAGAAGAAATCGCCCAAGAACTCGATGAAAAACAACGCCGTGAAGAAACGCTCAAACGCATGATTGATGCGCAAATTGAACGCGAAGAAATCGCCGAACGCGCCTTGCGTGAAATTGAACTTGCCCAATCACAAGGCCATTCAATTACCGACGAAACACATCCGTTGGATCCCATTTTAAATAAAAACAAATCATAATATGGCCGGTTTAAAATTCATACTCAGCGGAGGCGGAACCGGAGGTCATATTTATCCGGCTATTGCCATTGCCAACGAACTCAAAAAGCGTTTTCCGGATGCTGCCTTTTTGTTTGTGGGTGCCAGCGATAAAATGGAAATGCAAAAGGTGCCTCAGGCAGGCTATGCCATCAAAGGCTTGTGGATTGCAGGTTTGCAACGCCGGTTGACTTTAGACAATGCAATGTTTCCGTTTAAACTCATGAGCAGTTTGTTCAAATCAAGATCAATTATCAAACAATTTAAACCCGATGTCGTAATTGGCACCGGCGGTTTTGCCAGCGGTCCGTTGTTGCAAATGGCCAATGCTGTCGGAATTCCAACGCTGGTGCAAGAGCAAAATTCTTATCCGGGTATTACCAATAAATTATTGGGTAAAAAAGCAGCCAGTATTTGTGTAGCTTATGAACATTTAGAGCGTTTTTTTCCGGCCGATAAAATCAAATTTACCGGAAACCCGGTACGCCAAGATTTGGTGGATATTTCTGAGAAAAAGGCCCAGGCGCAAGCGTATTTTCATTTAAATCCGAATCAAAAAACTTTGTTGGTTTTGGGCGGAAGTCTGGGTGCGCGCCGAGTCAATCAACTCATTGCTGCCGAACTGGATTTTTTTGCACAAAACAACATTCAGCTCATTTGGCAATGTGGTAAGTTGTATTTAGATCAGTATCAATCCAACAATGAGCGCAAAGATGTTCAGGTAAACGCTTTTATTGACCGAATGGATTTGGCTTATGCAGCGGCTGATTTTGTGATTTCGCGCGCCGGAGCATCCTCAGTTTCAGAGCTTTGTTTGGTGGGTAAGCCGGTGATTTTTATACCATCGCCCAATGTGGCCGAAGATCATCAGACCAAAAATGCCCAAGCGATTGTTGAGAAAAATGGAGCTATTCTCATCCGCGAAAGCCAACTTGAGGCCGATTTTGAAAAAGTATTTGCGAACTTAATTGCTGATGAAGCCCAACAAAAATTGTTAAGTGAAAACATCAAAGCGCTGGCCAAACCACGCGCGACTCAAGACATAGTTGACGAAATTGTGCGGTTATGTCCGCCACAAAAAATATAAATCAGATGAATCTGAATCAAATTCAAAACGTTTATTTCATTGGTATTGGTGGCATTGGTATGAGCGCCTTGGCCCGATATTTTAAAAGCATTGGCAAGCAAGTTTCGGGCTATGATAAAACCGAGACCGAACTCACACGTGAGCTTGTTCAAGACGGAATTTTGATTCACTTTGAAGATTCAATAGATTTAATTCCCAGCACCTTTTTGCCCGATAACACACTGGTGGTTGTGACTCCGGCCGTTCCAGTACATCACGCCGAGTGGAACTTTTTTCAAGAGCGCGACTATCAGATTAAGAAAAGAGCCGAAGTTCTGGGCATCATTACCCGCGATACTTTTTGTTTTGCGGTGGCCGGCACCCACGGAAAAACCACTACTTCGAGTATTCTCGGGCACGTTTTGTATCAGAGCGGAGTAGATGTAACTGCCTTTGTGGGAGGAATTGTCGAGAACTATGATTCAAACTTGATTGGTTCCGGAAAAACCGTTACCGTGGTAGAAGCCGATGAGTTTGACCGTTCGTTTTTGCATTTACATCCCGATATCGCTTGCGTGACTTCAACCGATGCAGATCATTTGGACATATACGGCGATAAAGCTTCGATTGAAGCTTCTTTTGCTGAATTTGCCGATAAAGTGGATGATAAATCCAAGTTGTTTGTGGCTCAAGGCTTATCGCTTGAAGGTGTTACTGTTGCTGTGAATAAAGAAGCTCAGTTCAAAGCTTTTAATGTCCGTATTGAAAACAGTACTTACGTTTTTGACATACAAACGCCTGTTGAAACGCTTAGTGGTTTTGCATTTAGCTTACCCGGAACGCATAATTTGACCAATGCGCTCATGGCTTTTGCAATGGCTTATACCTATGGTGTAGCAACTGAAGATATCAAAAAAGCACTTGCTTCTTTCAAAGGAATCCGACGCAGATTTTCGTTTCAGATCAAAACCGATGATTTGGTTTTTATCGATGATTACGCGCATCATCCTACCGAAATCAACGCGGTGCATCAAGCCGTGCGGGAGTTGTATCCGAACCAAAAGGTGTTGGCCGTTTTTCAGCCGCATTTGTACAGTCGAACCCGTGATTTTGTCGATGGATTTGCACAGAGCTTATCTGCTTTTGACCAAGTGTTTTTGTTGGATATTTATCCGGCGCGCGAGTTGCCTATTGATGGGGTAACCTCCGGTTGGCTCATGTCAAAAATGACCCATCCCAAAGTGCAACTCATTCAAAAATCTGATTTGATATCGAGTATTAAAAACAGTGGTTGCCGCGTTATTGTTACTATTGGGGCCGGAGATATTGGTGAATTAGTCAAATCTATTAAAGAATCTTTGCTATGAAAATTTTTAGTTGGGACAACATTCGATTGATGCTCATGTTTGGCGTGGTGGTGTTTTTATTTTCGTTTTCGTCTATCCGAAATGAGCACCGAAAATTGACCCAATCTAAAGTCGTTTTTATCAATGACAAGAACCCATTTATCAGGGCTGAAGTGGTTAATAAATTGTTAATAGAAAATAAAACACAGGCCCAAAGCATTCAAAAAGTTGATTTAGATTTGAACAGGTTGGAAAAGTCCGTAGATGCCCATCCGATGATAGAAAAATCAGAGGTTTTTGTGAGTATTGACGGGGTTTTAAAGGCAGTGGTCAAACAAAAAACACCCATTGCCAGGCTGTGTAATGAAGAGGCGTCTTTCTACATTGACTATCAGGGCGGTACAATGCCGCTTTCGGATGAATTTACAGCTCGAGTTCCAATCATTTCGGGGGAAATTAACAACATAAACCAAAGCGAACTGAGTCAAGTGCTGCGTGTTATTTACAACGATGACTTTTTGAAAAAAAACATCATCGGAATTCAAATTACGCCGCTCGGAAGCTTAAAAATGCTTACCAGGGAACACCAATTCGCAATTGAATTTGGGCGACCTATCAACATTGAGCGAAAGTTTAACAACTACAAAGCCTTTTATCAAAAAGCTGAAGTTGACAGTTTGCTCAATAGGTATAAAAAGATAAATCTGACGTTCACGCAACAAGTAGTGTGCACCAAATAATAGATTATGGAAAAAGAAAACATTGCCGTAGGTCTTGACATCGGAACTACCAAAATTGTAGCCATGATTGGCAAAAAAAACGAGTACGGAAAACTTGAGATTTTAGGGGTTGGAAAATCTAAAAGTCTTGGTGTTGCCCGTGGTGTGGTCAATAACATCACCCAAACCATCCATTCTATTCAGCAAGCTATTCTTGAGGCCGAAAACAACTCAGGATATCAAATCAAAGATGTAGTGGTGGGCATTGCCGGTCAACACATTCGCAGTATTCAGCATTCAGATTACATCAGCCGCAGCAATCCCGAAGAAGTCATCAGCGGAAAAGATATTGATTTGCTCATCAACCAAGTCCACAAATTGGCCATGTTGCCAGGTGAAGAAATCATCCACGTTTTGCCGCAAGAATTTAAAATTGACGGTCAATCGGGGATCAAAGAACCAATCGGCATGTACGGAGGCCGCTTAGAAAGCAGTTTTCACGTAGTGGTGGGACAGGCTTCGTCGATTCGCAATGTAGGTCGTTGTGTGCAAAGCTCCGGCATTGAATTGTCAGGCTTAACGCTTGAGCCACTGGCTTCAGCCGATGCAGTTTTGAGTCAAGAAGAAAAAGAAGCCGGTGTAGCGCTCATTGATATTGGTGGCGGAACCACTGATTTGGCTATTTTCAAAGATGGTATTATTCGTCATACTGCGGTGATTCCATTTGGTGGAAACGTAATTACCGACGACATCAAAGAAGGTTGTTCGATTATTGAAAAACAAGCCGAATTGCTCAAAGTTAAATTTGGTTCGGCTTGGCCAGGTGAGAATAAAGACAATGAAATTGTTTCTATTCCGGGGTTGCGGGGTCGTGAGCCTAAAGAAATATCGCTTAAAAATCTTTCAAAAATCATCCACGCTCGTGTGGTTGAAATCATTGAACAGGTTTTTGCCGAAATCAAAGCCTACGGACACGAAGATCCGCGCAAAAAACTCATTGCCGGAATTGTGCTTACCGGTGGCGGTTCAAACTTAAAACACATCAAACAACTGGTGGAATACATCACCGGAATGGACACGCGCATTGGTTATCCGAATGAGCATTTGGCCGGAAACTCTGACGAAGAAATATCTAGCCCTTTGTATGCCACAGCGGTAGGTTTGGTGATGAATAGTATTGAGAATCAGACCCAAAGTGCTGTGCGTATTGAGTCGCAAACGGTTCCTGAAAAATCAAGTCCAAAAGTAGAGCGCAAATTTGAGCCATTTGAAATTCCAAAAGCGGTCGAGCCAGAAGTTCCGGTTTTTGAAAAGGTCCAAGAAGTAGCTCCTGAGCCGGTGGCTGAGCAAGAAGTTTTCATCCGGCCGGAATCAACCGAAAGTAAAATGCGCCGTTCGTTTTTTGATCGTTATGTAGACAAAATCAAAGAATTTTTGGACAACGCAGAATAAACAAACCATTAGAATTAGCCCAACATAATAAATAAGAATACAAAATACCAAAAAGTATGACAAGCAACTCAGAATTTGGAATCTCATTCGATTTACCGAAAAATCAATCCAACGTGATTAAAGTAATCGGAGTAGGTGGCGGTGGTAGCAATGCCATCAATCACATGTTCAAGCAGGGAATAAAAGGTGTAGACTTTATTGTTTGCAACACTGATTCACAGGCTTTACAAAACAGTCCGGTTCCCAACAAAATTCAGTTAGGTGTAAACTTGACCGAAGGTTTAGGAGCTGGTGCCAATCCTGAAGTAGGACAACAATCTGCTCTTGAAAGCATTGCTGATATTGAGAAGATGCTCGACACCAATACAAAAATGGTATTTATTACAGCCGGAATGGGCGGTGGTACCGGAACTGGTGCCGCACCGGTAATTGCACAGTTGGCTAAAGAAAGAGATATTTTAACCGTTGGAATTGTGACCATTCCTTTTCAGTTTGAAGGAAAAGTTCGATCAGATCAAGCCTTTGCAGGTGTTGAAAGATTGCGCAAACAAGTAGATTCACTCATTGTCATCAACAACAACAAATTACGTGAAGTATACGGCAACCTTGGTTTTAAAGCGGGTTTTTCAAAAGCCGATGAAGTTTTGGCCACAGCCTCACGCGGGATTGCTGAAGTTATTACACACCACTACACCCAAAATATTGACTTGAAAGATGCCAAAACCGTACTTTCAAACAGCGGAACCGCCATCATGGGTTCAGCAACTGCAATGGGTGACAACCGTGCCAAAGATGCTATTGTGGCGGCTTTAGATTCGCCATTGCTCAACGACAACAAAATTACCGGAGCCAAAAACGTATTGTTGCTCATCGTTTCCGGAACCACAGAGATCACCATTGACGAAATCGGAGAAATCAATGATTACATCCAAACTGAAGCGGGTTATAATGCCAACATCATCATGGGTGTGGGCGAAGACGAAACTTTAGGCGATGCTATTGCAGTAACCATCATCGCTACCGGTTTTAATGCTGATCAGCAAAACGGAATCGTCAATACCGAACCCAAAAAAATCATCCATTCATTAGATGGAGAGCACAAAATAGAGCGCGATTTGACCAACAAACCCGTAACTTCTTTCCAGTTAGAAACTGAAGTTGCGCAACCGCAAGCCGCACCGGTGGTGGAAGAAAAAATCGTATTTGAACTCATTGAAGATGAAGCTCCGGCTGAACCTGTTTTGAACGAAAACGAACTCATCGCTATGACCGAGTTCATCAAAAACCTCGATGTTACTTTTGAAATCGTTTCGGCTCCGCAGCCACTTTCGTTTGAAATACCAACCTTTGAAGCCAAACCAGCTGTTGATGTTATCAATGAAATTAAAGTGGTTGATGCTACCGAAGTCAAACAAGAACAAGCGAGCTTTACTTTTGATTTGCCGGTGAGCGAACCAGCAGCCATAGTTGATGAGAACAAAATCATTTTTGAACTCAGCAATGAAACCAAAGACATTGTAGTGAATCAACCGGTTCAAGTGGTTCCAATGACTGAGCTTAATGAGACGGGAATTGTTCGTTATTCACTTGAAGAATATATGGAAGTTGAGAGCGAATTGCTCAACTCTAAACCAGCTGCTGCAGTGGCTGAGGAGCCTATTGCTGAAGAGCTCAACATCACCATGAAAAAGGTAGAAGAAGTTTCAAATTTCTCACCGGCCTTTGAAGATGTTTCTCCGATGGAAATGTCTATTGAAGAGACTTTAAAACTCAGAGCCGATGAGCGTAGAAGAAAGTTAAAAGAATTCAACTATAAATTCCACAACAATCCATCGCGCATGGATGAGTTTGAGAAAGAACCAGCTTACAAAAGATTGGGTATTGACATTACCACCAATCCGGCCCAAAATCAAGCATCGCGTCTTTCATTAGGTACCGATAGCAATGATGATGTGCAATTGCGTTCCAACAACTCATTTTTGCATGACAACGTAGACTAAAATCGTTTGCCATATTTCAAACATACCCTGAAAAGCTATTGTTTTTCGGGGTATTTTGTTTTTAAAAGTACTTTGACTCTAGAACATTTTTTGTAGTTTTGTCGGGCCTAATCCGGCTGTTGTTGCAAGCTTTTTTGCTCGACGGTTTTTTTCTTTAGTCTGTCCAAGCTTCTGTTTGTCGCTCGGTCAGCCCAAGAAAAATATCCGCCCGCTGCAAAAGGCTTTACACGTCCATCCGGGGCAGGACACAGGTATCACTTAAAAAAACGAATCAGATGAGTTTATCTGCTAACATCATGGAGGAAATCAAAACCGCCATGCGCGCCAAAGACACCGTGGCGCTCGAAGCTTTACGCGCCATTAAATCAGCTATTTTATTGGCCCAAACTGAAAGCGGAGCCAAAGAAGAATTATCTGCTGAGGAAGAAATTAAATTATTGCAGCGTTTGGTCAAACAACGCAAAGACAGCGCAACTATTTATACCGAGCAAGGCAGAGCTGATTTGGCGGCGCCCGAACTCGCTCAAGTTGCTGTCATTGAAAAGTTTTTACCTGCGCAGCTTTCTGAAGCTGAAATTGAAGCTGCTGTGGCTAAGATTATCTCAGACCACGGTTTTTCAGGAATGGCAGTCATGGGGCAGGTCATGGGCATAGCATCTAAAGAGCTCGCGGGGCAAGCTGATGGTAAAACCATCTCTATGGTGGTTAAAAAGTTATTAGCATAAATAGGATTTTAAGACAATAAGATCTTAAAGTCTCAAAATCATAGAATCTAAACATCTAAATAATGGCCTCGTAGTTCAACTGGATAGAATATCAGATTTCGGCTCTGAGGGTTGGGGGTTCGAACCCCTCCGAGGTCACGAATAAATACGCAAAAAAGAAAAAACGCCAAGCTCGCTTGAGCGTTTTTTTGTTTTGCGTATTTTCAAAGCGGAGCTTTGAGGGTAAGACGCAGTCAACCCCTTTTCTCTTTGAATTCAAGATGCCAGAGTTACGGCCAAGCTCGCTTGAGCGTTTTTTTGTTTTGCGTATTTTCAAAGCGGAGCTTTAACCAAATCGTGCAGCAGAAAATTAGGTTTCTTTAAAGCAACTAGCATTCGTTGACTTTTATCATATTTTGATTGCTTTTGACGAGCTAACTTTAATACAGTTAATCATCAAAAACTAAAATTATGAAACAGCGTGTTCCGGTATCGACCATCATGTCAAAAAACCTCATAAAGCTCAATCTAACCGACGATTTAACCAAGGCTGAGGAATTATTCAAAAAGCATCCCATTCGGCATATTCCGGTAGTCAATGGCAATAAAATTTTAGGCATGCTCAGCTACACAGATATGCTTAGAATTTCATACGCCGATGCTATTGACGAAGACGAAACCAATGTAGAAGTAACTGTTTACAATATGTTTTCGCTGGAGCAAGTTATGGCGCGTGATTTAGTTACCGTCTCACCTGATACCAGCATCAAAGAAGTTGCCGAAATTTTAGCCAAACGCGAGTTTCATGCGCTTCCGGTGGTTGAGGGTGATTTGCTTGTCGGTATTGTCTCGACGACGGATTTAATCAAATATCTCATTGAACAATATTAAAAAAATGCTCCTAGAAACAGGAGCGTTTTTTTATTATTTTAGTCGCTCAGAATCATTTGTTTATGAAAATAAAATTACTAGCATTATTATCTTTCATGTTTGTTGCTTTGCAAGTTCAGGGGCAAACCAGTTTTTCATACAGCAACCTTACTTTTTGTATTGATAATCCGATAGAAGTTCCAACCATTACAGGTCTACAAGGGGGAATTTTTACATCTTCAGGCGGAGGTTTGAGCTTAGATGCTGTTACCGGAGCCATTTATCCTATAGCCAGTCTGCCAGGGTTCTACACGGTTGTCTATATGGTTCCGGCCAATGGAAATAATCCAGCAGAAAGTTATACGGTTGCCGTCGGAATTGAACCGAATGTCACCCCGGTTTTTAATCAAATTGCTCCTATTTGTTCAGGCGCTCCCGTTCCTGTATTGCCATCAGTTTCTACTAATGGAATCATCGGCACATGGAGCCCCGCCACAGTTAGTAATGAAGCTACAACAGTGTATACATTTACGCCTAACCCGGGTCAATGTGCTTCTAGCACTTCTGTAAACATTATTGTTCTGCCGGTTGAAACGCCTGTAATTACCACACAAGACAATCACGATTATATTTATGTACAGGGCACTACAGTGGTACAACCTTTACTGCTTTCAACGTCTTTGTTCGGAGATTACATTTATCAATGGTATGAAGCAGGTGTTGCAATTTCTAATGCTAATCAAGCGAGTTATTTAGTCAATACACACAAAGACGGAGGTATACATGTATATTCTGTAAAAGCTACTGATAGTTTTATTGGCTGTTTTAGTTATTCGGCAGATTTTATCGTTTATGAAAGTGCAGTTCCGGCTCCAATAGGCAATCAAGACCAAACCTTCACTCCTGGGCAAACGCTAGCTGATGTAGTTGTTCAAGGCCAAAACATTCAATGGTATGATGGCTTAGGCCGAAACGTCAATGCCAATCCGCTGCCGTTATCAACGGTTTTGGTAGATGGAGTTACCTATTATGCCAGCCAAACCATCAACGGTTATGAAAGCCCTGATCGATTGCCGGTAACGGTTCATCTCAATGCAATGGCCAATAACACTTTTGAATATAATGCCATTTTAATTGTTCCGAATCCTGTAAGAAACGAACTCAATATTCAATCAAGAGAACCCATCAGTCAAGTTGAAATATACAATTTGACGGGTCAAAAGTTAATGTCAACAACCACAACAAAAGTGTCGATGCAGGCATTGACTTCGGGCGTTTATATTGTACAGATAACTACGAAAGCTGGCCAGCAAAGTTTGCGTGTTGTAAAAGAATAATTAGATAGCGTATTCTTTAAGTCTGATGATTGCTTGGGCAGGATTTTCGTCTTTAAAAACGGCATTTCCGGCTACCAAAACATCTGCGCCCGCGGCTGATAGCTGACGGGCGTTTTTGTCTGATACACCACCGTCAATTTCAATTAAAGCCTTAGCATTCTTCACTTCAATGAGTGTTTTTAGTTTTTTAATCTTTTGATAAGTGTTTTCAATAAAAGATTGTCCGCCAAAACCTGGGTTTACACTCATCAAACAAACCAAATCAACTTCTTGAATGATGTCTTCTAATACCGAAATAGGTGTGTGCGGATTGAGCGCTACCCCAGCTTTCATGCCTTCAGCTTTGATGGCCTGAATGGTTCGGTGCAAATGAGTGCAGGCTTCATAATGAACCGTCAAAATATTCGCACCTAATGCAGCAAAATTTTTAATATATCGGTCTGGGTCAATAATCATCAAATGTACATCGACGGTTTTTTGCGCATGCTTTGTAATGGCTTCTAAAACCGGCATACCAAAAGAAATATTGGGCACAAAAACGCCGTCCATGATGTCAATGTGGAACCAATCTGCTTTAGACTGATTGATCATTTCTATATCGCGTTGTAAGTTACCAAAATCTGCCGAAAGTACTGAGGGAGCAATAATGGGTGTTCTCATAAAGTTGTGAAGTTTGTCACAAAGGTAAATGATTTGGGTAAACCTCATATGATAAACCTCATATTTGAAAAAGGAATGTAAATCATGATTTTAATAGTTTTTTTTAAAAAAACTCCGGACCCAAGCCGTAGGGGAACTGAGCGCAGCTAAACCCGAGAGCAAAGCTCGAACAGACCATTTGATATTAAGAGGAGGAAGCCCGGTGGGCTTCAGGTATATGAACTTTAGTTCATAAAAAAGCAAAACTCCGGGAACCCGAGAGCAAAGCTCGAACAGACCGGAGGGTAGCTTCCCATAAAAAAGCAAAACTCCGGTAATCAGTCGGAGTTTCAATCATCACTCGAGGCTCGCATTTTTGCGAGACGAACAGGCGGAGCGTATGCGGAGCAATCAAAAAACGTTTTTTGGTTGATGATTTAAAAAGCAAAACTCCGGTAATCAGCCGGAGTTTCAATCATCAATCAAAAAACGAACAGTTAATCAGACTGTTGTCATCGTATGTAAAATTCTCAGAGAACTTTACCCTTGGATTATCCAAGATATGTTTTTAATATTTTACTTCTAGAAGTATGTTTGAGTCTACGAATGGCTTTTTCTTTAATCTGACGTACACGTTCACGCGTTAAATCAAAAGTTTCTCCAATTTCTTCAAGGGTCATCGGATGTTGATCGCCCAAACCAAAATACAAACGAACTACATCGGCCTCACGGGGCGTTAAAGTTTCTAATGAACGTTCAATCTCGGTGCGCAATGATTCGTGGATCAATTCACGGTCAGGATTTGGAGATTCACCCGAGCGCAAAACATCGTATAAGTTTGAATCTTCACCTTCAACAAGTGGCGCATCCATTGATAAGTGACGCCCGGAATTTTTCATGCTTTCCTTCACGTCATTGACCGTCATGTCTAATTCTTTTGCGATTTCTTCTGCTGATGGCGGTCGCTCGTTCGATTGCTCGAGCAAAGCATACATTTTATTGATTTTATTGATCGAACCAATTTTGTTCAGCGGCAAACGAACAATTCTCGATTGTTCAGCCAAAGCTTGCAAAATTGATTGACGAATCCACCAAACGGCGTACGAAATAAATTTAAAACCGCGGGTTTCATCAAAACGTTGCGCCGCTTTGATCAGACCCAGATTTCCTTCGTTAATTAAATCCGGAAGTGTTAATCCTTGATTTTGATATTGTTTGGCCACCGAAACCACAAAGCGAAGATTGGCTTTGGTTAGTTTTTCGAGGGCTCTTTGATCACCGGCTTTGATACGTTGTGCCAATTCTACTTCTTCATCGGCTGTAATCAAATCTACTTTACCAATTTCTTGTAAATACTTGTCAAGCGACGCAGTTTCACGATTGGTTACCTGTTTGGTGATTTTGAGTTGTCTCATGTTTTATACTCCTTTTTTTAAAAGATTCTCGGCTTGTACGGTGTGAGTTGCCAAAAAGTTACAACTAGCTGTAATTTTTTTTCATTTTGGGCATTTCCCTTCGGGTCGGGCTGTACGCACTCGCTTTTTGGCGCATCATTATTATTACATAAATGATGCTCATAAATGAATCATTTCGCGTTTCTTGTAAGTGCAACTGGCCAAAAGAGCTCATACAATGCTGCCATCCCTAATGCAATTGAGACCTATAAAAACCGGCTCTCAACCCGGAAATTATTCTTCATTGTTAGAAAGGTTTACAAACTTCTGTTGGTTGTCCAAGAACCGTTTTCGTTCTTATAATTTTGCCAAACACCTCTGGCGATCTCACCAAAAATACCTCCCGAGAAATCTCCGCTTTCCATGGTTCCAGAAATTGAAATTCCTTCACGGTTGCCTTGTATATACCAAACAGCATCATCTGTATTTGAATGAGCCAAACCATAAACATGATTACCACCCATCATGATGTTAAAAGTTCCATTTTCTACAGTTCCGCTGTATGTGCCCTGAAAGCATTTTACCTGCACATCTGAATACTCTTTCATCAAAATCATCGAGGCTTTATCATAATCTGGAATTACCAAATTAGTAACTTGAATTTGATCGCCATGCGCATTGCAGCTAAAGTCAAATTTCATACTGCCTTTGATAAACGTTAGATTGTTGATATTTTGATTTTTATCAACAGATTCGCTTGCGGTCAATATATGTTTTGTCCCCTTTAAAAACAAAACCGCATTCATAGTTCCGTCGTTTTTGATGTTTACTTTGACAATACCGGGCGGGTTCACAAGAACACCTTTATAAATGCCAAAATTTGATGTGTCGTGCGCTACATCTGCCTCAGGAATATTTGCAAATGCTATAGGTTGAGATTCTGAATCATCACTTTTAGAGCAAGAAAATAAAGCAGTAATAAAAATAAGCAGGCAGCATTTCTTCATCGTTTGTTTGTTTTGGAGTTTGTATTAGTTTGTTGTGGTAAAAATAAAAACGAACCCTTATAAACTCATGAAAACTCGACAACTGTAAAAGAAACTCGACCAATTTCAAGTTTTAAGAAAAAACCCTCACTTCGTCGATGAAATGAGGGTTTTTATGATTTTTGAGAGATTATTCTTTTTTATCTCTTGGCGGTCTGTTGTGGTCTCTTGGCGGACGGTTCTCGTCACGTGGCGGACGATTCTCATCTCTTGGAGGTCTTGGCAATAAAGCTTTTTTAGACACGCGTTCTTTTTTGGTTTTCGGATCAATGCCCATGTATTTGACTTCAAACACATCACCCATTTTCACTACGTCGGCTACGTTTTCAGTGCGCTCCCAAGCCAATTCAGAAACGTGAAGTAGAACTTCGTTGCCCGGAGCTTGGGTGTATTCAACCACTGCACCAAAATCTAACATTTTAATTACTTTCACCTCGTAGCTTTCGCCAACAGTTGGTTTGAAAATAATGGAATCAATTTTAGCCAATACAGCTGCGATTCCATCCGGATCTGTACCCAAGATTTCAACCACACCTTGCTCGTCTACTTCATTAATTACAATGGTAGTTCCGGTAGCTTTTTGCAATTCTTGAATTACTTTACCACCCGGACCAATCAAAGCACCAATAAAGTTGCCCGGAATAGTGCGCATAATAATTTTTGGTGCGTGTTTTTTCACGTCTGCTCTTGGAGCTGGGATTGTTTCAACTAATTTTTCTAAGATGTGCATGCGTCCGGCACGAGCTTGGTCAAGTGCTTGCTCCATGATGTCATAACGCAAACCTTCAATCTTGATGTCCATTTGACAAGCGGTGATACCGTCTTTGGTTCCGGTCACTTTAAAGTCCATATCACCTAAGTGATCTTCATCACCTAAGATGTCTGACAATACCGCAAATTTTTCTCCGTCGGTAATGAGTCCCATTGCAATACCAGAAACCGGTTTGATCATCTGAACTCCTGAGTCCATGAGCGCCATGGTTCCGGCGCAAACCGTAGCCATTGATGATGAACCGTTGGATTCTAATACCTCAGAAACAATACGAACCGTATATGGGCAATCTGCAGGAATCATGTTTTTCAAAGCGCGTTGCGCCAAGTTTCCGTGGCCCACTTCGCGACGGGATGTTCCTCTGAGCGGTTTGGCTTCCCCGGTTGAAAATGGCGGAAAGTTATAGTGTAAGTAGAATTTTTCTTCACCTTGTTCTGACGGTAAATCAATTTGGTTGGCTTCGCGAGAAGTTCCCAAAGTAACTGTAGCCAATGCCTGTGTTTCACCACGGGTAAAGAGTGCAGAACCGTGTACAGAAGGCAAATAATCTACTTCGCACCAAATTGGACGGATATCAGTAGTTTTACGGCCATCCAAACGAATTCCTTTTTCAAGAATTACGTTGCGCACGGCTTCTTTTTGGGTTTTGTAGTTGTATTTAGAGACTAATTCAGCTAAATCAGCATTTTCAGCGTATTCTTCTTCCGTATACAAAGCAACTACTTCTTCTTTTACTGCGGCAAATTTTTCACCTCTTTCACTTTTGGCAGAGGCTTCTTGTGCAATAGCGTAGTATTTATCATAAGCCGCGGCTTTTACTTTTTTGTAAACGGCTTCGTCTTCTTTCTCAGGCTCATAGCTTCTGTATTCTGGCGAACCTACAGCAGCTCTGAGTCTTTCCTGTGCTTGAATTTGCGTTTTAATGGCCTCGTGTGCAAATTTGATGGCTTCAATCATTTCGGCTTCTGAGATTTCTTTCATTTCGCCTTCCACCATACAAACAGAGTCTGCTGAAGCACCAATCATCATGTCAATGTCAGACACTTCTAATTGTGCTTTGCTCGGATTGATCACGAGTTTTCCGTCTACGCGCGCTACACGAACCTCTGAAATTAGGTTGTAAAACGGAATGTCTGATACGGCTAGTGCTGCAGAAGCTGCCAATCCGGCCAATGCATCAGGCATAACTTGCTCATCGTGAGACATCAGCTGAATCATTACCTGCGTTTCTGCGTGGTAATCATCCGGAAAAAGCGGACGCAATACGCGGTCTACCAAACGCATAGTTAAAACTTCGGCGTCACTCGGGCGCGCTTCTCTTTTAAAGAAACCGCCCGGGAAACGTCCGGCTGCGGCAAATTTTTCACGGTAATCTACCGTCAAGGGTAAAAAATCAACCCCCGGGTTTGCGGTTCTTGCCGAAACCGCTGTAGCTAATAGCATACAGTCTCCGGAACGGACGACAACCGATCCGTCGGCTTGTTTGGCTAATTTTCCAGTTTCGATGGAGATGGTTCTACCATCGCCCAAATCGATGACTTCTGTCGTTGCTTTTGGAATCATAAGTTTTAATTCTGTTAATTAAACAAAGGGCGTTGTGTTGTTGTAGTTGTTGTACCCAATGAAAAACCAAACTTTTATGCTTAATAGCTAAAAAAAAGAGGCGCGCGGGCACCTCTTTTTCTGAATTGTTATTTTCTGATATTCAATTCTTTAATGATCTCACGGTATCTGGTGATATCTGTTTTCTTGAGATAGTCGAGCAATGAGCGTCTTTTACCTACCAACTTAACCAATGAGCGCTCGGTGTTGTAATCGTGTCGATTTTTTTTCAAGTGCCCGGTGAGGTGGTTGATTCTAAAGGTAAATAAAGCGATTTGCCCCTCGGCAGATCCGGTGTTTTCAGCTTTGCCTCCGTGTTTGGCGAAGATTTCAGCTTTTAATTCTTTTGTTAAGTACATGCTAATATTGTTAAAATGATTATTATGTAAGATTGCGGCTTTCGCAATTTGAGCGCAAATGTAACAATAAATATTGATTACGAAAGACCATTGTTGAATTTATTTCGGAAACTTTTGGCCAACGGCTCATGCAGCAATATTGAAGTATTTTATGAAATTGGTGCCCTAGCCCGGACAGCAGCGATATCCTTTTGGGCTGGGGTTCAGCCCAAAAGATGTAGCGAATGGCCGGATTGGCTTCTGAAAATTTTAAAACAAAGTAGCCACTTGTGCGTTGACAAATTCTAAAAAGCGCTCATCTTGCTCGGTAAACGGATCGAGCTCATGCGAATCAATATCAATTTGACCAATGTTTTGGCCGTTGACAAACAGCGGAACGACGATTTCAGACTTGACAGTAAAACTGCACGCGATGTAGTTGTCTTGCAAGGATACATCGGGCACCACAAAGTTTTGATTGGAAACGGCCACTTGTCCGCAAATGCCTTTGCCAAATGGAATTACGGTGTGATCTGTGGGCGCACCAACATAGGGCCCGAGCAGGAGTTCTTCTTTATGGCCGTTGCGAAAATAAAAACCAACCCAGTTATAATGCGGGATATTATCGTGCAATAATTGACAAATTTCAAGCAGTTTTTCGTCGCGTGTTTTTTGATTGTGCGCTGTGATTTGAATGATTTTGGGTTGTAGTTCAGAAAAGTTCATTAGATTTTTTGTGCAAAAGTATTCATTGCGGCGTGCGGAATTTCTATATTTTTGTTAAAAATTACTTCTTGAAAAAAGCGTTTGGCTCATATCGTCCTTTTTTTACTTTTTTGTTTCGGTTTTTTGCCACTTATGCCGGATTGACAATTTTGTATCGGTTGTACTTAATGAGTTTTGATCATGCTTTGACTTTTGCGGTAGACGGAATCACCAAATCAGTGGCACATCAGGTACAAATACTCTTGGGTTGGATGGGTTATCAAGTGGTTTTAGCACCACATGCCGGACAAGCTTCTGTGAAAGTAATCTTGGATGGGCAATATGTCTCGCGTATCGTTGAAGGGTGCAATGCCGTGAGTGTGGTGATTTTGTTTGTGGCTTTTGTGGTTGCTTTCTCGGGGACTTTTAGGCGTACGCTGGTTTTTGTTCTGGTTGGTAGTTTGCTGATTCACCTGCTCAATGTGGCCAGAATTGCTCTGCTTTCAGTGGCTTTGTTGCATTTTCCGGATCAAGAACCTTTGCTGCACGGAGTTGTTTTTCCGGTGTTTATTTACGGAGTTGTTTTGGGTCTGTGGATGATGTGGGTTAGTTTATATTCAAAGTATGCCAACAAAAAGGAATCATAAAATTTTCAGGTACAGTTGGGTGGCTGTGTTTGTTTTTTTGCTCATCGCTGTGCGGGCTTTTGAAGCTCAGCTTTTTTACGACCCGTTTTTGGCGTATTTTAAAAACGATTATTTGAATTTGTGTTTCCCGCCATATGAAACTTGGCCATTGTTGGGTTCGATGCTGATGCGGTACGGGCTAAATTCAGTTTTTTCAATTGGGATTATTTATGTGTTTTTCCCTTCAAAATCTTTGTTGCAAGTGACCATCGGTCTATATCTCTTTTTGGGTGTTTTGCTTTTACTCGCGCTTTTTGCATTGCTTACTTTTTCTGACCATCAAAGTAATTTTTTGCTGTTTTATATACGCCGACTGCTAATTCAGCCGCTTTTTTTGTTGGTGTTCTTACCGGCATTTTATTTTCAGCACATCAATTCAAATTCATAAAAAGGGAGCGGTTAGTTTGTATTTGTATGAAAACAAGACCAGACCTACTTTTGATTTAATCCCGAAACGATCAAACAAACCGGCTCTGTACCCTTCTAAAGATTTAACCGATAAACCCATTTTAAGGGCCATTTGTTCATAGGTAAATTCTTCATCGTTGCAAACCAAAGTCAGAAACTCTAATTCTCGGTCTGAAAGCTCAATAGGAATTTTTAAATGTTCGTTGTTTGGATCTTCAAAATTCTTTACACGTTTGAGAATATCCGCTACGTTGTTGTAGCCAATGGTCATGATGTTGTTGATAGCAAAGGCCAAATCATGAGCGGTGCAATTTTTATTGAGAAAACCCCGCGCGCCGGCATTGTAGGCATCGCTGATGATGTTCTCATCAAAGTGTTGGGTGAGTAGTAAAACCAAATATTCATCGGTTTTTCTCTCTAATTCTTTAAGTACTTGAATTCCGTTCATTTGCGGCATTGAATAATCCAAAATGTACATATCAGGTGCATCTTTTAACGGTAAAGTCGAGAGAAATTCTACCCCGCTGTCAAATTCGTGGGTAACAGTGATGTTTCCGAGTTTGTGCAATAATTCTTTAATGCCATGACGGACTATTTTGTGGTCGTCAATCAAACCAATACGGATTTTAGTTTCCATACAATGCAGCTCAATGGTGGTTATGTTTGTTTTGTTTTCTCGCGAAGCATAATTTTTGTTCCCGAATTTATTTGACTCTGAATCTCAAATTCGTACTCGATAACAGCGGCTCTTTGTTTGCAGTTGGCCAGACCAATGCCTTGACTGAAATGAGTTTTTGAGGCGTCAAAACCTACTCCGTTATCTTCAATACGCAAACAAAAAAAAGGATTTTCACTAATACTGATGAAGATTTGGTTGGCCCGGGCGTGTTTAAAGGTATTGTTTAAACACTCTTGAAAAATTCTAAAGAGTACAATTTGCTCTTCAGGTTTAAAGCTTTTTCTGATGGGATTTTCGGCAAATTCAACCTGAATAAATTTATTTTTTTTAAGGCGCTCAACTTCTTGTTTGATGGCCCCTAGCAAACCATTTTGACTCAGCCACTGGTTGTTGAGCGAGTGGCTCACCTGGCGCAAGGTGTCTGACAAATGTGCTAATGACTCAGAAACCGGGCTCAGTTCTGAAGCTGCATTGGGCCAATCAAGTTTGAAGTGTTCGAGTTGAAAATTAATCACGGTAAGTTGTTGACCGGCATCGTCGTGCAAATCTCTTGAAATGCGATTAAGAATGTGTTCTTGTGTTTCTAAAATAGTACTGTTGAGGGTTTTTTGAAAAGTAATTTCTTTTTCATAAATCATAGTATTGTACTTTTTGATTTTCTGAATGTACATTTTGATGATGACAATGCAAAAAAGAACAATCAAACAGATAAACAAAAAACTAATAATGATGCCAAATGCTATGTTAGTGTTCATGGTTTACAGATGATTTTCTCTCTTTATAAATATATAAATTGACGAGTGAATAATAAACGATGTTCACAAAGTATCCGATAAAAGTGTACAAAGTGACATTGGGATATACAATTGCTCCTATTACTTGTGAATTTCTAAATCCGAATATAAAACTCAGTCCAAAAAAGAAAAGGATGGGTATGAAGAGCAAAAGGTATTCATTTTTCGTAAAATAAGATAAATTTTCCCTGTTGAGTTGATGGTAGCTGTAATACAAAAAAACGCTAATATAAATGAGTGCTCCTACTATAAAAGTTAAATGATTTAGATTGGTTTTTTCTATAAAAAATAGATTGGACAGACTAAAAGTGATATAGCCTGAAACAAAAATCTTTCTCCATTTTTTTAGTTCTTCAACATTGGTAATAATCAATAACCAAAGGGAGTGATAGATGATAAAGCTTATAGAATATAAAAGTAATACATGCATATTTAAGCATTGAAGAATCAATGAAAAAAATTCAGTAATCAACCCATCTGCTAAAACTAACAATAATAATAAATGGTTTTTTTGATCTCTTTTTAAGTTAAAAGCACCATTTAAGAAAGTTGCTAAAATAAATATTTGAACCGGGTTGATGAGGTTGAAAAAATCTGAAATGTCTAATTGATGCACTTTTATCTTTTAATAATTACATTGGATCATGTGTAAAATCATAATACTTCTTATTGCCATCACTGAAATTCACTTTGAAAGCGATGGTTTTATAGCCATTGTTTTCTGCATTGACAAAAGTAAAAAAACAATTTGCCGGGTCACTTTCTGCATTGTTCGCTAAAATATATTTAAACAACGGAAACGAAAAACACGAATCAACTGCGCTGAAATCGTTTGCCAAATTTACAGAGAGTCTGTTTTCTGAAGACAAAAAAAACGACATATATTCTTGGTATGAATCTACGTCAAATTGACAACCCATAGTGATGAGTTCGTTTACGTTTGCTTTAAAAAAATGGTTGTTGGATATTTCATTATTGATGTTTTGTATAAAAATATTATCACCAATTAGATGCTCGTTCTCAATATTTTCTGAGGAAGCTTTGTATTCGATGAAATGCGTGTTGACTTTGAGCCAATTGTAGTCACTTTCTTGTAGTTTTATGGTGTAAAAAGTATAATCAATGATGCCGTGAGGAGGTTCTACACTGGTAATCAAATCTTTATACTCTTCTTCCCATTGTGTTTGGTTCACACCGTATTCTTCAAAATTTCGGCTGCTGGCATAAATTTCCATAGTTGTGTTTTTTAATAGGTTAATACTGCAATTTGATAAAACTATTCGGGAAAACCATTAGGGAAAACCCTAAAAATAGCGTAAGAATAAACTTTCTTTTTATTGAACTTTTCTCCTTTTTTCAAGGTCAGGTCATTGAGAATTGATTATCTTTATAAAAGAGATATAGTTTATGAAAATTCTAAAACATTCCGGAGCATTGGTAGAGTTTGACGCGCGAAAACTCAGAAATTCTCTCAGTAAATCAGGTGCTGATGCAGCAACCATCAATCGTATTTTGCAGCAAATTGAAACTCAAATTTATGACGGAATGTCAACCAAACTGATTTATAAGACGGCATTTAGCTTACTCAAAAAATCGGCTCATGCACATGCGGCCCGTTATAATCTGAGACAAGCCATGGAGCAATTGGGCCCGGCAGGTTTCTTTTTTGAAAAATTCATCGCCCGCCTTTTCTTGGTTGAAGGTTATCAAACGCAAACCAATCTCAACCTACAAGGCAAATGCGTAACCCATGAGATTGATGTTGTGGTCAAAAGCAAAGAGGCACTGTCTATGATTGAATGTAAATTTCACGCCCAACGCGAGTCAGTAACCGATGTCAAAGTGCCTATGTATATACTTTCTCGGTTCAATGATTTGAAAAATCAAGAACATTTATTATTTGATGCTTTGTGTCCGATAGATCATTGTTGGATTGTGACCAACAACCGATTTAGTTTAGATGCAATTAGATTTGCACTTTGTTCAGGTTTAAATTTACTCAGTTGGGACTATCCTGAAAACAACAATTTGCGCGATAAAATTGATGCTGATCATCTGTATCCAATTACATGTTTAACCACTTTGACGCTTAATGAAAAGAACCAACTCATGGGACAAAACATTCTTTTGGTCCAAGAGCTTATTGCCCAGCCGGCAATATTAGACGATGTTCATCTAAGTCCAAATAGAATCAAAAATATACTCAAAGAAGCCGGTGAACTCTGCCGACATAAACCCAAAGCATTATGAAAATTCAATTTCTGGGCGGAGCTGGTGCCGTAACCGGTTCAAAAACCCTTGTTGAAAGCAACGGCATGCGCATCTTGATTGATTGCGGACAATTTCAAGGCATTAAACCACTGCGCGAACTCAATTGGGAACCGTTGCCCGTTTTGCCCAATACCATTGATTGTGTTTTGCTCACCCACGGACATTTAGATCATTGCGGATGGTTGCCGCGTTTGGTTCATCAGGGGTTTTCGGGAAAAATATATTGTACAGCGCCCACCGCAGCCATTGCCAAACTCATTTTGCTCGACAGTGCCAAAATTCAAGAAGAAGAGGCCGAGCAAGCCAATCGTGAACATTATTCTAAACACGAAATAGCCGAACCTTTGTATGATGTAGCTCAAGCCGAGGCGGTTTTTCATATGTTCAGAATTGTCAAACCCAATGAAACAATTTCGTTAGATGCAGAAATTGAAGCTGTTTTTACTAATGCCGGACACATATTGGGCGCCTGCAGTATTGCACTAGAACTCGAGAACAAAACATTGGTTTTTTCAGGCGATGTTGGTCGCGATGACGATGTACTCATGTTTGCACCCACCAAACCTAAGAAGGCTGACTATATTTTTCTAGAAAGTACTTATGGCAATCGTTTGCATCCAGAAACAGATGTTTTGTTAGAACTTGAAAGTTATATCAATAACACTATAGATAAGGGCGGAACTGTCATAGTACCGAGTTTTGCTGTTGAACGTGCACAAAGCGTCATGTATTTGTTATGGCAACTCAGAAAAGCAGGCAGAATTCCCGATGTTCCGTTTATTATTGACACGCCCATGGGCATCAGTGTATTGGATGTTTTTATGGACAATCGTTCATGGCACAAACTCTCAGAGCAAGATTGTCGCGAGATGTGTCAGGTTTTTTCATTCATCTCAGATTATCAAGAAACGATTCAAGCGGTTTTTGACAACCAACCCAAAGTGGTTATAGCAGCCAGCGGCATGCTCACCGGTGGACGCGTTTTGACTTACCTCGAAAGATATATCTCTAGACCTGAAACCACAGTCATCATCATTGGTTATCAAGCAGAAGGAACACGTGGAAGAAAACTATTGGAAGGCGCTCAAGAAATCAAAATCCGCGGAAAATACTACCCAGTTCAAGCCAACATTCTTGAAATTCAAGGCCTTTCGGCACATGGCGATCAGGCAGATTTACTGAATTGGTTGTCTGAACTTCAAGCTAAACCGCAAAAGGTATTTCTGGTGCACGGCGAAAACCAAGCAGCCGATGAATTGCGCATCAAAATTCAAGAAAAGTATGGTTTTGATTGTTCTGTTGCCCGAATGGGACAAATTTTCGAAACTTGATTTTTAACAATTTATTGAATCTTTTTTAGGCAGCTCTAGTTACATTTGTGCCATGAAATTTCAAAAAGCAATCAGCATTTGGTTGGGCGTTTTGCTCTTGACATCCCAGTTGGGACTCACCATGAATATGCATTATTGCGGTAAAGAAATTCGCTCGGTAGATTTTTCAACGACTTTTTCAAAACCCAAAAAGGACAAAAGTTGTTGTGGTATGCAAGCAGAAAAATCTTCTTGCTGCAAAAACAAAAAGGTATTGCTTCAGAAAAAAGTTGACAGCAACCTTCACAAGACTTTTTCGCTGTCAGCTATTGATTTTGTTGCCCCGACGACTGTGCACACGATATGTGTTTCATCAATCGTCCTGTGCCAAAACAATCCTTTTTTAGCGCATTATTGCGATGCCAACGGTCCGCCTTTATACCAGCTTTATTCCCAATACATTTTTTACGAGATAGTTTAATGTTGTTCGACAGGATATCCTGATTGTTTCACATTAATTATCTTTTATGAACTTTAAATACACCGCGTTTTTGTGGTTGTTTTTATCATCAATGTTTGTTTTTGGGCAGGATACGCTCAAAAATGTTCAGATAGATGCTAGCCGCAAAAGCCTCAAAAAATCGCTGCATCTCACACAAAACACTACCGTGATGAGCAGCAAAGAATTACTCAAAGCAGCTTGCTGTAACCTGGCAGAAAGCTTTGAAACCAATCCGGCCATTGATGTCAATTTTGCCGATGCGCTCACCGGAACCAAACAAATCAAAATGCTCGGGCTCAGCAGTCCGTATCTACTCATCACGCAAGAAAATATACCTTCAGTTCGGGGTGCCTCGCAAGCCTATGGGTTGTCATTCGTGCCCGGAACTTGGGTAGAGAGCATTCAAATTACCAAAGGAGCCGGCTCAGTGGTCAACGGTTATGAAAGTATTTCGGGTCAAATCAATACAGAGCTCATTAAACCGCTTAAAGACATTCCGCTGTTTGTCAATTTGTACGGATCAACGGATTCACGCTTTGAACTCAACACGCATTTCAACCAACAATTCTCAGAAAAATGGGCGAGTAGTTTGTATCTGCACGGCAATATGCGTCAAGTCAAAAACGATATGAATAACGATGGTTTTCTGGACAATCCGCTCAGTAAACAAGTCAATGTCATCAACCGCTGGCAATATGCCAACAGCCAAACCGGTTGGTTGGCTTTTATTACGGGGCAATACATGCGTGACAACAAATTAGCCGGACAGGTTGATTTTGACCGAACCAAAGATGTTGGCTCGACAAACCATTGGGGTTCAGAAATCAACACCGAACGCTTGGATTTGGCCACCAAAATAGGTTATGTTTTTAAAGATATGCCGTTTCAAAGCATCGGTTTTCAGAATGCCTTGAGCAACCACCATCAACAATCGTATTTTGGGCTAAACCATTATAATATTCGCCAGCGCAGCTATTATTCAAATTTGATTTTTAACTCCATCATCAACAACACCCAAAATAAGTTTGCCACCGGTTTTAATTTTACTGCCGATGTTTATGATGAGTTTTGGCAAAGTGCCGATTGGAGTCGGACTGATCATTCAACCGGCGTTTTCTTTGAATATACTTATGACAATGCAGATAATCTCAGTTTGGTTTTGGGCGGTCGTTTTGATTACCACAATCGATTGGGTGCTTTTGCAACACCTCGATTTCATTTAAAATATATTCCATGGTCTAAATCAGTCTTTCGATTATCTGCCGGTCGCGGAAAAAGAGCGGCCAATGTTTTTGCCGAAAATCAAAACTTGATGGCCAGCAATCGCGTTTTTTCAATTTTGAATAACCACGGGAAAATCTATGGTTTAGATCCTGAAATTGCTTGGAATTACGGCCTGAGTTTTAGTCAAAGTTTTTTTATTCTGGGCAAAAGTGCCGATGTAAACGTTGATTTTTACCGAACTGATTTTTTAAACCAAGCCGTGGTTGATTTGTATCAGAATCCGCAACAGGTGTTGATTTATAATTTATCGGGTGCTTCTTATGCCAACAGTTTTCAACTGGATTTTAACCTAGAACTCAAAAAGCATTTAGAGCTGCGTATGGCTTATAAATATTATGACATTCAAACCGATTATTTATCCGGAAAACAAGTTCGGCCGCTTCAATCCAAGCATCGTTTTTTTGTGAATTTGGCTTATGCAACACACATTGCTGACAAAGGGCAACAATGGAAGTTTGATGCCACACTCAATTGGCTCGGGCCACAACGACTTCCGAATACAGTTTCAAATCTGTCAACAGAGCGATTTCCGGAACAAGTAAATGGATTTTCAACCTTCAATATGCAAATCACGCGGGTTTTTTCATCCGTTTTTGAGGTGTATTTGGGTGGAGAAAACATGACCAATTACAAACAGCAGCGAGCTGTTTTAGGTGCGCAAAATCCGTTTGGAAGTTCGTTTGACGCTTCAATGATATATGCGCCGGTCTTTGGGCAAATGTATTATGCGGGGCTTCGATTTAAAATAAAATAACCTTTAAAAATTAAAATATGAAAACAATGATGATGATGTTTTGTTTGTTTTTCGTTTTCGGAAACCTTCAAGCACAAACTAAAAACAAAAATGCACGGTATACTCTTGAGGTCAATGGCAATTGCGAAACCTGTAAGAAGCGCATCGAAAAAGCTGCCTATAGTGTTTCGGGGGTTAAAATGGCCGATTGGGATGTGGCAACACATCAACTTTCTCTGATAATTAATGAAGAAAAAACCTCTGTTTTTGAGGTTAAAAAAGCCATTGCTGAAGTAGGCCATGATGTCGATGAGGTGAGGGCAGAAGATTCAGTCTATGAAAATTTACACAGTTGTTGTAAATATGAAAGAAGCTCGGCCAAGCGTTAAGATTGCTTTAAAGTGCAGTGATAAATTGTACGAAACTTAAATTATTCTTACTTTCACGAACTCAAAAATAAAACCCAAAAAGATGAATCAATTTGAATGGACACAATTACTCAATCCGGAATTCTACATCACGTTTGAATTAGCCGGAGTTCAATTGGGTTTATTTATTGTTTTGTTCATTGTTTTTGCCGAGACAGGTTTGTTTGCCGGATTCTTTTTGCCCGGTGACAGTTTGCTTTTTCTCTCAGGAATTTACAGTCGTGATTTGGTTGAAAACGTTGCTTATATTGGCGGCGATTTTATGAACGTGACCTTGCTCTCAACGCTTGTTGCATTTTCAGGCGTTCTGGGAAATATGGCCGGATATTGGTTTGGCGCCAAAAGCGGATATTATTTGTTCAAAAAAGAAGATACCTTTTGGTTTAAGAAAAAATACCTTTTTCAGTCTAAAGATTTCTTTGAAAAATACGGAGGAAAAGCCATCATCTTTGCTCGTTTCTTGCCTATTTTCAGAACCTTCGCGCCGATTGTAGCCGGAATCGTCTCAATGGACAAAAAGAAATTTATGTTCTTTAATGTACTGAGTTCGTTTTTATGGTCTTTTACCTTGATTTTCTCTGGGCATTATTTATACGGGATGTTTTTAGGATATGGAATTGACCTCAAACACCACATTGAATGGATTGTCATCGGAATCATTGTAGTGTCTACCTTTCCGGTTTTGATGAAACTTCTAAAAAAACCTAAAGCCAAAACCGAATAGTCTATAAAAAAAAATCCGAAGTTTAAGCTTCGGATTTTTTTATGTTCAAATGTTTTAATTACATCATCCCCGGCATTCCGCCGCCCATTGGCATTCCTGCTGCCGGCGCGTCTTCTTTGATGTCAACCAAAGCACATTCGGTGGTGAGAATCATGCCCGAAACCGAAGCAGCATTTTCAAGCGCTACACGGGTTACTTTTTTTGGATCAATGATACCCGCTTTGAGCATATCTACATATTCGTCGGTTTTGGCATTGTAACCAAAGTTGTCTTTGCCTTCGCTTACTTTTGCTACAACGACTGAACCTTCCAAACCTGCATTTTCAACAATTGTTCTTAGTGGAGATTCAACCGCACGGGCTACAATTTGTATTCCGGTAGCCTCGTCTGCATTGTCGGCTTTGATTTTGTCTAATGCTTTTTTAGCGCGCAATAGTGCTACACCACCACCGGCTACGATGCCTTCTTCAACCGCAGCGCGAGTTGCATGCAACGCATCATCTACACGGTCTTTTTTCTCTTTCATCTCAACTTCAGAGGCAGCGCCCACATATAAAACGGCTACACCACCAGCTAATTTTGCCAAGCGCTCTTGTAGTTTTTCACGGTCGTAATCTGAAGTTGTGGCCTCTATTTGCGCTTTGATTTGGTTCACGCGGTTTTGAATCATTTCAGCTTTTCCGGCACCATTCACAACGGTTGTATTGTCTTTGTCAATGGTTACTTTTTCAGCAGTTCCGAGCATATCGATGGTTGCGTTCTCTAATGTGTGTCCGCTTTCTTCGGCAATTACAGTTCCGCCGGTTAAGATGGCAATATCTTCAAGCATCGCTTTTCTTCTGTCGCCAAAACCTGGGGCTTTTACTGCAGCAATTTTAAGCGCACCACGCAATTTGTTCACTACTAAAGTTGAAAGGGCTTCCCCATCAACATCTTCAGCAATGATCAAAAGTGGTTTGCCTGATTGGGCTACCGGCTCTAAAATTGGGAGTAATTCTTTGAGTGACGATACCTTTTTGTCGTACAACAAAATGTACGGTCTTTCAAGCTCAACTTCCATTTTTTCTGGGTTGGTCACAAAATACGGAGACAAATATCCGCGGTCAAATTGCATACCTTCTACCACATCAACATAAGTGTCGGTTCCTTTGGCTTCTTCAACAGTAATCACGCCCTCTTTACCTACTTTGGTAAAAGCAGCTGCGATTAAATCACCGATTATTTCATCGTTGTTGGCTGAAATAGAGGCCACTTGTTTGATTTTTTCTGAGGATGAACCTACTTCTTTGGCTTGTTTGCCCAAATCAGCAACAATAGCTTCAACGGCTTTGTCAATACCGCGTTTCAAATCCATCGGATTAGCACCGGCAGCTACGTTTTTGAGCCCTTCTTTGACGATGGCTTGCGCCAGAACGGTTGCGGTAGTGGTTCCGTCACCCGCCAAATCGTTGGTTTTTGAAGCGACTTCTTTAACCATTTGCGCCCCCATGTTTTCGAGCGTATCTTTTAATTCTACTTCTTTGGCCACCGAAACGCCATCTTTGGTTACTGTTGGTCCGCCAAATGATTTTGAAATAATTACGTTTCTTCCTTTTGGCCCTAGTGTTACTTTTACTGCATTGGCCAAGGCGTCTACACCGCGTTTTAATCCGTCGCGTGCTTCAATGTCAAATTTGATATCTTTTGCCATAATGTTTGATTTGTTTTAATGGTTTTTCTGAATAATTAAACAATTGCCAGAATGTCGTCTTCTCTCATGATTAAATAATCTTTTCCGTCCAGTTTCAGTTCGGTACCGGCGTATTTTCCGTAAAGTACGGTATCGCCCACCTGAACAGTCATGGTATGGTCTTTTTTGCCATTACCTACTGCTACAACAGTTCCTTTTTGTGGTTTCTCTTTTGCGGTATCCGGAATAATAATACCCGAAGCTGTTTGGGTTTCTGCGGCAGCAGGCTCAATGAGCACTCTGTCTGCAAGCGGTTTGATTTTTAATGCCATAAGTAAAATATTTTTTAATGTTGATATAATGTTTGCCGCGCGGTGGTCAGAAATTGTGCCATGGCTCAAAAACTGACATTTTTGCGTAAAAAAAATGCCAGCATGTCAATGCTGGCATTCTCTTCGAACAGATTCGATTATTTTTGAGCCGGAGCAGCAGGCGCCGGAGTGGCAGGCGCTTCGGTTTTTGGTGTTTCTTTAGCCGGAGTTGCGGCGGCTGGTTCTGCACTTTTTGGTGCTGCCGTTTCAGTTTGATCAATGATTTTGGAATCTTTATCTCCACCGGCATTGGTAAAGCTCAAACTTGAAAGCAAAACCAAAGCAATTAATAAACCGCCCAAAGTCCAAGTACTTTTATCTAAGAAGTCGGTAGTTTTTTGAACACCGCCAATCATTTGTGATCCGCCAAGGGTTGAAGACAAACCTCCACCTTTTGGATTTTGCACCATGATTACGATGATGAGTAAAAAACATACGATGGTAATCAATACTAAGAAAATAGAAAATGTACTCATTATTACTTGTTATTTTGTTGTAAATTCTTGATATCTAAAATTCGGTCTGCAAAGAAACTACTTTTTTCTGGATATTTCAAAATTAAAATTTCATATGCTTGAATTGCCTTTTGATATTTTTTTTGTTCCAGATAAACACGGGCCAGAGTTTCGGTCATCAGTGAGCTTGAATCGGCATTGCTCGACTCGTAAAAAACAGTTGGAAGCGGCGCATCAGGTTTGATCTTGGGTATTTTTGGATTCGCCTCGATGAACTTGTCAATTAGTTCGTTTTTTTTTTGCTTCTCGAAGTCAATTTCGGAAGCGGTGGTTTCTGGTGCAGGATTTTCGGCTCTTTGAATCGGTTTTAAACTCGAAAGTTGCAGCCATTCTTGAAATGAATGTGTTTCGCCAGTGGTAAACTGAAGTGGTTTTCCAATGTCGAGCTTTTCTTCCCGAATCTCCTCGGTTACGTCTTGTTGTTCATGTTCAATTTCTAAAACTTCGGGCTCAAGTATTTCAGAAATGAGTTCTTCGGTAAATTTTGTTTCAATTTGCGCTTCTTCAGCTTCTTTAATAGAGTCTAGTATAGATTGCTCTATGGTGTTGTCTCGTTGTTCAAGTTTAACTTCAGTGTCATGCGAAATTTCAATTCGTTCTTCTGGTTCTGAAAAAACTTCTGCTTGCGGGGCATCAAGCAAAGAAACTTCTTGTTTTATTTCGTGATTCGGATCAATGTTGGTAAAAGTATCCGAAGTAATAAAATCAAACAAAACGCTGCGGTCCGTGGTGTGCGCTGCCGCAATTTTGAGCGCATAATTGTATTTAAAACTATTCTGATTGTATAAACCTTTGAGGTATAAAGCACGCGCGCTTTGAAAATAAGGGAACTCTTGAGCAATTTTCTCTAATACATCCGTTTGCTTGTCATAAACAAGTTCGGGGTGATTGATCAGTGATGTGAATTCAGATACATTCATGACAGAGGTGAGCGCGTGAGCTTAAGCGTTGGCCAAATTACTAATTATTTTTTTGATTTACCACTTAGCCAATGACTCATTAAAAATGTCTTGGGTGATTCGGTCAAAAATTTCATCCAGAGCCGTACTGAGCTCAGAACCTACCAATTGTTGTGTTCCGGGGAAATTGTAAAAAAAGCTGAATCTTTTCTCGAATGAGTCACTTTCTTTGTTTTTGTTTGAAAATCGCACATTCACGGTAATACTCAAACGACTTTCAGCGGCGCGCTGGTCAGCGGTTGCTGTTGTTGGACTGATGCGGTAATCGACAATTTCTCCTTCATAAATTAAATCGCCGCCCGTGTTGACTAAATTCAAAGTGGTTTGGTTTTGAATGAGGTTTTGTAGTTTTTGGGTAAAGGTTCGATCAATGCCGGGTTCAACAAGCGCAGCCGAGTTTTGAAAGTAGTTTACCTGAAAAGTCTTGGCGTCTATTTTACCGGCGCCGGTAAAGTTATAGACTGAGCAACCTTGTAAAAAGCCCACAGCTAAAAAAGCAATAAATATTTTCAGGTTTTTCATTTGATTCAAAAGGCCAAAGATATTTAAAAACTTCTCAGACTATAAATTAAATTGTTTGATTTTTCTGTACAAAGTTCTTTCAGAAATGCCCAATTCATCTGCAGCAGCTTTGCGTTTGCCTTTGTTTTTTTCGAGCGATTTTTTGATGAGTTCAATTTCTTTTTGTTCAAGCTTGAGAATTTCTTCTTCTTCAACCGTTTCAGCAAACTGAAAAGGCTCATCGGCTTCGTTGTATACTGTTGGATTTTGATTGTGTGTAATGACCGAAGTATTGGGCGCATGTTCAAACGAAATTTCATTTTCAAAAGACTGAGCACCGTATACTTTTTGAATCAGGTTCGGGTTGATGTCTTGCACTTTTCCGCCGCCATTTTTCATCAATTCTAAGGTGAGTTTCTTCAGGTCGTTCAAATCACTTTTCATGTCAAACAAAACTTTGTACAGAATATCGCGCTCAGTGCTAAAGTCGCTTTCAGATTTGCTGTCTTTAATCACCGATGGTAAATGATTGTTTTCTGAGGGCAAATAAGACTGAAGTATTGAACCGGTAATGTCTCGTCTGGTTTCAAGCACTGAAATTTGTTCGGCAATGTTTCTAAGTTGACGGATGTTTCCGCTCCAACGGAATTTTTGCAGCAATTGCACCGCTTGCTCATCTAATTTGAGTGGCGGCATTTTGTATTTGTGGGCAAAATCAGCGGCAAATTTTCGAAACAACAAATGAATATCATCTTGGCGTTCGCGCAACGGAGGAAGGGTAATTTCAACCGTACTCAAACGATAGTACAAATCTTCGCGGAATTTTCCTTTCTGAATGGCATCCATCATATTTACATTGGTCGCGGCCACAATGCGCACATTGGTTTTTTGTACTTGCGACGAACCCACTTTGATGAATTCTCCGTTTTCAAGCACACGTAACAATCTGACTTGTGTGGTCAGCGGAAGTTCGCCCACTTCATCTAAAAAAATCGTTCCGCCGTTGGCTACTTCAAAATAACCTTCGCGGGTATTGGTCGCTCCGGTAAATGAACCTTTTTCATGACCAAAAAGCTCGCTGTCAATAGTTCCTTCGGGAATTGCACCACAGTTGACGGCAATGTATTTTCCGTGTTTGCGGTGCGAAAGCGAATGAATAATACGCGGAATATTCTCTTTACCCACACCGCTTTCTCCCGATACCAGAACAGTGATGTCGGTAGGAGCAACCTGAATGGCTTTTTCAATGGCGCGATTGAGTTTTGGGTCGTTGCCGATGATTTCAAATCGCTGTTTGATGGCCTGTATGCTTTCCATAATGAGTTGTATTGGTTTGAACTTTTAGTTCATATCGCTGTATCCAACGGCTTTCCCGATGAGGGTTCCGCTGGTACAATCGGTGATTTCAACATTGACAAAATCACCTATTTTATAATGTTCGCGCGGGAAAACCACGGTAATGCTCTGTGAATTTCTTCCGGACAAATCGTTTTCAGATCGTTTAGAGGTTTTCTCAACCAAGACTTCGACAATTTTACCTAGATAATGGCGTGAGCGAATAGCGCTGTGTTTTCCTTGTAAATCAACAATTTCTTGCAATCGGCGCGATTTGTCTTCTTCAGGCACATTGTCCTCCATTTTGCGTGCAGCTAGTGTGCCCGGTCTTTCAGAATAGGCGTACATATACCCAAAGTTGTACTGAACGTATTCCATCAAACTCAAAGTATCTTGATGGTCTTGTTCTGTTTCGGTTGGGAAGCCCGCAATCATATCTTGGGTGATTTCAATATCCGGAATAATTTGTTTGATTTTGTCAATGAGTGCCATGTATTCTTCACGCGTGTGCTGACGGTTCATCAATTTTAAAATACGGTTGCTGCCTGATTGAACGGGCAAGTGAATATGGCTGCAAACATTGCGGTGTTTGGCAATTACATGCAAAACTTCTTCGTGCATGTCTTGCGGGTTTGAGGTCGAGAAGCGAATACGCATTTTTGGGAAGGTCACGGCGACCATGTCGAGCAACTGCGCAAAATCTACAGCTGTGGCTTTAGCAAGCTCTGAGGCATTGTCAAAATCTTTTTTGAGACCACCGCCATACCACAAATAACTGTCCACATTTTGGCCCAATAAAGTTACTTCTTTATAGCCTTTCCCAGCCAAATCTTTAATTTCTTGCAAAATACTCTGCGGTTCACGGCTTCTTTCGCGACCACGGGTAAACGGAACCACGCAAAAAGTGCACATATTGTCGCAACCGCGGGTAATCGATACGAAAGCGGTTACACCATTGCTCATTAAGCGCACCGGTGCAATATCTCCGTAGGTTTCTTCTTTTGATAGAATGACATTGATGGCTTCGTTTCCGGCTTCAACTTCTTGAAGTAAGTTGGGTAAATCTTTGTAAGCATCCGGACCAACCACCAAATCGACAATTTTTTCTTGTTCTAGGAATTGACTTTTCAAACGTTCGGCCATACAACCCAAAACGCCCACTTTCATGTTTGGGTTTTGCTTGCGTTTTACGGCATTGTATTTTTCAAGACGCTTGCGAACGGTTTGTTCGGCTTTGTCTCTAATAGAGCAGGTGTTGACCAAAACCAAATCAGCCTCTTCTAAACTTTGGGTAGTATTATAACCATTGTTGGCCAAGATAGAGGCGACCACTTCGCTGTCGGCAAAGTTCATTGCGCAACCATAGCTTTCAATAAAAAGTTTTTTGGTGTTTTGATTTTGTTGATCCATGACCAAAGTTTCTCCTTGGCGATTTTCATCCATTGTCTTTTCCATAAGTTGTAATAACTGTAAATGCGGACGGCAAAGATAATACAAATTCAAAAAATATGACAAGATGTCAGCAAAAGGATTTCATAATACAATATATTAAGGTATAATGTAGATTTTAAATTCTAACAATAATCCTTTATTTCAATGAATTGACTTGTGCGTTGTTCGGACAAAGCATCGATGAAATGTTCAAAATTTCGTTCAAATACAGCTTATTTAAAAAAAATAGATACTTTTGCCCCAAATCGCGGCGGCCTGTTTGGGTTGTTTTAGCGTGTTAAAATTGGATTATGGCAAAGAATTTAGTGATTGTTGAGTCGCCTGCCAAGGCAAAAACCATTGAAAAATTTCTCGGAAGTGATTATCAAGTAGAATCGAGTTATGGACACATAGCTGATTTGCCTTCTAAAGAAATTGGGGTAGATATTCAGAATGGTTTTAAACCTAAATATGAAGTTTCTTCCGACAAGAAAGCATTGGTTTCTAAACTCAAAACTTTGTCAAAAAGCGCTGATATGGTTTGGCTGGCTTCCGATGAGGACCGAGAAGGTGAAGCCATTTCTTGGCATTTGGCCGAAGAACTAAAACTCGATAAAAACAAAACCAAACGCATAGTTTTTCATGAGATTACCAAATCAGCCATCCTAAAGGCGATTGAAAACCCTCGTGAAATTAACTATGACTTAGTCAATGCTCAACAAGCACGTCGCGTACTTGACCGATTGGTGGGTTATGAACTGTCGCCGGTTTTGTGGCGTAAGGTCAAAGGCGGGCTTTCGGCTGGCCGTGTGCAATCGGTAGCGGTTCGTTTGATTGTGGAGCGCGAAAGAGAAATACAAGAATTTAAATCAGTTGCGAGTTATTCCGTGACGGCTGAGTTTACCAATGTGGCCGGTAAATCATTTAAAGCTAAATTATCTAAGAATTTCAATACGCAAAAAGAAGCAGAAGATTTCTTGAACAATAGTATATCTTCACAATACAAAGTTTCTGATATTGAAACCAAACCGGCTAAAAAATCACCGGCTGCGCCATTTACTACATCGACTTTACAGCAAGAGGCGGCTCGAAAGTTATATCTTCCGGTAGGAATTACGATGCAACTAGCGCAACGTTTGTATGAAGCGGGTTTGATTACTTACATGAGAACCGACAGTGTAAATTTGTCTCAAGAGGCGATGAATGCGGCCCAAGAAGAAATTGTCAAATCATACGGAGCACAATACGCCAAACCGCGTTCGTTTGTAACCAAAGCCAAAGGGGCACAGGAAGCGCACGAGGCGATTCGTCCGACGGATATGTCCAGACATACAGTGAATATTGATCGCGATCAAGCGCGGTTGTATGATTTGATATGGAAGAGAACATTGGCTTCACAAATGAGCGATGCCGAACTTGAACGAACAGCAGTTAAAATTCAAGCCCATAACCACAACGAATTATATGCAGCTACAGGAGAGGTTTTGCTTTTTGACGGTTTCTTGAAAGTATATCTTGAAGGCAACGACGACGATGAAGAAGAACAAGAAGGCATGTTGCCGGCCATGAAGGTCAATGAAACCGTGCTATGTCCTTCTATTATTGCTACGGAGCGCTATTCACGCCCTGCTCCGAGATATACAGAGGCTTCGTTGGTAAAAAAGCTGGAAGAATTAGGCATTGGTCGTCCATCAACTTATGCGCCGACTATTTCTACCATCATCAACCGAAATTATATAGAAAAAGGAAATTTAGAAGGACAGGAACGACCGTATATGCAATTGGTTTTAAAATCAGGTGTATTAACGAGTCAGCAACTCAAAGAAAATACTGGTTCAGATAAAGGCAAGCTTGTGCCGACTGATATAGGAACGATTGTGACAGATTTTTTGGTGAAAAATTTTGGCAATATTCTCGATTATAATTTTACCGCCAAAGTAGAACAAGATTTTGACGAAATTGCCGAAGGGAACGCCAATTGGCAATCTATGATGAGTGAGTTTTACAATACATTTCATCCTAATGTGACTGAAGTAGAAGCCAACGCAGAACGCGAAAGTGGCGAGCGTATTTTGGGCATAGACCCGCAATCAGGCCGGCAAGTGAGTGTGCGTTTGGGTAAATTTGGTCCGATGGCACAAATTGGTGAAGCCGATGCGGAGGACAAAAAATTCGCGAGTTTAAAATCAGATCAAAACATCAGCACTATTACTCTTGAAGAAGCTTTAAATTTGTTCTTACTTCCAAAAATTTTAGGACAATACAAAGGCGAAGAGGTAGAAGTGAGCAATGGTCGTTTTGGGCCTTATATTCGGTTTGGGAATACCTTTATTTCGTTGCCTAAAGGCGAGGATCCGCTGGATGTAAATCTAGATCGCGCCCAGGTACTCATTGATCAAAAACTTCAGGCTGATGCTCCGATTGCCACATATGAAAACATGCCTGTGCAAAAAGGAGTGGGGCGTTTTGGACCGTTCATCAAATGGAATGGATTATTCATTAACGTGAGTAAGAAATATAATTTTGATCATCTTTCACAAAATGATGTTCAAGAGTTGATCCAAGACAAACTTCAAAAAGACATCGATAAAGTGGTTCATCATTGGAAAGAGGAAGGGATTTTAGTGGAAAAAGGACGCTGGGGTAGAACAATAATTACCCAAGGTAAAATCAAAATTGAGTTAGGGAAAGAAACAGATGCTTCAAAACTAACGCTTGATCAAGTGAAAGAGCTCATTGAGAAAAAAGCTCCTGCTAAAAAAACTACTGTCAAAAAAGCAAGTTCTAAATCAACTACAAAAAAGAAATAATATATGGAATTTAGTTTCCTAGAACCTATTGCAGAAGAGATTCAAAGTTATGTCAAAGAACTTTCATCACAGCAATTGGGCAGTAAAATTGTGTTTCATACCCAAGATGATTTTCCGGATTTAGATCAGATAAGATTGGCTATCATTGGTGTGGCTGAAAACCGAGGAGGTAAGTCAACCCATTATGATTTAACCTATTTCAGAAAAGAATTTTACCGCCTTTTTCCAGGTAATTGGGAAGCTTCGATTGCTGATTTAGGAGATATATTACCCGGCGACACAAAGAGTGATACTTATTTTGCTTTGCAGCAAGTTGTCTCATCTTTAATTAAAAGAAAAATCATTCCGATAGTCGTTGGAGGTTCACAAGATTTAACATATCCGCTTTATCGCTCGTTTGACCAACTTGAACAAATGGTTAATTTGGTTTCTATTGACAGTCGTTTTGATTTTGGTAAAGAAGAAGATTCCATTTCTGCCCAGTCTTTTTTGACCAAAATTGTTTTAGATGAGCCGAACAATCTCTTTAATTTTTGCAACATTGGTTATCAAACTTATTTCAATTCGCAAGAAGAAATTGATTTGATTGAAAAATTGTTTTTTGATGCATACAGATTAGGAGATATTTCTAGTGATATAACGTTGTCAGAGCCTGTTTTTAGAGATGCAGATTTGGTTTCATTAGATTTGACTTCGGTAAAATCTTCTGATTCTGGAAATTTTATTGACTTTATGCCCAATGGGTTTACAGGTAAAGAAATTTGTGCTTTGTCTCGATATTCAGGATTGAGTGATAAAGTCTCTTTGTTTGGTGTTTTTAACCAACAAGGTTCTGCACAAGAAGCCGTTTTAATCGCTCAAATTGTTTGGTATTTCATTGAAGGTTACCATTATAGATCAAATGAATATCCTTTTGGAAGTAAAGATAATTATGTTCGTTATATTGTGCCTCTAGAAGAAGATGAATTGGTTTTTTTTAGAAGTGATAAAACCGAACGTTGGTGGATAGAGATTCCGTACATTACCTCATCTAATAATAAATTGAAAAAAAGTACGTTGTTACCCTGTTCTTATGAAGAGTACATCAAAGCTTGTAATCATGAAATACCTGAGCGTTGGTGGAAGGCACAACGAAAGAACATTTTATAATCTGAGGATTTCAAGTTATAATCAATGATTAATTGAGCTAAAAAACCTACAGAAAAATACTAAAAACTGCATTTCATCGATGTTTTTTGTATTTTATCGATAAAAAGTTTTTTTAATTCCAATATTAATTCTACTTTTGAAAAGTGAATTGACAGATTGATAGTAGGCGTATTAAAATTTAATAACAATTAATTGCTTTTTTAAAAAATAATAAATAGGTTTACGGCCTCAAAATATAAATACATTTCATAACCCCAATTATATGAAGAAATTCATTTCATTTTCGGTAATTTTAGCTACGTTAATCAGCTGTGGAGGCTCGAGTGATAAAGGTGAATTGGTAGGAGTTAAAGGGAAGAAGTGGCATCCTGAAAAACCATACGGAATGACCTTAGTTCCGGGGGGGTCTTTCATTATGGGGAAATCAGATGATGATTTAGCCAATGTTCAAGATGCGCCAACCAAGACGGTTACTGTTCGATCATTTTATATGGATGAAACTGAAATTACCAACAGTGAGTATCGTGAATTTGTTGAATGGGTAAAAGATTCGACCATACGTGTTAAATTAGCCATATTAGCTGATGAAGTGGGTGGTGGGGGCACTGCTGGCGCCGGAGGTAAAGGTGGTAAAGGAGGAGGAAAGTCTTCAGGTAGCATTGGTGATTTTGCATTTAATGATGCAGATCCTGCTAAGATGACTCCCTACGATAAATATATGTATGAGAACTATTACAGTGTAGGTACGGATGATGATCCTTATGCTGGAAGAAAACTTAACAGGAAAGTTAAACTAATCAAAGATACTTCTAAATATCCTGACGAATACTACACAGAGGTAATGGATTCTATGTATTTACCTGTGGCTGAATCATATAATGGTTTAAGAACTATTGATGTGAATAAACTGAAGTTCCGTTATTCATGGATGGATATTCAAGCTGCTGCAAAAGCGAAAACAGGCAGAAGAAAAGATTTCATTAAAACGGAGCAAACAAAAGTTTATCCTGATACTACAGTTTGGATTAAAGATTTTGCATATTCATACAATGAGCCGATGCACAACGATTATTTGTGGCATCAAGCTTATTCAGAATATCCTGTAGTAGGTGTTAACTGGAAACAAGCTAAAGCTTTTTGTGCATGGAGAACACTTAAAAAGAATACTTGGATTAAATCTAAGAAAAAAGGAAGAGATTTGACTAACTCGTTTCGTTTGCCAACTGAAGCTGAGTGGGAGTATTCTGCAAGAGGTGGTCTACAATCAGGGACTTATCCATGGGGTGGCCCATACACCAAAAACGATAGAGGGTGTTTTCTGGCTAATTTCAAACCAAATAGAGGAGATTATGCAGCAGATCAGTCCTTATATACTGTAGAAGCAAAATCGTTTGAGCCTAATGGTTACAATTTGTACAACATGGCAGGTAATGTTGCTGAATGGACAGATTCTTCTTACGATGCGGGTGCCTATGAGTATGTTTCTTCCATGAATCCGAATGTGCCTGATACCAAAAATATGCGTAAAGTTGTGCGTGGTGGTTCTTGGAAAGATGTTGCTTATTTTATTCAGGTAAGTACCCGTGATTTTGAATACGCTGATACTGCGAGAAGCTACATCGGATTTAGAACTGTACAAGATTACATGGGCACAGTAACCACTGGCAATGGGAAAGCGCCAAAAAAATAAAACTATTAACCAATTTTTATATTAATTAACTTAACTAACTAACAATTTTAATTATGGCAATTTTAAGCAAAAAAGCAATGAATTTCGCTTACGGTATGGGGGCGGCAGTAGTAATCATCGGTGCTCTTTTTAAGCTGATGCACTGGCCTGGAGCAAGTATCATGCTTATCGTAGGTCTTAGTACAGAAGCTTTTATCTTTGGACTTTCAGCATTTGAAAAACCAGATGAAGAACTTGATTGGTCGTTGGTTTATCCTGAGTTAGCCGGTGGTGAAGCGAGAAAGAAAGAGAAAAAAGAAGATCCAAAAGATGCGCAAGGTTTGCTCTCTCAGAAACTTGATAATATGTTGAAAGAGGCTAAAATCGATGCTGAGCTTATGGCAAGTTTAGGTAACAGTATTCGCAACTTTGAAGGTGCTGCTAAAGGAATAGCTCCTACAGTTGACGCGATTGCTTCTACTAAAAAATACAGTGAAGAAATGAACACAGCTGCTGCTCAAATGGAATCATTGAACAGCTTGTATAAGATTCAATTAGAGAGTGCGTCTAGAAATGCACAAATCAATAACGAAGTAGCCGAGAATAACCTTAAATTGAAAGATCAAATGCAGTCTTTGACTTCTAACTTGTCTTCATTGAACAATGTTTACGGAGGTATGCTTTCTGCAATGAGTAACAGAGGATAATTTTTCTCACATTTTTACTAGTAATAATCAAGAAAATTAATTAAGAAAAAATGGCAGGAGGAAAATTAACCCCTAGACAGAAGATGATTAACCTTATGTACTTGGTTTTCATCGCAATGTTGGCATTGAATATGTCAAAAGAAGTACTATCGGCGTTTGGATTGATGAACGAAAAATTTGAAGATGTAAATAAAGGTGCTAAGAAAGCCAATGAAGAAATGCTTTCCGTTTTAGCAGCAAAAGCATCTGAAAATGCTACTTTCAAAGTTGCTTTGGAAGAAGCAAATCAAGTCAAAGACGCATCTAAAAAGTTTTACGACTATCTAGAAACTGTAAAAGCAGATATTGTTAAGGATTTCCCTGCTGAAGAAAAGACTGGTAAATTACCTTATGAAGCGATGGATAAATCTAACATCGATGAAAAATGGTTCAAAGGTGACGGATATTCTGCAAAAGGAAAAGAAATTGTTGCTCACTATGATGAGTATTTGAAAAGTATGAAATCGATTTTAGGACAAAATGTTAAATTGACTCCTATTGTTCGTGAGATTAATGCTAAATTCAATACAGCTGATGTCAAAGACGGTGAAGGTGTAACCAAAAAATACCTTGACTATCATTTCAAAGGTTTCCCCGCTATTGCTACTTTGGCTAAACTTGCTTTAGCACAAAATGACATCAAAAAAGCGGAAGCTGACGTTTACAGTGTATTGTTAGGTAAGGCTGCTATTGAGACAATGTCTCTTAAAAATTTCCAAGCTATTGTAGCCCTTGATAAAAATGTATATTTCCAAGGAGAGCAGGTAACTGGTAAAGTTGTTATTGGTAAATATGATGAAAACATCAAAGTTGCCGGTTTTAATGGTCCCGGAAAAATTGTTAACGGTCAGGCAGTAATCAATTCAACAGCCGGAAGCATCGGAGAACAAAACCTAAAAGGAAGCTTTACTTTCATGGAAGATGGTAAACCCGTTAACTTGCCTTTCGAAGGGAAGTATGTGGTAGTTCCTCGTCCTAACTCAGCAAATATCTCTGCAGACAAAATGAATGTAGTTTATCGCGGTCTTCCAAACCCTATGACGATTTCATTTGCAGGTATATCTGATAATAATGTCACAGCCTCGGCACCAGGTTTGACTAAAGCCGGAACAAATGGCAAATACAACCTAAATCCAGGAACGGGTACAGAAGTTACTGTTTCTGTTTCAGGTAAAATGTCGGACGGTAAAACAGTATCTGACAAGAAAGTTTTCCGTATCAAAAACATTCCGGGCCCACAAGGAGCTATCGGAGGTGAGATGGGTAATACAAAAGGAGCTAAGTCACGTTTAGAAGTTTCTCAGATTACAGCTAAATTACCTGACTTCTTGTATGACTTAAATTTCCAAGTAACTCAATTTACATTCAAAGTGCCTGGTCAAGCGGCCATTATTGTCAACGGAGATCGCGTGAATGGTCAATGTAAAGCGGCACTTGCTAGAGCTGGTAGAGGAGATCAAATCACAATCTATGATATCAAAACTAAGATTGTAGGCGTTGCTTCAAACATCATCCCGCCTAAGTGTTCACCAGTTATTTACGAAATACAATAATGATTTGAGGTTATACGTTTAAAAAGTCCTCAAATAACCCTAACAAGAATAAAGATGAAGCTAAGAAATTGTTTATTGGTACTTTTAGCCATCACTGTAGGTGAGGTTTCAGCACAGTCTAACTTGCTGAATGCCAAAACACCTAGTGAAATCGGCAAAAAAACACCTGCGCAATTGATTTCTGATAATGACAAACCGTTACCGTATGGTTATGTTCACGACAGAGATGTATTGATGGGTAAAAGCATTTGGGAACTGATTGATCTTGATGAGAGAATTAACTTTCCTTTGTATTATCCTATTGATACTGCCAATATTGGTAAGGACCGTAGATCATTATTTACTGTTTTGCTTAATGGCATCAAGAGTGGTAAAATTACTGAGGTGTACGCTGATGATTACTTCAATACCAAGAAGACATTAAAAGATATGCAATCATCTTTTAAATATGTTGATACAACGCAAACAGGTCTGGATGAGATTAACAACTTTTACGATGATTATAAAGCCGGAAGAAAAGTTCTTGATCCTCAATACATCAACACCAAAGATTTGACGGCACAAGATATTTCAGGATACAAAATCAAAGGTTATTGGTATTTTGACAAACGCCAAAGTGAGTTAAAATATAGATTGTTAGGTATTTGTCCAGTTTCTCCAGAAGCCCGTGATATAGGTGCAGAAAATCCTGATGTAATTGAGCTTTTCTGGGTATACTTCCCGGCGATTAGAGATGTTTTACACGAAGCGAAAGCATTCAATGATAAAAACTCTGCGCAGCCGATTACCTTTGACCATCTTCTCAACTCACGCAGATTTAATGGAGTAATCTATAAAGAAGAGAATGTTTACGGTGACCGTAACATTGCTGATTACGAAAGAGACAATGCACAAATGCAACTCTTAGAGTCAGAGCGTATCAAAGAAAAGATTCGTAACTTTGAACAAGATATGTGGAACTACTAATTAGTAGCGCATTATAAAGCAAAACTCCCGTTCATTGAGCGGGAGTTTTTATTTTTGTACTATGTATGACTATCTCATCATCGGTTCCGGATTAGCAGGTTTATCATTTGCCGAAATTGCATTGCAAAACAACTGCAGTATTTTTGTTATTGATCATTGCCAACAAAATGCTTCCTATGTTGCTGGCGGATTATACAATCCAATTATTTTAAAAAGATTTACTAAGGCTTGGCAATCTGAAAAACAACTTCTGTTTGCTGAGCAATTCTATCGCAATTTAGAGCAAAAACTGAATATGTCGTTCTATAACGACCTACCAGTCTTGAGACGCTTCTATTCAGTTGAAGAGCAAAACAACTGGTTTGTGTCTGCTGATAAACCTGAGCTTACGGCATACCTCTCGCCCAATTTGGTTATGGATCATTTTAAAGGTATTTCTGCCCCTTTTGGCTTTGGAAAAGTTAATGCTACTGGTTATCTCGAAGTTGCTTCGCTGATTGACTCATTTCGTGCTTATTTAAAGCAACAAAATATTTTCAGTAATGAAGTTTTTGCCCATCATGAACTTCAAATAGGAAATGATGTTCTTTCATATAAAAAGATAAAAGCAAAACATATCATTTTTGCTGAAGGTTTTGGTATGTTGCAAAATCCATATTTTTCAGATTTACCGTTGGTTAGTAGTAAAGGTGAATTGTTACTGATTAAGGCGCCGGGACTTGAACTCTGTCAAATTGTCAATGCAGGAATATTTATTTTACCGGTTGGTGACGGCCTATTTAAGATTGGTGCAACCTATAATTGGGAAGATCAAACCTCATGGCCAACAAAATCTGGTCGAGAAGAGTTGTTGTCTCAACTTGACGAAATAATCAATTGTTCATATGAAGTTGTCGATCATTATGCCGGTATACGCCCTACGGTTAATGATCGAAGGCCTTTGGTCGGAACACATCATCAATACAAAAATATGCATCTGCTCAATGGTTTGGGTACGCGCGGTGTTTTAGTTGGTCCATCTATGGCTTATGAATTATTCCAACAAATTGAACATAATGTACCTGTTCAAGCCGAAGCCAACATCAATCGTGTCTATCGCAAACGAGGCATTAAGATTTAATTTCCGGATTGTATGAAACAAACATGTTGATGTACATATTGCGTGATATGCGCAAGATGGGCGGATATAAAAACAGTAAGGTCAAAACTATTGCAACAAAAGACGGAATCAATTCCAACCCAATAAATACATGGGCAATGATAAAAGAAGCTACACCTACCGCCACATTGACTGCATAACTTACATACATGGCGCCGTAAAAAAAAGAAGGTTCAATTTGATACACCAATTTGCAGTGACTGCATTCTTCATGCATGGTGAGCACATGATTCAATTGATAGGGATTTTTCTTGACATACATGCTTTCGTTTTGGCATCGAGGGCAAGTTCCTGTTAAAATACTGTTGAGTTTGGTTCCTTTTTTTAACATTTGCAAAAATTTTGACAAAGATACCTGAATCCTTCGGTTTGTCACAGTAACAATAGTCACATTTATGCTTAACATACACAATTTATCGGTTTCCTTTGGCGGAACATATTTATTTGAAGAAATCACATTTCGATTAGGAGCCGGAGATCGCGTAGGATTGGTAGGGAAAAATGGCGCCGGAAAATCAACTTTGCTCAAAATTTTAGCACGCGATATAGCCCCGGATACCGGAAGCATTGCCACCGAAAAAGAAATACGCATTGGTTTTTTACGACAAGACATTGATTTTGAACACGGAAGAACCGTACTTGACGAAGCCTATCAGGCGTTTACAGAAATCAAAGCGGTTGAAAAGAAACTGGACCAAATCAATCATCAACTCGCAACACGTATCGATTACGAGACTGAATCGTATTCGCAACTCATTGAAGATTTATCTGATTATACCCATCGATTTGAATTGCTTGACGGATATAATTATGTGGGCAATACTGAAAAGATTTTGTTGGGTTTGGGTTTCAAGCGAGAAGATTTCAATAATCTTACCGAGACTTTTTCAGGTGGATGGCGCATGCGTATTGAGCTTGCCAAATTGCTTTTGCAAAACAACGACGTGCTGTTGCTTGATGAGCCCACGAACCACTTAGATATTGAAAGTATCATTTGGCTTGAAAACTTCCTGAAGAATTATCCGGGAGTGGTAGTCATTGTTTCACACGACAAAATGTTTTTAGACAATGTGACCAACCGAACCATCGAAATATCTTTGGGGAAAGCCTATGATTTCAATAAACCTTATACCCAATATCTGACCCTGCGTCATGAAATTCGCGAGAAGCAATTGGCCACGCAAAAAAACCAACAAAAGAAGATTGAGGAAACTGAAAAACTCATTGAGAAATTCCGAGCCAAAGCCAGCAAAGCTTCTATGGCACAATCGCTCATTAAAAAATTAGACAAGGTTGAACGCATTGAAGTAGATGAAGACGATAATTCAGTAATGAGTATTTCGTTTCCGGTATCAAAAACACCCGGTAAAGTTGTGATAGAAGCTGAATCGGTCACCAAGAAGTTTGGTCATAAAACCATCTTAAAAGACATCAATTTGTTGGTTGAACGCGGCAGTAAGATTGCTTTTGTCGGTCAAAACGGACAAGGTAAATCTACTTTTATTAAAGCGATTGTCAACGAATTTGAATATCAGGGCAATATCAAGCTCGGTCACAATGTTGAGCTGGGTTATTTTGCCCAAAATCAAGCAGAATATTTGGATGGTGAAATCACACTTTTAGAAACCATGGAAAACGCTGCTACCGATACCAATCGTTCTAAAGTACGCGACATGCTTGGGGCCTTTTTGTTTCGCGGCGATGATGTTGAGAAGAAAGTAAAAGTGCTTTCGGGTGGTGAGCGCAACCGATTGGCCTTGTGTAAGCTTTTGCTTCAGCCCATCAATGTTTTAATCATGGACGAGCCGACGAACCATCTTGACATCAAATCAAAAAATGTACTCAAAGCCGCGCTACAGAAATTTGAAGGAACACTGCTGATTGTTTCGCATGATCGTGATTTCTTGCAAGGCATGTCAAACATTGTTTATGAATTTAAAGATCAAAACATCAAAGAATATTTAGGCGATATCAACTTCTTCCTAGAGCAGCGCAATGCCCAAAACATGCGTGAGTTTGAAAAGAAAGATGTGGTAACGGTTAAAGAAACACCCAAAACAGAAAAGAAAACCCTTTCATTTGAAGCCCAAAAGGCCCAAAAAACGCTACAAAATAAATTGTCTAAAATTGAAAGTTTGATCCAAGAGCTCGAGAAACAAATTCAGCAAGATGATTTAGCTTTGGCTTCACATTACGACAAACACATTGAAGACGCTCATTTTTTTACAGCTTATGAGCAAAAGAAAAAAGAACTTGACCGCTTGCTCGAAGATTGGGAGCAAGTTCAAACAGAGCTAGATCATTTTTAGTTTTGAAACGGATTTCGCGGATTCCAATGCACTTCGGGTTCGAGATAGTCAAATAGCTGAGGCATCCATCTATTGATGAGCCTGTTTCGGTGTTCAATGTAACCAAAGTTCGGAATCGGAACTGCGCCCACCGAACTTTTGATTTCTAAAGCAGTTCTTGAAAAAACAACTTCTCTGTATTTTTTGTGGATCCCACAAGCAATCATATCATACAGCATATTCAGATAAAGCATTTTCTCTCGTTGTACCGAATCATCATAACCTAAAAAATAAGTGTCCAGTGAATCTCCGTTTACAATCATCGTATTAAAACCAATAAGTTGATTGTTGAGATAATATCCATAAACCAAAAAGTCTTCATCAAAAATTTCTTTGAACACACTAAAATGCTCACGCGCCAAGAAAAAAGTGTTGAACGGAGCATTTTTGGCAACATGAAAATAGAGTTTGTAGATTTGCTCTTGGTTTTCCTTGATTTCGTTTAGTGACATGCGGCGTTTTTCAATACCTTGTTCTTTCTTGCGTGCGCGTTTGTATTGATCGCGGTATTTTTTGTTGAGTGCTGACACATAATCTTCTTCAGTTTTCCAATGTTCACGAACGTAAAATACCATGTTGGGTTGTGTACTGAATTGATACAATGAATCAAAAGTTTGCTCATCAAAAAGCTTGATTTGTTCGGAATCAAAATCTTTATAAGTTACAATGTGCACTTTTTTACCCAATCGGGTGAATTCTGTTTTCAAAGCATCGGTGGCTACATGAAGTGCTTTTGTAGCTTTTTGCGTATCAGCTTCACAGGCTAATTTAAACGCATGTTGACCGGTTAGCATGTTGTTGCCGATGAACAAAACATGTGAGGCAAAATTGCGGAACACAAAATTTCTAACAGAGGTTTTTAAACATTGATCGCGCTCACCAAATGATTCGAGCATATTCAAATCTAAGAATTGCGCTAGGGCAACACCTATGAGTTTTTTATCTTCAAACAAACCTATAAAGCGGCATTGCATATTTTCTGGACATGATTGTTCCAGTACTGATAAATATTTCTTACTGAGAAAAACGTCCTCAAAAGCCAGCTCATCCCAAGAATCGGGAAGATTTTGTACGCTTGAGAAAATCTGAAAAGTGTAGTTTGCTATCAAGTTCGTCAACTAAGGCGTTAAAAGTAAATAATAAAAAAATCCCGCCTAAATAGCTCGGGCGAGATTTAACATTATATTGTCATTTAATTTTTTATTGCCAAGCGCAAATAATTCCACCCATGATCATAAATGAAATACACCAATAGCCGCCTACGATGAGTGTGTATTTGTAACTTCTTCTTTCATAGAGCGCATTGGTGCCTACCATGGGTAATGCTAAAAACAAACCGGTCATAAAACCGTGTAAAGCTCCGTGTTTGAATGTTCTGTAGGCAGATCCATAATCAGCCATAAACTCAGTAAATGAAGCCTTGGCTGTTTCAGGATGCCCTCCAACCATACCATAAGCTCCAAATTGGTGAACCGTCAACATCTGAATAATAAAGCTGATCAAAATTGCATAAAAAAACGAAAGCCCAAAAATCATGGCCATGTTGGCGCCTTTGATTTTTTCTTCTGTAGTTCCCGATGCTTGCATCCATGCGTTTCCAAATACTTTTGGATTGTACCAAATAAAGCCAACCATCATTGATGAGGCAGCGGCAGCTAAGAGTGCTAAAAAGTTAAATTCCATAATACCGTTTTTATTAGTTAGTTAGTCAAATGTAGTTTTTTTTCAGATTGATTTGATATAGGTTTTGGTTTCAGGCACATTTTAAAAGAGATAAAAACAATCTTAAAAAATAATTTACCAAATAATTATTGTAAGAAAAAATCAGCAAAAAAATTAAAAAACATGCATTTCATCGATTTTTTTTGCAACTTGTCGATGATGTGTGTAGTTTTACCTCGTCAAAAAAACATAAACCAAATCTGTCATGAAAAAATTATCTACTTTAATCTTGTCACTTGTTGCTAGTGCTTCAATGATGGCAAACATCTCAAATGCAGAGAAAGAAGCTTTGGTTAAACTAAACAAAGCAACAAACGGAACTCAATGGACCAACAAATGGGATTTGAAAGCACCCGTTGAATCTTGGTTTGGCGTTAAAATTGTCAATGACAAAGTGGTAGCCATTAATTTGCAAAACAACCATTTATCAGGAGAACTTCCATCTGAACTGGGCAATTTGGTCAACCTACAAAGCCTAAATTTGTTCAAGAATGATATTTCAGGATCAATTCCTGCAACCATCGGAAACTTAAAACAGCTCAGAACATTAAACTTGGCATTCAATAAATTGTCAGGAAAACTACCTGAGACATTGTGTGAAGCTAATGGTTTGGTAACCGTAGAGTTACACATGAATCGTATTTCGGGTGAACTTCCTACTAATATTGGGAATTTACAACACCTAAGAACTTTCTCAATGTATAACAATGAACTTACCGGAAGTATTCCAAGCTCATTGTATAGCATCAAATCACTCAAATCATTGTTGCTCAGCAGCAATAAACTTTCGGGAACTTTGGGTAAAGAAGTGGCTAATTTGTCCTCTCTTGAGAGTTTGAGCTTGTTTGAAAACAATATGCAAGGTCAAGTTCCTTTTGATCTTGAAAAACTAAGCAATCTCAAAGAAATGAACATCTCTTACAATATGTTCAGCGGATTGGTATCCAGAAACTTAGCACAGCTCGATACGCTCAATATGACCATGATCAATGACAAAGGTTTGGCGGTGAATTTGCAAGTTGCTGATAAATCATCGGCCTTGGCCAACGAAGACTAAACAAACACCCTTTTTCCCAAAATACTGCTACTACCGCACTTTAAACAAACAAAATCTCCCTAAGATGAAAAGAATTACTACAGCACTGCTGATGCTGATGGTTACCCTACCTATGCTCGCAGGAATCTCCATGGCTGAAAAAGACGCCCTGGTTAAACTCTACATTTCGACCAATGGTACGCAATGGAAAAACACATGGGACTTAAATGCTCCGGTTAATAAATGGTTCGGAGTCAAAGTAAGCAATGATAAAGTAATTGCACTTGATTTGACCAACAACAACCTAACGGGGCAACTTCCTCAAGAAATTGGAAATTTGGTTAACTTACAAAAGCTAAAACTAACCAGAAACCGTATTTGGGGTGCTATTCCAACCACCATTGGAAATCTTCAACAATTAAGAATTTTGAATCTTTCGTTCAATCTCATGTCGGGTTCATTGCCTGTGGCCTTGGGGAACATGACACAACTTCAATCTCTTGAGTTATTCATGAATCAATTTACAGGAGAACTTCCGGCAGAATTGGGCAACCTCAAACAACTTAAAAAATTGTCTTTATACAACAATGAATTTGAAGGAGCATTGCCTGTGACTTTGTTTGAAATGACTTCTTTGAAAGTGCTTTTGCTCAACAGCAACAAGTTTTCAGGGATATTAGACAAAAGAGTAGCCAACCTAACCAATCTTGAAGTGTTTAGTTTATTTGATAACAACATGCAAGGCCAGATTCCTTTTTCTCTAGAGAAGTTGGGAAGATTGAAAGAAATGAATATTTCATACAATGCCTTCTCAGGGCCGGTTTCTAAAAACCTCTCTGATTTGGATGCCCTCAATATGACGATGATCAATCAAGAGGGATTGGCCGTAAATCTGCCGGTGACCGATAAAAACTCGGCGCTGACCAACGAAGAATAATTTTTACAGAATAAATAGTTTTTTTTCATAATTAATAGTTAATCATTGTTTTAAATTAAATTGAATGGGTTGAAAAGTCGCCAGGGTTAGGCGACTTTTCGTTTTTATACATTTTTGGAAAATGATTGATTTGATTATTTTTTTAAAAAACCTTGCGTTTATCAATATTCGTCGTATATTTGCCCTCGAAACAGCGCGGGATAGAGCAGTAGGCAGCTCGTCGGGCTCATAACCCGAAGGTCACAGGTTCGAGTCCTGTTCCCGCTACTAGATTAAAGCCTTGAAAGTAAACGGATTGTGTATGCAATCCGTTTTTTTTATGTCTTCGATTTCGCTATTTTTACAAAACGTACACGATACAGTACACGTTTTTACCATGAAATTGAATTTTTCAGAACCTAAAATTTTTACTGGCGGAGTAGATGTTTCACACTGGTCAAAACTCTCAAAAGAGCAAAAGAATAATGCGCTCTCAAAAGATTGGTATTTGTATTATTCTTATCGAGATCCACAAACCGGAAAACTAGTTCGTCAACCAAATATTAAAGCAGGCGTTAATAGATTTAAAACCAAACAAGAACGTTTATCTATTTTAAAAACCTTGCAAAGAAATTTGTTGTTTTTGCTTGAACGTGGTTTTAGCCCTTATGCTGATAATTCTGAGTTAGAGAAAAAACTATTTCAAACAAATCAACTACAAGATAATTCTAAAACTAAGGTTTCTGAAAATGATGTAACGGCTGTTTCAAATTCGGTTAACCAAAATTTTATGACGGTTTCCGAAGCCTTCAATTTAGGTTTAAAAATCAAGAAAAATGTTCTCAGTGCCACCTCATACCCCAATTTTTCTAGTAATGTAAAAAGATTTGAGCTATGGCTTTTAAAAAACCATAGTTCACTAACAACAGTTAACCAAATCACCAAAAAGATAGTTATAGAGTACCTAAATGTTGTTTTGGAAAACACCAGCCCAAGAACTCGAAATAATACCAGAATTGAGCTCAGTACTTTATTTCAGACTTTAGAAGACAATGAAATTATCACTGAGAATTTTGTACGAAAAATAAATGTTCTCAAGGCAAAACCTGAAAGAAACAAAACATACAGCGCGACCCTACAAGAGGATATTTATCAATACATGGAACAGAATGATCCTCTCTTGCTCTTGTTTGTAAAGTTTATATCTTATAATTATTTGCGCCCAATTGAAGTTTGTCGACTAAAAGTAGGAGATATTAATTTAAAAGAACAACGGCTGTTTGTTCGAGCGAAAAATGCTCCTGTGAAGATTAAAATAATCCCACAAATTTTGATTAACGACCTACCTGATTTGTCAAAATTAAACCCTGATGATTATTTGTTTACACCAACCACTATAGGTGGTGTTTGGGCAACCTCAGAAAATGACAAAAGAGACTATTTCTCTAAACGATTTAAAAAAGTTAAGGACCATTTTGGTTTAGGAACCGATTATGGTTTATACAGCTTTAGACACACTTTTATAACCAAGTTATATAATGAGTTTGCCAAACAAATGACACCGTTTGAAGCCAAAAGTAAATTAATGCTCATTACCGGGCACAATACTATGGATGCTTTAGAGAAGTATTTACGTGATATTGATGCGGTTTTACCTGAGGATTATTCGGGGTATTTAAAGAATAATAATTAAACTTAATTATGTTATTTTTCAAATTAAATTCTTATTAACTTAGTAGCGCTTTCTAAAATTACCACCACAATTTTACATAAGAAAATAAGCCAATATTTCAAAATAGTAGATATTTGGTTAGATTTTTATTATCAATTCTAAAACTAAATATGAATTCAGAAATTAAAATTAACAGGTATATTATCCATTTTTTGGAAAAAGAAAGAATTAAAACTAAAGCAAATATTGATTTATCTGATAGTGTTGCTTTTCAGGATGAGTTCTCAATAAAGTTAGCTGAAGATGTACACAACTCAATCAATATCAGTCCATCATTAAAGAACACAAAGTTTAAAGTAAATTCTTCTAATGATTTTTCTACGAATCTCAATAGTTATCTTGAGACTTCAGACGATCAAGACTTTATTTTGTTTTCTAAAAGTATTGAAAGACTCAAAGAAAAAATTGAAAAATTATCATTTGCCACAGGAGGCTATTACTTATTTATAGATTATGAAATATCTAAAAAACGATATATATCTGTTGTTCTTTTGAGAAAAAGGCAAGGGTTGAACATTACCAAAGATGGCACAGTATTTAAATTAAACAGTTCAGAGAATCTTAACATTGATAAAATAGCAATGGCATTTAGACTCAATTTTGAAATTTATTTAAATTCGGAAAATGAGACTGATAAAAAGAATTACATAGCATTAATTACCACTCAACAAGACGGTGAGGTTTCAAAGTATTTTCAAGAATGGGTAAACTCTGGCGATTTAATTAAAAACGCGGCAAATACTACTAATTTGATAAAATTGATTAAGTCTATTGATAGACCAGTTGATGAAGATGGTAAAGATATTTATAGTAGTTTGGGAGATTTTCAAAAAGCAATTTTTGAGTACTCTAAATCAAATAAAAATAAGCTTGTTAACTTATATGATCTCAGCAAACATTTCTATGGAGAAGAAAATGAAAATAAGTTAATGAATTATGCAAGAGATTGTAATATTATAATTGATCCGGAATTTAAAAAAGATAATGCAAAATGGAAAAGCTTAATAACCATTAAGGCTAGTGTTGAAGGAATTGAATTAAATGTTGATTTTAACAAGATTAACAAGGATGAAGTAGATGTTCAAGAAAATTGTATAGTGATTAAATCTAAATCATTGGCTGAAAAGGTGAAAAGTCAATTCATTGAAGAACAAAAGAAAAATGGCTGATTCAGGTGTTATAAAAAACTTTATAGATGTTTATGAGAAAAATATTGAATATCGATCCATTGAATTCAATGGCAGTGATTTTTCCTTCCAGATTACTGGAAACAATTACGCTGATAGCATAAATGCTATTAAAAGTATTTTCTCTAATGTTGACATATTACCCAACAATAACGTTTCATTGAAAATTAAACAAATTAAAGTTGATAAACTCAAAGTCTTTTACAGGTCTGATGATTATCTTAAAAGAAATGATTTTTATCTGAATGATTTTGATAATGTTCAATTACTAATACTAGAAGACAATCAAAAAACAGTTTTTAAAGATATTGACGAAACCTATTCGGCTGAAAAGTCAATTATATTTAACGGATATAATTATCAAAGAATATTAAATTACTTTAAAAGTTGTACTTTATTTTCAACCATTAATAATATTGTAAACAATGAGTTTATAGTAGTTAGCAAAGAAAACGGGGTAATGCATATCGGTTTTAAAAATTATGATATTCGTGTTTCTCAGCTTGATGATCTTGCGCCAGTGTATGAATTATTAAAGCAAAATTTTGAAGAAAAGAAGGGATTTATTCAGTTTTTCAAAGAAACCATTTCTGAAATAGGATTAAATAATAATGATAGTCAAGATAGGTTTTTTCACATAGTTAAAGATTTGAGATTATTATTAGCACTAACAGAGAGGGATCATGATAATTACTTGCTAGAATTCAGTTTTGAAAACATTAGAACAAAATTTAAAGAAGAAAGAAATAAATACTTTGAAGGATTAGAAAAAAACATTGATTTAATCAGTAAACAAGTTGTTTCATTTCCTTTAACTTTTGCAGCAACTGCCTTCGCAAGTTATCAGGTCAAAGACAAACCGTTAATTTTAGTTTTAATATTTATTGCATATACTCTTTATACTTTTATTGCTTCAAAGACACTGAATTTGAGTTCATATAATATTGAGTGCTTAGAGAATGATATTAAGAAAGAAGAAACTAGCATTAAGAATAATTATAGTAAAAATTACAAGGAATTTCAAAGTGATTTTGAAAAAATAAAAATAAAAACAGATAAAATAAAAAGTATTATTAGCACTTTGAAGTTAGTATTATCAGCAATGATAACACTGTTTTTTTTATATACAGCACTTCAAATTTTTTCAAAAAAAAGTGAAGTAAATAACAATCTAATTCAAATACCAGTATCTAAAATTCAATACATAATTGTTGATTCAACCAATAGTCAGAGGGAAAACAATTTTAGTAAGAAAGAAATAAAGAATATTAAATCAATCAATAGAAATCTTGTCAAAGAAGATTATAAAGCAAATATAGATTATAAAAAGCCATAATCAATTGTTAATGTTTATTCTCTAAAATTAAGCAGGTTTTGTTTTAATAATTCGCAAAAACTCTTATGGCTTTTTTATCTTTAGGATCTACTTCATATCTAATTATCATTCTGTTATTAACCAAATTACTGAAAAGTTCGAAGTTGTAAGGGGTGTTGTAAAATTTTGGTTTGTGCTTCTTTTTAAAAAGTTCATCATAACCTTTCAATTGGTTAACTAAACTATGGATTTGGACATTGGATAAAGTGTTGAAATGTTTGTTTATTAGTTTAATTCTGTCTTCATAAGATTCCGAATGTTTAATTAAACTTTCTAAAACAGAATAGTCTAGCGGCTTATAAGTCAAATTAGATAATATTGAACAAATTTTTTGTCCAACTCCTTTATTTTGAATAATAGTATCATCTTCAACTTTATCAATTAATTGGGTTTTGTTCTTTGTAGTAATAATACTTGAGTTAAGTAACAGCAATATGTCATTTGCATCTAAGGTATAATTTGCAAAATTTGATAATAGCTCAGTTATCTTTCGTTCAATTAATCCTATATGAAGATTTGAAAAATGTGTTTTTAGTTTATCAATGTTTTTAACGGTAAGAGTAAGCTTGTTCTCTTTTATGAGACTTTCGGCTTTTTCGTAGTTTAAATTTTCAATATCGGCACTATGCCATACATAAGGAAGACTTTTTATCAACTCCTTATAACTTTCATCACTTAACTCATTGCATAATATCAATTTTGACGAAAAAGAATTTACTTTATCACTGGTTCTAAGTTTTACTTTAGAGAGTGAGTTATAATTATCTTTTTCATTGAAAAAGTTAATTAAAATTTCGTCAAATTCCTCTGACTCTATAGATTCATAATAATTAAATACATTCTCCCATTTAGCAGCTATTTTATTATAGCTTAATAGTTCTTGCTTAATTTTAATTTCGTCTATCACTGATAGGTCTTGTATTAGTGCATCTTCCTTATCAATAATTTCAGATTTCAAATTTTCTTTCAAATCATTATTATTTAATAGGTCGATAATAACTAATTCTTTTTCTGAAATATTTTCAGGAAGTATTAAGAGAACATTTTTTACATATTTATTTATATTATTATTTACGTAGTCAATCAATTCTTGATATCCAGAATCAAGAATTGTTGTAAGATTATGTTGTCTTAAATCTTCTGTAGAGACCGTATTATTTAAGGTTAACATTAGTTCAATATTCTCGGCATTTATTTTATAGTGGTTATTTAAATAAACGTAATCAAATAGGCTCTGCGTTTCATTAGTTGGTTGTTCTAAATTTTCAAATTTTATACTCAGAGCTTTGATAACCTCCTTAACCTTGTCGTTGTAGTCAACATCTTTTATAAAGGCTAAAAAGTTTGATTGCTGTTCGATATATTGTGAAATATTTGAACCCTTACTGAATTCAACTATATTTTCAATTTCAGCATATTTTACGATAATTTCCAAATAATACTGGATTTTTTCTTTTTCGAAATTACTTTTTAGAGAAACATAATCCCAAAAGCCAATCCAAGATTTGCAAAGTACTTTTATAAACAAATCTATATGCTTATCTCTTGCAATATATCCGTTAATGAATTCTTTTGATTTTTCTTTTTCATTACCTAGAATACCTAAAATTGTATCATACAAACGGTAATATTTATCGTAATGTTCTGCTAAGAAATCCAACATTTCGAAATTTAAAATAGTATCTCTACTAAAGTATTTCTCGGGAATCTTTTTTACAAGATTTTCAATTTTATTCAGCTTATATTCAAATGGAGAATATAATCCGCTTTTAACTTTCCTTTCAAAGACATAGTCATCTTTTGTCAAATTGACTTCGTGAAACAAAGAAATATAATCATTGTAATTTTCATTTATATATCCGTTCAGCAGGAGATTTCGTATCAATTCGTGTTCAGTAAAACTACCTAAATATGGATTAATATCGACTTTCTCAAAAATTTGTTTTAAACTCCATGACTCAATTTCTAATTTATTGTTTTTTAATTTTTGAATATCTTTTTTAATATGTTCAACAACATCCGTTTCATGATTTAAAATATTTTTTTCACGTTCAGAATATGAAAATTTAGAATTAACGGATTTTTCAATATCGGAAAAAGTGATGTTGCTTTTGGTTGTTTCTTCTAAATAATAAGGAGAACTATAAAATCTATATTGAAAATAGGATATTTTATTATTCTCTAATAATTGTTCAAAATTCTCATCATTACTTAATTCCGAGAAGGATACTCTGGTTTTCAGATTTAACGCAACAGCGTTAGGAAATTTTGAATGCACTGCATTGACATATACAGCTCTTAGCTCATTAATTGTCGAAATTGTTTCATCATTAATGCTTTTGATTTCCTTTTCTTTTTCTTTAATTTGAACCTCGATTTTTTGAATCAAATCTTTTATGTAATCTCGTTTTTTACTCAAAAAGCCATATAAATTACCTTTCCTTTTTTGTAGGTCTCCAAAATCATCAGGAAAAAGATTCTTATAAGTTATCATGGCAAATAAGCAATCTTGGTCTAAATCACTTATCAAGTTTCTTTTATAAAGCTGATATTCATGAAAAATATTAATCAGCAGTCTCATGTCAATATCATCGATAAAGGTTACAACATCTTCCGTAAAATCTTTTGATAAGACACCTTTTAAACCTGCGTCGTCTATAAGTTTTGTCAATTGGTCTCCAGCAGTCGAAGGATTGATAAAAGGAATAACTGGAATTATATACTCAAAGAATTTAACTCGTTCACTTTTGTTTGTAAACATTTCATCTTTGATGGCATACACGAAATTAATCTCTCTCTCAATTAATTTTGAGTTGTTGAGCAAAATGTTTATCTCTCTTAATTTTGTGAAAATATCCGTATTGTCAAATCGATCTAAATCTTCAATAACAATGACATTAAACTCAGTCCTCTCAAAAAAGTAAATTATCTCTTCAAGATGTTGATTAAAAACAGATTTGTCCAAATTATCTGCTAATTCCAATTCTCCTTTAATATTAAATTTATTGATTTTAGAATTAGTAAATAACCTGACAATAGTTTTGGCAAACAGTCCAATGCCTGTCAGGAATATTAGAATGATTAAGACAGCAAGAAAATCAATTGAGTGAAAAGAATAATCAAATTTCCAAGACTCGGGATTTAGTTTGTTTATATAATTAAACTTGAATAAAATTAACGTGCTTAGAACCCAAAAAATTAAGCCGATAGCAATGGATAATATTTTTTCATCTGTAATATTGATAATTCTTTTAAACCTTGAATCAGGAATTTGTGCTGGTTTGACATGATAAAATATTTGCTGTAAAATACTGACTTCAAGCAAACGTTCTAAGTTCTCTTTTTTAGCTTTGCCTGATATGCCTTCATCAGCTATGTCATTAAATGAAGCTAAAGAGATGTTAAGAAACTTATATTGAGGATTTAGATTTTGGAATGTTTTGATTATTGTACTTTTTCCTGAACCATAACCTCCAGTAATAGCAATGTTTGTTATGCCCTCCTGATCAATCGTTGCCTTTAGTGAATCGAGGTATGGTTTGGCTTGTAAGATATCTTTTTTATCAGTTAAGACTTTAGGTGCGAGTGAGTTAATAGGTGAGTTTTTCACTTCGCATTCTTTTTTAGGAGATGCTAGAAATACAGGCAAAGTTATTTTCATAAATGATATTTTAGTCGGCTTCAACAATTTATTACAAATCTTTACAGTCAAATATAATAACCACTAATTTAACAATTTATAAAACAATTATTAATGGTTTTAATATAATAGCCTGTTCGATTGGTTTTCTTGTCTCAAGATTTTATTTTCATCAAACATCACCTCGCTGTCAAAATATCGGGCATGGTCAACAGGAAATAAACGTTTGTTGTTTTTTAGTTTGGTATCGCTCCACAGCTCAAGGTTCTTTTTGTAGAAACGATATACTTTGCTTTTACTGGCTTTAGTGGTTTGGGTAAACTCTTTTATTTTTTCATACTTCATTTTTTAATAGGTTAGTATTTTGTTATTGCTCAGATACAAGAAGTCCATACAAGGGGATTAGTCAAGCATCATTTGCAATAAATACTATCGAATTTCAAAAAGTGTAGCTTTTTGGGACATTTTTTTGAAAAATATTTTTAAAAAATAACTTTTATAGCTGTTTCAAAGTGAGACAATTTATTTACAGAGGTGCAAACTCTGAAAATTTTAAACGCACCTTTATGGTAGTGGTCTTTTTACGATGTACACATTTTGTATTCTTGAAGGCGGTAACTTAAAGTATTCTTTATTTTGTGTAGTGTTTAAAGTCCATGATATAGGGGACAAAGGCCGCTTTATCAGTAATTGTTAGGCTACAAGTTAAATAGTAGATACAGGTATAGTTATATGCTTTGTAATAACAAAACCACCCGTGAAGGTGGTTTATGTATTGTAATAATATTTCAATTAAGTTAGTTACAACCACGCGATGGGAATCGCGCGGGAGCGGGGAAAGTTTAGCATCACTAATTTTGGAACATTAACCTTATATACTTTCAAGAAGAAATTCTACATCATTTATTGCAAATACTCTTTGAACATTCTGTTCATCATTAAGGAGCACATAATCAAAATCATACTCTAAAGAATAAAATCCATTTTTAAAACCAACAACTTTATCGAATGCACCAGCCCTAAGACAGAAATTCTCTCTATTTAATACATCAAAAATAAATTCGCCATTTTTAGAATTTACAATTACCTTATAATTGGGTAAAGCATCCGAATTTGATACTCGAGAAGACCCACCTGTAAAATCCGCTCCTTCGCCATATACTTCTATATACTCGTTAAGGTTTAGAACTTTACGCTCCACTAGAATTTCCCAATTTACTTGTATCCAATCATTAAGTGAGTTTTCATCAGATGTATAATTTCTGTTATTAATTAAATCTTTGATTTTCTCTATACTACAATTTAAGAATGTTGCAAAAATTCTTATCGCTTGGTCAATACTCATAACTATTTAAAAAAACTGTTTAACAAATCAATTTCGGCAGAAGTAGGAAGTCTCTTGTAACCTTTTGAACCAGGTATAAAATTATCAAATTTTACTGGATTTGTGCTCCCGGGAGGAGCTTTTGGATGTGTATTTGGTGTCCACATCTTTACCCGAGCTACATTAATATCTATTATATCGCCATTTTGATATAGTATTTCAACTGCATTTCCATCTCTTCCTATCCTAGTTGTAGCCTGAACAATTTCGTTTTCGGAGGCGGTTACGGCTCCCACAACTTTGCCATAACCTCCAAACATATTGTAACCTCCTCCTCCGAAGTCTAACATTATGTCTATGTGACTGCTATTTATATTGCGAGCAAACCTATCTAACCAAGTTTCTCCCTTATGATATAAAGGATAGTCTCTCCACTGTCTGTATGATTCTAATCCTCCATATTTATCCATTTTTATTCTATCACTTCCTCCACGCGCCTTGGACATTATGCATCCAATAGCGTATTGACCATTAGTATCAGTGCCCCACCAATTTAATATGTACCCACCACTAGTTCTACTATAGAATTTCAAAATATTTGAAATTTCAGTTTTGTCTGTCGTTGTCTGACTCCCATTATGACCTTCCCAAGACTGCTCATATAAAGCATCAGGAGTACCCCAAAAAACATTATTTCCGCCATATCCACTATAGCTAATCGTTGTGCTTTGTCCAGCTAAGCCATACACAGTACCTGACAAGTCTCTAACTACACCATCCGCGCCACTCGGGTCTGCCCAATAAACAGGGTCTCCGTTCATTGCCATATACGGACTTTGCTCAAAATGCGTAACAGGGTCAATCCCCAACCACCTACCAATCGCAGGGTCGTAATCCCGCATATCCATATCATACAAGTTAAGCCCTAACTCGTCTTGGTACTCCATTCCGTTAAACTTATAATTATAAGTTTTTTAGGTAGCAATTACAGATAAAGAACGTATTTCAAATATAGCAATAACGTCAACACTACTGTGATTTATTGATTTGGTTAATGTACTTAATCAATACTTCAAAAAGTTTGTATAACGGAATTGCTTTCATCAGTGAAGTTAAACATTCAGTTGCTGCTTTTCCTCTTTTAGGGTATGCCATAAGCATAGCCGTTAATATCAATAGAAAGGCAAAAAATGCTGTCAAATTATTCATTTTAATTTTTTAATTTCTATCGAGCCAAAGTATAATAGAGTGCTAATTAAAAAAAGGACATAAAACAGCTTGTTTAAGAAGATTAATCTTCTTAAAAATCAATGTATTGTATTTTTAAGTTTTATATTGAAAATTGATTTATCAAGTGTTGAAGTGGATTTGTAGAAGGACAATAAATGGAAATTTATTTTTGTCCTCCAAATTGAAATTGTTAGTGATAAACAAAAAGCCTGTCAAAATATTAACAGGCTTTTAATTAAGATTTATTTTCTTTTAGAAAATTACTTTTTTTGTGAGCTTTTTGACGGTTTTAACGAGGGTGTGTTCCCTGGCGTATTTTTATTGTCTCGCTGACGTTGGTCAGGTTTTCCAGTCGATTCTGCTATTCTTTTAGGTCCAGGTTTAAGTGCCATAAAATAAAATTTAGTGTGTTATACACCTCAAAGTTAAGTAATTAATTGAATAGGAAAAAATCTATTTATCAACTCTCTTTCATTGTCTGCATTTACTTTTACATATTTCTCCGTTGTACCAGGCCATTTATGCCCTGCCAATTCCTGCACTCGCTCTAAAGGAATTTTCTTTTCATTGAGCCAGTTAGCAATCACACTCATGCGGATTGTTTTAGGGTTGAGGTTTCTCTCTGGGAATAGACTTTTTAATGGCTCAACAATGGAATGAATTCCATCTACTGACAACGGTTTACCTAGTTTGTTTAAGATAAGTTTTTCGGTGCTGCCTCGAAGTAGTTTAGGGCGAACCTCAGTGATGTATTTCTCAAATAATATCATTTGCCTGCTAACCAATTCAAGTGTTCTACGGTTGAGGTTATTTGATGCTTTGAGGTAAACACTTGCCTCATCTAGGTTGATGTCTTTTACAGCGATATTAATAATTTCTTCACTGGCTAAACCTTGATAAATTAGTAAAGATAAAACCACTGCATTACGTGTGTCAATGTATTGGTATCGATTTTCACGGGTTAATAGTAGTTGAAGCTCCTCACTGCTAAATAAATCCTGCGTTTGTATGGGTTGGTTCTGCTTTACTTTGATGTTTAGTCGTTTGCATGGGTGTTCGGTTCTGTAACCGTTCACAATCAGATAATCATAATATTTTTTAATGGCCGAAAGAATTGTTACCCGATATTGAGCATTGGATTTTTTTTGGCCTATCTCATCCATGTAGTCAACGATGTTTTGATATTTGTACCGTTTCGCACTTGGATTCATCTTTAGAAAATGATTAACCGCAAACAAATAGCTATTGGCGGTTTGCTTGGTGTGGGATTGAAGTAAAAACTGCTCAAATGTTTGCTTTGCCATTGGTAATGATTTAAAAGGTTGTTACTGGTTTTCGTTTCTTGTTTTTGATTGCATAGATGTAGGTGGTATTTATTTCTGAATGACCTAGAAAACGACGTATAAAGTCAAATCCCGCGTTGTTTTCCTGTAGGTGGGTTGCAATGCTGTGGCGCAAACAATGAAGCGTTAAATCCTTTTTAATTAGTTCATAATTATTGGTTTGCTCAATCATCTTTTTTAAAGTATCATTGAGATGCTCCCCAGTCATGCGCTTGCCTTTGCTGTTAATGAAAAAAGCTTCTTCTAGTTGATTTTTACTATCCAATTTTTGACCTCGTTCCTTATACAAATACTTTTTTAAATACTCTAGTACTGAATCGCTCATCGGAACTTCACGCCTTTTACCTCCTTTGCCATTTCTGACCAGTAACATTCCATTTGAGAATTGAATATCTCTTACATTTAAAGCCTCGATTTCCGAGCGTCTCAGACCACATCCATAGGCCAATGACAGCACAGCTTGTTCAAGTGCATTTTGGCAGCTTAGATAAACGATTTTAATTTCTTCAACGCTCAGAATGTTTCGAGGTGTTTGGTTGCCGCTGCCTATGCTTGGAATGTAAAAACCGTTTTCGATTTCTTTTTTCTCAAGCAAGTTTTTTTGAAATAATCCAATAGCGTATAAATGCAATTTGATGGTTTTCTCGGCTAGTGTTCCCGCTCTGCGTTTATTGGGTCTTGTGGTCAAATATTCAAAGTAATCAATGGATTGTTTGCTGGTTACGGATTTGATTTTATTGATGCCTTTTTCTTCCAACCAAATCAGAAATTCGCTAACACATGATTGAAACATCTTGCCTTTACCTTGCTTGTAATTTTTCACTTTTACATAACGGTCAAAATCATTGATGAGATTTTCAAAAGATGGAGTTTGTATTACTTTTTTCATAGATGTTTTTGTTTGATAAGCACACTTTTAAAAACCGCGAACACTAGCATTATATTGGCTGTATTTACTAGTCTTGACGCGTTCTTTACATTATTACAAATTCTTTAATTGGTTCTCTAAATCTGCTTTAACCTTTGATTTTAGTTTTTCCATATTATCCCAATAACTAATAACATATTTGTAACCTTTGTTCTCAGAACCCTCAACAGCTTGGATATACTCTAATTCTTTCAATAGCTGAATATATTTAAAGGCAGATGTCTTACTAATATTAAGCTCTTGTCGAACTTCACGGGTATTGAATTTATATGTGCTCCCATTGGCTTTACTTTTTACATATCCTTTGAGCAGCTCAAAGAATTGGCGGGTGCTTTTATCGAGTTCATCAACCTTGATAATGATAGGGCTAAAAAAGATTTCAACTGCATTTTGAATATCTTCTTTAGTGGCTAAAAGCCTGCCTTTAGCATCAATTTTGCGTTGGTATTGATGCAGAATAGTCAATTGAGAAACAAAGTTTTGAAACTGACTATTTAGCCTTCTAAGCATCTTTGCCTCTAGTGGCAGTATCAATTTATCCGCAAATGGATTTACGACATCATAGCTCTTTAAAACCCTGATGCAATTTCTAAGAAGTTGCTTTGCTTGTTGTTCGTTTTCGCTGTTACTGATTCCTGCAATTTTCAAGTTCTGAGCTTTGATAATTCTGAGTGTTTGCTCTTGGCTTTCATCCACACCCAAGACCACTGAACGGCTCATATTATCATAGTAAACCTCTGCTTTTGTAGTGGCGGTAAGACTTGCAAAATGTGCCTGTACCTGTTTCATTTTTCCTCTCGTGTTGCCGAACATATCTTTTACCACCGTTGAACTGGTCAGGAATTTAGCTGATTGCATTTCTCGAAAAGCGAATTGGGCTTCTTCATCTAGTCCGTCAAAATCCTGTATTAGTATCAATTTATTTATGAGTTCTTTTTCTCGATAATGATAAAGTGATTTACTGGTTATGCGGGTCATGTTCATTACATCCTCTTGGGGCATACATTCTGCCATTGAGTTGATGAGGTGGGTTTTTCCTTCTCCTGAACTTCCCTGTACTAATCCGTGTAAGGGATACGGCATTTTATAACTAGATGCCAATACAAAAAGCAGTTTTCTGTTTTCTTCCTCCCCGACAATACCCGTTTGCTCCAGTAACTTGTCAATATTATTTAACAGACGTGCTTTAGACAGGAATTCCACTGCTTTTTCCTGTGCTTGGGGTGTGAGTTCTTTTGCTGAATATTGGTCGGTTATAGGGTTTATTTCAGCTTCAAAAAGTGATTCTCTGTATTGTTCCAATAAATCGGTCAATAGAACTAAATCTGCTTCCAATAAATTAGCATCGAATCCATGTTTTTCTGAAAGTTCTTTGCATTGATATTGTACATTGAAAGTATCGAATAAGTCAATTTTTAAACGATGTTTCTTTTGACTGCTTTGCTCTAAAATTTGAAGTGAAACCCTCAAATTCCCTAAGTCCATCGGCAGAGTACCAATGATGAAAAAAGTACCCGTTTTTCCTTTATAACTAATCTTGTAATCGCTATGAATTTCTAAGCTAGCCTGATGGTTTTCACCTATTGGGTTTTTCAAAAACTCCAATAATCCATCAGTTCCATAATTTAACCACATTGAATTTAGATTTTCCCCGTCAGGCAACTGTAAAAAGTTCAAAGCAACCTCAGGTCTCAATTCTTGTAGTTGTGATTTGATTTGTTCCATGAGCTTAGTTTTTAAAAATTATGATTTCTTCTAATTCAACCAGTGATTTAATGGCTTCTTTGTGTTGAGGTAGTACCTGACCGTTGTGTAAGGCCATCACTGCATCTTTATTCTCAAGAATGTTACTTTGAGTTAAACTAGCACAATCAATGAGATTCGCTGTCAGATACAATCGTCTGGTATTTTTATTTGGATAACAGGGATAAATACCCTCACTATTGAGGTGTTCTTCTTTTGGGCTCGCTAAATCAAATCTGATGGCAAAAAAATTGACTATCTGATTATGTTTGTCAAGTAGTGGGAAAATGATTCCATACCTCCCAAAGACTGTGTAAGGGGTCAATCCTTTTTTATTTACACCTACATCGCTTTTGGTGAGTAATCCCAAAGCTTCGCATTTATCTTTAAACTCTGATTTTTTGTTGTGGTGAAATTGACCAGAATTAAAGCCAATACGCAGCTTGTTATAATCTAATCCTAGTCTATTAAGATACTCTTTAGGTTTAATAGCCTTGCTGCTTCTTATACCTGTTTCAAAAGAACGAAAAATATCTTCTAATGTATTCATAATTAAGCTAAAATGTAAAAATTAAACACTTCGTTTTAGGCCATAACAATGGCTGTTCGGATATTTCACCGAATTTGTAACTACATAATTTTTTAATTGATTTTTATGAGCTGATAGGGTAGCTAATCCCATCAGCTCTGAATCATTCTTTAGCTATTAGAATGACGAAAATTTACTTGCAAGAAACTTTCTTTTGGATTTCCGAGTACAAAGATATAGAGGGTTTTACCAATAAAAAAACACCCCAAAATTGCCAATTGCGAAGTTTTCAATGTAAGAAATTCACCATGTTTGTTTTTGTGCTAATAATCAGTCATTTAACTCGACCCATTGAATTAAATGGGTTCGGCATATATTTTTGTTGAATAATTCGCAATAGAACACAAAAACAAGGTTGAATTTTTACGAAAAAAATTTTCGCCCCCTATACGCTTAAATATAGGTTACTGATTTCCTGCTCTCTAATGCCGAGGTATATTTTAGTGGTTGATACGTTAGCATGATTAAAAAGCTGTGATAATAACAACAAAGCTTGGTCACTATATTTATTGACCTCCCAAACTCTGCGACCGAGTGTTTTTCTCATAAAATGACTTGAGTATTGACCACGGATTTTATAAGTGCTAAAAATATCTTTCAATTTTGAGTTGACATATTGAATTGAAAACGGTTTATCTCCGAAGCGGTTAACAAACATCAAATCGTTTTCGCTGGCTTGTAACTGAATAAACAAACGGTTTAGAATGATTTGTAATTCAGGGTTGATTGTAACCCGTCTGCTCTTTTTGGTTTTCTTTTCCGTAATGCTAAAATATTCTTGGTTTAGTACTTGATTCCATCGAAGTTGTAATAAGTCCGAAATTCTTAATCCGATATAAGAACCCGTTGCAATGAGTAAAGCAAATTTTAAATCACCGTCACGCTCTAATTTTAAAACGATGCTCTGCATCTTGTCCCATTCTAAAAAATCACTGGTTGTTTTTTGTCCTTTAAGTGCCATATTTTTCTGTTTTTAGTTTCACTTTTATTGCTTTTTACATCTTAGTGAAAGCGGATGTTTTACCATCCTTTGTGAGCCCTTGATTTTACTGGGTTTGCGCATTTACTTTCACTAATTGCTAAAAGTGAAACAAATTTAAACTCCTGGAAATCAATAAACAAGAAAAATCCAGGTTTTCCTGGGGCTTACAAGGTTTTGAACTGATTTTGTACTATAAAAAAACGAGGTGGTTAACCTCGCTTTTTCTGTTGCAACAAATTTTGAAACTCTGCAAATTCGTTAAAGGTGAAATCCTCACCTTTAAAAGTTATCGGAAACTTTAGCGGTTCTGTTTTGAGAATATTTTTGAACTGTGATAAAGTAATTTTCATTTTCATCATTCAGTGGTTTTTTTACTGTTATTGATAAAATCCCAATCTTCACCACTAAGCCCATCTTTGCTGATATAGAACAGTGCTGCTTTGTATTTATCATACAAACGCACATCAACGCGGTCATAACTAAAATACTCGCGCACATCACTTACTATTTGCTCATGTAGCTTTTGGTTTGAAATATAAATAACAAAGTGATTATGATAGCCTGTTCGATTGGTAAATGGTTCAGTGGTAAAGAACATTCTTAGCTCTGTTCTATCACCATACTTTTTCAATATAAAGTCATAAAGGCCATGCATCTGTTTAAAGCAGCTTTTCTTTTGGCGGTCATTTTTATAAGCTATCGTAAAAAAGAAACTCCAGTCCATTTGCCAAAAAGTATGCTGATAGCTTGTTTTATCAGACAAACAATCAATTAAATTTCTCATCGATTGGTTTTCTTGTCTCAAGATTTTATTTTCATCAAACATCACCTCGCTGTCAAAATATCGGGCATGGTCAACAGGAAATAAACGTTTGTTGTTTTTTAGTTTGGTATCGCTCCATAGCTCTAGATTCTTTTTGTAGAAACGATATACTTTGCTTTTACTGGCTTTTGTGGTTTGGGTAAACTCTTTTATGTTTTCATACTTCATTTTTTTAATCAGTTAGTATTTTGTTAGTGATGAGATACAACAAATCCATACAAGGGTTTGATTGAAACTATCTATCTCATAAATACGCACAGATTTTAAAAAGTGTAGTCTTTTGAGACACTTTTTTTGATTTTTTTAAAATGGCTGTAAAATTTTCTGTGTCAAACCGAGACACTTCATGTAGTTAGCCAAAAAATATAAAAACTTTACACGCATCATTAAGCTAATGCCCCAAACTGTGATTTATTTGCGTACCTCAAAGCGGTAACGAAAAGCTGTTAAAACCTATTAAAAACGGGCAAATAGGCAGGGGTGGGATATAAAAAATCCTCCGAAGGGGAGGATTTTGGTTGTATAGTGGGTACGGGGTTATAAATGCTCTTTAAAATATGAAGATTAACTTAATAGCGCACCTTTTTGAAATGATTTTTTGGTATTGCTACTTTTCAGTATATCATGAAGTTAAAATTAAAAATCACTATTTTGAACTCTATCTTACTACCTTATTTTTGCTTCTTTTGGTGAAATTAAAAATATCATACCTTCATTATCCAAAATTTTAAAGTCAGTATTTATTACTGATTTTTGAGATTCTTCTTGTAAAATAATATCTCTAACATCATCAAAATCTTGAGCTTGTTCTCTATATCCAAAAAACCAATAATCAAAACTCTCATCAAAATATGCATAAGGCACATAGTTTTTCTTTAAAAAAAGAGATAAATTCAGAAACTCCTTTGCCTGCTTATTATTAAAGCCAGTTTCAGCTTTAATATTTTCTAATTTTATGAATTTTTCTTTTCCAATAAAAACTCTACTTATATATAATCCACCATTTTTATAATCATAGTTTCTTTTTAACCCATCAGGACTTTCGGGAAAAAGTTTTAGTAACCCTTGCATTTTAATTAGTGAATCTTGAACCATTTTGTTATCATCAACAAATTGTAATGAATTTCTTTCTGTAGATTTTTTACATGCATACATAAAAACGATTGCGACAACGGCCAAAAATATATTTATTTTTCTCATAATTAATATCTATTATAGCCCTCTATAATCATTGCAGTATCACGAGGGTCATCAAAAAAACCAGCAGGGTTTGAAAAATCGCCTCTACCTTTAGAAATTTGATTTAAGCCTGCACCAAATATAGCCATTTGTAAACTCATCCCATATGCTTTTGCGGCTACACCATAATTGTAATTCCCATAATCATCAAAACGCATACTCCTGTTGTGATATATTGACCAAGTTCCTATATCTTGTTTAGCATAACCATGCGCTTTTAAATCAAAAGGAGCACCATCTGTAACCATCATCAAAAAAAGTGTTTTATTTGCAAAAGGTAGTCTTGCCATTTTAGAAAAAAAGTTTCTAGTATCTCTGATTTGAATATCAAACGTCCTAGTCATATCTTCACGATTACTCAAATCTTCACGATTACTCATAGTCTTTACCCATCTACCTACTACAACTTCTTTTCCATCAGAAGCTTCAAACCCTTCAGGGTCACTACTAGATTTTATGTATGGCCTTACATAACCCTCTTTCCATGTTTTCCCATAAACTGATAAATTTTTATGTCGTTCATTTATGTTGTAAAATGCACCAAATAAGCCCCCGCTGCTTCCGTCAATAGGGCCAAAAAGGGAATTCTCTGCAACATGCCAGTCAGGCCCCATACTTCCGTAGCCATTGTATCCATATGTGCTGCTAAAACCGTAAGCGTTAGTATAAATAGTTCCACCGTTACCATCCCCCCGAAATCCATCTGCTCCGCTAGGGTCTGACCAAAATACTGGATTATTATCCATCGCACAATAAGGCGACTGAGAAAAATGGGTTACAGGGTCAATACCTGTCCATCGGCCAATGGCAGGGTCGTAATCGCGCATGTCCATGTCGTATAAGTTCAGCCCGAGCTCGTCTTGGTACTCCATGCCATTGAACTTATATTTATTGGTATACTCTGTAGCAATACCTTGTTCACCAAACGGAGTTTTGAGAGCAACTTCTATTTGTTCTCCTTCATTTTCAACTCCATAAGCTTTAATGTTGCTGTTATAGTTGGTGTGCTTTAGCCCAAAAGGGTAATAATGGTTTTCTTCTAAAACCTTTACTTGTGATACATGCGAATCATATCCGTATGACAATCTGATATTCCCCAAATGATCTATATAATTAAAAACATAATTGTATGCATAATTATTCTCGTCTATTCGATTAACACTCACATATCCTTCGGCTGTTGGGAAAAACTGTAGATCACCATTAAAATATTGAAAACCGCTCAGATAATCTGTTCTTTTAATTGAGCTGTTTCTGTTTACCAACTTAGTTATTTTATCTCCGGCAGCACTGTATTGGTAGTTGATGCTGTGTCCATCTGTAAAATCAATTTTAACTGGTAAATTCAAATGATTATAGTTGATACTAACAATTTGTTTGTTTTGATCTTTGGTTAGATTTCCGTTGGCATCATAATCGTAGTCTATCGGTGTTGTATTTACGTTTCTAAAACCAATGTTACTGCCAGAACTGTCATCAACAGTAAGTAATTTGTTGCTGTCATTTTGATATATATAATTTAAATTATCTATTTCAAAAGGTTGCCCAACTACATCTAGATTTCCATTTCGAGTTATGTGATCAATGTTTCCATTCAGATTATAAGTTACTGTCTCATTGTATGAGTTTCTGAGCGAAGCATTGTTTCCCGGCTTTTGATAAATAGCTTCTAGCATTCGATCTATTTCATCGTATTTATAACTATACTTCCGAAGGTTATTATCTGTTGCCGTTTTCCAGTAGGTTTCTGAAATGCCTCCATTGAATTGAGCTACAGTGTTCGGAACATTGCCCTCAGTGGTGTCATAGTTGATTTTGTATGCAAATAAATCAACTTCATGTGCATCAACTACCAAATTGTCTACATTGTTGATTTGAGTGAGCCAACCGCGAACATTGTATGTGTAGTTTACTTTCTGAAAAGGATTATTATCAGGAAGTTGTCCCACGTTTTTGACGATTAGTTTTCCAAGAGGTTCGTATTGGTATTTGGCCAATTTGTATGGCGTATTAGCATTGATTTGATGATAAATAGTTTCAACTCGACCTTGCCGCGTATAGGTGTAAATGTTTTTAACTAAAATAGGTAAGTCGCTGCTGTTGTCTGATTTTTTGTGAATTGTTTCAGAGTAACCAACACTTCCGTCAAAATTCAAAAGCATTTGAGTGTTTGTATAACCGTTTAAATGATTTTTTTCAAGTGATATGACTAATCTTCCGCGATAATCATACAGTAATGTAGTCAATGTTCCTGAGGTTGAATCACTTTGGTTTGTTAATGCTCTGACCCATGAACCTGTGGGTAGCCCTCTAGGTAAATGGTTGTCATTGTTGTAAAAAACCTGTTGGTTGATTTCATTATTTTGGGTAGGTGTTGAAAAGTTTGTAGGAGCATTAGGGAAGTTATAATCATCATAATAATTAACACTCAAAAGCATAAAACCGGGTGGTAAGTTATCAATGGTATATTGAACACCAATACCATCAATATAATTGGTTGAGCTGGTTTTTGAAGCATGAATTATCTGACCTAAATAACTGCTTTGTAATGCATCTCTAAGTAAAGTGTTGTCATTATTAGCGCCAAAAGAGTCGCTGAACCAGCCTGTCATGGCAATTCTTCCCAACGAATCATATTGGTTATAAAGCCACCCTAAGGTATTATCATCAGAACCATACGGATGATATGATGGTCCGGTAGCTACAATTCTATTCAGGGCATCATAAACTATATACTCCCATTGTTTGCCAGGTTGCTTTTTTTCAATGAGTCGATTTTTATCATCGTATCGATATTGGTAACAAAGATTGTCAATAATGGTTTGGTCATATTGTATGTAATTAGTTGCATTATAAGCCGGAGGAACTACAAAGCTCAAGTTGTTATATAGATCATAAACATAATAAGTATCTATAGTGGTTGAACCTACAAATTGTCGTTTCAAAATGAGTTGACCTTTTGTGTTTTTGTATGTTTCGGTATTATGACCGTTTTCATCTGTAATCACAGATTTAAATAATTCATTAGCGTTGTATTTTCCGTTGTAAATTAATTTATTTGAATTGTTTTCATACAATAAGACGTTGTCAATGGTTGAGTTGGAGGTATAGCTATATCTAATTTCATGGCCATTGTTTGCCTTCCAACTTTCACCCGGAGCAGATATCTTTAAAGGTCTACTTAATGGGGATTCTTCATAAGTGGTTTCAGACATTGGGTTTTCATTGTTGGTTGAAGCCCAGATGTTTGGTATTGGGTTGTTAACAAAGGCCATATTATCTTGGTCAGCACTATACGGGAGATAGCTTACTGATTGCCGGCCAAAATTATCATACTCAATATGTTTTACTATGTCTTTTTCGTTTTGTTCACTTTGTTGGTGGGCTATTTTTTGAATAGGTCTTCCAAAACCATCCAAATAAGTTATGTTGCTCATGGGTAAAGTAGAAGAAGGGCTATTAGCTCCAGAAGTATTCTGACCTGACCTGTAGATAGTTTGTTTTACCCAACTGTGGTCTTGTGCAAAAATCAACCATGGGAAGCATAAAGCTATAAAAAGGGATTTAGTTTTCATGGTTATTGATTTTTTGTAAAGTATTCATTTGACGAAAGAATATTAAACTGACCGGGGCTAAGCGGATTTTCTTCTTTGGTTTGTTTTATTCTACCCAAAGCATCATAGTCTGTAAAAACTGAATACCCTTTTGGGTCGGTAACACTTGTCATTCCATAGTTGGGATTGTAAGTATATGAGGTTATAAGTGCATTCGGAAACTGGCGCAGTTGGTTCAAGGCACTTCTAATTTGTGCGTCATTAGAATCAGATACTGCGTTACGAGTCATGGTTTTAATTTGAGTTATTAAGCTAAAGGGTATATCATTGTATTTTACTCCTGTGAGTTTGGCAACTACAAAACGGTTGTTATATCCATAAATATAACTTTCGTAGCTGGCCGGGGTTAAAATACCTGGAGCATAATTAATTGTTTCAACCCTATTCCCCTGATCATCATAGTTGTATTGAATGATTGTTTGCAGCGTTAAATTTTCATTTTTTCTGTGAGCTACACTGGTTAACAAGAAACGACCATTAATTTGGGTATAATTGAATTGAGTATGTCCGTTTTGATCTGAAAAAACATCTGTAAGTAAATCTGACTTTAAGGGGTTATTGTATTCGTTTCTGATGTGGTCATTGGTTTTGTAAATTTCAACCACTTTGTTTTCTTCATCATATAAATATTCATCGTGAAACTCTATTCCCTCTGGTGTGGTGGTGGTTTTTGATTCTAGTATATTCTGATTATATGGATGTTCGATGTCAATTGTGGGATTATCATTAGTTGAGTTCTCAGGGGTATTGTAGTAGTACCAAAATGGAGCAGGTAGATAAAATGGGTTTTTAGTATATTCCATAGTTGTGCTTTCGACAAGATTGTCATTTTTGTTGTAGACCCTCTTTAAAATGGGTTTATCGGTTCTTATTCCTTCGTAAGTTGCTCGCACTATTTCATCACTACGACCAGAGTAATTGAACGGCTTGTTTATGTAGTACAATTGCTGACCACCGTTTAATGCTTGAAATGTATACTTGGTATAGCCTAAATTGTTATTGTTTGAATCAACAGAGCTTTCAACAACTTCTTCATAGTAAATCAAATCAGGGTTTGGATATCCTCGACTTGTATAAGTATATAATGTTGTTGATGCATTAAGTACCCTAGGTATAGAATTCTCTATTGTGTTCAAAATTGGTAAACCTGAAACATAATCATATTTTTTTTTGCTGATGAATTCTCCTGTTTTTTCATTGTTTTTTATACTCTTAATTCTAAAGCCGTCAATATTAGGATTGTATTGATTACTATAAGTTATTACTCTAGGGGGGGTGATAATGGTTTGAGTACTGAAATTGTTCTTATATATTATTAAGTTGATGCCTGATAATTCAGATGAATCAATTCCAATTTGTCCATATTTCCAGAGAGTGACTTGGTATACACCAATCTCTAACTGAATTGTAGAATGGTTCACATTATTACCAGGTAATCCTGTAACACCACCAAAATCGCCACTGACTAAATTATTGCCTGTGTATGAAATTTGATTAGTAGGTGTCAAACAATTATTGAATCTGTTGTACCCATTATCACAAGATGTAATTATATCATTATTCTCATTTCCGCATGTGTTTGAATCAATCTTATGAATTAAGAAAACTCCTTCCCCTGTAGTATCCATATTATACTCACCAGCCTCATTAACTCGCATAAGTGAGGTAAATACCTCTCTGCAATTTCTAATTACATTGTCATTGTATTCAGAATTTGGATATTGAGAAAAAGCATTTGTCTGCATGCTTTGATTCCAATCTTCATAATTTGAGTTTGGCATTAAACTAGGACAGTTCATCCAAGAACCAATGTTGTCTTGGCCTATGTTTATCAAGTAAATAGGATTGTTTACCTGTTGTGTTTCAGTATGCTCTGGTATAGTGTAAGTTCCAACACCACCAGTTGTTGTTGAATGTTGCTCATATTCAAATGTGGTTGTCCCACCGTTTGGATAGGTAATTTTTTGCAATGTGCCAGTCAATGCGGCATTCAAGTTAAAGTTTCTGTTGGCAAGAGGAGGTAAAAGATTGCTGTTGCTGTTCTGACCATTGAATAAACCCAAGAAATCTCTTGCAGGTGACATAATTGATGGTAAAGTGACCTCTTGGTCATTAAAATATTCAAATGAAAACTTTCCGTCTGATTGCCAGTTCTGCATCACATCATCATAACCGTTAAAAGTTAGATTTTTTAGTCTGAGTCTTTTTTCATAAAATAAGAGGCTCTGTGAATTTCCAAAATAATCATATCCAAAAGCAATTCTTTTTAATGGGGCTGCGGTATTGTGTTTTAAAATTTGAATTTCCTTTAATGCATTCCCTTCTCCGCTTGCAAAGGGTAAATCTTCTCTAGCTTGATATTCAAAATGAATAATTTTTACTCCATTATGAAAAATATTATTTACCATCAATTGATCTGATTTATAATAAGAAGGGGAAAATGGTTTGTTAGCAATTTCTTCGCCTCTACCCGGAATTAGTTGATTCCATTGATATCGAACATAAGTTATTTCATAGATATCTAATTTGTTTTTTGATATTATTTTGGTCAGCAACCATGAATTGCTTGATTTGGTAAATAAATTGCCAGTACTTGATTTATATGATTCTATGACTTCACAAGTGTTATTTTGTCCAAAAAAGAATTGCGTTCCATCTAACGTTTCAACTATAAATTCAGTGCCAATTCCCGAATGTAAAAAACCATTTGGAGTTGTTATTTTAAGAGTTGGGTTAGTTATGCATTTAACTTGAAGATCAAGGAAGTATTTAAAATAATCATTTATTCCATAAGTATCTATGTGATAATAATCATGAACTTCTGAATAGTAGTTAGCTTCTAATAAAGTTGGAGGCGAAGCGAGCTCATCCATTCCATCATCAGGATAAAGTATAACATTTCGTGTAATTCTACCACCGACATTTAAATTCCATCCTAGGCCAACACAAGTGGCTAGCTGTTCTACTTTTATACCGGTTGATGAATTGCTTATAGAAATCGGAAAATCAAACTCTCTGCCTTGATATGTATATAGTGGTATACTTGTAGTATTTACGCCTCTAGTCATATCTACAGAGCTGTCATTTGAACCCGAGCCGGCGGCCTCAGGGGATGAAATTTTAAAGGCTTCATTTTGCGGAAACAAAAAGCATGAGTTGAAAATTACTAATACAGCAAGCACCATATTTTGGTTTAATTTAAGTGTTTTCATAGCGCAATTATTTGTTTTGACTTTTGATGATTTTAATGCCTTCAGAACCATTATCGGTTTTGATATATACTATATAAATACCTGTAGGGTAGGGCGATAAATCTATGGGTACCGTTCTACTGCTAATTTCAAATTGATTCAGAGTAGCTCCCGATAAATTGGTAATAATTGCTGACCCTTTATTGAAATCAAACCCTATGAGAATATTGGTAAAAGAACTTGTCGGATTAGGATAAGCTTCAAAGGCTGTTTTGGTTTTTTTAGGTTTGGTTTTATCTCGCAGTTTAACAACCCAAAAATCATTCTTACCAAAGTTTTTTTCTTTATCACCTGAGGCACTCGAATTAGGTGATTTGTCATCGCTCACTCCGGCCAATCCTGAAAAAAGATCATCCCCTGAACCACCTGAACTAAAAGGACTGTTATTTTCGAGTAAATTGTCCACCGATGAGTTCATTCCAAATTTAATGCGAGAATCTTTATTGATTTTATCGGTAAGCTCTTTAGTTTTTTTGTTTTGCTGATTTACTTGATCATTAAAAAATTTGTTTATTGCATCGTTTATTTCCTTTACCTGTTGGTTGGCTAGAGACGTTGCATCATCAAGAGCTTTAATATTTTGATTATTAGTAATTTTAATACTTGAGTTAGTTGTTTTATTAGTTTCCTTGCCATAACCTTGGTTTCCTCTGAGTGATGGATTTGAAGTTCCTGCGAGCAAATAACCTCCATCTCTGGTTTCAATGAGTTTTTTTAATACATCCTCACCATAACTACCTACTGACTTTCTCCATATTTCCTCGCCATTTTCTTTTACTTTAATTCCCATAAAATCATTAACTCCATTTTCATCCCTTTCTCCTAAGTTAGCTTCGCTTTTAGCATAACCACCTAAAAGAATTGTACCATCTTTGTTTTCAATGACTGATGTTAAAATATCCTCTTTGCCTATATTGTAGGTTTCTTGCCATAGAGAGTTTCCATCGTTATTTAATTTGACAACCCAAAAATCAGTACCGTTTGAGTTTCCTACTTTTTTATCAAAAGAGTTTTCTGAATTAGAGTTTCCTCCTAAAAGATAATTTCCGTCTAATAATTGATGAATGACAACAAGTTCATCGTCAGCATTTCCACCTAAGGTTTTTTGCCAATCTATGTCTCCATTTTTGTCTAGTTTCAGAATCCAATAGTCTCCGTTTCCATAATTATTTTCTGATTTATTACCTGATTTGGGAGAGTTAGAATAACCTCCAACAATAAAGCCTTGGTCAGCAGTCTGCTCTATGCTTTTTAGCTCGTCTATGAAAAAGCCACCATAGGTCTTTTGCCATATAATTTCACCATTGTCGCTAAGTTTGACAATCCAATAGTCAAGACTTCCAAAGCCTTTTTGAGATTTATCACCTGATATGTCTGATTCGGAACTACCCCCTAATATGTAACCACCATCATTAGTTTGTGCTACCGATTGTAATTTATCCAATCCATTCCCTCCGATAGTCTTTTGCCACTGCATACCGCCACCAGCGTTGAGTTTAATGACCCAAAAATCATCTTGTCCTTTGGAATCTTCTGTCTTATCAAAACTTTTGTTTGAATTAGAAGATCCGGCCAAAATAAAACCACCATCTCGGGTTAGTTTGATGCTTTGAAGTAAATCAGTACCACTACCACCAAAACTTTTTTGCCATTCAGGTTCAGCATCCTCATCCATTTTCCAAATCCAATAATCTAAGTCGCCTTTGCTGTCTTCGACTTTGTTTCCTGAGTTCTTTGATAGTGAACTGCCGGCAATAATAAAACCATAATCAGGAGTAGCCAGAGCATCGGTTAAGTAATCAGCATGTCTTCCTCCGAGTGATTTCTCCCAAAGGATATCTTGACAAAAAGCAGAATTAATAAATAGTAGTATCAATGCGAATGATACCACCCAATTTGTTGAAAAGGACAGTATTTTCATGAAATATGAATTAAAATGAAAGATAAAAAGAGAGGCAGATAGAAAATGTAGAGGTAATAAAGGCACTAAATTATAATTGCGCCCCAAAAAAAAATTAGGGGAAACCCTAATTTTTCAGAGGATTTTCCCTAATTCAAAGGTTAAAAGTTTTGAAGATATGCTGTTGCAGATTTTCTGTAACAAAAGTTAATTAATGGGTGTTAACAGTTTTATGAGATTTTTACTCATTAAGGTTGACTAAATAAATCGATTAAAACCATTCATGAATAACTAAATTACTTTTAATATTCAACAATACTTTAAATTAGTTTAAAATAGTCTTAACTACTCAATAATACTCTAAAAAACTAAAATTTGTTTCTGCTTTTTTTGCGATATGCTCGCAGAAACGGTATACAATATCGCCATTCATCTTTCCGACTCAGAAGTCGAGCGATTATATACGATGTTAGGTGAGAGAATAAAACCTACTTTAAGCAAAAAGCAATCCAAAAAACAACTGTTAACCGACCGTCAGGCAATTGATTATCTCTTAAAAAGCGTTTTTAAAAATTAAGTTTAGTCTTTATCGCTAATTCATTATTCATTTTACTTCAGTTTAAAAGGTAATTAATCCATGTTTTTCTGACTATTTTTGTTATTTTAGCATTAAAGAATTAATTATTAATTAGTACACGATTTCGTATACGATTTGGTATAATTTAATTAAATTTGCCAATGAAACAGCGCGGGAACAAGATTTGCGCTGGGGCTTTTGAGTAATTCGAGTATCAAAAGGTTTTTTGGGTTTTACAACTCATAACCCGAAGGTCACAGGTTCGAGTCCTGTTCCCGCTACTACCTCAAGCCTCTCAGAAATGAGGGGCTTTTTTAATTTAACGTCTGTTTCATTTATACAATGACACACAAAGCAGGCTTCGTCAATATAATAGGCAACCCCAACGTAGGCAAATCAACCCTCATGAATGCTTTTGTGGGCGAGCGTTTGTCAATCATTACTTCTAAAGCGCAAACCACCCGACACCGCATTTTAGGCATTGTCAATGGCGATGATTTTCAGATGGTTTTATCAGATACGCCGGGCATCATCAAGCCGGCTTATGAAATGCAAGAATCGATGATGCAGTTTGTTAAAAGTGCTTTTGAAGATGCCGATGTACTCATCTATATGGTTGAAATTGGTGAACAGCAACTCAAAGACGAAGCGTTTTTTAATAAAATTATTCATTCTAAAGTGCCGGTATTGTTGCTCATCAACAAAATTGATACCTCCAACCAAGAAAAGCTGGAAGAGCAAGTTGCGCTGTGGTCTGCCCAAGTGCCCAATGCCGAGATTTATCCCATTTCAGCTTTGCAAAACTTCAACGTCACCGAAGTATTCAATCGCATCTTAGCGCTTTTGCCCGAGTCACCGCCGTATTATCCAAAAGATACACTTACCGATAAACCCGAGCGCTTTTTTGTCAACGAAAACATCCGCGAGAAAATATTGCTCAACTACAACAAAGAAATTCCGTATGCCGTCGAGGTCATGACCGAAGAATTTATTGAAGACGAGCGCATCATCCGCATTCGCTCCGTCATCATGGTTGAGCGCGACACCCAAAAAGGCATCATCATCGGGCACAAAGGCGAGGCGCTCAAACGCGTGGGTATGCAAGCGCGCGCCGATCTTGAAAAATTCTTTGGCAAACAAATTCACATAGAGTTATACGTCAAAGTCAACAAAGATTGGCGATCCAATGCCAACCAACTCAAACGATTTGGCTATAATCAACAATAAGGTCATGAAAAAAGGTGTGCTCGTTTTGTTGTTCTTGCTAAGTCAAAGCATTTTCTCGCAAAGCAAAACCTTGCCCGAAGGCTGCGTTCAATATACGCCCGAACAAATGCTGTGGGTAGGTAATGTCCCTAATTTACCACCCGGAACCCAATTTTGCGCGCTTTATGGCGATGTCAAAAAACAAGGTCCGTTTGTCGTACGTTTGCAATTACAGCCCAACATCGCACTCAAAAATCACTACCACGAGCAAGACGAGGTAGTTACCGTACTCGAAGGTTCGGTATCGGTTTCATTTCCCGGTCAACCGGCGCAAACCTTTGGTGCAGGCAGTTTTTACGTCAATGCAGCCCATATAGAACACGCTTTGCAAGTCGGTCCGCAAGGCGCTACTTTGCAAATCAATGCCCAAGGCCCGTGGACCATCATCTTTAAATAATTCAGATTTTTTTGGTGCTTGTCTGCCGGTAGGAAGATGCCCCTGCGGGTCAGGCTTTCCGCTGCAAGTCCTCGCTGCGCTATGGGCTTTTCGCTTCAATCCTTCACGCGCTGGTGTTCCAAGAATCAACTGTCTTTCAAATCACTCAATAATCTTCAAGAACAAGGCTTCGAGTTCATCCATTTGTCCGGTGCCGTTAAATCGAATCTGTCGCGCAATAAAATACAACAGAAACCAAACCACCACCATCAAAAACATCACGAGCAAATCCAAGTGATAAGGTTGTTTCAAACTCAGGTTTGAGTATAACATCGCGCCAAAAACAGTAAAAACCCCGGCCACGATAAAGTGCAGAAACATAAACAAAGTCCAAAGCGTCTGGTCTGGGCCAAACAAACCCCGAATGTGCGTATGGTTTTCTTTGGGTTCCAGTTCAAGATGCAAATGCGGCGACCAATATTGTTTTTTGTGTCCAGAGACAAACATCCAAATGTGGTTATCGCACACTTTCACCTTGAAGTCTTCTGATTTTTGCTGAGCAAAATTTTCAAATTTTTGGCGTAATTCTTCAGTGCTGGCCGTAACATCTTTATAAAACCGAAGCCTTAAACGAATGGTTTGAGCGGTATTCATCATACGTGTAATGAATTTAAGGTTAATGTTTGGGCCGTTGTAAATTAGTTTGCTCTTCGCTAAAGTAGCAAATTACTAGTGATTTACCCGATTAAAGATTACCTTTGCCAACTATTTTTAATAAATATGAGTAATATAGTAGCCATCGTCGGAAGACCCAACGTCGGAAAATCAACATTGTTTAACAGACTTATCCAACGCCGTGAAGCCATTGTCGATTCTGTATCAGGCGTGACGCGTGACCGCAACTACGGCAAAAGCGAGTGGAACGGAAAAGCCTTTTCAGTGATTGATACCGGTGGTTATATTCACGGTTCAGATGATGTTTTTGAAGGTGAAATTCGCAAACAAGTAGAGTTGGCCATTGATGAGTCTGATGTTATTTTATTTTTGGTGGATGTTGAAGAAGGCATCACACCTATGGATGAAACCGTTGCCAAATTGTTGCGTAAAGTCACCAAGCCGGTTTTACTCGTTGTGAATAAAGTTGATAACGCTATGCGCGAAAAAGACGCCGTTGAGTTTTACAACCTTGGTCTCGGTGAATATTTTACCATTGCCGGAATGTCGGGCAGTGGCACCGGAGATTTGCTCGATGCGCTCATTGCTGCGTTCCCCGAGCAACCCGAACCTACCCAAGAAGAAACGGAACTTCCGCGTTTTGCAGTAGTCGGTCGTCCGAATGCCGGAAAATCAAGTTTTATCAATGCGCTTATTGGCGAAGATCGCTTTATGGTGACTGATATAGCTGGAACCACGCGCGATGCCATTGATATGCGCTATAATCGTTTTGGTTTTGAATTTAATTTGGTGGATACAGCCGGAATTCGACGCAAAGCCAAAGTCAAAGAAGATTTAGAATTTTACTCGGTGATGCGTTCGGTGCGCGCCATCGAAAATGCAGATGTCTGTATTTTGATGATTGACGCCACCCGCGGATTTGAAAGCCAAGATCAAAACATTTTTTGGCTGGCACAAAAAAACCGCAAAGGTGTTGTGATTTTGGTCAATAAATGGGATTTGGTCGAAAAAGACACTTTATCCACCCGCGATTATACTGAGAAAATTCGTCAAGAACTCATGCCTTTTACCGATGTGCCTATTTTGTTTGTATCGGCACTCACCAAACAGCGTTTGCTCAAAGCTTTAGAAACCACGGTTCAGGTCTATGAAAGCCGCAAAAATAGAATCTCGACTTCAAAATTCAATGAGCATATGCTTAAGATTATCGAGAATTATCCGCCGCCGGCACTCAAAGGCAAATACGTCAAAATAAAATTCTGCATGCAGTTGCCTACACCCACACCTCAGTTTGTGTTTTTTGCCAATTTGCCGCAATACGTCAAAGAGCCGTACAAACGCTTTTTAGAGAACAAAATCCGCGAACAATGGGATTTCTCTGGTGTTCCGATTGATATTTTTATCCGCGAGAAATAACAGTTGTTTACTGATTTTTTAGTATCAAGTTATTAACTTAGGCGTTAAAAGATAGATAATGAAAAAGATACTGGCTTTTTTACTGCTTTTTAGTACGGTTCTTTGGGCACAGGTAACACTTAAGGTGACTTCTATTCCGGCCAATACGCCGACCAACAGCACTATTTATTTGGCGGGTTCGATCAACAATTGGAACGCTGCCGATGCCAACTATACTTTGCAACCTGACGGGCTCGGGAATTGGCAAATCGTCATTCCGCAGTCTACCGGTACAGTGCAATTCAAATTTACCCGTGGAAGTTGGGCTACTGTAGAAGGAAACGCCACCGGTGGATTTTTACCCAACCGAAGTTTTACTTTCTCAGGTTCGGCCCAAACTATTAATCTGACCATTCAATCTTGGGAAGATTTGGGTTCCGGAAATCCGGGAACGGCCGCCTCAAATGTTCAAATTTTAAGCAACTCTTTTGGAATTCCACAACTGAGCACTACCCGAAAAATCTGGCTTTATCTTCCGCCAGATTATGCTACTTCAACCAAACGCTATCCGGTTTTATACATGCAAGACGGGCAAAACTTGTTTGACAACCAAACTTCATTTTCGGGAGAATGGCAGGTCGACGAAACTTTAAATTCTCTATTCAATCAAGGCGATTACGGAGCTATCGTTGTAGGCATTGACAACGGAGGCGCCAACCGACTCAACGAATACTCCCCGTGGGTCAACACGCAATACGGTGGAGGTCAGGGTGATGCCTACATGCAATTCATTGCCCAAACCCTCAAACCTTATATTGATGCCAATTTTCGCACCCGAACAGAGCCCTTTTTAAATGCTTTGATTGGGAGTTCTATGGGCGGGCTTATTGCCACCTATGGAGCCTGTGCGTATCCAAATGTATTTCAAAAAGTGGGTTCCATGAGCCCTGCCTATTGGTTTTGCTTGAATGATTTGAACAGCTATATCAGCAGTTCGGTGTCCGGTTTGCAAAATCACCGATTTTATTTTGTGTCCGGAACCAATGAATCAACATCAATGGTACCTGATATTAATACGGTCAAAAACAACTTGGCATCCAAAGGTCTTACTGCGGCCAATACACGGACCAAATTTGACAGTTACGGGGTACATTCTGAAAGTTATTGGCGCGGAGAATTTGGGGCACTCTATCAATGGTTGTTTGCCGCAGAGAATTTATCTACAGATCAAATCATAAAAACCAACATCAGTCTTGTTCAGTTAGGTTCCGGCCAAGTTTATCTCGAGGGAATTCCCAACCAAACGCCTTTTGACCTGTATGATTTACGGGGCCAAAAAGTCAAATCTTTTGAGTTGTCCGACGGCGTTTTTGAAATTACCAACGGACTTCCTTCAGGTATTTACTTCTTAAAAAGTGCACACCTCAATGTGAAACCTTTGAAGGTGATGAAAAAATAAAAGCAGCCTTTTGAGGACTGCTTTTCAATTTTTATTTAATGTGTTTACCAACTTCCGCCGCTTCCGCCGCCGCTAAATCCGCCACCGCCGAAACCGCCGCCAAAACCACCGCCGCCGAATCCACCACCGGAACTTCCGCCGCCAAAGCTTCCGCCGCCAAAACCGCCTCGGCCCAAGCTGCTCAGAATAATGGCATCCATCAAGCTGGTTCCGCCGCCAATGCCTCCGGAATTTCCGCCACCGCCTTTTTTGCTTTTAGAAATAAGCACCAACAAGATGATCACAAAAATAATAATCGGCAAAATCGGAAATGATTTCTTGTGTTTTTTGTGTTTGGGTTCAGCTTTGTATTTGCCTTTAAAAACATCTATAATGGCGTCGGTTCCTTTGTCCAATCCGGCATAAAAATCACCTTTTTTAAACTCAGGAACAATCACATTGCGCGTAATTTCGCCGCCAATGCCCGCCGAGAGTCGGTCTTCAAGGCCGTATCCGGCTGAAATCCAAATTTTCTTCTCAGCTTTGGCCAACAAGATAATCACACCGTTGTCGTTCTGTTCGGTTCCGCCAATGCCCCAAGCGTGGCCCCATTTGGGCGTTAAAATTCCAATGTCTTCGCCTTTGAGACTTTCAATGGTAATGACCACAATTTGGGTTGAAGTAGAATCGGCATAACGAATGAGTTTTTGCTCTAAGGCCGATTTGTTTTCCGGGCTCAATATCTGCGCATAATCATACACGCTGGTTTGCAAATCAGGTTTTTTAGGAATATCAAATTGTGCCCAAAGATGTGTTGTAAACAACAAGCCAAAAACCAGTAAGCTTTTGAATAAGAATTTTGTTTTCATCAGCCTACAGAAATTTCGTTCGACAATTCATTGGTGTCATCTTCGGCACACGGAAAGTATTTTTTGAGCTCTTGCCCGGCCAAAGTGATGCCATCCACCAAACCTTGCGCAAAGCGTCCGGCTTTAAAATGAGTGGCCATAACTTCTTTGGTGTTGTCCCAAAAATTGTCTTGTACCAAATCGTTGATGCCTTGGTCGCCACAAATGGCAAATGCGCGATCTTCAACCGCTATATAAATGAGCACGCCGTTTTTGAGCTCGGTCTGGTGCATCTCGAGTAAATGAAAAACTTCCAAAGCGCGCTCATAGGCCGCCTTGGAAGCTGTCTTTTCAATGTGAACTCTGATCTCGCCTGAAGTTGCTTTCTCGGCCAAGCGAATGGCTTCAACTATGGCAGCTTCATCGGCTTGGTTCAGAAAATCTTCAACTTTTGACATGAATCAGAAAATTAGAATTTAACCTCAACCGGTTTGTCAGCGCCTTCAGCAGATTTGAAGTATGGCTTCTCAGGATAACTGCCCAAGAACATGCTTTGTGGCATGGCCAATACATATCCGTTATAGGCTTGTACTGATTCGTTAAAACGCGTTCTGGCGGTTAAGATTTGATTCTCAGTGCTGGCCAATTCATCTTGTAATTTCAAGAAATTTTCATTGGCTTTAAGTTGCGGATATTGCTCTACCGAAACCAATAATCTTGACAATGAAGAGGTAACACCGGTTTGTGCCTGTTGAAACTGGTTCATTTGTTCCGGTGTAATATTGCTCGGATCAATAGTTACCGAAGTAGCTTTGGCCCGCGCTTCAATCACGGCAGTCAAGGTGCTTTTTTCAAAATCAGCAGCGCCTTTTACGGTGTTGACTAAATTTCCGATTAGGTCATTTCGTCTTTGATAAGCGGTTTCTACGTTGCCCCATTCTTTACCCACGGCTTGGTTGTATCGCAGGGCTGAGTTTTTAACGTTCATATAATAAAATAACAATAGCAGCACTGCGCCACCAATAACAATCCAAGGCAAAAATTTTCTCATGTTTGTTCGATTTAATGTTTAATATCTAGTTTTAAATTTAAAATTCAAGGTTACAACTCTTCTTTGATTTTGAGCAATTGCTCTTTGATTCCTTCAAGTTTGTTAATGATTTCATATTTGTCCAGCGATTTTTTCTGACCTTCTTTCAAATGCGTTTTAGCACCTTCTAAGGTAAATCCGCGTTCTTTGACCAAATGATAAATCAGTTGCAGATTCTTAACGTCTTCTTGGGTAAACATTCGGTTTCCTTTGGCGTTTTTCTTGGGTTTGAGAACATCAAATTCTTTATCCCAAAACCGAATCAGCGATGCGTTCACGTCAAACGCTTTGGCCAGTTCGCCTATGCTGAAATATCTTTTCTCGGGTGATAATTGTACTTGCATCAGTCTAATGATTGGTTTTCTTGGTTAGCTAATTTTGAAATGGCCGCATATTCAGCTGCCGAAATATTTCCGTAATAATAATTGAGCGGATTCACCACTTCGCCGCCTTTGTGCACTTCGTAATGCAGGTGCGGAGCCTCAGAGCGCCCGGTGCTGCCTACATACCCAATCACATCTCCGCGTTTTACACTTTGCCCGGCGCGACAGTTATAACGGCTTAAATGCCCGTAAAGTGTTTCATATCCGTAACCGTGGCGAATCACAATATGGTTGCCGTAGCCTGAAGCTGTATTGTCGGCCCGCGCCACCACACCATCGCCAGTGGCATAAATAGGCGTTCCGGTTTTGGCTGAAAAATCCATTCCTTCATGAAACTTGCGCACTTTGGTAAACGGGTCGGTTCTATACCCAAAACCCGAAGCCATCTGGCGCAATTGTTCATTTTTTACCGGTTGAATCGCCGGAATCGCCGCAAGCAATTTATTTTTTTCTTTGGCCAGTTTTAAAATCTCGTCTAGTGATTTGGATTGAATCACGAGCTCTTTGGCAATCACATCCATGCGTTTGGCTGTGCTTATCACCAACTCAGAATTGTCATAACCTTCCAGCTCTTGATAACGGTTTACGCCGCCAAAACCCGCTTTGCGCTGTTCTTCTGAAATAGGGGCAGTATTAAAATAAGTTCGGTAAATATGGTTGTCTCGGTCTTCAACATTGGCCAAAACTTCTTCCACCTGATCCATTTTTTTGTTCAAAATGGCGTATTGCAATTTAAAATTATCAATCTCGCGGGTGAGTAATCGGTCTTTGGGTGTTTCAAAAAAAGGCGTGTTCAAAAGCACCACGAAACTCAAAAAACCAAACAGCGCCGAAGCTACTAAAAACAAGGCCGCATATCCAAATTTCGTTGCCTTTTTGGTCTTGATTTTCCGGTAGGCCAGATTTTCGGAATCGTAATAATATTTTACCTTCGCCATGTTTTAAAAAATCCTATTTTTGCGCTCAGAAAAACGTTGGTCGAACAAATTTAAGAAATGTTTCTATTGTGCGACTGCTTTTTTAGGGAATAAAAATTTTTAGGCGCCTTTTCCGGCTGTCCGCTGTATCTTTTACGCCCCGCGAGCCGTCCAGCAAACCGATGGTTCCAACACAGGCGCAAAAGGATGCCGCTTCCATCCGGGGCGTTTTGTTGCCGCGTTTCTTGAGGCATTGGTTTGCCCAAAGCTATCAGTCGCGTACATCATGTTCAAATAACCAACAAAATGACATCACAAGAAATCCGCAAGAAGTATCTTGACTTTTTTCAAAGCAAAAACCACTTAATCGTTCCTTCGGCGCCCATCGTGCTCAAAGATGATCCCACCTTGATGTTCAACAACTCGGGCATGGCTCAGTTCAAAGAATATTTTTTGGGCAACGCTACCCCCAAAAGTCCGCGCATCGCCGATACCCAAAAATGTCTGCGCGTATCGGGCAAACACAACGATCTTGAAGACGTAGGTTTTGACACGTATCACCACACCATGTTTGAAATGTTGGGCAATTGGTCGTTTGGCGATTATTTTAAAAAAGAAGCCATCACTTGGAGTTGGGAACTACTCACCGAAGTATACAAATTACCCAAAGACCGTCTGTATGTTACGGTTTTTGAAGGGGATGAAAAAGAAGGTATTCCGCGCTCAATAGAGGCTTTGGCTTGTTGGCAAAAATTAGTGCCTGAAAACCACATTGTGTTCGGAAATAAAAAAGACAATTTCTGGGAGATGGGTGAGCAGGGTCCTTGCGGTCCGTGTACCGAAATTCATTTTGACGGACGAAGCGACCAAGAAAGAGCCTTGGTGCCCGGAGAATCTCTGGTCAACAAAGATCATCCCGAAGTCATTGAAATCTGGAACAACGTATTCATGATGTTCAACAGGTTAAAAGACGGAAGCCTGGAGCCTTTGCCACAGAAACACGTTGATACCGGAATGGGCTTTGAGCGTTTGGTGCGCATCATACAAAAAAAGTCTTCAAATTACGATAGTGATGTTTTTACACCGCTCATTGCTCAAGTAGAGCAAATCACAGGGTTCAAATATACTTCTGATGAAATCAAAGACATTTCTGAACAGCAAAACAAAACCAATATTGCTATTCGTGTGGTGGTAGATCACGTGCGAGCGGTGGCCTTTGCCATTGCCGACGGACAATTGCCTTCCAATACCGGCGCCGGTTATGTGATTCGCCGTATTTTGCGTCGCGCCATTCGCTACGGATTTACGTTTTTGAATACCAAAGAGCCATTCATCAACCAGTTGGTAGCTGTTTTGGCTGACCAAATGGGTGATTTTTTCCCAGAAATCAGAGCGCAAAAAACTTTGGTGACCAACGTCATTCGCGAAGAAGAAGCTTCGTTTTTAAGAACACTTGAACAAGGTTTGCAGTTGCTGGACAAGGTTGTGGCTGAAACTCCCGGAAAAGAAGTCAAAGGCGAAAAAGTATTTGAACTCTACGACACCTTTGGTTTCCCCAAAGATTTAACCGCTTTGATTCTCAAAGAAAAAGGCTATACCTACAACGAAGCCGAATTTGATTCGGAACTCGAAAAGCAAAAAGCGCGTTCACGAGCAGCTTCTGAAGTGGCTACCGACGATTGGACCATTCTAATAGACGGAAACATCGAGCAATTTGTGGGGTACGATCAAACCGAAAATCAAGTCAAAATTACCCGTTACCGCAAAATTGATTCAAAAAAAGACGGCGTTTTATATCAAATTGTTTTAGATGCGACTCCGTTTTATCCGGAAGGCGGCGGACAAGTAGGTGATAAAGGTTTGTTGACCACAGCCAATGAACGCATTGAAATCATCGACACTAAAAAAGAAAACAACCTGATTTTGCATTTGGCCCCAAAGCTTCCTGAAAATGTATCAGCTGTTTTTAATGCCCAAGTCAATACTGATTTGCGCACATCGACTTCAAAAAATCACTCGGCAACACACTTGATGCATTTGGCTTTGCGCACTATTTTAGGAACACATGTAGAGCAAAAAGGCTCGCTTGTGGCTCCGAATTATTTGCGTTTTGACTTTTCGCATTTCAGTAAAGTTTCAGACGAAGAATTGCAACAAGTAGAAGCTTTTGTCAATGCGCGCATAGCCGAACAATTAGCTTTGGTAGAACACAGAAACATCCCGATTGAACAAGCTTTGGCACAGGGAGCCATGGCGCTTTTTGGCGAAAAATACGGCGACAGCGTTCGCATGATTGAATTTGGGCAAAGCAAAGAATTGTGTGGCGGCATTCACGTAAAAAATACCGCTGATATTTGGCATTTTAAAATTATTTCAGAAGGTGCAGTTGCTGCGGGTATTCGTCGTATTGAGGCTATTACCGGCGATGCGGTGAAAGACTTTTTCAATCAACAAGAAAGTGCTTTGGCAGCCATTAAAGAAACGCTCAAAAATCCGCAAGATACGCTCAAAGCAGTGGTTTCATTACAAGAAGAAAACGCCAAACTCGCCAAACAAATTGAGGCTTTGATGAAAGACAAAGTCAAAGCGATGAAGGCACAAATGGCATCCGAACTCCAAGAAATTAACGGTGTTTCATTTTTGGCCAAACAAATTGATTTAGACGCTTCGGGCGCTAAAGATTTAGCTTATGAACTGGGTCAAAACAAACAAAACGCTTTCTTGCTTTTGGCCACAGCCGACGAAGGAAAACCGATGTTGACCTGTTATATTTCAAAAGAATTGGTCGAAAACAAAGGTCTGAACGCCGGTGCGGTTGTTCGCGAACTCGGGAAATATATTCAAGGCGGCGGCGGCGGTCAACCGTTTTTTGCTACGGCAGGTGGTAAAAATGTTGACGGAATTGCCGAAGCATTGAAAAACGCTATTCACTTTATTCAGTAAAATCAGTTTTAACGCATTCGATAACAAGTTTTTATTTTTTTATTTAAAGCTTTTTAGTTTATTTGTGCGAACCAAACCAAGTTCTAACTCTATGAAAAAAATAACCTTATTATTCATTATGGCTTTGGGCATTTTTGCCTCATGTGTGCCTTACCCTGAAGAAAACCCAGACCCGATTCCGCCGGTGAGCAGTATGTTTTTGCTAAAAACGATTCAGTCCAATCTGGATGGAACTACTCTTGAACAACAGTATACTTATTCAGATTCTAAAATTGTTAAAGTTGAAGCTTCAAACGGAATTAAAAGAGTCTTTACATACAACGAGCTTGATCAGATTTCAAAAATAGATGTATACAACGGAACTTTACTCAAAGAAACAAACGAATATGTTTATGACATTAGCGAGAATTTAATTAGTTTGCTAAAAATTGATAGAGTTTCATTAATCGGAACCAAATGGGTATATGTGCACAATGCTAACGGAACCATTTCATATCAAAAATTCTCAGGTGATGATTTAAGCCAAACCAATTTGGTGCTAACAGGTGAATTATCTTCGACCAAAGTGGTTGAAACCATTACCGATCCCGTTACTACTGATGTAACAATCAATACAACTGTTTTTGCTTTTGATTTGAAAAAAAATCCTTTCATGAACGTTGTTGGTTATGATAAAATCTTTTTTGCTGATTTGCGAATTTGTTTGAATATGTCAAACAACATCCTAACGCAAACCAGTCAGACAGATGATAATGAGGCTGTTCTTGATTACACCAATGATTATGTTACATACACCAACAACGGTTTTCCATTCAAGGCAAATGTTAAACAAGGGGGTGAAATTGTTGCAACCATTAATTATTTCTACTAACTATTTACATTTAATAACTTAATATGAGCCCGACCTGAAAAGTGTCGGGTTTTTTATTTTCTTTGCGTAAAATATTCTCAAATGAAAAAGATATTTACGCTGATAACGCTTGCTTTTTTAGCAATTTCATGTTCTTCAGATTCAAGTTCTGATCAAACCTATTCGGGCGTTTTAATTCAAAAAACCATTCAGGAATTTACCAATGGCTCGTCTTCGATAACAACCTTTTATCATTATAACGGAGCTAAATTGTCTACAGTAAATTCAGATGATTTTCTTTATAAATATTTCTATTCAGGTAATTTGATTATCAAAGAAGAAATATTTATCAGCAACGATTTAGCGTATGTATTGAACTTTAGTTATGACACTCAAAATCGATTGATTCAATATCGGAGAGAGGCCATCGGCCCTGGGCAAATCTTTAGAAATGTTTATCACTACAACACCGATAATACCATTTCAGTTGATCAATATTTTATCTATGAAACGGGCAGTGAGGAAGAACTCACCTATGCAAAATACTTCATGAGTTCTGCAGGCGAAATTGAAAAAGTGGAAGATTACAACGGATCTACTACACAAACCACAACGTTTAGTTATGATCAGAAAAATAATCCGTTCAAAAATATTTTAGGCATGGATAAATTGCTGATTCCTGCCGGGTTTTATGCAAATGTAACCCAACAAGTTTATACGGGTTATCCGCCTGAGACCTTAGACCAGACTTTTCAATTTACGTATAATGCAGATGATTATCCTGTAACTATGGAAAGAACCATCGGAACCAATCACGACACAACGGTTCATTATTTTTATCAATAAGACCGCGCATGCAACTCATCACATCGCTTAACATTGCTGCTTCTAAAAACCCAATTAATTACCAATCAAATTTGGTTTTGTTGGGTTCTTGTTTTGCCCAAAATATAGGTGAGAAGTTTGATTACTATCAGTTTCAAAATTCGGTGAACCCGTTTGGGATTATTTTCAATCCGGTGTCGATGCAAAGATTGATTGAACGTGCAGTTGCAGGCCAAAAATACACCGCCCAAGATTTGTTCTTTCACAACGAGCGTTGGCAGTGTTTTGAGTTACATTCTGAGCTGTCGCAATCTAATGCCGAACAAATGCTTGAACAAATCAACCTAGTTTTAGAACAATTCCGACAAGATTTGCAAAAGGCAACTCACCTGGTTATCACTTTGGGCACAGCTTGGGTGTACAGACATCAAAAATCACAACAAATAGTGGCCAATTGTCACAAGGTTTCGCAAGCGGAATTTGAAAAAGAATTGCTTTCTACAGACCAAATTCATCAATCTTTAAAGCAGATAACAGCTCAAGTGCGCAGCCAGAATCCGAGGGTGCATTTTATTTTTACCGTTTCGCCGGTGCGCCATCTCAAAGACGGATTTGTTGAAAACCAACGCAGCAAAGCCCACTTGATTGCTGCATTACACGAATATTTGCAAAGCGATGATGCTTCAAGTTATTTTCCAGCTTATGAAATCATGATGGACGAATTGCGCGATTATCGCTTTTATGCCGACGATTTGTTGCATCCGAATGCACTGGCCATTGAATACATTTGGCAAAAGTGGACTTCAAGTCATATAAATCCAAGTTGTTATCCACTCATGGAAGAAGTGGCTTACATCCGAAAAGCCTTGGCCCATCGTCCGTTTCAGCCTGCATCTGAAAGTCATCAAAGGTTTCTAAATCAACTTCAAACTCGGATTGAAAAACTACAAAATCAGCTCGGGCCTATTTCATTTTAATTTCCTTCATTTAAATATCCTGCTGCGCTAAATACGTATTTCTTCGTATTGTCTTGCGCTTGGGTTTAACTCAGTTTTGTATCGTAACATTTAAACCGATTACAAAATGAAAACCCTCATCTATTTAGCGAAACACACATTGATCGTGGCTTGTTTATTTCTGGCCTCGTGTAGCAAAGACTCAAGTTCCAGCAACAGCAATCCAACACCTTCGGGCGGAACCTATTTTAAACTCAACGGAACACTCATTACCCCTGATGAAGTTGATGTAACTGTTTATGACAATTCCATTGCCGGCGGACGATACATTGATGTATACGCTTTCAAAGCCGGGGTGCAAGTGCTCGAATTGCATATGCCGGCTGCCGTCGGAAACTACCCCGCGCAACACGGTAGTTTTGCCATGAACAATTCGTGGCTTACATACCAAACCGGTGGAACTGATCCGGTGGCTGATTACTATCACTCTGATTCAGGCACTATGCAGCTGATCAATTTCAATGAGTCTGGACAGAGATTGGTAGGCACTTTTGCATTTGTGGGCAACAACGGAGCCGACACCAAAGACATTACCGATGGGCATTTAGATATTTCAGCTTTTTAATCAGCATTTTTAATACCTATGAAAGTTCAACCTGTTTATTTATTGGCTTTTTTGTTCTTTTTCTTGAGTCATTCTGTTTTGGCGCAAAGGCCCGTGCTTACTGATGAAGAGCAAGTGTCAGAAATGGTTACCCAAGAAGTCGATGAGCTCTACCATTCAGAGGAATTCGTCAAAAAGAAAAACAAAAAATTCCCAGAAGTCAAAGGCACAATGGTCGTAGACATTGGTGTGGTGCAAAGCGGAAAAGTTTCTTCATTCTTCAAAGTAGATAGCGAAATCAAAGACATCGATTTTATCAATTTCATGTCTGATTACATTCTGGATCACAAATTCAAATTTAAGCTTCAAAAACAACAGCGCTATAAGGTGCGCTACAGCATTACCTTTTAAAGTTCAACCTAAAAGTTTTACACATGAAAAAAGTAACCCTTGCCATGTTGTCTCTCACAGTATTGGGAACATGCACAGTTAATGCCCAATTGGGCGGCCTTTTGGGCAAAAAATCAGCCGGCAAAAAATCAGGCAGTTTTGCTACCGTTTGGGAATCAGAATTTGACAACAAAGCCACGCGATTGGCCCTCAGCGATGGCGACGGAAATTTCATCATCGGGACGGATGACAACTCAGCCACCGTTTTAAATGCGGATGGGAAAATTATTTGGAGTGGTGATTACAAAAAACTCACTACCAACAAAACCAATACTTCAGAATATCAATATACCATCTGGAAAGAAGGCAAAAAAGGCGGCTATTTGTTCTTATTTGATGCCCGAAAACTCGGTTCTGATCGCGTAGCCGTTATAGATTTAGCTACGGGCAAAGAACTTTGGAATTCAGAGTTGTATCAAGATTTGATTCCTAAAGACAATCGTGGTGCAGAAGGAACTGATGACGGCGAACTTGACACCGTAAAATACATCTCTGAGCTGGATGCTTTCTTGATTTCACAACGCAACTCAATTATTTTGGTCAAAGCGCCAACCGGTGAAAAAATCTGGGAAACCAATCGTTTCAAAGGCGGTGTAGGTAAATATGTTTATGATGCCAAACGCAATGAAATCATCATGGTCAACTACAAACCAACGGCCTTGGGCGCTTTGTTCTCTGGGTTTAAAAACCAATTGGTGCGCATCAATGCAGCCAATGGCGATGTGCTTTGGGATGCTACTTTTACAGGGACTATTGAAAAAGAATTGGTGACGCGTCGGGCCATTATAGACCTCTGGATCAAAGGCGACAAAATCTTTATGTACTTGGACGGAATGAATGTTTATGATTACAACACCGGTCAAAAAATATGGTCGGTCAATTATGAGACGGATATGCAAGGCGCCAACGGAGGGTTGTTTAGCGGCGGAAAAAGATCAAAAATTTACCGCACCTTGGCTGATCCGCTCTTTACCGAAGATGCCGTTTATTTAGTCATTTTAGGAACCCGTGACCGAACCAAATACGTTGAAAAACACGATTTGAATTCTGGTAAATTATTGTGGGCTTCAGAAAAAATTACCGGTGCGTTAAGTATGCCAAACATCTACAAAGCCAATGATAAAATTATGTTGCAAGTAGGCGGTAAAGTGCAGGTACAAGAATGGCGCTTAGAGGAGTCTGGTGGATACGGAGGTTTTGGTGCAGCCGGATTTGGCGGAACCACCAAACACTGGGTGCCTTATATTTATTGGGATTATAAAGCACAGAAAAACTCTGTATTGTGCTTGGATGATAAAACCGGACAAACGGCTTGGCGTTCAGAACGTTTTGACAAACGCATCACCGATTTAATTTTAGACAACAACAAAACGGTATTTGTAGGCGATGGCGATGAATTTTACGGATATGACATTGCTTCGGGAAAACAACTTTTTGATGTAAAACACAATGATGCCAGAGTGGGCAAAGCTGCAGATGTTATTGATTTTGACGATAAAGTAGTCGTGCTTTCTGAAAAAGGATTGGCAGCTTATTTCAAAAAAGACGGTTCTCGTGCTTATGCTTCTGAGAAAATCAAAGGAGTGGATTTCTTTTATCACATTGGCGATAATTACTTCTTAAGAGATCAACGCAACAGCAAAAACATCATTTACGGTATTGATATGACCAACGGTGAAACCAAAGGTTCGGTGCAATCAAAAGGAAAAGGCGGAAGCCCTGAATACGGTGATGGTATTGATATTACTTCAGACGGAGAATACATCTTTGCCTTTAAAGGACGCAAAGTTGAAAAGATTAAAGTAAACAATTAGATAGGTTGAACGTTTTAATTGTTTCGGGCTGCTGAGAGAAATTTTGGCAGCCTTTTTTTACTCATCAGCCATGAAAACAAAAATATCCTTTCTGCTTTGTTGGTTTTTGCTCAACGGACAAGCACAACAAGTGCAATGGGCACATAAACTCATCAAATATTCGTCTGATTTGGGCGGAAAACAATTTGGCATCAAAAGAATTTTGGGTCGTCCCGATGCTTTTCCGCAAGGAGGTGTTTCGCCCAATGCTTGGACGCCCAAAAATGCCCTTGACGGACATGAAACCGTTGAGGTGAGTTTTGAAAAACCGCAAAATGTTAAACAAGTAGCTGTGTTTGAAAACGTCAATGCGGGCTGTGTTTGGCGTATATCAGTTGGCGATGTTTCGGGCAAATATCAAACCGTTTGGAGCCGTAAAAGAGATTGGAAAACGCCCACCTACAAAGCCACTATTCCCGCAGATCGGAATTACTATTTCAGAAGAAAACGCCGTAAAATTCAAGAAGCTCCTGAGCTTATGAACCCCGGAATCGAGCACGCTATTTTAGATCAAACCTATACTGATATTGTTTCGGTTAAAGTTGAATTTGATTTCTCTTTATGGCCCGGGCAGAAACAAATTGACGCCATTGGAATATCAGACAGCGAAGTTCCTCTTTGGGTGCAAGTCAATACTAAAGCGGCATTTGAACAATGTGCCCCAGCGCAACCCATTTCGCTCGATGCAAAAGAAGTCAACAATGTTTGTTTGAGCGCAGACGGAAAAAAGATGTTCTTCAACCGATTGGAAGGCCAGCAAGATCAAATGTATTCAGCCGTCAAAATTGGGCAAGATTGGAGCCAGCCTGTTTCTGAGCCAGCTTTGAGCAGCAATGAGCGTTTCAATTTTGTAGAGGCGGTTAGTGGTGATTGGTTGCTCAAAGGCGGAAATAGCTACAACAAAAACTTAGGTGAAACCGGTTTTCAGCTGTATCGGCTTTCGGGTTATGTGCCTGGTGAACTCATCAAAGTGACGGGTTACAACAATTACGGCGAAACCGCCGATGCGGCACTCTCAAATGATTTAAAAACCCTTGTTTTGGCTATTGAATCTGATTTCACCCAAGGCGGGAGCGATTTTTATTATGCCCAGCGCAAAGACGACGGTACTTACGGATTGCTTCAAAATCTGGGCAAAGTTATCAATTCGGCCGATGAAGAAATTACCCCTCAATTGCTTTCTGACAATCAAACCTTGTTGTTTAGTTCTTGCGGATTCAGCAGTTTTGGCAATTACGATCTTTATGTGAGTTACCGTTTAGACGATACTTGGAAGAATTGGTCTGAGCCGGTGAATCTCGGTTCTAAAATCAATACGGATTCCTTTGAAGGCTGTCCGTATTATGACGCTGTTGGGGAGCGACTGTATTTTATTCGTTCGGTAGACGGAACCATGAAGCTTTTCTCGGTGGCAATTCCTAAACAAGAACTCCTGAAAAAGTAATTTTAAACGATTATTTATGTTGATTTTGTTTTGTTTTACTGTGGTTGTTTTGCTGCTCATTGTGTTGGCTTTTGAATGGAATTTACGCCGGGAGCAACATCGCTTTGAGCAAAAAATCCAGGACATGCGTCAAATCATCATCAAGCATAATCTTCAGCACCAAAAACAAAAGATCAAACTTGAATTGTGCGATGATTTTAAAGAAGAATTCTCAAAAAGGCGCGTTGCTTTAGGAGCATCAATTTTTGCACTCAATTATCAAATGCTCGAGCTCATCAGTAAGCTCAAAAACTGATGTTTATTTATACCGATCTTTCGTTTGGATTTTCTATTTTAGTAGGTAAATCAATTCTATGAAAACCCGCTTTTTTTTATGGTTTGCACTTATTTTCTTGGTTGCTTGTCAAAACAAAACCGAGCAAAAACAAGCACCATCGCTTACGCCGCAGCAAAAAGAAATCATCCATCGGTATAAAAAAATAAGTTATATCGTCAATACCTATCCTGATTCTATTGATGACTATGCCCATTGGATGGAACGCGAATCGCGCAATCAGCCCACCGTATACAAAGCCATGGCACATTTTGCCCGAGGAATCTACTACCAAAGTATTTCAAGCTACGAATTGTCTAAAAAAGAGTTTGAGTACGTTATTCAATCGGTGCGAGATACTAAATATGACACCATTCGCGGGCGCGCATATTTAGCTTTGGGCAATAATTATAAAAATACGGGCGATTATCCCAAGGCATTTAGTTCACTTTACAAAACGCTCAAAACCTACGAAAAACACCGCAACAAATACGGAACTTCAAGCGCTTATGGCTGTATGGCGCAGATTTATTTGCAAAAAAACGATATTCCGGCTGCAGAAGAAAACCTTAAAAAAGCCATTGATATTATGGGGTCAGATAAAAACAATCACTTTTATTTGATTTTTATCCATACGTTGGCCAATGTATATGGTATGCAAGGCCATTATGCGGCCGCTTTGAAGTTGGATGAAGAAGGAATTCGCATTTCAAAAAAGCTCAAAATGCACCGAAATACGTCTACTTTTTACGACAACAAAGCCAACTGCTATTTGTATTCAAACCGATTGGATAGTGCGGCTTATTACTTCAATCAATGTTTAAAAATTGACACTGCCGTAGGCGAGAAAAAGCAAATTGCCGACACGTACAGCAATTTGGGCGCACTATACTTCTATTCAAAAGATTACCCCAAAGCACTTGCCTACATGAATAAAAGTTTTGCTTTGTTAGAAGAAATTCACAATCTGCCCAATATGATGCGCGCCTATGATGTCATGGTAGATATTTACAAAGCACAGGGCCAATTTCAAAAAGCACTCGAACTCAAAGACCGCAAAGAAGAAGTCATCAAACAAATGATTTCTGAGAAAAAAGAAGCTGCTTTGGCCGAGTTTAAAGTGGTATACGAAACCGAGAAAAAAGAAAAAGCCCTGGCGCAAAACCGCGTCAAATTGCTCCAAAAGGAAGCCGAAGCCCGTCGAAAAAACTATTGGATTTTTGCTTCGGTGTCTTTGACGTTTTTTATAGCCCTCATTGCCGGATTGATTTATCGTCAGCAAAAAATAAAAAACCGACAGCAAGAGCAAGAGTTCAAATTGCGTTCGGCCATCGCCCAAATTGAGGCGCAGAATGAACTGCAAGAGCAGCGATTAGCCATTTCACGCGATTTGCACGACAACATTGGCTCACAACTTACTTTTATTATTTCATCGGTAGAAAATCTCAAATATGCTTTTGAAATTCAAAACCCTAAACTTGAATCAAAGTTAAGCGCCATTGGCAATTTTACGCGAGAAACCATCAACGAATTGCGCGACACCATTTGGGCAATGAATTACCACGAGATATCTATAGAAGAGCTTGAATCGCGCGCGATGAATTTTATTGAAAAAGGCAAAGCTGCACAGGAACAAATTGATTTTCAGTTTTATGTAGACCCATCGCTTAAAGAAATAAAACTCAGTTCGCTCGTGGGCGTAAATTGTTACCGAACACTGCAAGAAGCCATCCACAATGCCATTAAATATGCGCGCGCATCAGTGATTGATGTTCGGATTGAGCCCATCAATAGCAATGAAATTCAAATGTCAATTCGCGACAACGGACTTGGTTTTGATCTGAACTCGGTTGAAAAAGGCAATGGTTTGCGCAATATGCAAAAGCGCATTGAGACCATAGGCGGAATTTTATCGATTCACTCAGCGGCTGGTCAAGGAACTCAGATCAAAGTATTGTTGTACCGGAACCAATTAGGATTTTTATGATGAGCTGTTTGATTTATATTTTTCTTTGGTTTTTGCCTCAGCCGATGGCACATTCTAAACAGCAAATTGACGCGCTCAATCAAATGCCTTATGACCAAAAGGTTGCTCAGGCGGCTTTACTTGATAGAAAGTTTCTTGCGCATGCAGCATCAGCCCACAAAATAGGGTATGTCTCAGGCGAAGCCGAATGCTACAGCAATTTGAGCCTCATTTATTACACCCTCGGAAAATACGCGCTCGATCTACAATATTCACTCAAAGCTATTGCCTTGTATGAAAAACTGGGTCAAAATGAAAAACTCGCTTTGGCTTATGGTGAACTCGGTTACCGAATGAAGCACCGCGACATGAAAAGCGCCTTGTATTATATGCAGAAAGGCAAACGCATCGCTGAGCAAGGTAAGTTTTCTCAGCCTTTATTGACCATTTACAACAACTACGGGGTGCTCAAAGAAATGCAACAATCATTAGACTCTGCTTTGTATTACTATCAAAAAGGATTGCAGCTCAAAGAATCTATTCATGACAGTTTGGGGCTTCCGTACAGTTTGAACAACATAGCCGGAATTCATTTGCTCAGAGGTGAATTTGATCAAGCCAAACCTTTGTTCAACCGCGCTTTACAGATTAGAATGCTCAGAAAAGATGCTGCGGGCATGCTTGAAAGTTACAGTTGCTACGGCGATTTTTATCTGATGCAGAACCAGCCCAAACTAGCTGTAATTTGGTTTCAAAAAGCTTTGGATGAAGCCCAAAAACAAGGATATATTGATTTTATTCAAAAAAGCCATAAAGCCATTTCTGGTTGCTATGAATTACTCAGAAACCCAGCAATGGCTTTAAAGCATTATCAAGCCTATAGTCAGTTTAAGGATAGTTTGGTCAACAAGCAAACCAACAACAAAATTGCTGAACTTGAAGTGCGTTTTCAGACCAACGAGAAAGAAAAACAAATTGCACAACACAAAAATGAGTTGCTTGAAAAAAACATCGAAGTCAAAAACGCTCGTTACCAAATGGCCGGTTTGGGTCTGGTCGTTTTATTTGTTTCTTTGTTGGGGTTTTTGTTTTACCGTCAGCAAAAACTCAAAAATCGTCAGCAAAAGCAAGAGTTTGAACTCAAATCAGCCATAGCGCAGATTGAAACGCAAAATCAATTGCAAGAACAACGATTGGATATTTCTCGTGATTTGCATGACAACATCGGGGCGCAACTTACTTTTATTATTTCATCGGTTGACAATCTCAAATATGCTTTTGATATTCAGAACCCAAAACTCAGTGGCAAACTCAACAACATCAGCGCATTTACCCAATCAACCATTATTGAATTGCGCGATACGATTTGGGCCATGAATGCTCATGATTTGACCTTTCAAGATTTAAGGGCTCGTATGATGAACTTTATTGAAAAAGCACAATCAGCACAAGAGCAAACGCAAATAGTTTTTGATATAGATGCGGCATTGGATGCGGTTGTTTTGAGTTCGGTTTTAGGCATGAATGTCTACCGAACCATGCAAGAAGCCGTCAACAATGCGCTTAAATATGCCCATGCCCGCTTAATTCAGATTGAGGTCAAAAAAACACCAGACGGATTTGTTATGAAAATTCAAGACAACGGCTGTGGTTTTGACCCTGAAACGGTGCTCAAAGGAAACGGTTTGCAGAATATGCAAAAGCGCATAGAACAAATCGGCGGAACTTTTAGCCTAGAAGCATCAGCAGAAAACGGAACCAAAATCGCACTTGACATACCCCTTTAAATTTTTGATATGATTCGCATAGCCATAGTAGACGACAACTCATTTCTGATCAAAACCATCCAAGAAAAGCTATCTTTTTTTGATGATTTCACCATTAAGTTTACAGCAGTCAACGGACAGGAATTACTGGATAAATTAGAAAAAAGCCACGCTGTTGATTTGATTCTGATGGATATTGAAATGCCGCAAATGAATGGTATTGACGCAACCTATCACATCAAACAGAAATATCCGCAAATCAAAATCATCATGCTCACGGTTTTTGACAACGACGAGAACATTTTTAAATCGATTAAAGCCGGAGCTGACGGTTATTTTCTCAAGGAAGTCAATCCGCAAGAACTCTTCAACGGCATACACGAGACGCTCAACGGAGGCGCCGCCATGACGCCATCCATTGCTTTAAAAACGCTCAAGCTTTTGCGTGAACCTGTTTCTTTTGATGATGGGCAAGTGGCCGAAGAAGTTACCCTTACCGCGCGCGAAATTGAAGTGCTCGAACAGCTCAGCAAAGGTTTAAAATACAATGCCATTGCCGAGAATTTGTTTTTATCTGCCGGCACCATTCGCAAGCATGTTGAAAACATTTACACCAAACTTCAGGTGCACAACAAGCTTGAAGCCATTCAAAAAGCCCGCAACAATAAATTGATTTAGCTACAATTTTTGTTGCAAACTTTCCCAACCACCGCCGTTGATGACTTCAATCCCTTGGGCTTTCAAAATAGATGCAGCCTGAGCACTGCGCATTCCGCTTCGGCAACAAACAATGACCGGTTTGTTGCGTTTGATAATTTCGGTTACTTTTCCTGAAATCACTTGCAACGGAATATTTTTCGCGCCTTGAATGTGTCCTGAGGCGAATTCTTCGTGTGTTCTCACATCAATAATTTCAGCTCCGCGCGCTATAAAATCTTTCAAGTTGTCTGATTTGGCTCCGAATCCGAGCAGGTTCAATAATCCCATAATATTTGATTTTTTGCCAAAAATACAACGAGGCATGCAACGGTTCTGTAACAAAAGTTACGCTGATAAAAATAGGCAGACTAAATTTTTAAAATACGAAAATCAGCGTATTTCTCACCAAGAATAGCCCATCTACTTTTGTCGTACAACATTAAAAAACAAAACGTATGAAAACTAAAAAATTATTATTTCAATGGGCTTTGTGCTTGATAGCTCTATGCTCGGGGGCCACTCGGGCCAACAATGTACAGATTACCGGTACTTCTGTTTCGGGTTCAAACATCAGTTTCAACATCAGTTGGGAAAACAGTTGGTATGCCAGTGCAGCTCCGGCCAATTGGGATGCTGTTTGGGTATTTGTCAAATATCAAGATTGCAACACCAAATTGTGGAACCACGTCAATCTGAATACATCAGGTCATTCAGCGGGTTCTCCTTTACAGGTAGATACTGTGGCTGATGCCAAAGGTGTTTTTATTCGTCGCAGTGCGGTAGGTGGCGGAAACATCGCAGCCACTGCAGTTACCTTGAGTATGAATTTGCCGGCCGGAACTTACAACTTCAAAGTATACGGTATTGAAATGGTCAATATTCCGCAAGGTGATTTTCAGGTAGGTGACGGTGCGGGTTCATATACCTACAACAATGTCACCATCAACAGTACAGCGCAAACCAGCGGACTCACCGCAGGCGCCATCAGCCCATCATATTCTTCTTCGATACCGGCTACTTTCCCGATGGGGTATAACTCATTTTACTGTATGAAATATGAAGTTTCGGTAGAGCAGTATGCTGATTTCTTAAATTCATTGACATTTGATCAACAAAAAAACAGAGTGGTGACCGATCCGATCAGTGCCGCCGGAAGTTATGCTATGTACAGCGGTACTTCTTTACAATATCGTTGTGGATTATCTATAGTAACTCCGGGCAGCAATGGAGCTATTCCGGCTGTTTTTGGATGTGATGCTACTCCCGGAACACCCAACAGCGTCAACGACGGACAAGACATTGCCATGAACATGATTGGCTGGTTTGATTTGGCAGCTTATTTAGATTGGGCAGCACTCAGACCCATGACCGAACTAGAATTTGAAAAAGTTTGCCGCGGCCCTCAACCAAGAGTTTCCGGTGAATATGCGTGGGGAAGTACGCAAGTAACCGCCGTGTATAGCAATGCTTTGAACAATGCTTTTCAATCCAATGAAGTTCCTTCAGTGGCCGTCAATAATGGTATGTGTGCTTATGGCGTGAACACAGCCAGTCCTAGTTTCGGACCTGTTCGTGTAGGAGCCATGGCTACCGGAACTTCCGGAAGATTGTCTTCAGGCGCGGGTTATTATGGGGTAATGGATATGTCTGGAAATGTCTGGGAAACCGTGATAGGAACTTATTATGCAGCCGGAACTACTTATACCGGAACTTTGGGCGACGGAACACTCGATGCCACCGGAGCCGCCAACCAAGCTACTTGGCCTACAGCCAATACTTCATCTAACGGAGTGGGTTACAGAGGTGGTTCTTACTATAATGTCTCTCCATACATCTGTACATCAGATAGATATAGCATCATCAATTCTGGGGTAAACCGTTCATACGGAAACGGTGGTAGAGGTGTGCGATAACATCTAATTAGATTTTTTAATTGTGCTCAAGAGTGCAATTGCCTTTCAAAAAATTATTCATTAAAATCTAATCAGATGAGATCAACAAAATACTTTTACCAAGTGTTGATGGTATTCCTGCTGGCTCATTTTCCGATTTACGCCCAATATACCGGCGGATCAGCCAACGGAACTTCGCTCAATGAACTCACGAGTTCTGTCTGTGCAAACCCGGCTCATTTTTATGCCTATTTTGGCGGAAGTGGCGAAGGCAGCAGTGTGCATACCAAAATCAACGCTACTTGCAGCACTCCTCCCGGAGGCTTTGCCTACCTGGGCGGCTTGGGCGACGGAGCTTCAGCGCACACCATCAGCAATACTTCCTGCGGATTGCCGCCGGGCGCGTATGCCTACACCGGCGGAAGCGGCGACGGACAAAGTGTTCATACACTTGAGAATCAGACTTGCCCAATTCCACCCCAATTTTATGCCTATTTTGGCGGCGAAGGTAGCGGAGCCTCGATGGATCAAAACCGAAATTGCGCCATTGTTTTACCGGTGGCTGATTTTGCGGCGACGCCTACCACGGTCTGTGTGAATACCGATGTTCAATTTACAGATTTGTCAACAGCAGCCGTTGCTTGGGAATGGACCTTTACCGGCGGAACGGTAGTAGCACCTGCAACAGTCAACAGCCAAAATCCAATTGTGCGTTATGCCACGGCCGGAACTTATGCTGTAACACTTAAAGCCCTCAATTTTGACGGTAGCGATACCGAAACCAAAACGGCTTACATCACAGTAGGTGCGGCAGCAACCATTACGGCCACAACACCGGCTGCACGTTGCGGAGCCGGATCAGTAACCATTAGCGCTACTAGTGGTGGAATTGTTCGTTGGTACAATCAAGCCAGCGGCGGAACATTGCTCGGAACCGGAGCCACTTTTACCACGCCCAGCATCAGTGCAAACACCACTTATTATGCAGAAGCGTTCAACGGTTGTATTGCTTCATCCAGAACAGCTGTTTTGGCTACGGTTAATACCGTTCCTACACTTACCGGAACACCGGCCAGTCGATGTGGAGCAGGAATTGTAACATTGAGTGCCAATCCAAGCACCGGAACTGTTCGTTGGTACGATGCGGCCACGGGCGGAAACTTGCTCAGCACCGGAAGCACATTCACCACGCCCAGCATCAGTAGCACTACAACTTATTATGCTGAAACAACCTCGGCCGAAAGCTGTACTTCAACGAGAATTCCGGTGGTAGCAACCATCAACACCGTTCCGAGTATCACTTCGACCACACCGGCCACGCGTTGCGGAGCAGGTTCAGCAACCATTCAAGCAACGGCCAGCGCCGGAACTTTAAGCTGGTATGCAACTGCTACCGGAGGCACGGTCTTATTTACCGGAACAAGTTTTAGTCCGAGTGTGACTGGCACCACCACTTATTATGTTGAGGCTTCAAATAACGGTTGTACCTCTGCCAGAACAGCGGTAACTGTTACCGTGAATTCAGTGCCGAGTATCACTTCAACCACGCCGGCTGCTCGATGCGATGCAGGTAGTGTAACACTTCAAGCAACAGCTTCTAACGGAACTTTGAACTGGTACAGCGCGGCTACCGGTGGAACTTTACTGGGCAGCGGCAACAGTTTGATTACACCATCCATCAGCAATTCAACGAATTATTATGTTGAAAGCACTGACGGAACCTGTACTTCGCCAAGGGTAGCGGTTTTGGCCACGGTCAATGCTACGCCGAGTATCACTTCGACCACGCCTTCCAGCGTTTGCGGGTCCGGAACGGTTACCCTTTCGGCCACAGCCAATGTGGGCAATTTGAATTGGTATAATGTAGCCAGCGGCGGAAGCGTTTTAGGAACCGGTAACAGTTTCACTACACCTTCAATTTCAGTCAATACTACTTTTTATGTTGAGGCAGTCAATGCCGGATGTACATCGGTAAGAGTTCCGGTTTTGGCCACGGTAAATGCCATTCCGACCATTACTTCAACCACCGGTGCTGTTACTTGCGGAAATAACGGCGGAACCTTATCAGCCACAGCAAATGCCGGAACCATTTATTGGTACAGTGTTGCCAGCGGTGGAACCGCTTTTGCTACCGGAAACAGCATCCCGGTCAGCGGGGCTTCACAAACGTTTTATGTTGAGGCCGTGAGCAATGGCTGTATTTCGCCAAGAGTTGCGATAGTGTATATGAACAATCCGGTTCCGAGCATTATTTCGGTTGTTCCGGCCAATCGTTGCAACGAAGGCTCGTTGACTTTAGGCGCAACGACTGATTCGGGCGTTATTCAGTGGTTTGATGTGCCTACCGGCGGAACCTTGTTAGGTTCAGGAAGCAGTTTTACCACTCCGGTAATATCAGCCACAACTACATACTACGTTCAAGCCGATAACGGAAATTGCGTATCTGCCCGAACTCCGGTCACCGCTACTATTTTGCCGACCGTTGCTCCGCTCGGAAGTTCATCGCAGAGTTTCTGTGCCGGTGAAACGGTTGGGATGCTTGTTGTTACAGGTTCAAACATTCAATGGTATGATGCCCCGTCAGGCGGGAATCTCATTCCTGACAATACTCTGCTCGTGTCCGGAAACACCTATTACGCTTCGCAAACGCTTAGTTCGTGTGAAAGCCCAAGTAGGCTGCCGGTAAGCGTTGTGTTGGGCAATTGTTTGGGCAATGAAACCTTTGACGCTGAAACCTTGCAAGTATGGCCGAATCCGGTGGTTGAGCAACTTCAAATATCATACACCGAGAACATTGATAAAATCGAAGTACACAACATGCTCGGTCAAGTCATTTTGAATGAATTTGTACAAGCCCGTGAACACAGTTTAGATTTCAGTTCGTATGCCACCGGAACTTATTTGGTGCGCATTCACATCCAAAACCAAATCAAAACCTACAAAATTATCAAGCAATAATTTTTGTTTTTAGATGATTTGTTTTGAACCACGTCTGCACAGGCGTGGTTTTTTGTTTATAAAACGGTAAATAATTCTATATTTAAACCCATGAAACCACTTGACCGCAAAACCGAAATCATTACGGTAGCCGCCCGGCTCTTCAAAGAAAAGGGCTACAGCGCCGTGACCATGCGCGATATTGCTCAGGCCATGAACATCAAAGCGGCGAGTTTATACAACCACATCAAATCCAAGCAAGAAATTCTGGTTTTGATCATCATTGAAATTGCCGAAGAATTCACGAGCACCATTTTACAGATTGTTTCTTCAGATGAATCCACCATCGAAAAGCTCAAAAAAGTCATTCAGCTGCACATTGACATTACCGTCCGAAACCCCGATGCGCTGGCTTGTCTCAACAACGATTGGATGCATTTAGAAGAAGAAAAATTGGTTTATTTCATCAAAATGCGCGAAGAATACGAAGAACATTTCAGAACCATCATTAAGCAAGGTATTGCGCAAGGTGAGCTCAAAAATCTCAATGTTGAGGTCGTGATTTTCTCCACACTTTCAACGCTCAGAACGCTCTATTTGTGGTACGGAAAAAAGAAAAGTCCCAACGAATCGGTGCTCAAAACCGCCATGACCGAAGTGCTCTTGCAAGGAATCGTCAGCTAGTTTTGTTTTTTTAGATGCCGGGAACCTGCTTTTTGCTCTTATCTTTTTGCTGGCCAACCATAGTCCATCCATCAAATTCCATTCAGCAAAAAGGATATCCGCTTCACTCGAACGAAGTGACAGCCAAAGGAATCAGGGCTAGGGTAAAAGTGGTTAATTAACAATCAGTTACAAATTTTCAAACGTTGTCGTAACATTTCAGAAATAATGTTTAAATTTGCATAGTAAACTAACAGTTGTTAGTTTTGTTAAACCTAAAACCACATGGCTCAATTTCACAGTCTTAAAATTGCCGATATATACAAAACCACCAAAGATTGTTCGGTGGTTACTTTTGAGGTTCCCGAAGCCTTACAAGCCGATTTTCAGTTCAAACAAGGACAACATTTAACGCTGCGTTCTATGATTAATGGCCAAGATGTGCGTCGTTCGTATTCGCTTTGTACGAGTCCGGCTGAAAACAAATGGCAAGTAGCGGTCAAGAAAATTACCGAGGGTGTTTTTTCAAGTTTTGTCAACGATGCGCTCCAAAAAGGCGATATGCTTGAGGTCATGCCACCACACGGAGCATTTCATACAGAGCTCAATCCGGCTTCGGCCAAAAACTACATTGCTTTTGCTGCCGGTAGCGGAATCACGCCTATTTTATCGATCATCAAAGCGCATTTGGCCGCTGAGCCGCACTGCACTTTTAAGTTGTTTTATCTGAACAGAACGGTCAAATCCATCATCTTTAAAGAAGAAATTGAACAACTCAAAAACCGCTATTTCGGTCGATTTGAGATTTTTTATTTCCTTACCCAAGAACACCGCAGCATCGAGCTTTACAACGGTCGTTTTACCGCTGAAAAAATCCAAGTGCTCACCGATAAAATCATTGACGTTCCCCATACGGATGATTGTTTTATCTGTGGCCCTGAAGAGATGATTCACCTATTGCGCGACGAGCTCACCAAAGCCGGTTTGCCCAAAGAAAAAATTCACTACGAATTGTTCAATACCGGTTTGTCAGAAGAAGACAAGCAACGCATCAGCAAAATTGTCGAGAAAAAAGTCGAAGGTACCGAGGTGACCATTATTGACGGTGGCAAAGAATTCCACTTTGTCATGGGCGAAGATTTTGACAACATCCTCGATGGTGCTCTGGCCGCCGGAGCTGATTTGCCGTTTGCTTGTAAAGGCGGTGTTTGCAGTACTTGCCGTTGCAAAGTGGTTGACGGTAGCGTAGAGATGAAACTCAACTATTCACTTGAAGAAGACGAAATTGCCAAAAATTATATCCTAAGTTGCCAAGCCGTACCGACCTCTAAAAAAGTAGTCGTCGACTTTGGTATTTAATCCAACATCCAACCCTAAAAACTGAAGATTATGTCTGAGAAAGAAATCAAAAGTTTAGAAGAAATATTTGAACAGCGCATTGCCAATGACCAGAAAATCGAGCCCAAAGATTGGATGCCCGAGAAGTATCGTCAAACGCATATTCGCCAAATTTCGCAACACGCTCATTCTGAAATTGTCGGGATGTTGCCCGAAGCCAATTGGATTACCCGCGCGCCATCTTTACGCCGCAAAGTAGCCTTGTTGGCCAAAATTCAAGACGAAGGCGGACACGGTTTGTACTTGTACAGCGCTGCCGAAACCTTGGGTATTTCGCGTGAAGAAATGTACGAGCAACTGCACAGCGGAGCCGCTAAATATTCGAGCATTTTTAATTATCCAGCCATTACTTGGGCCGATATGGGCGCAGTGGGTTGGCTGGTTGACGGAGCGGCGATTATCAATCAAGTCGCTTTGATGGGCACATCTTACGGGCCGTATTCACGGGCGATGATTCGCATCTGCAAAGAAGAGAGTTTTCACCAGCGTCAAGGTTATGAAATCTTGCTCACACTTTGCAACGGAACACCTGAGCAAAAAGCCATGGCACAAGATGCGCTCAACCGCTGGTGGTGGCCCTCGCTGATGATGTTTGGTCCAAAAGATGCCGATTCGCCGAACACCGAACAATCAGTCAAATGGAAGCTCAAACGCAAAACCAATGACGAACTCCGTCAGCAGTTTGTAGATCAAACCGTTCCGCAAGCTAATATTTTGGGATTGACCATTCCGGATCCGAATTTAAAATGGAACGAAGAGCGCAAACACTATGATTTTGGTGAGCTCGACTGGAATGAATTCTGGCAAGTAGTCAAAGGCCACGGACCTTGTAACAAGCAACGTTTAGATGCTCGTCGCACCGCTTGGGAAAAAGGCACTTGGGTGCGCGATGCCGCGATGGCTTATGCCGAAAAGCAAGAATTAAAATTAGAAAAAGCAGTATAACGGACAACATAACGATTATGAAAAATTGGCCACTTTGGGAAGTATTTATCAGAAGTAAAAACGGATTAGAGCACCGTCATTGCGGCTCGCTGCACGCATCAGACGCTACTATGGCGCTTGAGAATGCCCGCGATGTGTATACGCGTCGCATGGAAGGCGTGAGCATTTGGGTGGTTGAATCTAAATATATTACAGCTTCAAACCCGGAGCACAACGGTGAAATGTTTGAGCCGGCCAAAGATAAGGCCTATCGTCACCCAACGTTTTACGAATTGCCCGAAGAACTAAAACACATGTAAAATGAACGAATCACTCATTCAATATATATTCGGAATTGCCGACAACGCGCTTATTTTAGGTCAGCGTTTGGGCGAATTATGCGGTCATGGCCCAACGCTTGAAACCGACATTGCCGGAACCAACATCGCGCTTGATTTACTCGGGCAAACCCGCAGTTATTACCAATATGTGGCGCAATTGCAAGGCGGTGACGCTACCGAAGATACCGTGGCTTTTTTGCGTTTAGAACGCGAATACAAAAACGTTTTACTGGTTGAGCAGCCCAACATTGATTTTGGGTATGTGATGGCGCGACAGTTTTTGTTTGATCATTTTCATTTGTTGTTGCTCGAACAATTGCAATTCAGCAAAGACGAAAATCTAGCGGCCATCGCCCAAAAGAGCATCAAAGAAGTCAGCTATCACGTTCGTTTTTCATCGGATTGGATCAAACGTTTAGGTGATGGAACCCACGAAAGCCACCAGCGCATTCAAGAAGCTATGGATCATCTTTGGCAATTTACCGAGGAGCTTTTTCAAATGACCCAGGCGGATGTAGAAATGGCGTCACAGGGAATCGGCGTGGATGTTTCTCAATTGAAATCAGCTTATTACAAAAAGGTCAGTCAAGTACTTTCTGAAGCCACTTTGAATATACCGGCCTTGGAATATTTCCAGAAAGGCGGAAAACTGGGTCGCCACAGCGAGCACATGGGTTATATTTTGACTGATTTGCAATATATGCAACGCACTTTTCCAAACATGACCTGGTAAGATGACCACAACCGATATCCAAATAGAACCTGAATTTATCGAGATACTTCAAAGTGTCTCTGATCCGGAAATTCCGGTTTTATCACTCATGGATATGGGCGTAGTTCGATCAGCCTTGCGCGTCGGAAATGTTGCCGAAATAAAAATAACGCCCACCTACAGCGGCTGTCCGGCCATGGATGTAATGGGCGATGACATCAAAAAAGCTTTTCGCGACCAAGGAATCGAAGCGCGTGTTGAACTAGTGCTTTCACCGGCTTGGACCACAGATTGGATCACCAGCCGCGGAAGAGCAGCGCTCGAGAAATACGGCATCGCAGCGCCTTTACAACCCGAAGCAGACAAAGAAGCCTTGCTCGGAAATAAAAAATTTGTCAAATGCCCGCAGTGCGGTTCACAAAACACGCAACTAGTGAGTCAGTTTGGTTCAACAGCGTGCAAAGCCTTGTTTCAATGCCAAGCATGTCTGGAGCCTTTTGATTACTTTAAATGTTTGAAATAAATTAGATTAACGATTGATGATTAACGAGTGCTGATTTAAGAAGTTTAAAAATCAAAAATCGACAATCTTCAATCTTCAATAAAATAGGTATGAGCAACTCTATCGAACTCAAAATCGAGCACAGCATTGCATGGATAACACTCAATCGCCCTGAAGTTTTCAATAGCTTCAACCGCGAAATGGCATTTTCTATGCAAAACAAATTAGATCAATGCGCCGCCGATGCCTCGGTGCGTGTCATCGTCATTACCGGAGCAGGAAAAGCTTTCTGTGCGGGTCAAGATCTCAAAGAAGTGACCACGCCTGAACTTATGCCGGGTTTCAGAAAAATTCTCGAAGAACACTACAATCCCATCATTGAGCGCATTCGCGGCATTGACAAACCTATTGTAGCTGCCGTGAACGGTGTAGCTGCCGGAGCCGGAGCCAACATCGCTTTGGCTTGTGATATTGTGGTGGCGGCTGAGTCGGCCTCATTTATTCAAGCTTTTAGCAAAATTGGTTTGGTGCCCGACAGCGCCGGAACCTTCTTTTTGCCGCGTTTGATTGGTTTTCAAAAAGCCTCCGCACTCATGATGCTTGGCGATAAAGTCGGCGCCAAAGAAGCCTATGAAATCGGAATGATATACAAATTTTATCCGGTAGCATTTTTTGAAGAAGAAGTTCAAAAATTGGCTGTGACTTTATCTCAAATGCCTACACATGCTTTGGCTTTGACCAAAAAGTTATTGAACAAATCAATGATCAATAACCTACAAGAACAACTAGCCATGGAATCAGACCTTCAAATTGATGCGAGTTCATCCAACGATTATCAAGAAGGCGTGAATGCGTTTATAGAGAAGAGAACCCCGGAATTTAAAGGAAACTAGGGATTAACGAATGAAGAATAACAATTTTTGATTTATGAATTTGAAGCCGAACATTTTAGAAGATAGATTGATTCAATTCTCGGTTGATGTGATTCTCATCTCAAAAAAGATGGATGCTTGTTTTGCTTCAGAACATTTAGTGAAACAGTTAATTCGTTCGGCAACTTCAGCTGCTTTGAATTATGGAGAGGCTCGAAGCGGTGAATCATCCAGTGATTTTTTGCATAAAATGAAAATCTGTCTCAAAGAATTGAGAGAAAGTTTGGTCAACTTAAAAATACAAAAAGGAGCTAGTTTAATGAATGATGAAATGATACTTTCAAAACTAATTCAATAGAATGATGAGTTTGTATCAATATTTGTAGCCAGTATAAAAACGGCTTCTTTAAAAAAATAATCCAAGTATAGAGATGGATCGCGAAAATCAACAATCAATAATCAACAATCAGCAATCGTTAATTCGCTTAGCAGTAATCGGTTCAGGAACCATGGGCAGCGGCATTGCGCAAGTAGCCGCTACTGCGGGTTGTTCGGTAAAATTATTCGATCTCAATCAAGAAGCCTTGGCCAAAAGCAAAAATGCACTAGAAGCCACTTTGTCTAAATTGGTCGAGAAAGCCAAAATTTCTTCTGAAGAAAAAACACAAATACAAAACCATATTACCTACGTTTCAACGCTCGCAGAACTTTCTGATGCCGATTTGGTCATCGAAGCCATCGTAGAAAATCTAGAAGTCAAACGAAAACTATTTTCCGAACTCGAAAGCATCGTTTCAGCGCAAACTCTATTGGCGTCCAACACTTCGTCTTTGTCGATTGCTTCCATTGCAGCTTCTTGCCAAAAATCTGAACGCGTCATCGGGATTCACTTTTTCAATCCGGCGCCGCTCATGCAACTCGTTGAGGTCATTCCAGCAGTGCAAACCAGCGACGCTACTTTACAGAAAGCGGTTGAAATTATTTCAAGTTGGAAGAAAACCGTTGCCGTAGCCAAAGACACACCGGGCTTTATCGTCAACCGCGTGGCGCGCCCTTTTTACAGCGAAGCCATCCGTTTGTATGAAGAAGGCGTAGCCGATTTTGCCACGATTGATGCCGCCATGAAAACGCAAGGGAATTTCCGCATGGGTCCCTTTGAACTCATGGATTTTATTGGGCACGACGTGAATTATATCGTGACCGAAACCGTTTTTACTGCTTTTTATTTTGACCCCAGATACAAACCTTCGTTCAGTCAAAAACGATTGCTCGAAGCCGGATTCCTGGGCAGAAAATCAGGCCGCGGATTTTACGATTACAGCCAAGAAATGCCCCAGCCCAAGACAGATCAAGCGCTGGCACAAAATATATTCGAGCGCGTTTTAGTCATGCTCATCAACGAGGCGGCCGATGCTTTATTCCTCAACATTGCCTCCGCCCAAGACATTGACAATGCTATGACCAAAGGTGTCAATTACCCGAAAGGATTACTCGCTTGGGCCGATGAATTGGGCATTGATTGGTGCATACAAAAACTCGATGCTTTGTATGATGAATACCATGAAGACCGCTACAGGTGCAGCCCGATATTGCGCAGAATGAACCAAAACAAACAAAAATTTTATCACACCTAATCGCGAAATTTTTCCGGTTAGGTTTTCACATTTTAAAACATGAGCCCAAACGAAATTGTACATAAAATGCTTTCCAACGATGCTTTCAGCCAATGGCTTGGCATTGAACTCGTGCATATTGACCGCGGAACTTGTACGCTTTCGATGACCGTTCGCGCCGAAATGCTCAACGGATTCAGCATCGCTCATGGCGGAATTACCTATGCTTTGGCCGACAGTGCGCTGGCCTTTGCAGCAAATTCCCACGGACGTCAATCGGTCAGTGTTGATACGTCCATCAACCATATTGAGACGCTTCAAGCTGGCGATATCCTTACCGCGGTAGCCCGTGAAGAAGCACTTAAAAACAAATTTGGGTTTTATTCGGTACAAATCAAAAAAGCCGATCAAACCGTTGCGCTGTTCAAAGGAACTGTGTTTCGCAGTGACCGCGAGTGGACGCATGATTAGAAGCTATTTCCCGCTTTCGCCTTTATCTCTCCGCTTTGCTACGAGGATATCGGCTCAATCGGGGCTAGGGCTTTCGTGTTAAAGAAAATAAAGTTTAAAAATGAGCTTGTAGCATTCAAATCATCCATCTGAAATCTACAATCTGAAATCAAATAAATGAATATGGAATCCTACATCATCGACGGCCTTCGAACGCCCATCGGAAATTACCAAGGAACACTCGCAGCAGTGCGCCCCGACGATCTGGCGGCACACGTGATTAAAGCCCTGGTGCAGCGCAATGCACAAATCCCCACAGACGCTTATGCCGATGTGATTTTAGGCTGTGCCAACCAAGCCGGTGAAGACAACCGCAACGTTGCGCGTATGGCGTTGTTGTTGGCGGGCTTGCCCTATACCGTTCCGGGTGAAACCGTGAACCGTTTGTGTAGCTCCGGACTCTCAGCAGTCATTCACGCACACCGAGCCATCCAAGCCGGTGACGGAAAAGTGTTTATCGCCGGTGGTGTCGAAAACATGACCCGCGGACCTTTAGTCGTGTCCAAGCCTTCAGCAGCCTATGGTACCGACAGCAAAATGTATGATTCCAGCTTCGGATGGCGGTTTGTCAACCCCAAAATGCATGAAATGTACGGCACCGATGCCATGGGAGAAACCGCTGAAAACCTAGTGGATATGTACCAAATTTCGCGCGAAGACCAAGATGCCTTCGCCTTACACAGTCAGCAGAAAGCCACCGCAGCCCAACAAAGCGGTCGCTTGGCGCAAGAAATAGCTCCGGTAACGATTCCGCAACGCAAAGGAGATCCCATAGTGTTTGCCCAGGATGAGTTCATTAAACCCAGTTCGTCTCTGGAAGGATTGGCTAAACTCCGTCCTGCTTTCCGTAAAGACGGTAGCGTAACTGCCGGAAATGCCTCAGGATTAAACGATGGAGCGGCTGCCTTGATTGTAGCTTCGAGCGAAGCCGTTGCTGAATACGGATTAAAACCCTTAGCCCGGATTGTGAGTTCAGCGGTAGTGGGTGTCGAACCCCGAATTATGGGCATCGGACCCGTTGAAGCGAGTAAGCAAGCCTTAGCCAAAGCGGGTTTAACTTTAGCGCAAATGGATGTCATTGAATTGAACGAAGCTTTTGCTGCACAAAGTATTGCGTGCATCCGTGCCCTCGGATTAAACGATAACGATCCGCGCATCAACCCAAATGGTGGTGCTATTGCGATTGGTCATCCGTTGGGTGTAACCGGTGCGCGTATTGCCTATTCTGCCGCTTTGGAATTGCAGCAAACGGGTAAACAATACGCCTTGATTACCATGTGTATTGGCGTAGGACAAGGGTATGCGGTGATTATTGAACGCACCAATTAAAGTAAAAATGATTAACGATATTTTGAAGGATGAGTGGTAACAACCCTTTACATTCAAAAGTCTATCAACATAGCATTATGAATAAAATTCAACATTACGTTTTAGGTCAGTGGACCAGCGCTACTGGTTCGGGTATGCCCACCTACGATGCGGTGACAGGCGAGTTTATCGCAGAAACCTCCGTAGAAGGCTTGGATATTCCGGCTATTTTACATTATGGACGCACCAAAGGCGGCGAGCAATTGCGCAAAATGACTTTTCAAGAGCGCGGGAATATGATCAAAAGTTTGGCGCTCTACTTGAACAAACGCAAAGAACCATTTTATGACCTCAGTTACCGCACTGGGGCAACCCGCGTCGATAGCTGGATTGATATTGAAGGTGGTTTCGGGAACCTGTTTGCCAATGCTTCGCTTCGTAAATTATTTCCGAATCAACCCTACCACGTAGAAGGCGACCCGATTGACCTGTCGCGCGGCGGTCGTTTTATGGCGCATCACATCATGGTGCCCAAAAAAGGGGTGGCGATTCACATCAATGCGTTCAACTTCCCTATTTGGGGCATGTTGGAGAAATGTGCGGTCAACTGGATGGCGGGGATGCCTGCGGTAGTTTTACCCGCACCTTCTACGTCGTATTTGACCGAAGCGGTGGTGCGTGAAATCATTGCATCGAACATCCTTCCAGAAGGCGCGTTGCAACTCATTTGTGGTACCGCCACGAACATCTTTGATACGGTTGAAAGTCAGGATGTGATTACCTTCACGGGTTCGGCAGCTACCGGACGCAAATTGAAAGCCCATCCGCGCATCATTGAAGAAGCCGTTCCGTTTACGATGGAAGCGGATTCGTTGAATGCCTCTATCTTAGGCGCAGATGCCGTGCCGGGAACACCTGAATTTGATTTATTCATCAACCAAGCGCGTAGCGAAATAACCGTGAAGGCCGGACAGAAATGTACTGCCATTCGCCGTATGATTGTTCCTGAAAACTTGATGGACGACGTACAAAACGCCTTGGCCAAATCTTTAGATAAAGTAACGATTGGTGACCCACGCCTCAAAGAAGTGCGCATGGGGGCATTAGTAAGCAAACACCAAGTTGAAGTACTCAAAAGTCGTGTCAACGAATTGGTCCAGCACAGTCAGTTGGTTTATGGTGGCGATTGGGATAAGATTGCCCTTCAAGGTGCCGATTTACAAGGTGCTTTCGTGGCGCCCGTTTTGTTGCGTCAAGACCGACCGTTTGAACATACCGCAGTGCACGAAATCGAGGCCTTCGGTCCGGTGTCGACGCTTATGCCGTATAAGAATTTGGACGAAGCCATTGAATTGGCCCAAATGGGGAAAGGCTCGTTGGTGTCTTCTATTGTTACCAATTCAGATGAAATTGCGAAAGACTATGTGGTCAATGCAGCATCCCACCACGGACGTATTTTAGTGCTTAACCGTGAAAACGCCAAACAAAGCACGGGTCACGGTTCGCCCCTTCCGTTATTAGTGCATGGCGGTCCCGGTCGTGCGGGTGGCGGGGAAGAAATGGGTGGCGTGCGCGGTATCAAACATTATATGCAACGCTGTGCGATTCAAGGTTCGCCTACTACATTAACCGAAATCACCGGAATCTACCAAGCCAATGCCAAGTACAAAGAAGCCGAACAACATCCGTTCCAGTACCATTGGGAAGATATCCAACCGGGGATGTCTTTGAAAACGCACAAGCGCACCATTACCGATACTGATATCATCAACTTTGCAAATTTAACCTGGGATCATTTCTATGCCCATACCGATATTACATCACTAGACGGAAGTATTTTTGAAAAGCGCACGGCCCACGGCTACTTTATATTGTCAGCCGCGGCGGGCTTGTTCGTGTACCCCAACAAAGGTCCGGTGGCAGCCAATTACGGTTTGGAAGAATGCCGTTTCTTACGTCCGTTGTACCATAATGATACGGTGTATGTGCGACTCACGTGCAAACAGAAAATCGAGCGCGATGTGGCTGCGGCCGAACATCCGAGCGGGATTGTGAAATGGTTTGTTGAAGTTTTTGACAGTGAAGACGAATTGGTAGCGGTAGCAACGATTCTGACCATGGTGCAGAAGAAACAAACCGTGTTTGCCGAAATGACCACGGCCAAAATCCAAGAATGTTTGGACAAATTAACGGAAGCCTCGCAACCAAAATGGGGCATTTTGACGCCGCAACATTTGATCGAACATTTAGAAGAAGGCTACCGCATTCTATCGGGGGAAAAGCAAGATTTTGAGATTGTTACGCCAGAGAAGATTTTAGATAAAGTCCACCATTCGTTATACAATTACGAACCTTTCCCGAAAGGAACCGCCTTCCCAACCATGAAGAAAGGCGAGTTAGAAGACTTAATCCATCCTGATTTAGCAACAGCCAAAACCAAATTCTGGGAAGCGCGCGAGGCGTATGTAACGTTCTTCAAGCAAAACCCCGAAGCCGTGCTCAAGAATATGGTCTTCGGTCATTTGAATCGTTACGAGAGTTATTTACTCGAACGCAAACATTTGAACCACCATTTTGAGCAGTTTGGATTGTTATAATAATTTGAAGCCGGGAACCTGCTGTACGCTACTATCTTTCGCGGCGAACCCCGCCGCAACAGGATAACCGCTTCCATCAGGGCTAGGGCTTGAGTGCATCTCAAAACACAGAATAAAAAGAAGAAGAAATTAACCGAAAAACATAGAACTGACAACCCATAAAATGGAGCCTTACGTAAAACATAACATACAAGAAAACATTGCTACGATTGAGTTTTTTCATCCGGAGCAGAATTCGTTGCCCGGAGCGGTATTAGCTGAATTGGCACAAACGATTACCGAAGTGGGTAACCGCGAAGACGTGAAAGTCATTATTTTACAAAGTGGTGGCGACCGTACGTTTTGTGCGGGGGCGAGTTTCAAAGAACTCATCGCTATTAATGATGCCGCTACCGGGAAAGTATTTTTCTCGGGTTTTGCGAATGTCATCAACGCCATGCGCAAATGTCCGAAGTTCATTGTCGGACGTATTCAAGGGAAAACTGTAGGCGGAGGCGTTGGGATTGCTGCAGCCACCGACTATTGTATGGCCACCCAGTTTGCTGCGATTAAGCTTAGCGAACTCAACGTCGGGATCGGGCCCTTTGTGGTGTCACCCGCCATAGAGCGCAAAATGGGCGTTTCGGCTACCTCGCAAATTGCGATTGATGCCAATACGTTTTATGAAGCGACCTGGGCGCGTGAGAAAGGTTTGTTTGCACAAGTTTTTGCATCGTTAGAAGAATTAGATTCCGCCGTTTGGGCATTTGCACAACACCTTTGTACCTACAATCCCGAAGCCATGCTCGAGATGAAAAAGGTCTTCTGGCGCGGCACCGACGATTGGGATACCTTACTTGCCGAACGTGCAGCCATCAGCGGACGCTTGGTTTTGAGTGAGTTTACTAAAGCCAAGTTGGAGAAATTTAAAAGCTAACCTGAAACCAAAACCATGATCTACGCATTCAAAGGATTCATTCCCGTTATTCACGAGAGTAGTTTTATTCACCCGCAGGCTTCGGTGACGGGCCATGTGATTATTGGGAAAAACGTGTATGTTGGGCCCGGTGCTGCCATCCGCGGCGATTGGGGCGAAATCATTATTGAAGACGGCTGTAATGTGCAAGAGAATTGTACGCTACACATGTTTCCCGGGAAGACGATGGTCTTGAAAGCCGGTGCGCATATTGGTCACGGAGCCATTATTCATGGCGCCAACATTGGAGCAAATTGCTTGATTGGGATGAATGCTGTGTTGATGGATGATGTAAACGTGGGCGATGAATGTATCATCGGGGCATTGGCGTTTGTCAAAGCGGGCATGCAGATTCCGAATCGGAAGATGGTGGTTGGGAATCCGGCTGAAATCATCAAAGATGTTTCAGACGAGATGATCGCCTGGAAAACCAAGGGCACACAGTTGTACCAACAGTTGCCCCAAGAATGTTATGAAACGCTACAGGTGGTGGAACCCTTGCGGGAAATCCCCAAAGACCGACCTACGCAAGAAGCGTTTTATAAAACCTTAGAAGAATTTAAAAAGAAATAATCTTAACCTGCATGGTTTATCAAACCTTGTAGGTTTAAAAAAGTATATAATGTTTGAATTCAAAATGCCCAAGTTGGGTGAAAGTATTTCTGAAGCCACGGTGATAAGTTGGCACAAAAATGTCGGGGATTTTATCTCGGCCGAGGAAACTTTGCTCGAAGTGGCCACCGATAAAGTGGATAGTGAAGTACCATCTCCGGTTTCGGGCATCATCAAAGAAATTCGCTTTCAAAAAAATGATGTCGTGGCTGTGGGCACCGTGATGGCGTTGATTGAAGCCTCAGAAGAAGCTGTTCAAACCGCAAATCAATCTACTGAAGTTGAAAAACCAGTTGCTGCCATCGAACAGCGTTCAACCAAACAAGCAACCGCCGGTCCTACTTTATCCAAAGTTAATTCAGATACTTTTCTCTCGCCGCTGATTATTAGCATAGCGCAAAAAGAAAACCTGTCGATTGAAGAATTACAACTCATTCCGGGTTCGGGCACTGAGGGTCGTTTGCAAAAAAGCGATGTGTTCAACTACCTTAAAAACCGAAAATATCCAATTCAGAGTAAACCGGTGGCAGATAGTCGACCACCATCGAGTTATCCGAAACCCAAAATCAATTATACCGAAGGCAAAGATTACATCATTGAAATGGACCGTATGCGCAAGATGATTGCCGATCATATGGTGTATTCGAAGCAAACCTCGCCGCACGTGACCTCATATCTTGAAGTAGATGTGACTGAATTGGTGGCTTGGCGAAATGCCCACAAAGATGCCTTCCAAACCAAAACTGGCGAGAAGCTGACCTTTACACCGATATTTGTTCACGCAGTAGCCCAAGCGATTCAGGATTTTCCTTTGATTAATGTGGCGGTGGATGATGACAAAATTTATGTGCGCAAAGACATCAATATTGGGATGGCGACGGCATTGCCATCAGGGAATTTAATCGTTCCGGTGGTGAAAAATGCCGGTGAGAAAGATTTGGCTACTCTGGCCAAAGACGTCAATCATTTGGCCGAAAGCGCGCGCAACAACAAACTCAAACCCGAAGAAATACAAGGCAGCACGTTCACGATTTCGAATGTGGGCACTTTTGGCAGTTTGATGGGAACGCCCATCATCAATCAACCTGAAGTGGCCATTTTAGCTTTTGGCATCATCAAAAAACGTCCGGAAGTAATTACGACTGACAAAGGCGATGAAATAGCCATTCGCAGTATGATGTTCCTTTCTTTATCGTTTGACCATCGCGTGGTTGACGGGTATTTGGGCGGCTCATTCCTGCGCAAAGTAGGCGATTATCTAGAACAATTTAATACCAACACAACACTATAAAATCATGCAAGAACTCATGACACCATCCATCAAAATAACTCCGGTAGCGCAATCAAGAGTACATCAGGTAGAACTCAACAACAGCATTGTGATGGGTACCCAGTTTACCGATCATATGTTTGTGTGCGATTATGTAAACGGCACTTGGAACAACGCCCGAATTGAGCCATTAAACCTGATTCCCACCCATCCGGCAGCGATGGCTTTGCATTATGGTCAGGCTATTTTTGAAGGCATGAAAGCCACTTTAGGGAAAGATGGAACGCCGCTTTTGTTTCGTCCGATTGAAAATGCCAAACGTTTGAACCACAGTGCTGATCGTATGGGTATGCCCTTGTTTCCTGAAGATTTGTTCGTGGAGGCTTTAAAAAAATATGTAGCTCTTGAAAAAGACTGGATTCCTACCCAAGAAGGCAGCGCTTTGTATTTGCGTCCGTTTATGTATGCCGATGAGCCTTTTATCGGAATGCGTGCGGCTACAACCTATAAATTTGTCATCATCGGATCTCCTGCCGGACCGTTTTTTAGTCGTAAGATTAAATTATACGCCGAGAAAAAATACGTTCGTGCCGTGAATGGTGGAACCGGTGAGGCCAAAGCCGCCGGAAATTATGCTGCTGCTATTCGTCCGACGGAATACGCCAAAGCCAAAGGTTACGATCAAGTTTTGTGGCTTGATGCGCACGATTTCAACTATATTCAAGAAGTAGGAACGATGAACATTTTCTTTAAAATCGACGGAAAATTCATCACGCCAAATTTAAGTGGTTCTATTCTCAACGGAATTACCCGTATGAGTGTGATTGATTTATTGCGACACAAAGGTTATGAAGTCACCGAGCGTCCGATTACGATGGATGAAATCAAAGCCGCTCACGAACAAGGCAAATTAGAAGAAGCCTTCGGAACGGGTACAGCCGTAGGAATTGCTATGGTGGAGGAAATCGGAAACAATGATTTTACCCTCAAATTACCCGAAGCCAACCCCGTTTCTGTACTGGTTAATGACACCTTAAATGCGATCAAAGTACAAGACCAGACAGATCCTTTTGGATGGATAGTTCCGGCTCAATAATCTGTGTTTAGCGCCTTACTTTTATGATAGATAAAAAAATACTAGAAAATGCCTTCACCACCATGGCCACCGCCAAAACCATGGCCGAGTGGTATGAAGAAAATTTCAAAACAGTTTCCAAATACGTACACGCCACTTCGCGCGGGCATGAAGCGATTCAGATTGCCTTGGCCATGCAACTTGGGCCTCAGGATTATGCTTTTCCGTATTATCGTGATGATGCGATGTTGCTGGGTATGGGTATGCAGCCTTATGATTTGATGTTGCAATTGCTGGCGAAGCGTGACGATCCGTTTTCTGGGGGTCGCACGTACTACTGCCACCCGAGTTTGCGCGATGCTGACAAACCCAAGATTCCGCACCAGTCGTCTGCGACGGGGATGCAAGCGATTCCGGCGACGGGCGCTGCGATGGGATTTTGGTATAAAGAAAGCGCCGGAATTCCCTACGAAACTACTGAAATGCCACTAGTGGTTTGCTCGCTCGGCGATGCCTCAGTAACCGAAGGTGAAATTGCCGAAGCCTTTCAAATGGCGGCGTTGAAGCAATTGCCTATTTTATATTTAGTACAAGATAACGGCTGGGATATTTCGGCGAATGCCCAAGAAACCCGTGCCCAAAATGCTTTTGAATACGCGCAAGGCTTTCACGGTTTAGAAGCCATTTCTATTGACGGAGCTAATTTTACTGAAAGTTATACCGCACTTGAAAAAGTCATTCATACCATTCGCACTGAGCGTCGTCCGTTTTTGGTGCATGCCAAAGTTCCTTTGCTCAATCATCACACCTCTGGGGTGCGCATGGAATGGTACCGCGACGATTTAGACGAAGCGCGTTCGCGTGATCCGTATCCGGTGCTGTTGAAGCAAATGCTCGACGCAGGATTTTCTGAAAGCGACTTGAAGGCGATGGAAACTTCAGTTCTAGAAAAAGTAAAAGCAGATTATGAAAAGGCTTTAGCCGCCGAAGATCCGCGACCGGAAGATTTATTTACGCATGATTTTGCGCCCACTCCGGTAATTGATGAAGTAGGCGAGCGCTGCCCTGAACGCGAAGATAAAGTGGTGATGGTTGATTGTGCCTTATTTGCCGTTGAAGAACTCATGAAACAGCATCCGGAATGTTTGCTCTACGGACAAGACGTAGGTGGACGCTTGGGCGGAGTGTTTCGCGAAGCCGCTACTTTGGCTCAAAAATTTGGCGATAACCGCGTATTTAATACGCCCATTCAAGAAGCTTTTATTGTCGGTTCAACCGTGGGGATGTCTGCCGTGGGCTTAAAACCAATTGTTGAGGTACAGTTTGCCGATTACATTTGGCCGGGCTTGAACCAATTGTTTACCGAGGTAAGTCGTTCGTGTTATTTAACCAACGGAAAATGGCCCGTGAGCATGATTTTGCGCGTGCCCATAGGCGCTTATGGCAGTGGCGGACCTTATCATTCATCTTCAGTTGAGAGCGTTCTGACCAATATTCGCGGAATCAAAATTGCCTACCCAAGCAATGGCGCTGACTTAAAAGGCTTGATGAAAGCTGCTTATTATGACCCAAACCCGGTGGTGATTTTAGAACACAAAGGTTTGTATTGGAGCAAAGTCAAAGGCACTGATATGGCGCGCGTGAACGAACCTTCAGAAGATTATATTTTACCGCTGGGCAAAGCCAACATCGTACAAGAAATTTGGCAGCAAGAAACCCAAGAAACCGTGACCGTAATTACTTACGGCATGGGTGTGCATTGGGCGTTGAATGCTTCGGTTTCAATGAAAGAACAGGTTGAAATTGTTGATTTGCGCACTTTGTATCCGCTAGATGAAGCAACCATTTTTAAATCGGTACGCAAAGCCAAAAAATGTTTGGTGGTCACCGAAGAACCCGTGAACAATTCGTTTGCGCGCAGTTTGGCCGGACGCATTCAAGAAGCGTGTTTCCGCGATTTAGACGCACCGGTCATGGTCATTGGTTCTGAGAATTTGCCGGCCATTCCGCTCAACAGCACGCTCGAGCAAACCATGATTCCGAATGCCGAGAAAGTCAAGGTCAAGCTTGAAGAATTACTCAGCTATTAGTTTTTTTTTGAAGCTCATCCGGCTTTACACTTTATCTTTTTGTTTTTAAAGAACAAACAAAAAGGATGTCGTTTCAATCCGGGCTAGGGCAGCCGTACTCCGGATTATTCAGTCTAAAGCCTGAAAGGCGTTTCTCAAGGCTTAGCCGTGTCTATAGCGCAGCGTTTCTTAAATAAAAGAAGCCGCATTTTTTTTTTGCGGCTTCTTTTATTTTTTTGCGGGTGGATATTGCGCCAGAATTTGCGTTACAAAATTATTGATGACTTCATCTTTCTTGTCCACATTTTTGGTTAGATAACCTACGCCGGTTCCTTGCCAAATGAGCTCTTTTTTTTCTGCGTCAATCAAGTCAATGGTCAAGATGCCATCTGTTGAATTATTGACCGAAGAATATCCGCCCCAAAAAGGACTCCAACCCCAACCCCAACCAGGTCCCCAGCCATAACCCCAAGCGCTGTAAAATTGGTTGACATTTACATTTTTCTCTGCTTTTGCATTGAGGTTGATGAGTAAATCAGGATGGTCACTTTTGGTGAAACCTTTGGCCAATAATGCAGCATCAATAGAACGCAAAATGCGCTTTTTGTCTAAATCAGAAATCTCTACTTTGTCTATGCCTGTTTTGTAGTAGGCAAAGGTTTTATATTTTGAAAAATCTACGCTTTTGTCATAATCAGAATTGACTTGAACCGAAGAGCAAGAAAAGGTAATTAAGAGTAGAAGCAGCGGCAATATTTTGAGCGTTTTCATAAATTGAATATTTATACAACCATTTGTAATTGATTCATCGTGCTAAAATGCAACGTAAAATTCGTCAATTTTAGTTTTGCTCATCATGACTTTAACAATACGATAGCATCAAAAAAGGGGTTAGAAAATCTCTAGCCTAAAAAAAGGCTGTTTTATCATCAAGCAAGTGGTCAGCTACTTCGTTGGGGAGCGTCACTTTTAAAAGCGGTTGTGCTTCCATGGCGCGTTTGATGGCAAACACAGCGCCCTGGTTGCGTGCCCAACTTCTTCTTGAAATTCCATTGTTGACATCCCAGAACAACATAGATTCTAGTTTTCTGGCCGATGCCGCTGAACCATCGAGCAACATGCCAAAACCTCCGTTGATCACTTCGCCCCAACCTACACCGCCACCGTTGTGAATACTCACCCAAGTAGCGCCTCTAAAGCTGTCGCCAATCACATTCTGAATAGCCATATCAGCCGTGAAGCGTGAGCCGTCATATATGTTTGAAGTTTCGCGGTACGGAGAATCTGTTCCGGAAACATCGTGGTGGTCGCGACCCAAAATCACATAGCCAATTTCACCACGTGCAATAGCTTGATTAAAGGCTTGGGCAATTTTAATACGGCCTTCGGCATCAGCATAAAGAATTCTGGCTTGTGAACCCACGACTAATTTATTTTCTTGTGCGCCTTTGATCCATTGAATATTGTCGGCCATTTGCTGGCGAATTTCTTCAGGCGCAGTTTTCATCATTTCTTCTAAAACGCCGCAGGCAATGGCGTCGGTTTTCTTTAAATCTTCAGGGTCACCTGAAGCACACACCCAGCGAAACGGCCCAAATCCGTAGTCAAAACACATCGGGCCCATAATGTCTTGCACATAACTCGGAAATTTAAATTCACGACCCAGACTAGGGTGATCATTCATGACATCAGCTCCGGCGCGTGAGGCTTCTAACAAAAAGGCATTTCCGTAGTCAAAGAAATACGTGCCTTTGGCGGTGTGTTTGTTGATGGCAGCCGCATGACGGCGCAACGTTTTTTGTACTTCTTCACGGAATTTCTCAGGCTCATTGGCCATGAGTTCATTTGACGCTTCAAAGCTGTAACCCATTGGATAATAACCGCCTGCCCAAGGATTGTGCAGCGAGGTTTGGTCTGAACCCAAATCAATGTGTAAATTTTCTTGATCAAAACGTTCCCAAACATCTACAATGTTGCCCAAGTATGCAATAGATACCACTTCTTTGGAGGTTTGTGCTTTGCGAACACGGCTCACTAAATCATCGATGTTTTCAATGATTTCATGAATCCAACCTTGCTCGTGGCGAATGCGCGTGATTTTAGGGTTGACTTCGGCACAAACGGTTATGCAACCGGCAATGGTTCCGGCTTTGGGCTGGGCGCCGCTCATACCGCCCAATCCTGAAGTGACAAACAAACTGCCCGATGGATTTTTTTTGATTTTTCTAAAACCGTTCAAAACCGTAATCGTGGTGCCATGTACAATACCTTGCGGGCCAATATACATATAGCTTCCGGCAGTCATTTGACCGTATTGCGAAACCCCGAGGGCGTTGAATTTTTCCCAGTCGTCGGGTTTGGAGTAATTGGGAATCATCATTCCGTTGGTCACTACTACACGCGGCGCTTCAGTATGTGAAGGGAACAAACCCATGGGGTGACCAGAATACATGACCAAAGTTTGCTCGTCGGTCATTTCAGAAAGATATTTCATGGTGAGCAGATATTGCGCCCAGTTCTGAAAAACGGCTCCGTTGCCACCATAGGTGATAAGCTCATGCGGATGCTGCGCCACAGCATAATCTAAATTATTTTGAATCATGAGCATGATGGCTTTGGCTTGCTCTGATTTGCCGGGATATTCAGAAATAGGGCGCGCATACATGCGGTAATCTGGGCGCAAACGATACATATAAATGCGTCCGTAGGTTTCGAGTTCTTGTTTGAATTCCGGAATAAGCGTAGCGTGATGCTGTGGCTCAAAATATCGTAAGGCGTTGCGTAGGGCAAGCTTTTTTTCTTCAGCAGTAAGGATTTCTTTGCGTTTGGGCGCGTGGTTGATGCTGGAGTCAAACGGTTTTGGCGCCGGTAATACAGCCGGAATTCCTTGTTGGATTTGTTCTTGAAAAGTCATTTTTTGTGTTGTATTTTAAATGTTGTATGCTGACCAGCGTTTTCGAAACCCTAATCAGTTCAACGGAATTTTTTTGGTGTGGCTAATTTAAGAGATTTTTTTCGGTTGACGATGGATTTGCGTTAGGGATTGCAGCAATTGTTTGAGCTCTTTTTTGTTGACATAAGCGCTCCTTTTTTAGGGTAGTTGGCAACAAAAAAAGCGAGTGCGAAAAGCCCGGCCGTAAGGCAACGCCCTATTAATATCCTTTGTTTTTATCAAAACCATACGGGCAATGACGGCAGCCGCTTTTGCAGCAATAACCGCGTTTGAGGTGGTATTTTTCGGTGAAGCATTTGTAACCCTCGGGCGTGTAGTAGAAATCTTCTCCTTCAATGGGTTTATTTTCGTTATTTTGTGCTTGCATGGTGCAAATTTAAGAAGATGATTCTGATTGTTTCAAAAATTTTGGTTCCAAAAGGTTATCGTGCCATGACGCTGTTTCCGTTTGTTTTTGTGTGTGAAAAAGACGCTCAGAATGATTTGGTTTTGCTCAATCATGAACGGATTCATTGGGTTCAGCAACGAGAATTGTTGTTGGTTGGTTTTTTTATTTGGTATGTTTTGGATTATTTGCTGCAGTTGCTCAAATATAAAAATCACTCATTGGCTTACCGAAATATTGTTTTTGAACGTGAAGCATATTTGCACGAAAACAATCTTGAATATTTGGCGTCAAGAACTTTTTGGGGCTTTTTGAAACAAAGGTAAAAGTAGTTTTTTGGGTTTTACATCGACCAACAACCGTTATTTTCGACGAGCGTAGGATGAAGTAGTATTTCTGTAAAAAGTCTATGTTTTTTAAAAATTACTTTTCTATTTTTACGTACTAAATTTATGGAAATGAGAAAGTTTACGCATTATTTTATTTGCAATTTAGCTTTGATTTTTTGTTCGAGTGCCTTTGCACAATTGTATGTAAACAATAATTATGTGTATGTGGCTGATAAATATCTGTATGTGAAACAAGATGTGAACATTCAGAACAGCGGGAATGTGTATTTGAGAAATCAATCGCAACTTTTGCAGGGAACTACCAGTACTTCTACCAATAAAGGAGCCGGAAAACTTTCGGTTTTTCAAGAAGGAACCACGAACAATTTTGCTTATAATTATTGGTGTGCTCCGGTGGGCGGTTCAGCAGGCGTCTTAGGAAATGAACCTTTTGGAATCACAATGCTTCATCAGCCTACCTCCGTAATCAATAGCACTCCGGCTACTATTTTATCTACTTCTCAAACCAATGGTTTGGCCAATCCGCTGAGTGTCTCATCGGCATGGATTTACAAATTTTTATCGTCTTCACTATATTCTCAATGGATTCAAGTAGCAGCCACCAACACGATTCAACCGGGCGAAGGATTTACTATGAAAGGAACTTCGGGCACCGATAATTCATTTTCAGATGCGGGTGTTGTGAACAATCCCGGAAGCGCCCAACGATATGATTTTAGAGGGCGCCCGAATGATGGAGATATTGAAATTCAGCTCGCTGCGGGCAAAAGAACTTTAACTGGGAATCCGTATCCTTCGGCCATTGATTTAAAAGCATTTCTACTCAATGCAACGGCCTCTACCGGAGTGGCTTATTTTTGGGAGCAAGACAAAACGGTGAATACACATTTGTTGGCAGCTTACAAAGGCGGTTATGGAGTTTACTCACCGATGGGTGGCGCCACTATAGCCGGTTATGGAACCATGGGCGTGTATACTCCGGCCATTTTTTATGCTTATGACGGAACCGGAACTGCACTTGGCTCTGTTGGCGTTGGAAATAATTATGAGCGACGTTTTTGTCCGATTGGTCAAGGTTTCATGCTCGAAGGCGCGTCAACCGGAAGTGTGTGGATGGAAAACCAGTACCGCGTTTATCAGAAAGAAGGTGTTGCCAATTATTCTCAGTTTGAAAGAGCTTCGCAAACCCAAAATACCCAAAAAAGAGATCAAGCAACTACCACTACTACATTACCTGAAATTCCATCAGTTTCCGGATTTGATTATACAACAGTAAGTACAGCGCCTATTCCGCAAATTCGTTTGAATATTTTGCTCAACAATCAGGCTATTCGTCAAAATGTATTGGCTTTTCATCCGGCTGCTACCGACGGGGCCGATTTTGCCATGGATGCTCATGCGCCCGATACCGCCGATATGGATGCTTACTTTTTAGTTGATAATGAGCCTTACGCCATTGATGCGATTGATTTTGATATTCATAAACGCATCCCGGTGGGTTTCAAAAATCCTTCACAAGCCAGTTTTAGAGTTCAGGTGGCAGAAATGGTGAATTTTTCAGATGCTTCGAATGTTTATTTACATGATAAAACAACAGATAGTTACTACGACATTCTCAATAATGCGTATGAATTTACTTTGCCTGCGGGCGTTAATAATGATCGTTACGAAGTGACATTTGTCAATGAACTGTTGGGTGATTCACAATGGGCTGCCGAAGATTTTAATGTAATTCAGAATAATGTTGCCCAAAATTTTACTGTTTCAAATCCGTCAAAAGCCGAAATTAGTTCGGTGGGCTTGTATGATTTGACCGGGAAACAAATTTTTGAAGCCAAAGACTTAGGAAATCAATCGAGTTATAAGTTTCCAACGTCGATGCTGAGCGATGCGGTTTATATTGTAAAAATCACTACTGATTCACATCAAGATTTTGGCAAGAAAATTTCAGTATACAACGGAGCTCAATAATCAGTATTCCTTTGAATTCTTTCAATCAAAACATTGCGCTTGATACAGCAGAAATTATTTTGGATATCAAGCGCGATGATTTGTTGCATCCGCACATATCCGGAAACAAATTCCGTAAACTCAAATACAATCTTGAGCAAGCCAAGCAGTTAAATTATAATACCTTACTCACTTTTGGTGGGGCTTTTTCGAATCATATAGCTGCAGTAGCTGCTGCCGGTAAAGAATATGGTTTTCAGACCATAGGTGTTATAAGAGGCGATGAACTGTATTCACAAATTGCGAACAATCCAACTTTGTCTTTTGCATTTTCGTATGGAATGCAGTTTGAGTTTGTAACTCGTGAGATTTATCAGAAAAAAGAATCAACAGAATTTATATCATTTCTTCATCAAAAATGGGGAGATTTTTATTTGATTCCTGAAGGTGGAACCAATGCTTTGGCGATTCAAGGCACGCAAGAAATTTTGACATCAGAGGACGCGCACTATGATTATGTCTGTTGTGCTGTTGGAACCGGGGGTACTATTTCGGGGCTGATTCGATCGGCTTTTTCACATCAAAAAATTTTGGGATTTCCGGCGCTCAAAGGCGATTTTTTAACCAATGAAATTTGTAAATTTGCACCGGCCGGAAACTGGGAATTAATCAGCGGATATGAATTTGATGGCTATGCCAAAGTAACGGCAACATTGATTGAATTCATGAATGATTTTTATCAGAAAACGCAAGTCCCGCTCGACCCGATTTATACAGCAAAAATGGTTTTTGGCGTTATGGATTTGATATCAAAAGGATATTTTGAGAAGGGCGCCCAAATTCTAATGATTCACACCGGTGGATTACAAGGAATTCATGGGATGAACCAAGTTTTGTTGCAAAAAAAATTACCCTTAATTACAACCCATGTTTAAGAGATTATTGTTGGTTTTTCTGGTTTTGCTCTTGGCTGCTTGTCATACGCAACAAACCGTGGTGCGTACAAGCAAATCGGGTTATAAAAAACCAACCAATGCAACGACAAGTGCAACAAAAAAGAAGCCTACTCAAAATAGCGCAAGTAAAGCAGTTATTCAAAAAACAACAGCCAAGACTTCTACCAAACCTACGACCAAACCCACAGTGTCTAATAGTGCCAAAACACCTACAAAAACATCAACACCAACGGTTGTGGTTGTACAAAAGCCTAAGCCAGAAGTGATGAAGTCTAATGAAGATTCTCTGGTTCTGGCTGAAATCAAAAAAATCGAGCAAAAGTACGAATCAGCCAAAGAAGAAAATAAGTCTAACGGCAAAGAAGAAGTGTATTCTAAAACAGAAATTCTTGAGGCCACAACGCGCGTAAAAGTAACTACGGCCATGATTTTAGATTACATCAATCAATACAAAGGCGTTGCTCAAAGCAATATGCGTGAATATGGCATTCCGGCCAGTATTATTTTAGGTCAAGGAATCTTAGAGTCGGGCTCCGGAACTGGTCCGCTGTGTTTGTTGGCCAACAATCATTTCGGGATAAAATGCCATAAAGATTGGGACGGCCCAAGTATTCGCTACGACGATGATGAAGAGCAAGAATGCTTCAGAAAATATGATCAATCGATGGATTCCTATCGCGATCACGCTTTGTTTTTGCTCAATCGCAAATGGTATGCACCTTTATTTGAACTTGAAAAAGACGATTATAAAGAATGGGCACGCGGACTCAAAAGAGCCGGTTATGCCACCGACCCAAAATATCCAGAAAAACTCATTGCCATCATTGAACGCTATGAGCTCAATCAATACGATGCAGAAGTTCTTGGAAAAGAATTTACACCTGTTAATACCAATACTCAGGTTTCGCCTAAATCAGATGCTTATCAGGTAAGTCAAGGCGATACCTTGTATTCTATTTCTAAAAAATTCAATATCTCTGTTGATGAGCTAAAGCGCAAAAACAATTTGCAAGACAGTGCGCTTTCTATCGGACAGAATTTAATCGTAAAATAATATGTTATACCAAAGAAGCAGTCAGCTTTTTGTTGAAGCCGAACAAGTAATTCCCGGCGGTGTCAACTCACCCGTCCGCGCTTTTAAAGCAGTGGGAGGAACGCCTATTTTCATGAAACGCGCACAAGGTGCTTATTTGTTTGATGAAGATGACAATCGCTATGTAGATTACATCAATTCATGGGGCCCGATGATTTTAGGGCATGCGCATCCGGCAGTGGTAGATGCAGTGGTCAAACGCACACAACTCGGAACTTCTTTCGGAACGCCCACAGCGCTTGAAACCCAGATTGCTCAGTTAGCGGTATCAATGGTGCCCAACATTGATAAAATTAGATTTGTCAACTCCGGAACCGAAGCTTGTATGAGCGCGGTTCGATTGGCACGCGGATATACCAAAAGAGACAAAATCATTAAGTTTTCGGGTTGTTACCACGGACATTCAGATTCGTTTTTAATTCAGGCCGGAAGCGGTGCCAGTACTTTTGGAACACCCAATAGTCCGGGGGTTACAGCCGGGACAGCCCAAGATACTTTATTGGCTCGTTACAACGATTTGAATCATGTAAGCGAAATAATTTCCGCGAATCCTGAGCAAATTGCGGCCATTATTATTGAGCCGGTGGCCGGAAACATGGGTTGTGTTCCTCCGCAAAATGGTTTTCTTCAAGGTTTGAGAAGTATGTGCGATCAGCATGGAATCCTGCTTATTTTTGATGAAGTAATGACCGGTTTTAGATTGGCCAGAGGCGGAGCACAAGAGCTTTACAACATCAGCGCCGACATTGTTGCGTTCGGAAAAGTAATTGGTGGTGGTTTGCCGGTAGGTGCTTTTGCAGCCAGAGCAGAAATCATGAATCATTTAGCGCCCATAGGGCCGGTGTATCAAGCCGGAACACTTTCGGGAAACCCGTTGGCTATGGCAGCCGGACTGGCCATGTTGCAATCGCTCAATGAGGATACAGAGATTTTTAATCGATTAGAGCAAAAAACGGCCTACCTTGAATCTGGAATCCGGAAAATCATGACAGATCATCAAATTGATCACACTATTAATAGAGTAGGTTCAATGATTTCAGTGCATTTTGATTCAGAGCCAGTGGTTGATTTTCAAACGGCTGCTCGAGGCGATAATCCGCGATTCAAAAAGTTCTTTCACGGATTGCTGCGAGAAGGTGTTTATATTGCGCCATCTGCATACGAGACATGGTTTATAACAGACGCCTTAACGTATGAAGATTTAGATTTTACTTTAAACGCAATCCAAAAAGTAGCTGTAACACTATAACAAAAAAGCCCGCTAACTAGCGGGCTTTTATATCATTTTTCTTAGTGAACTAATTTTTTAAGTAGCTCAGGATCACTGTGTAAAACCTTTTTTTGTTCTTCATTCAAGGCAGACATCAACTTGCGAATATACTGTTTCGAAGCAGTTTCTTTGTCTGCTTCTGAAATCTTAGGGTCAGACAAGATGTCGTGTTTAGTTACCATCAAAGTGGTTAAATCAGCTTTTAAGGTTTCGTCCATTTTAATTCTGCTGGCCAACAAAGCAATGTCTTTTTTGGCGGCTTCTAAACTGGTTGTCTTTTTTGCTTGAGCTTGAGCATTAACAGTAAAAGCCAACATTACAGCAATTATAGCAATGATTTTTTTCATAATGAGTTGTTGATTAATTAAAAACCAAATCTAGGCTTTTTTTGAATTCTCTCAAAATTAAATGTTTCTTATTGTTTTTGAGCATCTTTTTGCTCTAGCTTTTCAGCTTTTTTTTCAACCTTTTTTTCCATTCTCTTTTCAATCAACTCTTGTGCTCTTTCTTTGCGATTGGCTTCAATTTCTTCCCATTTTTTGAGCTGATTGGCATCTAAAATTTTTACAAATTTTGCCTTGTATTCTTCTTGACTTTTCATGAACTGATCTTTTCTGGCTAATTTTTCATCCATGGTCAGTTGTTTTCCTGATTCTTTCATGGCTTTTCTTTCAGAAATCATGTTGTCTCTAGATTTTTCTTGCTCAAGTAAAATAGGTTGGATCTCTTTTTTCTGAGCATCAGTTAGATTAAGTTGAGTTGATAATCTTTTCATACGCATCTCAACTCTTTGCTCTAAACTCATCGGCTCGCGTTTCGTCATTGGTCTGACACCCTGAGGATTTTTAGTTTCCTCTTTAACTTCCGTTTGCGCTTTCGAAGCTTCTTTTTTGTCTTTCTTGGTGTCTTGTGCCCAAGCAGAAACACCTGCTGACAACAAAACAATTAATGCTAATCTTTTCATGATATTGATTTTTAAAGTTTGGGCTTTTGGACAAAGCACACCGAAGATAGTTTAATTCCTGAAAAAAATAAACTGTTTTTAACAAAATAAAAACAAACCGTATTGAGTATATTTGCAACGTGAAAAAGTTGGTCTTCATTATAGTTTTATCGGTTTTACTCAAACCCATTTTTCCGGTTATTGAGTATGCGATAAATTATGATTACATAGCCAAAACACTCTGTGTGAACAAGGCCAAGCCGCAAATGCATTGCAACGGAAAATGTCATTTGATGAAACAATTGGCCAAAACAGCCGAAAACGAAAAACCTACTTCACCAGATAAAAAACACGCCAGCCCAGAAACCAACGATTGGTTTTATGCAGAATCAGTTGCATTTGAATGCAATTTTTCACCTCATTTTCAAGGCACTTCTTATTTTCTATACAACAATCTGTATGCTCATTTGAGCGATCAGGGCATTTTTCATCCGCCCACTTTTGATGCGTAAACTTTTTTGATGTTGCACTGAGTCTCTCGTTCAACAGGATATTTTTATCCAAAATTTTTATCTACTCTTTTGAGTTCAGATACACTTTTACGTATTAAAATTTAAAAACAATGAAAAAAATCATCATGGCTTTTGTAGCCACCACTAATTTATTATCTACTACTTCTTGTTCAAAAGACAGCGATTCATCACCCAGCGGAAAAGGAAACATCGACATCGAGTTTGATCAAGTATACGCCGATGCAGATCTTATACTCAACTCACAAGTCAACAATACATCTCAGTCTGAAGCGCTCAAAATCTCTGATGTAAAATATATTGTCAGCAACATCGTACTTGAAAAAGCCGACGGTTCTACTTATACATATCCAAAAAGCGACAGCTACTTTGTTGTAGACGAATCTAATGAAGATTCACATGTTTTATCGTTGACCAATATCCCGGCCGGAGATTACACCAAAATTCACTTTGGTATTGGTGTTGACCAAGCACAATGGGCACTTGGCTTAGATGGTCAAGGTGATTTATATACCAATGCCAATGCCGCCGGAATGGTTTGGTCATGGGCTGCGGGTTATAAATTTGTTGCTTTTGAAGGCACTTTTACCTCTGCGGGTGTTCCTGCTGATACTTCATTCATGGTACATACCGGAAAAACTTCATCGGCATACAATTATGAAGAAGTGGTTCTTGACTTGCCTACAAAAGCAATGGTCAGAACCAACATTACACCGGACGTGCACATCTTTGCCGACGTGGCCAAAATCATCGACGGTCACCACAAAATCAAACTTGAAGACCACAACGATATGGGCATGGGTGCCATGATTATGGGCGGCGACATCTTAACTGACATCATGCACAACGTCTCTGAAATGTTCAGAGTTGACCACGTTCACAACGATTAATAGCAGCTCATTCCTGCTGTTCATTACAAGTCCTCGTTTCAAAAGCGGTGGGTTCAGGGCGCTTTCCGGCTTCCGTTGGTCGCCCTTACCGCCGCTGACCGATAACGCTTTTGAAACTCCGGGCTTTTCATGGCCATCAGGGCTAAAAAAATCAACCACATGAGAAAATTATCTCTACTTGCAAGTTTGCTTTTGCTTGTTTTTACTTTCGGTTGCTCTAATGATTCATCAGAATATCACGATGTACCGTTACAAGTTCAAGTGCCCGAGAATTTTCCGCCCATGGTTTATAATCTAAGTGCTAATCCGCCTACACAAAAAGGTTTTGAACTCGGAAGAAAACTTTTTTATGAAGGTCGTTTGGCCTCAGACGGAATTGTTTCTTGCGGTTTTTGTCATGTGCAGTCATTTGCCTTTACGCATCATGGTCACACCGTAAGCCACGGAGTCAACAACGCCGCCGGAAAACGCAATGCACCGCCCATTCAAAACTTGGCCTATCAAAGTCGTTTTATGTGGGACGGAGCCAGTGATTTGCTCGATACACAACCCATTATTCCGCTGCTCAGTGAAATAGAAATGAACGGCTATTTGCCGAGCATCATGCAAATGCTCAAATCAGACCCAGCCTATGTTCAATTGTTTGGTCAGGCTTTTCCTGGAAAACCCATTGATGCAGAACACATGCTCAAAGCTTTGGCTCAGTTCATGGTCATGGTTACCTCTTCGAACTCAAAGTTTGATCATTACCGCCGAAATGAATCAGGCGGCGATATGACAGCCCAAGAACTCAATGGTTATGCGCTTTTTCAAACCAAATGCGCCAGTTGTCACGCCACTGATTTGTTTACCGATGATTCATTTAGAAACAATGGTTTGGCCATCAATCCCGCAGTGAATGATATAGGTTATTACAGATTAACACTCAATGATGCCGATAAATACAAATTCAAAGTGCCAAGTTTGCGCAATGTAGAAAAATCTGGGCCTTATATGCACGACGGCCGCTTTTTAACCTTAGAAGCGGTTTTGAATCACTACAGTTCCGGCGTGGTCAATACCGGAACGCTTGATCCGCTGCTTTCAAACGGCAGTACTTTGGGCATTCCACTCACGAGCCAAGAAAAAGCCGACATCATAGCCTTTCTCAAAACCCTGACCGACAACACTTATCTTACGGATCCAAAATTTGCAGAACAATAGCATGAAAAAAATAATTTTCTTTTTGATGCTGGCATCTACAGCAACCGCTGCAGTAAAAGACACCATTCCGCACAAGCATTTCAAACAATATCTCTTTTTGGAAGAAGAGGATGATTGTGATGCCTGTGGATGTTCTGCCAGTGGCGGAAGCATGGGTTTTGCCTCAATGCTCAACGCGCATTTTGTGGGGTTGAGATATTTTCATCAGCATTATCAGAGCAACGATGGTTTGTACAGCAACTCACCTTGGTATGACGAGCAATTCAATACGGTTCAGTTGTGGGCAAGAATTCCGATAATTAAAAGAGTTCAATTATCGGTTTTGGCACCATATCATTTTCACGAACGCGAAACCAAAAAAGGCAATCAAAATTTATCTGGTCTGGGCGACATTACCTTGATGGCTATGTATCAACTGTATCAAACCCATACAGATAGTACTTATTTTGCGCATACCTTGCAATTGGGCGCCGGAGTCAAATTACCCACAGGTAAATTCAACGAAGCTAATTCTGGCAGTTTGAATCCGAGTTTTCAGGCCGGAACCGGCAGTTGGGATTATTCTCTAGCAACAGAATACACCCTGCGACATAAAAAAATCGGGCTCAACACCATGATGCAATATGTTTTTAAAACGGTCAATGAAAGGGCCTATCAGTTTGGAGACCAATTTAATTATGCTGCAACGGTTTTTTATTTGTATGAAAAGAACACATATTCACTTGCACCACAATTGGGCATTGCTGCCGAGCATTATCAAGCCAATAAGCAGCATGGTTTACAGCTTGAAGATACCGCAGGACAAGTTTTATTTGGCAAAATTGGTGCAGAGGCCGGAAGGGAGAAATTTTCTCTGGGCATGAGCTTTATGTGGCCCTTACAGCAAGATTTAGCCGCCGGAAATTTAAAAGCGATAGCGCGGTGGAGTTTGAATTTAAACTATGCTTTGTAAAACAAAAAAGGAACTTATTTAAGTTCCTTTTTTTATGAAGTTATTTATTTGAGATGAACGGTTTTGATGTCACCGTCAACACTTACATGGGTCATGCCGTGTTTGGCGAGATTTTTCATGGCGGCGTCCCATTTTTTGCCGCTGAGTTCTGATTGGATTTTTAGTACATGTAAAAAAATCGCATTTTGATTAGCTTTGAGCAAATCAACAATGCGTTTTTCATCGTCGGTGAGTTCAATAACGTTGGCTTTTTTCTCAGGGCGCATCTGCGGAAAGAACAACACTTCTTGAATCGAGCTGTTGTTGGTCAAGAACATCATCAATCGATCCATTCCAATACCTAAGCCCGAAGTAGGCGGCATACCATATTCAAGGGCTCTAAGGAAATCTTCGTCAATGAGTCCGTTGGCTTCGTCATCGCCTTTTTCGGCCAAGCGAATTTGCTCTTCAAAACGTTCGCGTTGATCAATCGGGTCGTTGAGCTCAGAATAAGCATTGGCAATTTCTTTACCGCAAACCATAAGTTCAAACCGCTCGGTGAGTTCAGGATTGTCGCGGTGTGATTTGCACAAAGGCGACATTTCTTTGGGATAATCGGTAATAAACGTTGGTTGGATGAAGTGGCCTTCGCATTGAGCGCCGAAAATTTCATCAATCAGTTTGCCTTTGCCCATCGTGGCATCGACTTCAATACCCATAGATTGTGCAGCAGCAAAAAGCTCGGCTTCTGATTTGCCCGAAATATCAAAACCGGTAAATTGCTTGATGGCATCGGTCATGGTCACGCGGGCATAGGGCGCTTTAAAATCAACGGTGTGCGCACCAAAAGTAACTTGGGTGGTTCCGTTGACGGCTATGGCGCAATGTTCGAGCAATTGTTCGGTGAATTGCATCATCCAGTGGTAATCTTTGTACGAAACGTAGATTTCCATGGCGGTAAATTCAGGATTGTGCGTTCTGTCCATACCTTCGTTGCGGAAGTTTTTCGAGAATTCATATACGCCTTCGAATCCGCCCACGATGAGTCTTTTTAAATACAACTCATTGGCAATACGCATATACAAAGGAATATCCAACGAGTTGTGGTGCGTGATAAACGGACGCGCCGCAGCTCCGCCCGGAATGGGTTGCAAGACCGGAGTTTCAACTTCTAAATACCCGCGCTCATTGAAAAAGCCGCGCATGGCATTGAACAATTTGGTGCGTTTGATAAAGGTTTCTTTAACGTGATCATTCACAGTTAAATCAACATAACGACGGCGATAACGTTGCTCAGGATCGGCAAAGGCATCGTATATTTTTCCGTCGGCATCGGTTTTGACCACCGGAAGCGGACGCAAAGCTTTGGATAAAAAGGTAAGCTCACTCACATGAACGGATATTTCGCCTACTTGGGTTTTGAACACTTTTCCGCGTACGCCAATAAAATCGCCAATGTCGAGCAGTTTTTTGAAGACTATATTGTACATGGTTTTTTCATCGTCGTGCGCAATTTCATCACGGGCAATATACACTTGAATACGACCTTCAGAATCTTTGAGTTCGGCAAAAGAGGCCTTGCCCATGATGCGCTTACCCATGAGTCTGCCGGCTAAAACTACTTCTTGGCCTTCGTATTTGGAGAAGTTTTCAAGAATGTCTTTGGAATAAGCAGTCGTGGTGTATTCGGCAGCCGGATAAGGCTCAATTCCTAATTGGCGCAATTCAACCAGCGCCTCGCGGCGGAGTATTTCTTGTTCTGATAATGCCATAATGACGATTTTTAAGTGCGCAAAGATATTGGATAAGTTTTAGAGTTGCAATGTGCGCGGGCAATAATTCAAAAGCCGGTTTTGGAAATTGAATGTGGGTGATTAGCCCCGATTGCAGGCGATATCCTCAAGCGGCAGCGCGAGATAAAGCCGAAAAGCGGGCGGTAGGATGGTTTTGGAAAATTTAGGTTTCGCTTCTGATTGAAAAAACAAACTGCGCAAGGCAATTATGTTGTATTTTTGCTGCATGAATAAAACGGTTCAACTACAAGATTTAGGGCGTCAGGATTACCAGGCGGTTTGGGATTATCAGGAGCAATTGTTCCGGCAAATTGTGGATATTAAGTTGCAAAAGCGACAAGACCCAACCTTGGTGACGCCGAATTATTTTTTGTTTGTTGAGCATCCGCATGTGTATACTTTGGGCAAGAGCGGAGATGTGGCAAATATGCTTTTGAGTGAGAAACAGCTCGAGGAAAAAGGCGCTAAGTTTTATAAAATAAACCGCGGTGGCGATATTACCTATCATGGCCCGGGGCAGATTGTAGGTTATCCGATTTTGGACTTGGAGAATTTTTTTACCGATATTCACAAATATTTGCGTTTGTTGGAGGAATCGATCATTTTGACTTTGGCCGATTACGGACTCGTGTCGGGAAGGAGTGAAGGTGAAACCGGGGTTTGGCTGGGGGTAGGAACTCCGTTTGCACGCAAGATTTGCGCTATGGGCGTTCGGGCTTCGCGTTGGGTGACGATGCACGGTTTTGCTTTGAACGTGAATGCTGATTTGGGTTATTTTGATAACATTATTCCGTGTGGCATTCGCGGAAAAGCGGTGACTTCACTCAATGTTGAACTTGGAGTTTCGCAGGTGGATGAACGTGAAGTGAAGACCAAAATTCTACAGCATTTTTCAGAACTTTTTGAGGCGCATTGGGTTGAAATGTCAGAACCATTGCGTTATGCGGCTTCTATTGAGCGTCAAAATCAAGACTGAGTTGGTCGGGCAATAATTTGAACGATAGGCGGTGATACGGCGTGGTTCCGTGTTTTTTGATGGCCTCGCGGTGTTCTACTGTTGGGTATCCTTTGTTTTTTTTCCAGTTGTATTCGGGATGTTTTAGGTGGATATCGTCCATAAAATCATCGCGGTAGGTTTTGGCTAAAACGGATGCCGCAGCGATACTCAGATATTTTGAATCGCCTTTGACAATACAACTGTGCGGAATGTTGTTGACCGGTTTGAATCGGTTACCGTCTACTATAATATATAATGGTGTTGGGTGGAGTTTGCGCAGAGATTCTTGCATGGCTTGGATGGAGGCGTTGAGTATGTTGATCTCATCGATGATATCGGGATGCAAATGAGTGTAAGCAAAAGCAATGGCTTCAGATTCTATGATGGGTCTGAGTTGGTAACGCTGTTTTTCGGTGAGTTGTTTGGAATCGTTGAGCAGCGGGTGTTTGAAATCATGCGGAAGAATTACGGCTGCCGCAGTGACCGGGCCGGCGAGACAACCGCGACCGGCTTCATCGGTTCCGGCTTCGAGTGAAAAAGTGGAGAAATTAGATAAAAGCATTTTGCTAATTTATAAAAAAGTAAGGCTATTAAACGATGTTTGTTGTGAGTTTAATGACGTTGTTTTTAAATATATAAACATTTCTGAAGTTTTTTTAACACCTGTTACAAAAAGATATTAAGAATATATATTTGTTTATTTAAGAATTAATTAAGAAGTTTGCGGGATATCTAACTCAAACGAAATTTATATGAGATCGAAGTTCAAATGGATTTTTACGCTACTTGTAGTGTTTACAATGCAGTTGGCTCTGGCACAGGAGAAAACTGTAACAGGGGTTGTTTCTGACGATCAGGGGCCTCTTCCTGGTGCCAATGTAATGGTAAAAGGCACTAAAAATGGTGTGCAAACAGACATTGATGGTAAATTTGCTATCAAAGCCAAAACCGGAGATGTTTTGGTGGTTTCATTTATAGGTTACACCGATACACCTGTCACAGTGGGTGCTTCTAGTGTGGTCAACATTAAAATGAAATCTGGTGAAGGTGAAAAATTGAATGAAGTAGTTGTGACCAGTCAAGGTATCAAAAAAGAGAAAAAAGCTCTTGGATATGCGGTGACAACAATCAAAGCTGAAGAATTTGCTTCAAAACCTTCTACCGATGTGGCACGCGCACTTACCGGAAAAGCCCCCGGTGTAAATATCCAACAGACCAGTGGATTATCTGGTTCAGGAACAAATATCATTATTCGTGGTTACTCTTCAATTACAGGTAGTAACCAACCATTATTTGTGGTAGATGGTATTCCTTTTAATGCCGATACCAATAGTGACGGAAATTTTCTTGAAGGAGCAACCAATGCTTCAAGTCGTTTTCTTGATTTAGATCCTAATAATATTGAGAGCATCAGTATTTTGAAGGGTTTAAGTGCAACCACCCTATATGGTTCAGCGGGTAGAAATGGTGTGGTTTTAGTAACTACTAAATCAGGAAATACTAAGGATATAAACAACAAGATGCAGGTGAATTTTGCTCAGTCAATGTATATGACAGAAATCGCTTCATTGCCTGATTATCAAAACAGATATGGTAATGGGTTTGACAATACTTTTCAAACGGCATTCTCTAACTGGGGTCCGGCTTTTGGAACAAGAGGTACACAGGGAATTAATGCTGATGGAACAGTAATACATCCATATGCGTTTTATGGTTCAAATGTTTTTCCTCAATTCTTTACCAATCCTGGAACGCCGGAGGAAAAAGCAATAAATGTTCCTTATAAAGCATATAATAACGTAAAGCCATTTTTTAGAACAGGTGTAGTAACAACAACCTCATTAAATGTTGGAGGTAGGTCAGAAAATACTTCATACAATGTAGGTATTGGACATACGGATGATCAAGGTTTTATTGAAAATAATGGATACAAAAGGTTAACCCTTAGTGTGGGTGGTCAAACTAAATTAAATAATGGTTTTACTTTCAGCGCTAGTGTAAATTATGTGAAGACTGATAAAAACGCACCTCCTACGGCTGCTGGTTTTGGATCTAATGCTCTAGCTCCGTCTGTGTTCTCTAATATTTTGTACACTCCTAGAAATATTGATTTATTTGGTTTGCCATATGAAAATCCACTAGATCACTCGTCAGTTTACTACAGACCAACGAGAGATATTCCTAATCCACGTTGGACATTAAAAAATACCAGTGACGACGAGAGTGTTAGACGTTTTTATGGTAATTTCTCTACCATGTACCAAATCAACTCATGGTCTAATTTGTCATACAGATTTGCAATTGACAATTATACACAAACCAAAAAATACCACGTAAACAGAGGGAATGGTCAACCATTTTACGATGAAGGTTATTTGAGAACCACTATTACTGAAAATTTTGTTCATGACCATACCATTAGTTATAATTTTGATGCCAAAATTGATAAAGCTGAGAATTGGAATCTGGATGGGACTTTAGGTTTTAACCCGCGTATGGAAGGTTTTACGTACAATTATTTAGAAAGTACAGTACAATCTATTTACGGGTTATTAGAACACCAGTATTTTGAAAATCACGATGGGTATTCACAAAGACAATCAACCAATATTATTGGCTTGTATGCAAGTACTACCTTAGGGTTTAAAAAATATTTATTCTTAAACATTCAAGCCAGAAATGACTGGTATTCTTCACTTCTTCCGGCTAATCGTTCATTGTTATACCCGTCAGCTTCATTGTCATTTGTTCCAACTGATGCGTTTTCTGGATTGAAAGGAAATAAGTACATCAATTATATGAAAATGCGTGTGGGTTATGGTTCATCAGCTGGTTTCCCTGATGCCTACAAAACAAGGATCGGTCTTCAACTACGTTCAAAAGCTTTCTTGAAAGAAGACGGTACTGTAATTAATACAATAGCCCCAAGTAATGAGTTAGGAAATCCTAACCTCAAACCTGAGTTACATCGAGAATTGGAGTTTGGTCTAGAAGGTAAATTTTTTAGTAATAGATTTGGTGTAGATTTGTCTTTGTATGATAAGCGCTCAAAAGATCTAATTATAGATCGACCTCTAGATCCTGCTACAGGATATGATGTTACTGCTGACAATATTGCCGAAGTAAGCAATAAGGGTATTGAACTTGGTCTCAATTTAGGTTTGTTAAAACCTGTAAAAGATGATGGTCTTTCTTGGGATGTTTCTATTCAGTTCTCTAAGAATAGAAACTATGTTGAAAGTTTGGGAATAGCTTCAATTAAAAGTATTGCTATTGCTGGATTTACAAACTTGGGTAATTTTGCTGTGCCGGGTAGACCATATGGGGTTATTTTGGGTAGTTCAATTAAGCGTGATGGAAATGGTAACTATATTGTTGGGAATGACGGAAATTATTTAGTTGAAAACCAAAAACTTAAAGAAATTGGAGATCCTAATCCTGATTGGCGCTCTACAGTTAGTAGCGAGATTTCATTCAAAGGGCTTACTTTAGGTTTCCAATTTGAATATCAAAAAGGCGGTGATATTTATTCAACTACTGCCGCATCATTATTGTCTAGAGGATTGACAGAAGACACTAATTTTGATCGTTCAGGGACAGTTGTGTTGCCAGGTGTCAATCTTAGTGGGGCAATAAATACTATTCAAATTGGTTACACACAATATGGATTTAATAACTCAGGTTTCTTTATCAATGAGCAAGCTATTTATGATGCAACTAATTTAAGACTTCGTGAGGTTTCCCTCTCTTATTCATTACCTAAGAAAATTTTAGAGAGAACACCTTTTGGTCGTGCATCAATATCTGTAGTTGGTCAAAACTTATGGTTTAAAGCATTTAATTTCCCTAAGCACTTAAACTTTGATCCTGAAGTAATGAGCTTAGGTGTTGGTAATGGTCAAGGTTTTGACTATTTAACTGGTCCAACGGCCAAACGTTATGGGTTTAACATTAATCTAAGTTTCTAAGAAGATGAAAATTAAAAGTCAAATAATTAAAATATTTTTCTTCACTACCGCATTTTTCTTTGTTGGTTGTGAAACGGTTGATTTAAACCAAACAGACAATCCAAGTGGTGTTGATTCTAGCATGTCAGATCCTGTCTATGCCTTTAACTATGTTCAATTACAACTTGCAGATTTTGTTGATTCTGCTAACTCTTTCACACAAAGAGTTACTCGCCAAATGGCTATGACTGGTGGAAATACATATGATAATTCATTTGAACCGGCCAGCTTCAACAATAATTGGAATACTGGTTATCGTTTGATGAATGCCGTCAATTTGATGGAGGATAAGTCTATTGAAAATAAGCAATACTATGCTTTAGGTGCTGCTAAAGTTATTAAAGCATATGTTATGGTTACTATGGTTGATATGTATGGAGATATACCATATTCTCAAGCTTTAAAAGGTGCTGAATTTCTTAATCCAAAATTTGATAAAGGAGAGGATGTTTATAACGCCGCTTTCACGGTACTTGATGAAGCTGTTGAACTTCTTCAAAGAGCGAATTCTGTTAATCCACAAGATTTGTACTATTCTTCTCAAGCTGATTGGATTAGATTAGCAAATACCTTGAGGCTTAAGATGTATATTACTGCCAGACAAGCTAGTAGTGAATTAGGTTTAACTGATGCTCAGCTAAAACAAAAAGTGGAAGATATTATCAATGGTGCAAATTATATTGATGAAACTTCTGAAGATTTTGCTTTTAAATATGGAACTTCAAGATTTACACCAAATTCTAGACACCCAATGTATAATGATCAGTATGAACTTGGTGGAGGTGCTTATATATCTAACTATTTCATGTGGGCTATGAGTACAGAAAAAAACATTGCTATGGGGCCTAATGGAGTTGTTGATAGTCAGACAAATCTTGTAGATCCAAGAACTAATTTTTACTTCTACAAGCAAGATGAGAATCCGGGTGCAGCTGATACTTTTACTTTGCCAGGGCGAAGTCGTCCAAGTCATTATGACGATGCTAAATATAATTCATTTTATGTTGAGACAATTCGCACTCCTTATTCAACTTCAAATTGGGTAGGTCAGACTGCAATTACTTCAAACGGATTTTGGGGTAGGGATCATGGGGATAATTCTGGTATTCCACCTGATTCAGAAAACCGTACCGTAGGGGGGCTTTACCCTTGTGGCGGAGCATATGGCACTGCCGGTTCAGTTCAAACAGGAGGGGATAAAGGTGCTCTTGGTCAAGGAATTATGCCTATTCTTATGTCTTCTTATGTACATTTTCTAAAAGCTGAAGCTATCCTTACTATGGGTATATCTGGTGATGCTAAGTCTGAAATGATTACTGCTATAACACAATCAATTGATAGAACTATTCAGCCAATAGGTACTTATCCTGTGATTAGTTCATCATTAGCTAATACAATTTCAATAGAAAAAACAAATTATTTGGATTTTATTAGTGATTTTTATGATGGTCTCTCCTCAACTAAGAAACTTGAAATGGTTGTTAAAGAATATTATCTTGCTTCTTGGGGTAATGGTATAGAGCCATATAATAACTACAGAAGAACTGGTTATCCAAGTAATATGCAGCCAACACTTGAAGTTTCTTCGGGAGCTTATTATTATAGAGCACTTTATTCCGGTGAGAGTGTTAACAATAATCCTAACGCACCAGTTAATATTCGCACTACAAAGGTTTTTTGGGATAAAGCAGGTCTTGACCTTCAATAATTTAAAACAATACTATAAGATATGAAAAAGATAATTTCCTTATTATTGTTAGCAGGCTTAAGCTTTGCTTCATGTGATAAACAAGACAGTTTAGATCCTAGACCTATTGATGTAGGAGGTCAATATGTTCGATTAGACATAACTAATAAAATGTTAGCTTCAGAACACATTGACGAAACATATTTTGGTGGTTTTTTATCAACTCCTGCTAATAATGTTGAAAAGTATGTTTTGAAGGTTCGAAGAAGAAATCCCAATTCTGTGATTACAGGTAACTATGTTGAATTATTAACAGTTACTTCGTTCCCGACAGAGCTTAAAATTACACCTCAGATGATTGCTGATGCCATTGGAATCCCTGTCACTAGTCTTGAAGTTGGTGATTATTATGTATTCTTTGGTGAGGCTTATGGCTTTGATGGTAAAGTAACTAATTATAACAATTTGTCTTCCACAGTTAAAACTCAGCCAGGTATGAAACAAGCTTTTAGATTTGTGACTACCTTGGCTACAGACGCAAACATCAATATTTTGAATGATACGTTTAATAATTATCAGTTAGGTCTGTAAGCTTTATTTCACTAGTTTTATTTTAAACTTCTAATTATGAAAAACTTTTTAAACATATTAATTTTCACTTGTATTGGTGTTCTACTTATTTCGTGCGATAACGACGATGATAAATTTTCAGGTTCACCGGTAGGGAATCAAAGCATTGAAACGATTAATGGAACAATCTCAACCGATGCAGAGTTTGCATTACCTGGGCAAGAAATTAATTTTACTGCGACTATTCCTGCAGAATTTAGAGCTTTAGTCACTGACACTGTTACTGTTCAAGCTACGGCATACAGTATGGGTGGTTCTATTCGAAATGCATCTGTTGATATTTTACCTGGAGAGACCTCTGCTACTGAGAAAATTACTGTCCCTGGCGGAGGAGGTACATTTGATTTGGCATTTGATTTAAAACTAACTGCTATTGCACTTAAGAAAACAGTTCCAGGTAAACATTTTCTACTTACATCTAATACCGTTAATATTGCTTCTGGAAATTCTGGAGTTCCTTCAACTAATGACAAACGTTTAAAATTGTCTATTGATTGGGAAAATAAAACCAGCATCAACAGACTTAGAGTTAAAGTCGAGAGAGTTAAGTTAACCACCATCACACTTAGAGGAACTCAAGGTTCAGGAAATATAAAAATAGGTACCACAACTTATCCAATTAATTTTAGTTCGGATTTAGAAACAACCGCTGCTAATTTTGTTTCTGCCCAAGTTTCTGCAATTTCAGCAAATCACGGGATTGATGTAACATCAGTTGGTTCTGATATCCAATTTAAATATTACACAGATACTCCTCCAGTAATTACAATAGCGTCTGTTGGTTCTAACGGAGTTAGAGGTGATGTTTATGGAGAAGTTAATGTTGGTCCTGTTACTGACTGGCCAAAATCATATTTCTTCTCTGCTTCTAAACTCGGAACTACCTCTGAGGGTACAGCAACTCCAACTGCTAACTCTTCTTATGCCTATACTCCTGGTGAATACAGAATTAAGATTGGGGTTAATTCTGATGCTGATTTAGCTTCGGCTCCACTTGATTTGAAATACCGTTTGGTTTTGAGATATCCTAATGGAGATATCAAAATTTACAACGGAGTTTATAATAATTTATCAGGAACTAGTGGATATAAATCAGTATTGACCGTTACCAAAACAGGTTTAGGGGATCAAACCACTTACACAGATTTATTTACTCCTTAAATTTTAGTTTAGGGCTCTTAAATATATTTCGCAAGTTTTTTGAGATATATTTAAGAGTCTTGAACTTGATTTATATGTTTATCTTTTTAAATTTGCAATTATATCTAAAACTCTATTAATTATGAAAAAACTATTACTATTGCTTACTGTATTTGCTGGTTCAGCTTCTGTGAGTGCTCAGGTTTTCTGGGAAGAGAAGTCTACCGGTTTTGCTACTGCCAGTCGTGGGGTAAATCAAATTTCCTATGCTGACGCTAACAATGTTTGGATTACTGTATATGATGGTGTTACAACCACCAACGTCATCAGAGAATATGCTCGTTCAACTGATGGTGGAAACACTTGGACTCCAGGAGTTATTAATTTAGGTGTTACTACACTTGGAATCGGTTGTATTTCTGCTGTTGACGCAACTACTGCTTTTGTGGCAGCTTTCCCTGATACCGGCGGTACTGGTGGTGTTTGGAAAACTACTGATGGTGGTGCAACTTGGAATAGACAGTCTACAGCATCTTTCAATAGTGCTAGCTCTTTTACGAATGTTGTTCACTTTTGGGATGCCAACAATGGTTTTACTATGGGAGATCCCGATACCCCAACAACCTTTGAAATTTACACTACTACCAATGGAGGAACCAATTGGTCTCGTGTCCCATCTGGAAATGTACCAGCTCCTTTGGCTGATGAGTATGGCTATACAAGAAATCTATATGTAAATGGTGATGATGTTTGGTTCGGTACTAATAAGGGCAGAATTTATCATTCTTCAAACAGAGGATTAAATTGGTCGGTTGCTCAAACACCGATTGCTGATATGCAAAATGGGAACTATGCTTTTGTAAGCTCAACAGAAGGTTTATTGACTACTGATGACTGGCAATTTTTTAGAACTACCGATGGAGGCTTAACTTGGGTTGCTGAATCACCATCTGGTACTTTTAGAAATGGTGCTATCTGTCATGTTCCTGGTGCTCCAACACCTACATACGTTTGCTTAGGTAACGATATTGACCTTGATGAGAGAGGTTCTTCTTATTCTACTGATAATGGTTTAACATGGATTGATATCAATCAACTTGGTGATGATGTTAATAATGACAATGGTACTGATGTAGAGTTTTATTCTATTGATAATGGCTTATCATCAGGGTTTAATACATCAGCTACAGTTGGCGGTATTTTTAAATCTGTACCAACTGCTTTAGCTAATTCAGTTTTTTCAGCTGACAAATTATTCACTGCATACATCAACAATGCTACAAGAACTCTTCAAGTAAACGGTAAAAACATTTCTAATGTTGCTGTTTATGATGTACTTGGAAAACAAGTATTCAATGGTTCTTACACTTCTGTAGATACTGTATCAATCAATGTTGATTCTTTCAACAGTGGTGTTTACATGGTGAAAGTTGCTAATGCTGAAGGTAATTCTTCAACCATTAAAGTAATCAAACAATAATTAGTTTGACTCAATAATATAAAGCCACTCAAATGAGTGGCTTTTTTTATGGATTTATTTGAGGTTTCGGTTACCCTTAATAAACAAATATTTATTTTTGCTCACATATTTAATAGTTATGCGATTTCTCTTTACGTTTTTGTTTTTATCACTTTCTTTAGCTGTCTTTTGTCAAGAAACAGAAAATGAGAAGCCTCGTAAGAGTTTACTCAAAACCAAAGAGCAAAAAGAAAAAGAGTTAGCCAGAAAAGCACCAATATCTTCGTACAAAATATATACATTGCAGCGCGATACTACTTATGTTGATACTTCGCTGACTATTCAAAAAGAATATCAATACAATTATTTACGCAAAGATCTTTTTGGTAGAATAGCTTTTTTAAACGAAGGGCAAACCTACAATACACTTGATTTTGGTCTGAATAAAGTGTCTGCTTTCCCTGAATTCGGGCATCGTGCAAAACACCTCAATTACATTGAAACCGATGAAATAAAATACTATTCAGTGGCTACACCCTTAACTGATTTATATTTTAAAACAGTTATGGAACAAGGACAATCACTCGATGCTTTTCTTACAGTCAATACTTCAGAACAATTTAATTTTTCAATAGCATACAAAGGTCTTCGTTCATTAGGAAAATACATCAATCAATTATCCAGCAATGGTAATTTTAGATGCACGGCCAGTTACCGAACCAAACAAGGTCAATACGTGCTCAACACACATTACACGGGCCAAGATTTGCTCAACGGCGAAAACGGAGGCATTACTACGCCTGAAGATTTTGAAAGTAAAAATCCTGATTTTAAACAGCGCCAGCGCCTAGAAGTATTTCTCACCGATGCCACGTCTTTTATGAAAGGCAAGCGTTTTTTTGCTGATCAATGCTTCAGAATAAACGCATCAGAGGCCAACAACAATTTATATTTAACCCATCAAATCAATTACGAAACCAAGTTCTTTGAATACTATCAACCAACAGTAGTTTCTCAAGTCGGTACTCAGACCATCAATCATTTCGGTGATTCATATGTCGGAAATTACATCAATGACCAAGTTCATTACAACCGAATGTATCAACAAATAGGAGCGGTATATGAAAATAAGCAATTAGGTCGAATCCAATTTTTTGTCGATGATTTTCGGTACAATTATTTTTACAATACCACGCTCATCAAAGAAGGTCAAATTATTCCTAGTTTGCTCTCAGATAAAATCAATGATGTCGGTGCGCGTTACGACTATCAAAAAAACCACTGGAAAGGTTTTGCACGTTACGCCAGTTCCCTAACCAATCAATCGCTCACTGATATTGAGGTACAAGCCACCTACAAACGCAACGATAAAAATCAATTTTCATTTGCGTATCAAAGTGTCAGCAAATTACCCGATGCTGTCTACAATTTACACCAAAGCAGTTACATCAATTATAACTGGTATAACAATTTCAAAAATCAAAAAAGCAATACACTTACAGCCAAAGCGCAAACTCAATTCGGATCAGTTGAATTGCAGATCAGCAATTATGACAACTTTTTGTATTTCAGTGATGACAGCAGCAATGCTTTGCAGCAGTTCATCTCACCAAAGCAGTACGAAAAATCCATTCAGTATTTATCAATCAAAGCCAGTAAAGAATTCCGTCTTTGGCGATTCGCACTTGACAACACTTTGCTGTATCAACAAACCCAGCAAGACAATGAAGTGCTCAATGTGCCCAAATTTACTACACGCAACACGCTCTATTATTCCGATTACTATTTCTCGCGGGCTTTGTACCTGCAAACCGGCTTTATCTTCAATTATTTCACAAAATATTACGCCAACGGATATAATCCTATCCTGACCGATTTTTACGTCCAGAATCAAACCAAAATAGGCGATTTTCCGTTGGTTGATTTCTTCATCAATGCACGCGTGCGTCAAACCCGCATCTTTCTCAAAGCCGAACATTTTAATTCAGCCATGGCTTCACAAAACCGATTCTATGCGGCGCCCGGCTATCCGTACCGCGATTTCATCATTCGCTTTGGTCTGGTTTGGAATTTCTTTCAATAATCTCTGTTCGTCATTCATTATACTATGGGCGTGACCACAAGGGTCGGGCTATTCGCTTTTATCTTTTGCTCGTTCCCTCGCAAAAGGATAACCGCTGTTATCCCTCACGCAAGTCTCCGAGATTAACAGTGTTCAAACTTGCAGACCATCATTTTATCAATATATTTGCACCCTAATATAGGCTCAGCAACACTATTGCTCAGCTGCTCAGGAACTACATCATGAAATACGCAGAAAACATCCTCGGAACCATTGGCAATACGCCGCTGGTTCGCCTCAATAAAATCACTTCCGAAGTCGATGCTTTGGTGCTGGCCAAAGTAGAAACCTTTAATCCGGGCAATTCAGTCAAAGATCGTATGGCCGTTAAAATGGTTGAAGACGCAGAGGCTGATGGTCGCCTCCAACCCGGCGGAACCATCATTGAAGGAACCTCAGGCAACACCGGAATGGGACTGGCCTTGGCTGCTATTGTTAAAGGGTATAAACTCATTTGCGTGATTACCGACAAGCAATCCAAAGAAAAAATGGATATTTTGCGCGCTGTTGGGGCCAAAGTTGTCGTTTGCCCCACCGATGTTGAACCCACCGATCCGCGTTCTTATTATTCCGTTTCTAAACGATTGGCTGAAGAAACTCCAAATGCTTGGTATGTCAATCAATATGACAATCCATCCAATGCCTTGGCACATTATGAGCAAACCGGCCCTGAAATTTGGGAACAAACCGAAGGCAAAATCACACACTTTGTTGTAGGTGTGGGCACTGGCGGAACCATCTCAGGTGTGGCCAAATACCTCAAAGAGAAAAACCCGAACATCAAATGTTGGGGGATTGATACCTATGGTTCGGTGTTTAAAAAATACCACGAGACCGGTATTTTTGATGAAAATGAAATTTATTCCTACATCACCGAAGGCATCGGCGAAGATATTTTGCCCAAAAACGTTGACTTTTCACTCATTGACGGATTCACCAAAGTAACTGATAAAGACGCAGCGGTATACCAGCGTAGATTAGCGCTTGAAGAAGGCATTTTCGTGGGCAATTCAGCTGGTTCAGCCGTCAAAGGATTGTTGCAACTCAAAGATCATTTCAAACCTGAGGATGTAGTGGTGGTTTTGTTTCACGATTCGGGCAGCCGCTATGTAGGTAAAATGTTTAACGATGATTGGATGCGCGAGCGCGGCTTTTTAGACGAAGAAATCACCAAGGCCGAAGACGTTATCAAAGATCACTTGGATAAGCCACTCATCATTGCTCGTACAGAAGAACTCGTTTCGCACGCCATTGAGCGCATGAGAAAATACAAAATCTCGCAAATTCCGGTCATTGACACCTCCGGTTTTGTAGGTTCACTTGATGAATCAGCTTTGTTTGATTTGTATGTGAATGATAAAAACGCCGCCGAGCGCCCGATTCGCCAAATAATGGGTAAACCATACCCTGTGGTAGCTTCAGGAACGCCCATTGAAGAAGTTTCTAAGCTCATCAGCAAAGAAAACCAAGCGGTCCTTATTGATTTAGGTCAAGGCAAACACCACATCATTACCAAATACGACATCATCGGAACCATTAAATAAATATACCGGCAACTAGTTACAGTTGCCGTTTTTTTGATTATGAATTTTACAGCCATCGATTTTGAAACCGCGACTATGCACCCCGAAAGCGCTTGCGCAGTAGGCATAGTAACGGTCCATGACGGTATCATTGTCGATGAGTATTATACCCTGATTCAGCCACCGTATAACCATTATTCCTATCACAACATCAAAGTACACGGCATTCGTCCTGTAGATACTGAAAACGAGAAAACTTTTGACGGCCATTTCCCAGAAATTCAAAAAAGACTTTTCGGAAGAACCATAGTGGCGCACAACGAGTCTTTTGATCGGAATGTACTCCTGCGCACCATGAAGCATTACGGTTTGTATTATGATGAATTAGAAATTGCCGATCGATGGGAGTGTACTTGTAAAATTTATCGCGCCAAAGGCTATAAACCGGCCAATCTCAAATATTGTTGCGAGCAAAACCAAATAGCACTCAATCACCACGAGGCGCTTTCAGATGCGCGGGCTTGTGCTCAGTTATATCTGCTCAAATGATTTGTACAGGCAACGGTTTTTTTCTAATTTAGACCTAAGTTTTAAAAAGCATGTCGGCTATTATTCGCTTAAAATATTTTTTTGAAAAGTACGGCTTTCACGTTTCGTCGCGTTTGGCTGACAGGTTGGGTATGCGAGCCAACAGTGTTCGGTTGTTTTTTATATATATTACCTTTGTTACCGCCGGGCTATGGTTTGGAGTGTACCTAACACTCGCTTTTTGGATTCGGCTCAAAGATCTCATTCGGGCCAAACGGAGTTCTGTTTTTGATTTATAATTTTTACAATACGCCATGTTTATTCACTTCAACGCCATACAAAATGAAAACAGATTTTATTTCTGTGATTTTGAAATACTCAAAGTCACAACGCAGCGGTTTATTGATTTTATTTTCACTGATTGTTCTGATGCAATTAGTCATTTGGTTTGGGTTTCGCCCCACTGAAATGCCGCCAGAAAATCAAGTTTGGACAAATTTGACACCTAAAATTGATTCGGCTCCATCTTTATTTTTAGAGTATCGCCCCAAACCGTTCAACCCTAATTTTATCTCTGATTACAAAGGTTATATGCTCGGCATGTCTGTGGCTGAAATTGATCGATTGCTCGCTTTTAGAAAAACGGGTCAGTTTGTTAATTCTGCGCAAGAGTTTCAACAAGTAACCCGGGTTTCAGATGCGCAACTCCAAAAGATGCAACCTTTTTTCAAGTTTCCGGATTGGGTTCAAAATCGGAACAATTCAGTAAGGTTTGAAAAAAAGAATTTTCTAAAACGCGAACCCTTGTTAGATATCAACACCGCCACTGCTGATGATTTAAAGAAAATTTATGGTATCGGCGATGGTTATGCCCGAAGAATTATCAACCTGCGCGAACAGTTGGGGTCTTTTGTTCATACAGATCAATTAAATGAAGTATGGGGTTTGCCAACCGCTGTTGTTGATGCCGTAAAGCAAAAATTTGCGGTGCTGCATCAGCCGAAAATAAACAAAATCAATATCAATAAAGCAGGAATCAAAGAGCTCATAGAGTTGCCTTATTTCAGATATCCGCTGGCCAAAGCAATTGTTATGCAGCGCAGTATGAACGGGCCGTATAAAAACGTTGAAGATTTAGCAAAGATTTCAGATTTTCCGGTTGATAAAATAAAAATTATTGCCTTATATTTGGATTTCTAAAAAAAATAAACATTTATGAGTTTACCTTATTTTACCGAAGAGCACGAATTATTCAGACAGAGTTTTCGAGACTTTTTACACACCGAAGTAGTTCCGCATATTGAAAAATGGGAAAAAACCGGAACCATCGAGCGCTTTATCTGGAAGAAATTTGGTGAAATGGGCTTTTTTGGAATCAATTATCCAGAAGCCTACGGAGGAATGAATCTGGATTTGTTCTACACAGTTGTTTTTTTAGAAGAACTTCAAAAAATTAAATCATCGGGTTTTGCCGCAGCCATGTGGGCGCATGCTTATTTGGCTATGACGCATCTTAATGCCGAAGGCGATGAGCGCATCAAGCAAGAATATTTGGCCGCGAGTATTGCCGGTGAAAAAATAGGTGCTTTGTGCATTACCGAACCTTTTGGCGGAAGCGATGTGGCCGGAATGCGCACCACAGCGGTCAAGCAAGGCAATCAATATATCCTCAACGGATCAAAAACATTTATTACCAACGGTGTATATGCTGATTACTATGTGGTAGCGGCTAAGACACAACCTGAGTTGGGCAATAAAGGCATCAGTATTTTTTTGGTCGATACAAATACACCCGGAATTTCCGCTACCAAGTTGGATAAATTAGGTTGGCGTGCCTCAGATACAGCTGAAATTGCTTTTGACAATGTGCAAATTCCTGCAGAAAATTTGATGGGCGAAGAAGGAAAAGGTTTTCCGTACATCATGCAGCACTTTGCTTTAGAGCGATTGATTATGGCTATTAATGCACATGCCCGTGCTGAATATGCCATAGAATACACCATTGAATATATGGCACAACGACAAGCTTTTGGCAGTACGATTAATAAGTTTCAGGCTTTGCGCCACACCATGGTGGACCACGCGACTGAAGTAGAGCACTGCAAAATTTTTAATTATGCGGCCACTGCCCGACTCAACCAAGGCGAATATGTAGTCAAAGAAGCTACGATGGCCAAACTCAAATCAACCAAAGTGGCCGATGAAGCCATTTACGCTTGCTTGCAAATGCTTGGTGGATATGGCTATATGGAAGAATATCCATTGGCTCGCTTGCTTAGAGATAGCCGTCTAGGCCCAATTGGTGGCGGAACTTCAGAAATTTTGCGCGAGATTTTGTCTAAGATTATTATTGATCAGCAGAATTATAAACCTGCGGTGAAGAAATAAAAATTTAAATCTCAATATTTGAAAAATCCAAATTCCAAATACATTTGTTTGGGATTTGGATTTTTTTTTTGAAATTTTTCTAATTATACGAAAGAGGTTTCGAATACGTTTAAGATATTATTAACTTCAAATAATGATAATCTTATGAAGAAACTTAGTGGCTTACTAATGATGATTTTCTTTTTGGTTTCTTGTTCAAATGACAGTGATTCCGGTAGTAGTAATACCAACTCACAGATTACAGGATATGAATTGCGCTCTAAATCTGTTTTCGACGATTTGGCCATGCCTACATTGGAAACTGTTACGATTGGGAATTTACAGAACGGCAAATTATTTTCAGAAACGGTAGAAAACTTCAGTAATGGTGTGAGTCAGGGGAGTCCGGTAACTACCCAGACTCATTTTTATGTAGGTGAAGATTTGGTCAAACAAATTGATCATAGTTCCGACCGGGTTCGTGAGTTTTATTATGATGCCGAGCACCATCTTATTGGGGCGAAGATGACAATCGAGGGTTCGAGTACCAGTTATTACAGGATTGTTCATGTTTCGGATGCTCTGGTTTACTTTGAAAGGCTTTCATTGCCTTATACCGATGTGGCGGCTACGATACTTTACAGAAATGTCATTGAGTTTGACGCCAATGACAATATAATTAAAGCGGGTAAAGACAATAATTTGGATGGTGTGGCAGAATCTCCGAACCAGTTTTTGTATGCAAACAATAATTTGGTTTCGATTACTTGGGCTGATGGAACGGTACAAAATTTTGACTATTCAAATGTGATTGACAGCTTTTCGGTGCTGAATGATAAAAGTTATGGTAAGCGAAATCTGAGGGTCATTGAGTCTGAAAGCTATGTGAATGCCGTTGTTGAAGGTAAATTTCCAACGGTCAATGTTTCTTCAGAAGAACTTTCTGCCCATGTGTATGATGTTTTGAGTACGAATTTCTACAAGAAAAAGACCGTGACCAGAAACAGTTCTTCACCAGCAGGGCAGAATGTCATTACGACGGAGTTTTTCTTTGATTGATCTGCGCGAGGGATGGAAGCTGGGTGCCGCGCACCGCGTAAAGCCCGACGGCGAAACGGCTGTTTTTTTGGTAATGGATTTTGAATCGCCGGCGCGCCCCAAAAAATATTTTAAAATTTATAATCATAATTTAAAATTAATTGTACATTTGCGGCCTTAACGAGAGGAGGTGTCTGCATTATGTTAATTATACCCATTAAAGACGGAGAAAACATTGATAGAGCTTTAAAGCGCTACAAAAGAAAATTTGATAAAACCGGAACTGTTCGTCAGTTGCGCGCTCGTCAGGCTTTCATTAAACCTTCAGTAACGCACAGAATGAAAATTCAAAAAGCGGCGTACATTCAAAGATTGAAAGACAGCATCGAAAGTTAGTAGTAACTTTTTGAGTCATAGAACCGTTAGTTTACAAAGTTTAATACCTTTGGGCTAACGGTTTTTTTTATGGACAATTTTAAACAAGCATTTCATGATTATTTGCTGCTCGAAAAAAAGTATTCGGTGCATACGGTTCATGGTTATTGTGCTGATGTGGGTGTTTTTGAAGATTTTGTTAAGCGTGAATTTGATCAAGAAACTTTGGCCGATGTTCATTATCCACAAATTCGCAGTTGGATTGTTCAATTGGTTGAGTCGGGCATGTCAAATATTTCTGTCAATCGCCGTGTGGCATCGCTCAAAAGCTACTATAAATTCATGCTCAAGATTGGGCAAATTCAAACTAGTCCGCTCTTGAAGCACAAAGCGCTTAAATCACCTAAGAAGTTGCAGATTCCGTTTTCAGAAAAAGAGATTGATTTGGTACTCAACAATATTCTATATCCGGAAGGTTTTGAAGGTGTGCGCGACAAGCTCATCATTGATTTGTTTTACACCACCGGAATTCGGCGCAGTGAGTTGATTCATCTCAAAACCTCGAGTGTTGATTTGGGTGCAAGCACTATTAAAGTTTTGGGTAAACGAAACAAAGAGCGCATCATTCCGATTTTACCGGTTGTTATTGATCAGTTTAAAAAGTATCTTTTGGAACGTTCTAGTTTAGAAGTTGTTAAAGATTCTGACTGTTTTTTCTTGTCAAAAAGTGGCGTTAAATTGAATGATTCGTTTGTTTATAGATTAATTAATCACTACTTTAGTAATGTCTCGGAGAAAGCAAAAAAAAGTCCGCATATTTTACGTCACACGTTTGCGACTCATATGCTCAACCACGGGGCAGACATTAATTCGGTAAAAGAATTGCTCGGGCATTCGAGTTTGGCTTCTACACAAGTATATACACACAGCAGTTTGGCTGAACTTAAAAAAGTATACGGAAATGCCCATCCGCGCAATCGGGAGTAGTTCTTTACAAGTTTAACCCTAAAATTTTTTATTATGAAGGTAAATGTTCATGCTGTTAACTTCACGATTGACAAAAAACTCGTTCATTTTATCCAAGAGCGTTTAGATAAATTAGAAAAATATTATGACCGAGTGGTCGCTGCAGATGCTTTTTTGAAAGTTGAAAACACCAGTGATAAAGAAAATAAGATTGTCGAGATTAAAATTCACGTTCCGGGTGATGATTTAATTGTTAAAAAACAATGCAAGACATTTGAAGAAGCAGTCGAGTTATCAGCAGAATCTTTAGAACGTTTATTGGTAAAAAGAAAAGAAAAAATCAGAGCCAATATTTAGTGAAAAATTTTTATAGAAAATGTTTTGTTTAAAAAACAAAATCCTATACATTTGCAGTCCGTTAGAAATAGCGGACTTTTTTTATTGTAAATGCCGGTGTAGCTCAGCTGGCTAGAGCAGCTGATTTGTAATCAGCAGGTCGTGGGTTCGAGTCCCTCCATCGGCTCGGCTTTTAAAATAGAAAAGGTTAGGGAAGATACTCAAGCGGCCAACGAGGACGGACTGTAAATCCGTTGGGAAACCTTCGCAGGTTCGAATCCTGCTCTTCCCACAATTTTTTTGCTCGAAAACCTGTCAAAAGTTCACTTTTGTAAAGGTTTGAAAAGCAAAAAAACAGTAAGGGTTCACCCTTACGGATCACCGAGCGTCAGCGAGGTAATCCTGTGGATGATTTGAATATAAAGTGTTTAAATCTCCAAAAAGTAGCTAAAAAACTGAGCGTAAGCGAAGTTCAAACAAGCTAAATTAAATTCTGAATTATAGAATTTAAAACACAAGCCGGTGTAGCTCAGGGGTAGAGTGCTTCCTTGGTAAGGAAGAGGTCACGGGTTCAAATCCCGTCATTGGCTCAAATTCGTTTTTGAATTTTGAACACTATATATAAACTAAGATTAAAAATTAATTAAAATGGCAAAAGAAAATTTTAGTCGTACCAAGCCACACCTTAACATTGGTACGATTGGTCACGTTGACCACGGTAAAACTACATTAACTGCTGCAATCACTAAAGTATTGTCTGATGCCGGTTATTGTCAAGCTAAATCTTTCGATCAGATTGATAATGCTCCAGAAGAAAAAGAAAGAGGTATTACTATTAATACTTCACACGTTGAATATGAAACTGCTAACCGTCACTACGCTCACGTAGACTGTCCAGGTCACGCGGATTACGTAAAAAACATGGTTACTGGTGCTGCTCAAATGGACGGTGCTATCTTGGTAGTTGCTGCTACAGATGGTCCTATGCCACAAACTCGTGAGCACATCCTTTTGGGTCGTCAGGTAGGTATTCCTAGAATCGTTGTATTCATGAATAAAGTGGATATGGTTGACGATGCTGAGTTGTTAGAACTTGTTGAAATGGAAATCCGTGACTTGTTGTCATTCTACGAATATGATGGTGACAATGGTCCTGTAGTTCAAGGTTCTGCTTTGGGTGGATTGAACAACGATCCAAACTGGGTTCCTAAAATTATTGAATTGATGGAAGCTGTTGACAACTGGATTGAAGAGCCGGTTCGTGACAACGCTAAACCATTCTTGATGCCTGTTGAAGACGTATTCACGATTACTGGTCGTGGTACTGTAGCTACAGGTCGTATTGAAACGGGTGTTGCCAACACTGGTGATCCTGTTGAAATCATTGGTATGGGTGCTGACAAATTGACTTCTACTATTACTGGAGTTGAGATGTTCCGTAAAATCCTTGACCGTGGTGAAGCTGGTGACAACGTAGGTTTGTTGTTGAGAGGTATTGACAAAGCTGATATCCGTCGTGGTATGGTTATCTGTAAACCAGGTTCAGTTAAACCACACGCTAAATTCAAAGCTGAGGTTTATATCTTGAAAAAAGAAGAAGGTGGACGTCACACTCCATTCCACAATAATTATCGTCCACAATTCTACGTTCGTACAACTGACGTAACTGGTATCATTTCATTGCCTGCAGGTGTAGAAATGGTTATGCCAGGAGATAACTTGACTATTACTGTTGAGTTGTTGAGCCCTATCGCTCTTAATGTTGGTTTGCGTTTCGCTATCCGTGAAGGTGGTAGAACAGTAGGAGCTGGTCAGGTAACTGAAATTCTTGACTAAGAATAATTAACCAAATATAGAGCCAGCAGGTTTCCGTTTAGGTTGCTTGCTGGCTTTTACTACGGGCGTAGTTCAAGGGTAGAATAGCGGTCTCCAAAACCGTTGATGGTGGTTCGAATCCTCCCGCCCGTGCAAAAAAACATGATATAATGAAGATTGTTAATTATATATCAGAAGCGTTTGAAGAATTAAAAACCAATACCACTTGGCCGGCTTGGGAAGAGGTACAGCGTTTGACTATTGTGGTGGCTGTATTTTCCGTCTTGTTTGCTTTGGCAACATGGGGTGTTGATGAAGTTTGCGCTAAATTTATTGCTGCAATATTTAATTGGATAAAAGCTTAATTCTTTTGTGATGACAGATACTAATGTGAAAAAATGGTATGTGGTAAGAGCTGTAAGCGGCCAAGAAAACAAAGTGAAAGCTTACATCGAAACCGAAATCAACCGCTTAGGGATGGCTGATTACATTTCTCAAGTATTGGTGCCAACTGAAAAAGTGGTGCAAGTACGCGACGGAAAGAAAATCACTAAAGATAGAGTGTATTTTCCGGGTTATGTAATGATTGAAGCAAACCTAGCTGGTGAGATTCCTCACATTATTAAATCTATTACAGGAGTAATCGGATTTTTAGGTGAAACCAAAGGAGGTGATCCGGTGCCACTCAGAATGTCCGAAGTTAACCGCATGCTGGGTAAAGTAGATGAGTTGGCTGTAAAAACAGACCACCAGTCTATACCGTTTACTATTGGTGAAACCGTAAAAGTAATTGACGGTCCTTTCAACGGATTCAACGGATCGGTTGAAAAAATCAACGAAGAAAAGCGTAAGCTTGAGGTAATGGTGAAAATTTTCGGAAGAAAAACACCGCTTGAACTCAGTTTTATGCAAGTTGAAAAAGTATAATTTTTTTGTTACATATAACTCACATCAATCGCTTCCAATTGATCGATGTAAAATTTTTTAGAAATGGCTAAAGAAATTAGTAAAGTAGTTAAACTACAAGTTAAGGGAGGTGCTGCGAATCCATCGCCACCGGTTGGACCTGCTTTGGGAGCTGCTGGGGTTAACATCATGGAGTTCTGTAAGCAATTTAATGCGAGAACTCAAGATAAAGCCGGCAAAGTTTGCCCTGTGCAAATTACAGTTTACAAAGACAAATCATTTGATTTCGTCGTTAAAACACCGCCTGCAGCTGTACAGCTGTTAGATGCTGCCAAATTGAAGTCAGGATCCGGAGAACCAAATCGTAAGAAAGTAGCTAGCGTTACTTGGGATCAAATCAGAACCATTGCAGATGATAAAATGGTTGATTTGAATGCGTTCACTATTGAATCTGCTATGAGCATGATTGCTGGTACAGCCAGATCAATGGGTATAACTGTAACTGGAGATTCTCCTCTAAAATAAGGGATAGACATGGCAAAATTGACTAAAAAGCAAAAAGAGGCTGCTTCAAAAATTGAGAAAAACAAATTGTATTCATTAAAAGATGCTTCATCTTTATTGAAAGTTGTTGCTTCTGCAAAATTTGATGAGTCTGTTGATATCGCAGTTAAGTTGGGTGTTGATCCGAGAAAAGCGAATCAAATGGTTAGAGGAGTGGTTACCTTGCCGCACGGTACAGGTAAAGATGTAAGAGTTTTGGCTCTTGTTACTCCAGATAAAGAAGCTGAAGCTAAAGCTGCGGGTGCTGACCACGTAGGTTTAGATGACTACCTCCAAAAAATCAAAGACGGTTGGACTGATATTGATGTCATCATCACGATGCCAGCTGTTATGGGTAAATTAGGTCCTCTGGGTCGTGTATTGGGTCCTCGCGGATTGATGCCAAACCCTAAAACAGGTACTGTAACCATGGATGTAGGTAAAGCTGTTCAAGAAGTTAAGTCAGGTAAAATTGACTTCAAAGTTGACAAAACAGGTATTGTTCACGCAGGTATCGGAAGAGTATCTTTCGAAGCTGATAAAATTGCAGACAATGCTCATGAAATCATTCAAACATTAATCAAACTAAAGCCAACTGCTGCAAAAGGTACTTACATCAAGTCTATTCACTTGTCAAGTACTATGAGCCCTGCGATTGCCTTAGATCCGAAAGCAGTATAATTGGTAGTTAAACATTAGTATTATGACTAGAGAAGAAAAATCAAGAGTTATTGAAGATTTAACTGCACAATTAGCCGAAACCAATGTAATGTACATTGCAGATATTTCTGGTTTGAACGCAGAAACTACTTCTAACCTTAGAAGAGCTTGTTTCAAAGCGGGAATTCAATTGGCAGTAGTTAAAAACACTTTGCTTGAGAAAGCCATGGAGGCTTCTGATAACGACTATGGCGATTTGTCATCAGTGCTTAAAGGAAACACCTCAATTCTGATTGCAGAAAATGGGAATGCTCCAGCAAAAATCATCAAAGAATTCCGCAAAAAGTCTGATAAGCCTATCCTTAAAGGAGCTTACATTCACCAAGCGGTATTTATTGGTGACAACCAATTAGATGCACTCATCGCTCTTAAATCGAAAGAAGAAGTGATTGGTGAAATCATTGGAATTCTACAATCTCCGGCTAAAAATGTTGTTTCTGCCCTTAAATCAGGTGGTGGAAAAATCGCTGGAATTGTTAAAACATTGTCTGAGCGTTAAAAGTTTGATACCTCAAACTCTAAACGTCACAGACGACATGGCCCACGCGCGCACTTAAATAAATTATATTTTACAAACTATTAAAAACGATAGAAAAAATGGCAGATTTGAAACAATTCGCAGAACAATTAGTTAACTTGACTGTAAAAGAAGTTAACGAACTTGCTACAATCCTTAAAGAAGAGTACGGTATTGAGCCTGCTGCTGCTGCAGTAGCCGTAGCTGCTGGTCCAGCTGCTGGTGGTGGTGATGCTGGTGCTGCTGAAGAGCAAACTGAATTCACTGTAGTATTGAAAGATGCTGGTGCTTCTAAATTAGGAGTTGTTAAAGCAGTTAAAGAATTGACTGGTCTAGGACTTAAAGAAGCAAAAGATTTAGTTGATGCTGCTCCTACAAATGTAAAAGAAGGAGTTTCTAAAGATGAGGCTGAAGGTCTTAAGAAAGCTTTAGAAGAAGCAGGAGCTGTAGTAGAGCTTAAATAAGTTTCATACAGTTTAAAAAACTAGGTTTAGGCCTTGGACAATCGCGTCCACGGCCTAAACCATTTTTCGTATAATAAAATTATAGATCTGTTTTGAGTTTTAATCAGATTGAAATACTCAAAAGTTACAATCATTACGAAGAAAGAAAGCAAACTAATTTTCCTGGTTTGTTTTACAAGATGTTTTGATTGTTTTAAAAGGAAAGTATAAGTCAAAACGTGTTTTTAAACACAAAAAATTACTTTTTTTTAATCAAAATTTTGTCCATTGATGATCACAAATCAGACTGAAAGATTGAATTTTGCCTCGACCAAAAACATCCCCGATTATCCGGATTTCTTAGATGTTCAGGTGAAGTCGTTCAAAGATTTCTTCCAACTGGAAACCAAATCAGACGAACGAGGCAATGAAGGGTTGTACAACACCTTCATGGAAAACTTCCCCATCACAGATACGCGTAACAACTTTGTGTTGGAATTTCTAGATTATTTCGTTGACCCGCCCCGTTACAGCATCCAAGAGTGTATTGAAAGAGGATTGACCTACAGCGTTCCGCTCAAAGCGAGACTTAAATTGTATTGTACCGATCCTGAGCACGAAGATTTTGAAACCATCGTACAAGATGTGTATTTAGGAACCATTCCTTACATGACACCGAGTGGTACTTTCGTAATCAATGGAGCTGAACGCGTAGTTGTTTCACAATTACACCGTTCTCCGGGCGTATTCTTCGGTCAGTCTTTCCACGCCAATGGAACCAAACTTTATTCAGCCCGTGTTATTCCGTTCAAAGGATCATGGATTGAATTCGCGACCGACATCAACAGCGTTATGTATGCTTATATCGATCGTAAGAAAAAATTACCTGTAACTACTTTGTTCCGTGCCATCGGTTTTGAGCGTGATAAAGACATTCTCGAAATCTTTGACTTGGCAGAAGAAATCAAAGTATCTAAAACAGGACTTAAAAAATACATCGGCCGTAAATTGGCAGCGCGTGTATTAAACACATGGCACGAGGATTTTGTTGATGAGGATACTGGAGAAGTAGTATCTATTGAGCGTAACGAAATCATCTTAGATCGCGACACCATCATTGACAAAGACAATGTGGAAGAGATCATTGATGCCAATGTAAAGTCTATTTTGTTGCACAAAGAAAATACCAATACGGCTGATTATTCAATCATCCACAACACGCTACAAAAAGACCCAACCAACTCTGAAAAAGAAGCCGTAGAGCATATCTACCGTCAGTTGCGTAATGCAGAACCACCTGATGAAGAAACCGCTCGTGGCATTATCGATAAATTGTTCTTCTCTGACCAACGCTACAACTTAGGTGAAGTAGGTCGTTACAGAATGAACAAAAAACTCAATTTGGACATTCCGATGGACAAACAGGTGTTGACCAAAGAGGACATCATCACCATCGTAAAATACCTCATTGAGCTGATTAATTCAAAAGCCGAGATTGATGATATTGACCACTTGTCCAACCGTCGTGTAAGAACCGTAGGTGAGCAGTTGTCACAGCAATTCGGCATTGGTTTGGCTCGTATGGCCAGAACCATCCGCGAGCGCATGAACGTTCGCGACAACGAGGTGTTTACGCCGATTGATTTGATCAATGCCAAAACACTTTCGTCTGTGATTAATTCGTTCTTCGGAACCAACCAGTTGTCTCAGTTCATGGATCAAACCAATCCATTGGCCGAGATCACGCACAAACGTCGTCTTTCAGCTTTAGGGCCAGGCGGTCTTTCAAGAGAACGCGCAGGTTTTGAGGTTCGTGACGTTCACTATACGCACTACGGTCGTTTGTGTCCGATTGAAACTCCGGAAGGTCCGAACATTGGTTTGATTTCATCTTTAGGTGTTTACGCAAAAGTAAACAGCATGGGCTTTATTGAAACGCCTTACCGCGAAGTGAAAAACGGTAAAGTTGATTTGGAGGCGGCTCCTATTTATTTGAGCGCTGAAGAAGAAGAAGGTAAATTGATTGCTCAGGCCAATATTGAAATGGATGAACAAGGCAAGATTACTGCCGATAAAGTTATTGCTCGTGAAGAAGGTGACTTTCCGGTAGTAGATCCGTCTGTGGTTCATTACACAGATGTGGCTCCGAATCAGATTGCCTCAATTTCAGCATCACTCATTCCGTTCTTGGAGCATGACGATGCAAACCGTGCGCTGATGGGGTCCAACATGATGCGTCAGGCCGTGCCATTGTTGCGTCCTGAAGCTCCAATTGTAGGAACCGGTTTAGAGCGTCAGGTTGCTTCTGATTCTCGTGTACTCATCAATGCCGAAGGAAACGGAGTTGTTGAATACGTTGATGCCAACATCATCACCATCAAATATGACCGTACTGAAGAAGAGCGTATGGTGAGTTTTGAGCCTGATGAGAAAACCTATCAACTCATTAAATTCAGAAAAACCAACCAGAGTACATCCATCAACCTCAAACCGATTGTCAGAAAAGGCGATCGCGTTAAATTAGGTCAAGTACTTTGCGAAGGATATGCTACCCAAAACGGAGAGCTTGCCTTGGGTCGTAACTTGAAAGTGGCCTTCATGCCTTGGAAAGGTTACAACTTTGAGGATGCAATTGTAATCTCTGAAAAAGTGGTTCGCGATGATATCTTTACGTCTATTCACGTGGATGATTATTCACTTGAAGTGCGCGATACCAAGTTGGGGAATGAAGAATTGACCAACGACATCCCGAACGTTTCTGAAGAGGCGACCAAAGATTTGGATGAAAACGGTATGATCCGCATTGGTGCTGAAGTAAAACCTGGGGATATCCTCATTGGTAAAATCACACCAAAAGGAGAATCTGATCCAACACCAGAAGAAAAACTCCTTAGAGCGATTTTTGGTGACAAAGCCGGTGATGTAAAAGATGCTTCACTTAAAGCTTCTCCATCACTCAGTGGTGTTGTATTAGACAAAAAATTATTTGCTAGAGCCGTAAAAGACAAACGCAAGCGTACCCAAGATAAAGATGCGTTGACGGCTTTAGAAATGGAATTTGAAACTAAGTTCGTTGAACTTAAAGATAAATTGGTTGAGAAACTATTCTTGATCGTAAACGGAAAAACCTCACAAGGTGTGATGAATGATTTGGGTGAAGAAGTTTTGCCAAAAGGTAAAAAATATACGCTCAAAATGTTGCACGCTGTTGAAGATTTTGCTCACTTAAGCAAAGGTCAGTGGGTGGCTGATGACGCTACCAACAAATTGGTCAATGACTTGATCCACAACTATAAAATTAAGTTGAACGATTTGCAAGGTGCGCTTAGAAGAGAAAAATTCACCATTACGGTGGGTGATGAATTGCCTGCCGGAATTTTGAAATTAGCCAAAGTGTACATTGCCAAAAAACGCAAACTCAAAGTGGGTGATAAGATGGCAGGTCGTCACGGAAATAAAGGTATCGTGGCGCGTATTGTTCGTCAAGAAGATATGCCATTCCTTGAAGACGGAACACCGGTTGATATTGTACTCAATCCACTAGGGGTACCATCGCGTATGAACATTGGTCAGATTTATGAAACCGTATTGGGTTGGGCTGGTCAAAAACTTGGTAAAAAATTCGCGACACCTATCTTTGACGGAGCAACGTTGGATCAAATCAACGCGCTTACCGATGAGGCCGGTGTGCCAAGATTCGGTCACACCCATCTTTATGATGGCGGAACCGGAGAGCGCTTCCATCAAGCGGCTACAGTAGGTGTAATTTACATGCTGAAATTGGGCCACATGGTGGATGACAAAATGCACGCGCGTTCTATTGGTCCATACTCACTCATTACGCAGCAACCATTGGGTGGTAAAGCTCAGTTCGGAGGTCAGCGTTTCGGAGAGATGGAGGTTTGGGCACTCGAAGCCTATGGTGCTTCAAGTACACTACGCGAAATCTTAACAGTGAAGTCGGATGACGTAATTGGTAGAGCCAAAACGTATGAGGCCATTGTTAAAGGTGAGACGATGCCAGAACCGGGGCTTCCTGAATCATTCAACGTATTGATGCACGAACTCAAAGGTCTAGGACTAGACATCCGTTTAGAAGAATAAATTAGGTTTTCGGTTGTTGGTTTTTTAGCTGACAATCGGCAACTTTCAAGTAAAAGTTTCAAAATAATCAATAGCAACGACTATGATGAATAATAGAAATAACAAAGAAAAAAATCTGATCAAAAGATTCGACAAAATCTCGATTGGATTGGCTTCTCCGGAGTCCATCTTAGCTGAATCAAGAGGCGAGGTGCTTAAACCGGAAACCATTAACTACAGAACACACAAGCCAGAGCGCGACGGACTTTTCTGCGAGCGTATCTTTGGTCCGGTAAAAGACTTTGAATGTGCTTGTGGAAAATATAAAAGAATCCGTTACAAAGGAATCATTTGCGACCGTTGTGGTGTCGAGGTTACTGAGAAAAAAGTACGTCGCGACCGTGTGGGTCACATCAATTTGGTAGTGCCGATTGCACACATTTGGTACTTCAGATCTTTGCCTAATAAAATTGGGTATATCTTGGGCTTACCGTCTAAGAAACTCGACATGATTATTTACTATGAGCGTTACGTGGTCATTCAGGCCGGTATCGCCAAGCATCCTGACGGGGAACCCATCGAAAAATTAGACTTTTTGACCGAAGAAGAGTATTTGAATATTTTAGATACCCTTCCGCAAGAAAACCAATATTTAGACGATACTGATCCAAATAAATTCATCGCCAAAATGGGTGCTGAGTGTATCATGGATTTGTTGGCCAGAACTGATTTAGATGCCTTGTCATATGAATTGCGTCACTCAGCCAACAACGAAACGTCTAAACAGCGTAAAACAGAAGCGCTCAAGCGTTTGCAAGTGGTTGAATCTTTCCGTGAGTCTAATGTTGACCGCGAGAATCGCCCTGAATGGATGATTATGAAAGTTATTCCGGTCATTCCGCCTGAATTGCGTCCGCTCGTGCCACTTGATGGAGGTCGTTTTGCCACTTCAGATTTGAACGATTTATACCGTCGTGTAATCATCCGCAACAACCGTTTGAAAAGGTTGATGGAAATCAAAGCGCCTGAAGTAATCTTGCGCAATGAAAAACGTATGTTGCAAGAATCAGTTGATTCCTTGTTTGACAACACACGTAAAGCATCAGCGGTTAAAACCGAATCCAACCGTCCGCTTAAATCACTTTCTGATTCATTAAAAGGTAAACAAGGTCGTTTCCGTCAAAACCTTTTGGGTAAACGTGTGGATTATTCTGCGCGTTCGGTGATTGTCGTTGGACCTGAACTCAAAATGTACGAGTGTGGTTTGCCAAAAGATATGGCGGCTGAATTGTTTAAACCGTTTGTGATTCGCAAACTCATTGAGCGCGGAATTGTAAAAACAGTTAAATCGGCTAAGAAAATCATCGATAAAAAAGAGCCGGTAGTTTGGGATATCCTTGAAAACGTAATCAAAGGACACCCGGTATTGCTCAACCGTGCTCCAACCTTGCACCGTTTGGGTATTCAGGCTTTCCAACCTAAATTGATTGAAGGAAAAGCAATCCAGTTGCACCCGCTTACTTGTACGGCGTTCAACGCGGATTTTGACGGTGACCAAATGGCGGTACACTTGCCACTTGGGCCAGAAGCTATTTTGGAAGCGCAATTGTTGATGTTGGCATCGCACAATATCTTGAACCCTGCCAACGGAGCGCCGATCACGGTTCCGTCTCAAGACATGGTTTTGGGTCTGTATTATATGACCAAAGAGAGATTGTCAACACCTGAGCACAAAATCTTAGGTGAAGGTTTGACGTTTTATTCTGCTGAAGAAGTAAACATCGCCTTAAACGAAGGAAAATTAGAACTCAACGCTCGTGTAAAAATCAGAGCGAAAGATTTTAATGAAGAAGGGCAACTCGTTTGGAAAATCATTCAAACTACCGCAGGTCGTGTACTCTTTAATGAAGTAGTGCCTGAAGCTGCCGGATATATCAATGAAGTATTGACCAAAAAATCATTGCGTGATATCATTGGTAAAATTTTGGCCTTGACTGATGTGCCTACTACGGCTGCTTTCTTGGACAATATCAAAGACATGGGTTATAAATTTGCTTTCAAAGGCGGATTGTCATTCAGTTTAGGAGATATCATTGTTCCGGAAAGAAAAGAAGATTTGATTGCTGACGCCAACGAACAAGTAGATGCAATTACCATGAACTACAACATGGGTCTTATCACCAACAACGAGCGTTACAACCAAGTTATTGACGTATGGACATCAACCAACGCTTTGCTTACCGAATTGGCCATGAAAAACATCCGTGAAGACCAACAAGGTTTTAACTCGGTGTATATGATGTTGGATTCCGGAGCGCGTGGTTCAAAAGAGCAAATTCGTCAGTTGACCGGTATGCGTGGATTGATGGCAAAACCAAAAAAATCAACTGCCGGTGGTGGTGAAATTATTGAGAATCCGATTCTTTCTAACTTTAAAGAAGGGCTTTCAATTTTAGAATACTTTATCTCAACGCACGGTGCTCGTAAAGGTTTGGCCGATACGGCGCTTAAAACGGCCGATGCGGGTTATTTGACACGTCGTTTGCATGATGTTTCTCAAGATGTAATTGTCAACCAAGACGATTGCGGAACTTTACGTGGAATTGAAGTAACAGCCTTGAAGAAAAACGAAGAAATCGTTGAAAGTTTAGGAGAGCGTATCTTGGGTCGTGTGGCCTTGAACGATATTGTGAATCCGCTGACTTCAGAAATTATGGCTTATGCCGGACAACAAATCACAGAGATGATTGTTCGCGAAATTGAAGCTTCACCGCTAGAAGCTGTTGAAGTTCGTTCGGCCTTGACTTGTGAAGCACAGAAAGGAATCTGCGCTAAATGTTACGGGCGTAACCTAGCTACCGGTAGAATGACCCAAATTGGTGAAGCTGTCGGTGTAATTGCAGCCCAATCTATTGGTGAGCCGGGAACTCAGTTGACCCTTCGTACGTTCCACGTGGGTGGTACTGCGGGTAACATCTCTGAAGAATCAAGCTTGGTAGCGCGTTTTGACGGTCGCATTGAAATTGAAGACCTCAAAACCGTTAAAGGTGAAGACAGCGATGGAAACTCAGTAGACATTGTGATATCTCGTTCAACAGAGCTTAAACTTGTTGATTTGAAAACCGGAATTGTCCTCAATACGCACAACATTCCTTACGGTTCTAGCATCTTTGTCAAAGACGGAGATACCATTGCCAAAGGAGATACCATTTGTAAATGGGATCCATACAACGGGGTTATCGTTTCTGAATTTACCGGAAAAATTGCTTATGAAGATTTAGAGCAAGGACAATCGTTCCAAGTTGAAATCGATGAGCAAACCGGATTCCAAGAAAAAGTAATTTCTGAATCAAGAAACAAAAAACTCATCCCAACCCTTTTGGTATATGGTAAAGATGATGAACTCATTCGTTCCTACAACTTACCGGTAGGGGCGCACTTGATGGTCGAAAATGGCGAGAAAATTAAAGCGGGTAAAGTACTCGTGAAAATTCCGCGTCGTTCTTCTAAAGCAGGTGATATTACCGGAGGTCTACCAAGAATTACCGAGTTGTTAGAGGCTCGTAATCCATCAAACCCTGCGGTAGTTTCTGAAATTGATGGTGTAGTTACATTTGGAAAAATCAAACGCGGTAACCGCGAAATCATCATTGAGTCTAAATTTGGTGAAATCAAGAAATACTTGGTGAAATTATCTAGCCAAATCTTGGTACAAGAGAATGACTTTGTAAGAGCCGGTGCGCCGCTTTCAGACGGTGCCATTACGCCAGAAGACATCCTCAGAATTCAAGGGCCTTCAGCAGTACAACAATACTTAGTCAACGAGATTCAAGAAGTATACCGTTTACAAGGGGTAAAAATCAACGATAAGCACTTTGAAGTAGTTATCCGTCAGATGATGCGTAAAGTGCGTGTAGAAGATCCGGGAGATACTTTGTTCCTCGAAGAGCAACTCATCCACACCAAAGACTTTATCGACGAAAACGATAAACTCTACGGAATGAAAGTGGTGGTTGATGCCGGAGATTCTGAAAACCTTAAACCAGGACAAATTGTTACACCGCGTCAACTGCGCGATGAGAATTCATTGCTTAAGCGTGCCGACAAAAACTTGGTCACTACACGTGATGTGATTACCGCTACGGCTACTCCGATTCTTCAGGGTATTACCAGAGCGTCGTTGCAAACCAAGTCATTTATCTCGGCTGCCTCGTTCCAAGAAACTACTAAAGTATTGAACGAAGCTGCTGTTGCCGGTAAAGTAGATATGCTCGAAGGTTTGAAAGAAAATGTTATTGTCGGACATAGAATCCCTGCCGGAACCGGTATGCGTGATTATGATCATACCATCGTAGGATCTAAAGACGATTACAACGAAATGATGGCCAACAAAGAAGAATACATTTACTAATTATGAGCGATTCTAAACAACCACAGCAAGGACAAATCAATATTGAGATAGATGAGGCTATGGCAGAAGGAATTTATTCCAATTTAGCCATTATTAATCACTCTCCTTCAGAATTTGTCGTAGATTTTGTTTGCATTATGCCCGGAACACCCAAAGCTAAGGTAAAATCCAGAGTAGTGTTGACGCCACAGCACGCCAAGCGATTGGTAAAAGCTTTGGCCGAAAATGTGCATCGCTTTGAAATGGCGCACGGAGAAATCAAAGACTCCGAGCATCCGCCGATTCCGCTGAATTTTGGTCCTACGGGTCAAGCATAAAGTAAAAGCCTCCTGAAAAGGAGGCTTTTTTATTTATCAATAGTTTGATATGAATTAATTTATTTCTTTTCAAAAAGGAGAAAACAGAAAAAATAGTCTTGCATTTTTTAGAATTTATCAACACGAAAACGTTATAGTTTCTCAAATTAAAAAAGCGATGTTAAAAGCCAGTTAAAAAATATTTAAGTTTATGAGTCAAAACAAAGCAAAATACTTGTTTCTAGCTTTTTAGCTATACTTAGAAACTCGTTTTTCTTAATCAAACTCATTAACTTATGGAAAGAAAACTCCGCCACGATTTTACTGCTTTGCCCCCTTTTATCAAACATTTTTTCTGGGTTGTTTTTGTTGTTCTAAGCGCAGTTGGGCTGAGGGCACAGTCGCCGATTTACTTTTCAAGCGGGAATTACAATCCGCCGAACAATTGGAATCAGAATGCAGCCAGTTTGATGTCTACCGTCGCCGGAACCAACATTGCTATTGTTACACCTAATGGTTCCGGAAATCAGTATTTTAGGTTTTACAGTGCGCTTTCCGGAGGAACCAATTTCTCGCCAAACAGTACAACGGCTGACATTCTTTTATCAGCCAACAGCATTACTACTTTACAAACCAATACCGGCAACGGTGGCAAAGCATATTACATGAATTTGGCCAATCCGTTTGCAGCAACACGTGTTGTTTTTAAAACAGTAGGTTCTGGAACATCTGCCCGTGTTGCAGCTTTTGAAATTCAGGGTCCGCTCAGAAGTATTAGTTCAGCTTCCAGAAATATTACAACGCCCAACCAAAGTCAAGCGGTCACGGTTACAGCTAATTTAGATGGAGCCCTTTCTACCGGCCAAGGAGTTTGGCTCAGATATACTACCAACAATTATTCAGCTTCAACTGTGGTTCAAATGACCGGTTCAGGTACTACGTACACAGCTAATATTCCTGCTCAAGCAGTAGGAGCAAATGTTTCTTATTATGTTTTTACATCGGGTACGCCTGCATCTATTGCCCATGCTGATGCTGATTTAATGACCATTAATTTGAACAATAATTCAGGTTCAAATTATTCATACACAGTGGTTTCTGCGCCTGTAGCACCTGCTCAACCCAGTACAATAACCGGAAATACGGTTGTTTGCAACGGGTCATCGCAAACCTATAGTGTGACCAATGATACCAACGCAACCGGCTATGTTTGGACGCTGCCTTCAGGATGGACAGGAACGAGCACTACCAACAGTATTACCGTTACACCTAATGCAACAGGAGGAACCATTTCAGTAGTAGCTCAAAATGCGCAAGGCAGCAGCCCATCGCGTTCTTTGGCAGTGACTGTAGCTACGGCTACTTCAATCAGTGCTCAGCCTTCTGCTTCAGCTCAGAATTTGTGTTTGGGAACATCAGCAACTGCACTTTCAATTACAGCCAACGGCAGTAGTTTAACGTATCAATGGTACCGAAATACAACGGCTTCGAATGCGGGCGGAACACTCATTGCCGGAGCTACCTCTTCAAGCTATACGCCAACGTATACGGGCGGAACCGCCTATTATTATTGCGTAGTAGGAGGTGCTTGTGCGCCAACCAGCGTAACCAGTAATGTTTCTGGACCAATTACCATTGGTGGTTTTCCGAATGATACGGCAACTTACACCATTTCAAACGGAGGCAACGGAGGACAAGGATTTGGTTCATGGGCTTATTCAGTTACGGGCAGCGGAGGAACTTTTACCGGTGGCTCTGACATTGGAACCGCTTGGGGCATCTATGCCAATTCCGGAGGAGTTACTGTGGCCAATCGTCCTTTTGCCTCTGAGCTTTCAATTGGTCAAACCGTCAGCATGGGCTTTGATAATGGCGGAGTTGACAACGGAAATAAAGTTGGTTTTAGACTCGAAAATTCCAGCGGTAATGTTTTGATGGAGTTCAGATTTATAGGTGGAGCTACCCAATATTCATTATATGATGGCGTGGGAAGCACGGTTAATGATACCGGTGTAAATTTTACCACAGCAGGTTTGAGCAACATTACTGTAGCCTACACAGCTGCAAATACATACGCTATTTCAATAACCCGTTCGGGCGTGACTACTGTTTTAAACGGACGTGCTTTTGCAACAGTAGTTGGAGGACAAGTTCCGGCTTCGATTGAATTTTTCAACAACAATGCCGGAAACGGATCTACCAATGATTTCTTCTTTAACAATTTGACCCTTGGATATCCTAGAATCTTTGTTCAGCCTTCTACTACAGTACAAAATATTTGCCTCAACCAAGCTTCCACTGCATTGTCTGTAGCCGCTTACGGAAATAACTTGGCCTATCAATGGTACAGCAATCCGGGCGCGGTGCTCATCAGCGGTGCGAATGCTTCAAGTTATACTCCGCCTTCTAATACTGCAGGCTCTAATACCTATTACTGTGTAGTGAGTTACACCGGAACCTGTGGTACCGCAGCTAGCTTGACATCTACTGCCTCAGGAGCAGTAACGGTAAAAGCTTTGCCAACGGCTAGTATTTCAGCTTCGAGCGCTTCCGCTTGTTTGAACGGGACATCGCCCAATATTGTTTTTAATGGCGCCGGTGGAACTGCACCGTATACATTTACGTACAAAATTAATTCTGGCAGCAATCAAACGGTAACGACCACTTCCGGAGATAGTGTTTCTGTTCCGGTTGCCACCTCGGCTTTGGGTGATTTTACCTACGAATTGGTAAGTGTTCAAGATGCGGCAGCCCCTTCATGTTCTAATACACAGTCGGGTTCGGTTACAGTATCGGTTGGAAATCCAACTACTTTTTATGCCGATGCTGATGGAGACGGCTATGGGAATATTGCTGTTCCGCTACAAAGTTGCAACGGACTGCCTCCAATGTATGGTGGATATCCGGCTGTTACAGACACTACGGATTGTAATGACAATGACGCGCTAAAACACGGTTTATTTTCATTTTATATAGATCAAGACGGTGATGGGTACGGAACGGGTGTTTTAACCGCTGTATGCGCTCAGGATGAATTCACGCCTCCGGCCAACTATGCAACCAACAATACTGATTGTAATGATTCTGACGTCAATTACTACCAAACCTACCCATTTTATGTAGATGCAGATGGTGATGGATACGGTATCGGAGACTTGGTTCCGGTTTGCGCTGTTTTTGATTTTTTACCACCCAACAATTATTCTTTGAACAATACTGATTGCGATGATACCAACGCACTCAAATACACAACTTTTACTTTTTATGTAGATGCTGATGGCGATGGATACGGTTCGACCACTACTGATGTAGCTTGTGCCGTTGATGCCAATACGCCACCGTCAGGCTATTCAATTTCAGATACTGATTGTGATGATGCCGATGGAACCAAACATGCCTTATTTGCCTTTTATGTTGACGGAGATGGCGATGGATACGGCAGTGGTTCGCCTGAAATGCTTTGTGCGGCCAATGCCAATGCTACTCCTGCCGGATACTCTGCTGATAACACTGATTGCGACGATTCAGATAGCTTAAAACACACTACCTTTTCATTTTACATCGATGCTGATAACGATGGTTATGGAATAGGAAGTCCTACGCAAGCTTGTGGTGAAAACGGAACCACGGCTCCTGAAGGATATTCATTAATTGGAGGTGATTGCGATGATGCAGATCCTTCCGCTTACAGAAATGATACACTTTATTACGACAACGACGGCGATGGTTATGACGCAGGTTCAGTTCCGGGAATCACCTGTTATGGAGCTTTGCCACCAGGTACTTCGCTTACCACTTTGGGCAGCGATTGCGATGACAGTGACAACTCAATATTTCAATCGGCTTCTTTGTATACTGACGTTGATGGCGACGGTTACACGCTAGCCGGTAGTGTTCCAACTTGTTATGGTGCAACTTTGCCAAGCGGTACTTCATTGACCAGTTCAGGTTTAGATTGTGATGATAACAATCCAACGATTTATCAAGCAGTGAACTTGTATGTAGATCAAGACGGCGACACATACACTGCGGGTATCTCAAACTTTACGTGTATCGGAGCAGTTCAGCCTGCAGGGACCACTTTTATCAATAATCCGACAGATTGTGATGACCAAGACCCTGCCAAACACGATAGTTTCTATTTTTATGCAGATTTAGACCAAGACGGAGTAGGAAGTGGTTCTGCAACCATGGTTTGTGCGGTTAACCAGCAAACACCTCCGGCCGGATATGCTAATGATAATTCAGATTGTGATGATACAGATGCAGCTATTTTCAGAAGCGCTCAATTGTATACGGACCTTGACGGAGACCATTATACTGTAGGTGCTGGAAGCGTAGTTTGTTACGGACTAACTCAGCCAGTCGGAACTTCCTTGACTACCTTGGGCGAGGATTGTGACGATGCAGATGCTACAAAATATCAAACAGCTGAGGTCTATGTTGATGCTGATGCTGATACCTATACCGTGGGTGGTTTCAACACTATTTGTTATGGCGCTACTTTGCCAAGCGGTTATGCTTTCAGCGCTTCAGCTGTTGAAGATTGCAACGACAGCAATGCATTAGTTTTTCAGAGTAATCTTTTATATACGGATGCTGATAGCGATGGCTATGATGCCGGTTCAGCAATTGTGTGCTACGGTGCTACGTTGCCTTCCGGTAAGTCTCTGAGTACTTTAGGTTCTGATTGCGATGATGCAAACTTCTTGCTCAGCCAAACCACTTCTTTGTATGCTGATGCTGATAATGATGGATACGGATCGGTGATTTCATCAACGGTTTGTGCACCGGTCAATTGTTCTTCTAATAACATTGCAGTGAACTTCCGTGTGGACATGACAGGTCAAACAATTGCATCGGGCGGTGTTCGAATTGCCGGTAACTTTGCTAGCAGAGGTTCCACAACAATCACCAGTGACTGGAATCCTTCGGCAACAGGCAGTCAAATGCGCGCCATCGGAAATAACATTTACGAGCTAACAGTATTGTTTCCGGCCTCTTCTGCAGGTTCTTCTTTGGAATTCAAATTCTTGAGAAATAACATTTGGTCTGACGGGAATAACTACAGTGAACAAACCATATCAAACACTTGCGGAAATAGCGGAAACAGAGTATTAGCTTTACCTTCTAAGTTTACTTTATACAACACAATATATGAGCAGTGTCCGTCTTCTGTAGTAGGGTATACTTGCAACAATACTGACTGTAACGACGCAAACGCTGCTGTATATACAATCGCAAATGCGTATATCGATGCAGATGGTGATGGTTATACAGTAGGTAGTATTGCTGAAGTTTGTTACGGTGCTTCACTTTCTTCGGGTTATTCGCTAACCTCAGCTGGTGAAGATTGCAATGATGCAAATCCTGCCATCAGTCAGCCTGCTACTTTATATGCTGATAATGACAATGACGGTTTTGGTTCGACTTCGGCTTCTTTAGTTTGTGCACCTGTTTCTTGTGCTAACAATACCTTGGCCGTTACGTTTCGAGTAGATATGACCGGCTATACCATTGGTGCAGGCGGGGTGCATGTAGCAGGTAATTTTGCTACAAGAGGTTCAACTACTATCACCAGCGATTGGAATCCTGCAGCTGCCGGAAGCCAAATGAGATTCGTTGGGAATAACCTATACGAACTAACCGTTTTATTCCCTCAAAGTGCAGTGGGGACTTCTCTAGAGTATAAGTTTCTAAGAAACAACATTTGGTCTGACGGAACTGAATACAGCGAGCAAAACATCTCTAATACCTGCGGAGCCGGAGGCAACAGAATATTGGTCTTACCTAGTAAGCTTGTTTCGCTCACTTTGGCTTATGAACAATGTCCTTCAACAGTAAGTGCTTACGTTTGCAACAATACTGATTGTAATGACAATGATGCTACCAAAAACAGCACTTTCAGCTTCTATTCTGATTTGGATGGCGATACTTATGGTTCAGGAGCATTAGTGAGCGTTTGTTCCGTAAATGCAACGACACCACCTACAGGTTATTCTTTGAACGATACGGATTGCGATGATGCCGATGCTTCAAAATACCAAACCGCAATGCTATACACCGATGCAGATGGTGACGGTTACACCTTAGGCACTGCAACTTCAGTTTGTTACGGAGCAACCGTTCCGAGTGGTTATTCATTGACGTCAAACGGTGAAGACTGCGACGATGCCGATGCTTCAAAATACCAAACCGCAATGCTATACACTGATGCGGATGGCGACGGCTACACGTTAGGCACTGCAACTTCAGTTTGTTACGGAGCAACCATTCCGAGTGGTTATTCATTGACTTCAAACGGTGAAGACTGCGACGATGCTGATGCGACAAAATACCAAACCGCGATGCTTTATACTGATGCGGATGGCGACGGTTACACATTAGGCACTGCAACTTCAGTTTGTTATGGAGCAACCGTTCCGAGTGGTTATTCATTGACTTCAAACGGTGAAGACTGCGACGATGCTGATGCTTCAAAATACCAAACCGCAATGCTTTACACTGATGCCGACGGCGACGGTTACACAGTGGGTTCAACGGTTGAACTTTGCTACGGAGTTAATGCGCCGATAGGCTACTCGTTTAGTTCAAACGGTGAAGATTGTAATGATGCCGATGCGACAAAATTCCAAACAGGGATGTTCTATGT
>JAIXSK010000010.1 GCA_027484725.1 Flavobacterium sp. | reverse complement strand
CTAAAGGCACTTCCTGAAGTAGTGAACTCTCTTGAAGTAGCCGGTGAAGTTGAAGTAACTACAAATTTGTAGCCTTGAGCTCCAATAACTTGTTGTGCGTAAATAGTTGTCCACAAACGGTTGATGGTTGCATTGCATGATGGACTAATGACCCGTGATGTTCCCGGTGTAACAGGTGTATTAATAGCACAGACAGAACCATACTCTGAATCAGGTCGCCAGGTACTGCCAAATTTGAGCAATACATCAATGGTATAAGCGGTGCCAAACAAAAGATTATGCACGCCAAGCTGGGTTAGACTAAATCGGTTGACATGACTTTCGTATGTACCCACAATGGTCGACCCGTTTCTAACGCGGAATCTGTAACCCGATGCTCCTGGAACTTGACCACAATAAATCGTGTTAGAAATATTGGCCAAAGTAGAACCACAAGCCGGTAGTGTTACATTTGTTGCATTAGGAACCGCCGGAGTTGTTACAGTACAAACAGAACCATAAGCTCTCCAGAATCCTTGAATTTTAACTGAAACTCTTACTGAGTAAGTCGTATTATATACAGCACCACCCGGTAAGTTCAATAAATTAAAACTATTGCTCGCTGATTCAAAGGTTCGCACATTTGAACCATTGGTCACTTCAAAACGATAACCTTGAACAGTGTTTCCTGAAGTACCTACATAAGTAGCTAAATCATAAGCATACAAAGCATTGGCTAAGTTGGTCAAAGTAACACCACAGCTGTTAGAATTCATGAATGAAGTTGGATATACCTCATCAATGTTACCATCACAGTTATCATCGATGTTGTTGCCCGGAATCTCAGAAGCATTCGGGTTTGCTGTAGCTAACTCGTCATTACAATCTGTACCGTTGTTGATGGCGGTATAACCGTTGGGAGTTGATGCGCCATAACAAACTGAAGTTTGCGGGAATCCGTTGTTGTATCCGTCACCGTCAACATCTGTATAGAACAAACCGGTTCTCCATTTTGTAGCATCGGCCGGAGCACAATCTGTATTGTTGGTAACATAACCCACCGGTGTTCCCAAACAGGTTTGAACACTAACCGATGCATCTCCGAATCCGTCATTGTCGGCATCAGCATAATAAGTGGTATTGGTATTAACTACAATGGTTAAAGTAGTAGCTATGTTGTTGACACATTGACCTGAATCAGGAATAAAACTATAAGTTGTAGTAGCTGTATTGTTCAAAGACGGAGTCCAAGAGCCCGTAACTCCGTTGAGTGAAGTAGTAGGCAAAGCTGATAAATCATCGCCAGAACAAATGGCGGCTACCGGATTAAAGGCAGGTGTAATCAACGGCTGAACAATGATTTCTAGGGTGGTTGATGTAGCACATTCGCCTGAATTTGGGGTAAAGGTGTAGGTAGTTGTTGCCATATTATTTAAAGCCGGAGACCAAGTTCCGTTTACACCGTTTAACGAAACGGTAGGTAAAGCTGCCAATGATGAGCCAGCACAAATAGAGGCTACAGAGTTAAAACTAGGTGTTATGATTGGATTCACAACAATCTGCATAGAAGTTGACAAAGCACATTCGCCTGCATTGGGTGTAAAGGTATAAGTAGTTGTCTGTGTATTATCTATGGCCGGCGACCAAGTTCCCGAAATTCCGTTGTCAGAAACGGTAGGTAAATCGCTCAATAAAGCACCAACACAAATTGGGGCTATTGGGGTAAAGCTTGGCACAACTTTTTGATTGACAGCCAAGATTTTACTCACCGAACTTGGACCGCACAAACCTCCGCTGGCAACAAGTGTCAAAGTAACCAAAGCAGGTGCGTTGGCAGCAGCAGTATAAGTTGTCAACTCAGGTGTTGCCCCAGAATTGTTGTCAAAAGTTCCTCCGGCTCCACCATCGTTCCAAACCGCCGAAGTAACGCTTCCTCCAAATGAACCACCCAAAGCTGCCGTTGTTTCACCTTGACAAATGGCCGGTAAAGCTGTTCCCGCATCTAAAATTCTAATAGGATTTACCGTAAGGGTTTTACTTACTGAAACCGCAGGACACAAACCGGTGTTGGTCGTTAAAGTCAAAGTAACGGTAGCCGGTGCATTGACTGAAGCAGTGTAGGTAGTTGTATTGGGTGTTGCTCCAGTATTGTTGGCAAAAGTTCCGCCTGCACCCCCGTCACTCCAAATAGCCGAAGTAGCTCCACCGTCAAATGAACCGCCCAAAGCTGTGGTGGTTCCGCCTTGACAAATGGCTGAAATTGGTCCGCCTTCATTGGCTGTCGGACTCAAATTAGCAGTTACCGTGAGCATTCTTGGGGCAGTATAACCCACGGTAAGTTGTGGCGAATTGGCTCCGTTTCCGAAACCAAAAAAGTTATAATCGGCCGTACCTCCGCGTTGCAAACCAATTGCTAAATATCCGGGTGAAGAAATTCTGTTCTGAATGTCAGTAGTAGCTGATGAATTTAAATTCAACACCACAGAACCGGTATTGCTCCAAGTGGTAGCGCTGTAGCTAGTTCCACTTGCAATAGCTGAATATAAAGTATTGGCAGAGGCTGTAGTCGGATCTGTATTTCCTAAAGCACGTATATTGTTGGTTGCTGTACTCAGCGTGGTTGAATTGTTGTTCACCAAAGTCAAAGTAGCTGAACTAATTGTTGCACCCGAGGGTATTGAGCTCAACGGGAATTTGATATAACCGCGCAGCGAACCTGAATTACAGGTAATGTTTCCGCTGGTTTTGGTGCTGGTTGATGTAAATCCGGTGTTGTTGGTTGCAGACAAAGGATTGATGTTGATGCTTTGTGTTGGGCTGGTACTTCCGCATGAGTTGCTGGCCACCACTGTTACAGAACCGGTGCTTGCAACCCCGGCAATAACATCAATTGAAGTGGTTCCTTGTCCGTTTGAAATGGTCCATCCTGATGGAACAGTCCAGGTATAATTGGTTGCATTGGCTACAGATGCTATGCTGTAAGTGGTGGTTGCTCCGGTGCAAATTGTGGTGGCGCCTGAAATTTCACCCGGGGCCGCAGGTGCTGCTGGGTTCACCACAATGGTGTAGGTAGCAGTTGCAACACTACACGGACTATTGGTCACTGTCATGGTGAGGGTCACCGTATTACCGGCATCGCCTGCTGCTGAAGTATAAGTTGGAGTAAGAGTACTACTTCCGGCCGTAATAGAACCGGCACCGTTTTCGGTCCAAGAAATGGTTCCGTTTGAAGCCGAAGCTCCGCTTACAGTAGCGGTTGTTCCCGGACAAATCGTTTGTGTTCCACCGGCAGAAGCTGTTGGAGCCAACTTAATGGTGAGCGTCATAGAATCAGAAACCGCATTACAAGGTCCTGCCGGGTCGTTTGTGGTCAAAGTCAAGACAACATTACCCCCAGCATTTAATTCGGCCGCAGAAGGCGTATAAATAGCATTTAAAGTATTAGCATCAGGACTGAAAGTTCCTGATCCGCCAGACCAGGTTCCGGAGGTAGCGCTTCCGCCTATGGCCCCCGACAAAGTTACACTCGGACTGGCCGCACAAATGGTTTGGTCAAGGCCAGCGTTAACTGTTGCAATAGGATTAACCGTTACAGAATAAGTTGCTGTAGCATTTCCGCAAGGGCTATTCCCTGTTACAGTCATGGTCAAGGTAATCGTATTCCCGACATCTCCGGCCGCCGGGGTGTACACCGGTGAAAGTGTACCCGCACCAGAAGTAATGGATCCGGCTCCGTTTTCAGTCCAAGATATGGTTCCATTAGATGAAGACGCTCCGCTTACGGTAGCAGTACTTCCAAAACAAATAGTTTGTGAACCTCCAGCAATTGCTGTAGGCGGTGTATTTACTACTTGTGTTTTGGCTGCCGAAGTGGTTCCGCATGAACCGCCAGAAGTGGTCAAAGTCAAAGTTGCCGAACCTGAATAATTAGATGGCGGTGTCCAAGTGGCATTCAACGTGGTTGCGTTGGGATTAAAAGTTCCACCTATTCCGCCGTCTGACCAAGTTCCACCGGTAGCAGTTCCGCCCACTGAGCCACCTAAGGCTGCTGATGTGCCTCCTTGACAAATAGCACTTAAAGCTGAGCCTACGCTTACTGTTGGGGCATTAACTGTAACCGTAGCTGAGCCGTCGGTAAACGACGAAGTTCGTGTGGTACCTGAAGCTTCAGTAATACTCACCAAAGTATAATTGGTTGTCGTTGACGGATTCACAAAAGTGTTAAAAGCAGTACCTGAAGAAACATTGGTAGCTGTTCTATCAGCAGTTCCGTCATTGTAAATTACGGTAAACGGACCGGTACCGGCACTGGTGGTTAGCGTTAGTTGTGCTGTTCCTCCAGAGCAAATGGTATTTCCTGAAAAAGCAGACACTTGGGGCGTAGTCATACCTTTCACAGTAATATTATCCAGAGTAATACTTCCGGTGCTGCCCACATAAGCAAATTTCATATCAGAAAGCGTGCTCGAAGTAGTTTCAACCCCAACATCATTGTATACACGTGTAGTTCCGACCCAAAAATCTATGCGATCATTCGCAATAGACTCGGTGGCTCCATTAGGGGCAAGGTAAGATAGCGTGCTCCCAGAATTGTTCATCACCCAAGTAATGGCATAAGTAGTTCCTACCGAAAAATTGCTTGAGGTATTTCCGTTAGAAACATCGTTAAATCTAAAACTAGAAGTTCCTCTAAAATCAATGGCCATTTGGGCATAGGTGTTACTATCTGATTCAACCCCGTTGGTTGCCGAACTATATCCACTTCCGATTTGCCAGCGAGCTGTGGTGGAAGTGTTTCCGTTAGGAGTTCCGCTTACCGTCATATCAAACTCATAAACCAAAGCCGTAGGGACTGTGCTAAAGTTAGTAGATCGGGTAAAACTGGTGGTTCCGCTACCTCTTGTAAAACGAAGCGCGCCCGAGTTAATGGTCGCAGTGCTTGAACCTGATGTGGTAATAGCATTGAATTGCCCGGCATCAGGGGTTGAACTGTTGATGTAGCTTGTTAGCAAGGTAGACGAACTAAAATCTTGTGAAAATAGCGTCTGTGCTTGAACTGATGAAAAAGACATCAGTGACAAGAACAACAGGAACAACGGACATAAATACCGCCATAAATTGTTGTTGATTGATAATTTAGTTTGTGTGTTCATGCTCTTTTGTTTTGGGATTATTTTTATTTGATTATGGGCAATAAAGGGTAAGACCACGATGCCAAAGCATGTGAAGCCTATTTTTATTGATGTGGAGGGATTTATTTAAGGTTAGAGAGAAAACCTAAAAAAATGTAGCTACTGAAATGTAAATTTTTGTCATACGCTTTTGCTTTTTAGAGATTGGGTTTAGGGGCGATTGTTGTATTCTAGGTTGAACGTATTAACTTTTTAGGATATACTACACAACAAATTTGAATCAGTTTGATTAGTAATGAAAACATAACCGATAAAAACACCAAAAACTCGATAAAAAAACTGTCTGATGCGTTTTATCTGATTTTTACGCTTTTGAACTAGTCTGATTATAAAGCTTTTACTTAACAAATCACAAACAACTCAAATTCAATGCTATAAAAAAACCCGCTCAATCGAGCGGGTTTTGATTACAATTTTGTTGGGTTCGATTAAAACGGATAAGCCGCAAACACGAAGTTGTTGTAGCTGTCTTCCCAAATCAAATAATCTGTTCCGTCAACAATACCATCTCCG
>JAIXSK010000011.1 GCA_027484725.1 Flavobacterium sp. | reverse complement strand
GAGCTTGAGAAAATATTAGATGTCATGAAGCAATATCCGGCCATGAAAATTGATGTTCGTTCACATACAGACTCGCGTCAGACTCACAAATACAACGAAAAATTATCTGACCGTCGCGCCAAATCTACCATTGCTTGGTTGATTAAAAATGGGGTAGATGCCAGCAGATTAACCGGTAAAGGTTATGGCGAAACCCAATTGGTGAACCGCTGTGCCGATGGCGTACAATGTTCTGAAGAAGAACACCAAGCCAACCGTAGAAGTGAATTTATTATTACAGCTTTATAGTGTAGTATAAATTAAAAAACATACCAATTATATAAGGTTGCAAGTATACACTTGCAACCTTTTTTGTTTTCATAAAGTTGTCAATTTGTTTCTTATTTCAATAAAAAAATTGAAATAACTAGATACAAATATTGATTGACGAATATTTATTTTGATAATCATATTCTTACTTTATACAACAAAAAAGTGCATTTCATCGATTTTTTATGCATTTAAACGACAATTTTAATTTTTACATGTACGTTTGAAATGTCAAAACAAAGGAATACTTAAATACCACAAGCGAACAGTTCTGTGGAATTTATAAAATCCGAAACGAATTAAATTAAGCATCATGAAAACAAAGAAAGCGAACCTGCTCCAAAGCCGGAACTTCAAAACGGCTGGGGTTAAAAAGTCAAACTTCCTGTTCATCGTTATTCTGCTGATTGTATTGAGCAGCGCTCGTATATCAGCGCAGCAGAGAAATGATTCAGACGAGATTCCGGCAATAGCAGAATCACGGACTTTTCTTTCTAATCTTCGCGCCCGTGAAGTAAACAATCGGGCAACTTATTCTAATGCACAGCATATTGAAGAACTGCTCAGTAAAGTGCAGCCATCGGTGTATTATTATTCAGGTACGGTCAAAACTTATGGCGAAAAACCTGTTTGCCTTTTTACCAATGTGCAATCGTTAGCAAGAATTGGCGATGCATCCATCGAAGGAAACAATTTGGAAATAGCTAGAATTAGCATTGATACAAGTGCTGATCTAAATGCAACAATAGACCTTAACCAGTTCAGCGGTTTTAAAAAACTCAGATACATCCAAATCTTATCTAAAGTACCTGTTAATGAGCAAACCATCAATAGAATGGTGCGCAACAATAACGAAAAATACAGCGTGTTCTTCAAAGTTCAAAAAGGAGACAGCGAGCAATAATATTGATAAAAACTTTCATCATGAAGAATTTATACTCTAGATCAATGAAACAGAAATTACAATATTTAGCCTTCTTTTTTGTGGTGCTTACGTCAGGCACTTTTCAAATGAACGCTCAGGTGAATGTTGGTTTCACACAAAGAACCTCGCAGTATTCTCCGACCAAAAAGATATATACTGTGAAAGGTGATTTTACGATGTTGGGAAATACCTTCCTTACACCGCAAAATTATTCGCCAACAACAAACAACAACAACCAGTACATGACGTATATCGATACGGATAATGATCCTACAACGATCAACTCTTCGTCATCGACTTTGGCCTTATCAACTGAAAACGGTGCGAATCCTAGTTGTTCGAATATTATCTATGCCGGTTTGTATTGGACAGCAAAATCATCAAGAGAACAAACTTTCTCGGTGACTAAAAACGTACAAAGCGGTACCCAACCTATCAACAACAACTTGACAATAAGCCATGATGAGAATATTACTAACACCAGTTATTCGATGACTGTGTCTAGAAATAATCCATCAAATAATAACAGAAGTCCGATTTATACCTTCAACGGAAGCAATACTTATGTGTTTAATTTCTATAATGCATCGGCTACGAATCGAGTAACTGTTTCTATCAATGGAAATCCGGCGGTAAATGTTCCTGTAACAGTAAACGGAGCAAATACGGAAGCAACACTCACAACACCCTTTGTAATTGCTGACGGTACGGTAAACATCACCATTAAAAAATTAATCCGCAGTGCAGCTACCGATTTAAGCACTTCATCTACTCAGGATAATTCTTCAGCAAGTGTGAATGTATCCGGGAATGTACCTGCCTATTCTCCGCTCACCAAAACACTCAATAAACGAGAACTTTCTTTAAAAGGCCCGAACGCTTCTAGTTATACTAAATTCACTGCCGAGTCAACTAATATCTACTATCCATACAATACAGAAGATGACATTTTCGCTGCATATGTGGAAATTACTGATTACGTAAAAGAACACGGCATCGGGGAATATTTTGCCGCCGATATGGCTGTGCTCGAAGGTGATCCGGGAGGTACTGGCTATTCTGGCGGTTGGGGAATGATTGTGGTGTATGAAAACTTCAAAATGAAATACCGCGACGTGACCATCTTTGACGGTTATGCTTATGTAAAATCTACAAACGAATCAGGTTATACTTTACCAGTTTCAGGATTCAATACGGTACAAACTGGTACGGTAGGAATTAAAATGGGTATGATGGCCAGTGAGGGCGATGTTGACTTTACTGGAGATTATTTCCAAATCAGAAAAAACAGCGATAACAGTTATATGAGCTTGAGCCATTCTGGAAACTCAAGCGGTAACTTTTTCAACTCATCAATCAATGCCGGTGGTGCCAGAAACCCCAATCTTGTGAACAATACCGGCATTGATATTTGTATGTTTAACGTTCCTAATGCAGGAAACTCAGTTATTGGTAACAACCAAACCTCTACTACCTTTAAATACGGAACCGATGGAGATACCTATTCGATTTTTGCCATCGCGTTTGCCGTTGACGCTTATGTCCCTGTAAGCGAATCGGTACTTACCGCAGGTACAATCAACAATGTACCTGCAGTGAAGCCATACACTTCATTACCGGGGCAAATCATTGGGTGTAATGTCAATGTGAAAAACCTTGGAACGGAAGCCATCAACAACTACAAGATGTACATCCCTATTCCTTACAACGCTACCTATGTTCCCGATAGCGCCGTTGGAACTGTCTTGTTTACACCAAACCCAACACCTAACAACATTTACTTTGATCCTAACATGGGTACTTACGGTACTATTGTATGGGATTTCGGGACCTTGCCACTTCCAGCGAGTCCTTCAACTTTGTTGGCTAAGTTGTCTTTTAAATTGAAAGCCACCGAAGATTGCAACATCTTGAACAATGCTACTTGCGGAAGTCAAATTGTGATTGATGGACTCTCTAGCGGAGTTGGCGCAATCACTGGTATTGTTTTCAACAACAACAAAATGATTGAAGGTTATGAAGAAAGCGGCCCTTGTGTAGGTGCTCCTATGCCACAAACCCTGGTTGTAGGCATCAACGCCACCGGATTCCTCGGAGCCAACTGCCCAAACATGCCTGCGCTTAGAGAACTCGTTTTCTGCGGTAACGGAAATACCGTATCGGCATCAACTGTCGCGGCGAATTTCCCGGCGGGATCGTTGTTTTACGATTCGGTTCCGGTCACTTCATCTTCCGTCCAATTTACAAACAGCAACCCTTTTCCCCTTCCTGCTTCCCCAAGCACAACCTACTATGCAATTCCACCTACAGGTATTGCCGGCTGTAGTTTTCCGTTTAGGATTAGAAAATGTAAAGTAATCGATGCGGTAAACGACAACGGAGCCAATATCGTGGGTGCCGTAGGCGGAACATCCTTAGCTAATGTATTGACCAACGATACCATGAACGGTGCTTCATTTGCTACATCAGAAGTCAATCTAACTTTTGTTAGTGCCACCAATACAGGTATCACTTTATCAGGAACCAGTGTTGTGGTAGCTGCCGGAACACCTGCCGGAACTTACACCTTAACGTACCAAATCTGTGAAGTGGCAAGCCCTGCCAACTGCGATACAGCAATTGTTACTGTAAGAGTATTGCCTTCTCCGATTGATGCAGTAAACGATACCGGAACTTCAGTAAACGGATTAACTGGTGGAACGGCTTTCACTAATGTTTTGGTGAACGATACACTTAACGGTGCTCCGGTAACTGCTTCGCAAGTGAACACGACTTTTGTAAGCGCAACCAACACTGGAATCACTTTGTCTGGAACTGATGTAATCGTTGCGGCTGGAACACCTGCCGGAACTTATACCCTAACGTACCAAATCTGTGAAAAACTAAATCCAACCAACTGTGATACTGCGATTGTAACAGTTACTGTATCTGCGGCTTCGATCGTTGCTAATGACGATACCGGAACTTCAGTAAACGGGCTTGCGGGTGGAACGGCTTTCACAAACGTTTTGGTGAACGATACTTTAAACGGTGCTCCGGTTACTGCTTCTCAAGTGAATACTACTTTTGTGAGCGCAACCAACCCTGGTGTGACTTTATCTGGAACCAACGTTGTAGTTGCTGCCGGAACTCCTGCTGGAACTTATACCCTAACGTACCAAATCTGTGAAATCTTAAACCCAACCAACTGCGATACTGCGATTGTAACAGTAAGCGTGTCTGCGGCTTCGATCGTTGCTAATGACGATACCGGAACTTCAGTCAACGGGCTTGCAGGTGGAACAGCTTTCACTAATGTTTTGGTGAATGATACTTTGAATGGTGTGGCTGTATTGGCTTCTCAAGTGAATACTACTTTTGTTAGTTCGACCAACGCTGGTGTGACATTATCTGGAACGGATGTAATCGTTGCGGCTGGAACACCTGCCGGAACTTATACCTTGACTTATCAAATCTGTGAAAAACTAAATCCAACCAACTGCGATACTGCGATTGTAACGGTAGCTGTGTCTGCGGCTTCAATCATCGCGAATGATGATACCGGAACTTCAGTCAACGGGCTTTCGGGTGGAACGGCTTTCACTAATGTTTTGGTGAACGATACTTTGAACGGAGTAGCTGTTTTGGCTTCTCAAGTGAACACGACTTTTGTAAGCGCAACCAACGCTGGTGTGACTTTGTCTGGAACTGATGTAATCGTTGCGGCTGGAACACCTGCCGGAACTTACACGCTCACGTACCAAATCTGTGAAAAACTAAATCCAACCAACTGCGATACTGCGATTGTAACGGTACCGGTTTCTGCGGCTTCAATCATCGCTAATGATGATACCGGAACTTCAGTAAACGGATTAACTGGTGGAACGGCTTTCACTAATGTTTTGGTGAACGATACTTTGAATGGTGTGGCTGTATTGGCTTCTCAAGTGAATACTACTTT